>CARQVR010000021.1 GCA_949051815.1 uncultured Lachnospiraceae bacterium
GTATTTTTATTCCTGTTACGAGATATCAACCCGGGATATCATTTATTTTAACCGAGCGCTCAGCGCTTCTCAGCTAAAAACATGGTCATGCTTCTGCCTTCCACCTTCGGCGCCTTATCCATCACCGCGATATCGGAAAGAGCCTCCGCAAAGTCGTCCAGAATATGCTTGCTCGTATTCATGTGCGCCATCTCACGACCGCGGAAACGCAGGGTAACTTTCACCCTGTCGCCCTTGCTGATAAACTTTCTGGCAGCGTTCACTTTCGTATTCAAATCGTTGGTGTCGATATTGGGAGAAAGCCGGATCTCCTTGATCTCAACAATCTTCTGCTTTTTCTTTGCTTCCTTGTCTTTTCTGGCCTGTTCATACTTAAACTTGCCGTAGTCCACAATCTTGCAAACAGGAGGCTTCGCCGTAGGCGCGATCTTCACCAGATCCACTCCTGCTTCTTCCGCAAGTCTCATCGCGTCCCTTGTTGGCATAACGCCGAGCTGTTCCCCGTCTACGCCAATCACCCGTACTTCTCTGTCTCTGATCTGCTCATTGATAAATAAGTCGCTAATCGTTTTACCCTCCCATAAGAAAACTTTCTTCTGACTCTGCTTATACGCGCAAAAAAAGCGGACAGCCTTGCTATCCACCCGCTCATAAATGCCCGATAAAACTTACGCCTGACGGCGCGAAACAGGCTATGAACGCTTGCGAACTAAAATCGTTGCAAGGTGAGAGCGGATGCTCTGCTTGGTTGTCTGTGCTCTCGCACAGTTGACACTATATCATACAGTGCATGTATATGTCAACCGCTTTTTTTAATGGAACTGTTTTTTGTTCCCTTTATAATTAATGGAACGGTTTTTTTATTTTACAGGCTTCGTTGGGTCTGTCTTTATGACCGCATAAATGCCCTGATAGTCAAAAGCTGCCTGCACATAACCGTCGGTCACCGCCGTAACGGCCACAGGCTCCCACTCGCCCTTCACGCACTTATAAACGGAAATCGCGTCGCCTGCCTTTATATCCTCCACATACAGCTTTACCTGCGCGTCCGCCAGATTCACGCCCGGCGCGGAAAGTTTCGCTGCCACTAACGCCTGTCCGCCAACGTCCCTTCCCTTTTTCACGGCGTAGAGAGCTGTCTGGTAATCCACTTTATCCACAACGCAGGTCGCGTTGGTCTTTTCGCCCGCGATATACATATCGCTTCCGGAAGCGATGTCCGAGATCTTCGTGCTCCAATCTCTGACAAACAGTTTCTCCCCGCTCACCGCGTTGGAAGTATACTCCGGAAGTGTCTTTCCGGCCGCCTCTGCCAGTGATTCCAGTTCGGGAAACCGGTCCTCCGGCACAACCGTCTCCGCCGCACATACGTTGGAAGAGAACGTGAGCGCCAGCGCTAAACCGAGTGCTGCAAATTTTTTCATTTCCTTCATCCTCCTTCATTTAAAAGTGTAATGCATCACGACACAAACGTGCCGATACGGATAGCATCCCTAAGTCATACTTTTTTATGACCTCATGAAGGGTTGTAAAATTTACCGCCGCCTGTACAGTCAGACTTTATCAGATTTCCAAAATATGTCTTTAAAATTCCAGATGAATCGTCTCCGCGCTCGCTTCATATTCTTCCATACGGTCATAGTCGGAAGTCTGGGAGTATGTAATGACATAGCTTTTGTCCGCGTTGATCGCATATTCCAACTGGGAAATCTGTGTGTCCCCCACCTGATAGTGGCACAGAATGCGAAAAGCCGGACAGCCGTCTATCCGAATGCTCTCGAAACTGTCGATGGTCACCTCGATCTCTTCCCCATACTCCTTGCGGAAATTTTCCTCCGCCTGCGCCTTGAAGGTTTCCTCCGTCATAAGCTGTAACGCCACGTCTCTGCCAAGCGCTACATAATATATCGTAGAAGCGTCGATTGGATAACGTCTGGTCACATACATGCCCTCGATATCCTCCGACTCCGAAAAGGCTTCCGGCAGGGTAAAGCTGCATCCTTTGGTGACGGGCGCGCTCTCCACCACGGAAATATCCATCTCGTTTTCCTCCAGCATTTCTTCCGTGAGCTGGTTTTTCAACGTTTCATCCATTTCCACCGGAGCCATAAAATCTGTCCCGGTAACCGGCTCCCCGCCTTCGTCCGTATCCGGCGTTTCTCCTTCTCCGGCATCTTCCCCAGCGTCTTCTCCGGTTTCTTCTTCCATTTCCTCTGCCAGAGTTTCTTCCTGCCCGTCCGCGGTGCCGCCGTCAGACACCCCGGCCGCTTCCGACGGTTCCGCGCTTGTATGTACAGCCTCCCCGTCTCCGCATCCGACCAAAACAGCCACGGTTAATGCCAGCAGGAGACATTTTATTTTTTTTCCATGCATCATTATCATTTGCCTTTCCCGTATCGTCAGAGGACGCAAGCCAAACGGCCTGCGTCCAACATATCCATTGTAATATAAAATTTCCAAACTGGCAACGCTATATTAAACGCGCATCCGGAAGCACATCCGAAAGGTGCTTCCGAAGCGAAAACCGCTCACCCGAAACCGGTATCCTATGCCTCCCGGAAGGTCGCGCACTGTGTCTGCTTGCAGTCGCAGGCGCCGCAGCCTCTGATATCCACATGCTCCGCATGACACTTATAGTTGGAATTGTACACACACTTTTCCGCCTCACAGTCAATACTGATCGTGCGGCAGGGATGTTCCAATGAGCTTACATACGCGTTATCGCGCCTCTGGGAGAAACTCTCGCAGCAAGTGCCGTCGCAGTCGCAGGCATGACTGCCTCCCACCATGATATCGCCCTTACAGCAATAGTTTTCCTGATTGTAACTACAGTTTTCCACGCCACATTTTAATTCCGCCATAATTACCTCCTATCTGAATGACTTGTCACGAAGAGGCGGCACAAATTTCCGATTTGCGTCTGCCCTCATCGGCCTTCTCTCAGGTATTATGTCCGGTCTTATGAAATTTTATACAGATTAAACCAGTACCGTTCCAGCAGAAAACTCCCCATTTCTTCCACCGCAAGCCCGTCACGCCGCCATTCGGCCACGATGTCCTCCCGGCTGTTAAAACTGCCGATAAACCAGAGATTTTTCTCCTGCCCGTCTTCCCCTGTCTTTGAGAGCATTTCACGCATTTCTTCCACCGCTTCCACCGTACCGCAGGATGAGGTGATTTCCTGAATCAGCGTCTCACCCTCCGCCTGCCAGAGATACCGTTCCACCGTCTCCGGCAGATAGTAGCCCGTCACCGCCTGCACCTGATCGAAATTATAGAGAACGCTGTCCTGCGCTCCGATCATGGCAAGCCCGGCTTCCGTCTCAGCCATCAGCCGTATTTTATATTCCTCCTCACCCATAAACGCGCGGTAATCGCGCAGACCGGCCACGGTAACCAGAATCGTCAACGCAATTCCCGCATAATAGGCAGCGGATGACTGCGCAAAGGCAGATTTACATAATTTTCCCGCCGTATGACCGTCGCAGGTCTTGCCCTTCCGTCTGCTTACAGGTTTACATAATACTTCATTCAGGCAAAGCGCAAACCCCAGCCAGAAACATCCCAGCGCCGGTATCATATAACGGTACACGAAAACGGGACGAAGCAGAAACGACGCCGCAAACCCGAACGCCACCAGACCTGCCAAAACGCCGATACCCGCTGTGGCAAGGAGAAACCATTCCTTTGCCCCGTCATTTTGTATCTTTTCCGTTCCGTCTGTTTCCCGAATTTCTTCCTCTATTTCCTTGGTTTTCTCGTTTTCCCTGCCATTATGACAGAGTTTTAACATCCATCGACACCACAATCCGAGGTATGAAGCAAATAAAATTACCGCCAGAACCGTATTCACCCTGTCGTCGGCAAATGCCGGTTTCATCAGGAATTTCACACAGCCCCCAAGGGACCGCCAGGTCAGCGGCAGAATCCAGTAATTCTCATTGACCGCACCGAGCTGTCCCGCCAGCGCAAAAAGCCACGGCACATAGCAGATCACGGAAACCGCCACATAGAAAAGCCACTCCCTGACCCGCCGCCTGTCCTGAAACCAGAATGCCAGCAGAAGAAACAGGTAAACCATCACAACCGCCACGCAGGCAAAATACTGGGTGTAAGCCGCCGCCAGCCCGTATATGACGAGGGCCGCACCGTGGAGCCGGCTGCCCTGTACCAGCCGTCCTGCCTGCGGTTCCTCCGCATCACGCCTGCCATGCGCCACGGTCTGCCCCGCTGCTCCTGTGCTGCCATGCGCAGCATCCGGCTCCGCTGCTCCTTTGCCGCCATACGCCACGCCCGCTGCAGCCTTCTCCGGCTCTGCATTCCGGTTTACATAACATCTAGCCAGCGCATAGCCGTGCAAAAAAGCCGCCGTCACAAACAGGAGCGCCCAGCCGTACATCCGCACCTCCACCGTATAGGCCGGAAGCTGGGGCATCGCCGTCACACAGAACAAAAACAGCCCGCCCACAAAGATGCCGAACCGCTTTCTGATAAAAGTAACCGCATAAATCAACAAAATAAAATACGGCAGCACCGACACCATCTTCGCCGGAATAACCGTTCCTACGCCCGGCGTAAATAGTTTACATAAATCCGCAAACAGCTTGACAATACAATAATACAGCGGCGGATGCACGTCTGCCGCTGTAAAGCGAACCAATTCACCGTAAGAATGCTCTGCCATCCCCACGGTAAACAGCTCATCATACCAGATATCATTGCTAAAACACAGGGAAAAACTCCTGCCAAGCATTACCAGACTGAACACAAACAGGATAAATCCCGCCATATCCCTGCCTGTCATTTTTTTCCAGAAACTCATACGCGCGCACTCCATCTGACATGGACTGACGTTTTCTGCCCGACCGCCACACCTCTTCCTGATGTTTCCACCTGCGGCTTTCCTTCCGGCACACGCCTGTGCCCGCCAGTCCTTTTCCCGCCTTATCCTTCCTGGGGCATCTCCTGTCTGATCTCCTTCGTCCTGATCTCTTTACAGATCTGGTCAATAAACTCCTGCAGAGGCTTCACGCCCTCGTCGCCCGCATAACGGCTTCTGACGGACACCGTCTTGTCTTCCGCCTCCTGCGCGCCCACCACGAGCATATAAGGCACCTTGGCAAGTCTCGCCTCGCGGATCTTAAATCCGATCTTTTCAGAGCGGTTGTCAGCGGTCACATCGATATCGTTTCGCGCAAGCTCCTTTCTGATCTCCTCGGCATAGGCCTCATACTTCTCGGAAATCGGCAGGATGCGCACCTGCTCAGGGCAGAGCCATGTGGGGAACTTGCCCGCATATTTCTCAATCAGCCACGCCAGCGTCCGCTCATAGCATCCCATGGATGTCCTGTGGATAATGCCCGGCCGCACCTTGTCGCCGTTCTGGTCGATGTAATACATGTCAAACTGCTCCGCCAGAAGCGCGTCCCACTGCACGGTAATCATAGTATCCTCTTTGCCGTACACGTTTTTCGCATTGATATCCACCTTCGGCCCGTAAAATGCCGCTTCGCCCACATCCTCCGTAAAGGGAAGCTCCAGCTCCTCAAGAATGCTCCGGATATGCGCCTCCGTCTCGTTCCATACCTCCGGCTCACCGATATATTTTCCCGGGTTCTCGGGATCCCACTTGGAAAGATGCCAGGTCACATCATCCAGCAGTCCCAAGGTTGACATAACATGTTTCGCCAGCGCGATACATCCCTTGAACTCCTCCACCATCTGATCCGGCCTCATAATCAGATGCCCCTCAGAAATGGTGAACTGGCGCACACGGGTCAGGCCGTGCATTTCGCCGGAGTCCTCATTACGGAAAAGGGTGGACGTCTCGCCGTAACGAATCGGCAGATCCCTGTAGGAATGCTGGGTATTCTTGTAGCAGTAATATTGGAAAGGACAGGTCATCGGGCGGAGCGCAAACACTTCTTTATCCTTCTCCTCGTCTCCCAGCACAAACATGCCTTCCTTGTAATGATCCCAATGACCGGACATTTTATACAGGTCGCTCTTTGCCATAAGCGGGGTCTTCGTCCGCACATAGCCCCACTCTTTGTCCTCCAGATCTTCAATCCAGCGCTGCAGCTTCATGACCATCTTCGTGCCCTTCGGCAAAAGCAGGGGCAGACCTTGTCCGATCACGTCAACCGTGGTAAACAGCTCCATCTCACGGCCCAGCTTGTTGTGGTCGCGGCGTTTGATATCCTCCAGATGCTCCAGATATGCCGCCAGCTCCTCCTTCTTAGAAAAGGCAGTGCCGTAAATACGCTGTAACTGCGCCCTGTCGGAATCGCCTCTCCAGTATGCCATGGAGGAGGAGATCAGCTTATACGCCTTGATGTTTTTCGTGCTCATCAGATGCGGCCCTGCGCACAGATCCACGAATCCGCCCTGATCGTAGAAGGAAATCTCCGCGTCCTCCGGCAGATCCTGAATCAGCTCCACCTTGTAAGGCTCGTCTCTCTCCTCCATATACTTGATCGCCTCGGCTCTCGGCAGGGTAAAACGCTCCAGCTTATGCCCTTCCTTGATGATCTTCTTCATCTCCGCCTCCAGTTTATCCAGATCTTCTCTGGAAAAAGGCGCCGCGTCGAAATCATAGTAAAAGCCTTCCTCGATGGCGGGACCGATGGTCACCTTCGCCTCCGGGAACAGGCGCTTCACCGCCTCCGCCAGTACATGGGATGCCGTGTGTCTGACTACCTTAAGTCCCTCCGGATCGTTGGCCGTAAGAATGTTTAAGCTGCAATCCCGGTCAATCACGGTGCGCAGGTCTTCCACTTTTCCGTCCACTTCCCCGGCGCAGGCCGCGCGGGCAAGCCCCTCCGAAATGTCCAGCGCAATATCGTAGATACTCATAGCCTGTGCATACTCTTTAAACGAACCATCTTTCAAAGTAATTTTCATGTTTCATCATCCTTTCCATAATATGTCTTGTCTTTGCCTTTTCCTTTTTCACTTTTCCTGTCTTTCTAACCGGTCATTTTACAGATTTTCGTCTTCTGTAAAGTCACCATACTGATTACCATGATTGTTCCCGTTTTTGCTGCCGTTTCCGCTGCCGTTATTCCTGTTGTTTGAAAAAACCTGAACCGTAACGCCGTGAGTAAGCGGCGCTGCAATCATGCCAATGCAGATTCCGGCCAGAAAACAAATCGCCCCGATCAGGCAGAAATCCAGTGTTTTGAGGGTAAGCTCCCCTTTTACTGTGTCGAGTGCCTTTTCTTTCCATTCAGTCAGTTCCATCGTTTTTCCTCCTTGATTCTTTTTCCGCCCGCGCGCATACAAGCAGATTCGAGCTGCTTCACATCTCTCATTCGCGTTGCCCGTCATAAACCGGCTTCGTCACTCCTGCATACAAGCATACAGACTGTTTCTTCCGGTTTCCGACTCTGCTTATACGCGCAAAAAGTCCCCTGCACTGTCAGTCAGACTGTGCAGAGGACGTATGTTTACGCGGTTCCACCTCGCTTGCTCCGTGCGCCTTTCGCGGCACGAAACCTCTCATTCGACTGTAACGTAAGTCAGCGGGCCGTATTAAAGCCACTCAGAGCCGGTTTTCAAATGTTTCCCGCAAAAGCGCTTTCAGCTCAGGGCGCTTCTCTCTGCTGCGTTTCGCATCCTACTCTTCTCGTCAACGTGTTATCCTGTCAATTCTATTCCTATTCTATGCCAGACACATCCAAAAGTAAAGGGTAAAATTTTACTTCGCAAATTTTACCGTCCGGCAGTCCGGAATTAAGTTTACATAACTTTCTTTCTATCCTATGCGTTTTTCCCACAGCACTTTTTATACTTCTTGCCACTGCCGCACGGACAGGGATCGTTGGGATAAATCTTCTTGTCCTTATGGACAGTCGTGGACTCTTTCTGCTCCCTGTAAAGAGCCTTTCTCTTATCCTCATCGAAGATCTCGTTCCACTCCTCCAGATTATAGAGCCAGTCCGCACCGGCACCCACCATGTTCTTGTAGAGCAGCTCCTTGTCAAAGCCGAGACTTACCTTCGTGTCCTCCTCCATCTCATCAATGGGGTTCGCCTTCTTTAAGCTGTCGTTGATGCCGTCCAGAAAGCCTGTCATGGTCATCAGATCCACTTCGTATTTATCCGCAAGCTCTTTGACCGTGCCTTTTACCGCCTTGTCCGGGGTCTTTAAAAGCTGTGCATAGATTTCTTTTTCTTTCTGGAAATAGTCAGACCAGAGTCTCTGCAGATCTCCCTTGTTCGCCGTCTCCGAATATGCCATATCGTGCCATTGTTGTAATAATGCCATTTTACTGTACCACCTTTATCCTGTATTCCCGGCCGGCGTTTCTTTCTGTGATTTCCGCCGCCGTCCATGCGTCGCCGCATTTGCTACTAAGTATATACCATTTCATCCGAAAAGTAAAATTATATTTATGATGCGCCCGCTCCGGTAATTTCAGCAGAAAAACATTCAGGTATTTCTTCTGTACCCTGCAATTCCTCTAACATGATTTTCTCAATTTTGATGATATCCGGCTGCGTTGGCGTAAAGCGTACCCCTCTATATAGCAGATTGATTATTTTCTTTGCGTTCTTCTCCAATTCCTGTATCAGTTTTGGATCTGCAATCCTTACGGGCCGACCGCCTTTGATATATTGACCATCTATATATCTTGCGATCACAGGAAACATATCTTGAAAAAGAAGCACCGTTTTACGGTCAAAGATTTTCACAATCTTAATTGTGTCTGTAGGCTTGTGCTGCTCCTGCTTTTTCATTACCAGACGTTCAAATTTTTCTATTTTTGAACTGCATGGCACTAACCAATACAACCCCGTTCTATTGTCTCTGAACGCAAAGTAATGCGGACGCTTCGTGTCCTCATAATTGGCTTTCAGATAGGGGTCTTGTATCTTTGCGAAAAAATCATCTGACACAAAATACAGGCTTCCCGTCACAATTTCCATAAGCGGCTTTTCTCCCTGTACAATTTAAGCCCCCTGCCTTTTAGGGCAAGAGGCTTAAAAAACTTTTTCACGGTCTATTTATTATTCGCATGACCGGGAGCGAACCACGTTTTCACGGTCAACTTATTATCCGCATAACCGGGAGCGGACTACTTTTAAGGTAGTTTCCTACCTGTTGTTATTATTATACGCAAGCCTTGCAAATATGTCAATACCACGAAACTTTAAATATGTAAATTTGTTTATTCCCACTCTGTTTTCCGTCCCCGTCCGGCTATTCTGCAAAGGCTCCAGAACAAACTCGACGTATCGCTTCAAAAAGCGCAGGAATACTTTGAAATGTTTGGAAAGCAGACCGTTTAACATTCATTCTTATTTATTTAATCTGTGTCTTATCTGATCTGTGATGTAAGGTAAACCTTTTCAAAACTTACCAGCAGAAAAAATTTGAAAATTTTTATAGAAAGTGTATAAAGCCCGCAAAACAGGCAACAATGATACTAAGCAAAAGATAAGAAATACTTATCCTCCCCTATAAGAAAAGCCCCCGTTACCGCATCAATCGCAGGTACGGGGGCTTTTCTTTTTATCTCATAAAAATTCCGCCTTCTATTTCAGAAGCACCGTCACAATCTCGAAGGGTTTCAGCACGACGTCAACACAGTTGCCGGACACAGCCGCTTCGCTCTCTGTCTCCTCCAGCAGATTACAGATATACGCCTTTTCAAAGGGCATATTTACCGTCAGTTTCGTCTTGGTGAGGGCGTTCTCCGACTCGTACATACGGATCACAACACCGTCGCCGTTCTCGGCCTGCTTGATCGTCTCGATGACCACATTGCTGTGCGAGACGCCGGCAAAGGAGAAGTTCTTTCCGCCCTGTGTGCCCGTCAGGGCTGTGAGCGGCTGGTTCAGCTTATACGCCTCATCCACGGTACCGGCTGTCCGCCAGCCCTCCGCATGGGGATAGATCGCGTAGGTGAAATCGTGCTCTTCCTGATCCGCCACCGGATTCGGCTCCGTGCCGGACTTGATGAGCGTCAGCGCCATATTGGAATCTTTCACGGAATGACCGTACTTACAGTCGTTTAACAGGGAAACGCCGTAATGTCCTTCCGACAGGTCCATCCACTTCTGCCCGCAGCTCTCGAAACGCGCCACATCCCAGCTTGTGTTCTGGTGCGTCTTTCTGGTCAGGCTGCCGAACTGGATATCGAAGGTCGCCTCATCGGTATGTACCGTCACCGGAAAATGTACCTTCAAAAGCGTCTGATGTTCTTTCCAGTCCACATGGGTGACAAAGTCAATGCGGCGGCTGGCTGCGTAAAATATGATTTTCTGGCTGAACGTGGAGTTGGACGCCTTTCTGTCGATCTCCAGCACGGCGCGCACCGGTCCCATCTCGGTCCATTCCATGCGCTCCACCTGATCCACATCCCAGAATTTCTCGGTATAGTAAATATCAATATCCCAGTTGTCGAAGTAGATCGGCTTATCCTCATACATCCGCAGCAGATTGGCCTGTTTGCCGGGCTGTACGATCTCACGGTCGTTATCCTTGTCATAGATACCCGTAAACATACCGTTCTCATCAAGTCTTACGGTATAAAAAGGAGTCTCCAGTTCCCTGTCTCCATTCAGATGGAAAGGTTTATCCATCTCCCTCGCATCAAACGCCACAAAGGACTGATAGCCTTTTGACGGCAGACCTTTCACAAAGGCAACGCTGCCCTCCTTCGTCTTCTGCACCGGATATACATTGCCCTCTCCGTCCGTGATGGCATTGCCCTCAAATGCACCCAGATTGACGACATCTCCCCGCATCCTGCCAATGGGATTAAAAATGGTGACCGCCTCGCCCTCGCCTGCGATGGCGCGTCTGCGCTCCCCGCTCATCTGTGTAAGCTGCTCTGCAAGCTGCGCGTACTCCTTCTTCGTCACTTCATATACTTCATGGATGGCAGAGCCGGGCAGGGTATCATGGAATTGGTTCAACAGCACCAGCTTCCACATCTCATCCAGCTCTTTCACCGGATATGCCAGCTCTTTCGCCGCCAATACGCCCAGAAATTCCAGTTCCATCAGACCAAGTTCCGACTTGCGGTTGGAACGTTTGTTTCTGGCCATGGATGTAAGCGTCCCTCTGTGGTACTCGAAATAGAACTCTCCCTCCCACACCGGAAGTCTCTTGTTGTCCGCCACGCGCTCCTTCAATTCATCAAAGTAAGTGCGTGCGAACGCCTGGCGCACGGTGGGGATTCCCTTTACGCCCTTTTCCATGCGGATGGACGTCTCCAGCATCTCTCTTGTCGGGCCGCCGCCGCCGTCCCCGTAGCCGTAGGACACCAGAATGTCATTGTTGATGTCCTTATTCTGATAGCGCATCCAGCCGCCCATAATCGAGTCGGGGTGGAGCATACCGTTATAGGTCGTAAAGAAATCCTTGATGGGCTGGCTGACGCCAAGGGTGGTGATCAGGTGGGTCAGCACTTCGGAACCGTCGATACCGCGCCACATCATCGTGTCGTTTGGTATCTTGTTAAACTGGTTCCATGCCAGCTTGGTCGTCATAAAATATTCAATGCCGCACTTTTTCATGATCTGCGGCAACGCCCCGGAATAGCCGAACACATCCGGCAGCCACAGAATCTTGTTATCCACGCCGAACTCTTCCTTAAAGAATCGCTTGCCGTGCATGAACTGTCTCACGAGAGATTCTCCGGAAGTCAGGTTGCAGTCGGCCTCCAGCCACATGCCGCCCTCCGCCTCCCAGCGCCCCTCTCTGATCCGCTCCTTCGCCTTCTCGTAAAGCTCCGGATAGCGTGCCTTCAAAAAGGCGTAAAGCTGGGGCTGGCTGGACATAAACTTATAATTCGGGTATTCCTCCATCAGCTTAAGGACTGTGGCAAAGCTGCGTCCCACCTTCTCCCTCGTCTGTTCCACCGTCCACCACCACGCCACGTCGATGTGGGTATGGCCGATGCAGGTTGCGATCACATCCTTGTAACCCGCCATATCGGAGTACAACGCCCGGTCGATATAAGCGGAGGCTTCCTCCAGCGTCCGGTAGAAGGCGTCCGAATAAGGCGTGCGAAGATCGAGGAAATTAATGGTGGTGTTTAAGATCTCCTGTATATCCTTGCGGTTTTTGTCATCCTCCTCCATTCTGGAAAAGGCAGCCAGAGACACCCAAAGATCGTAGTAAAGTTTCTCAATGTTCTGGTCGATTTCCCGCATCTGGGTGACCAGATTAAACTCGGTGTGCAGCGTCCCGCTGTAAGCCTGCAGCTCCAGCGTCAGCTCCTCTCCCGCCACGGCCGACGGGGACAGGAATACATCCCGATGGTTCATGTCGATGCCCTGCACTGCCTCACCGTTCACAAACAGGAGAAACTGCGGGTTCTTGGCGTCGTCCCACTCGTCGATCTGGGTGCCCACATGAAGCCACATCCGCTTGCCGTCCAGCTCCTTTGGCACACGGTAGACGGTCTTAAACCAGTAGTGACGGTCCTTGCCGTACCAGTGCATGTTCCGGCAGTCAAATGTCTCCCATGGCACGCTGTCCGCCATGGCGTCCGCAGGATGGAAATAGTTTCCCTCCTTATACTCCCATTTCTCGATGTCGAACTTCTGCTTTACCTTTAGTTTCTTTAATTCCGCGCAGATGACATTCACTCTCTTATCTAAAAAATACATTTCAGCCTCCTTATATCGCTCCGTCAAAGTTTTATGGCATTTTTCTTATTCCATACAATCCATCAGCCGGTCCACCGTAGTGAATGCCAGTCCTGTCACTGTGTCCGCGCATCCGTAATAGATGGCGATTCTTCCCGTAGCCGCGTCCGCGAGCGCCGCGCAGGGGAATACCACATTCGGCACGTCGCCCACGCACTCGTACAGCTCATGCGGTCCTAAAATATAGTTTCTCGTTCTCTTCTTTACTCTCCATGGCTCCTCCAAATCAAGCAGTGCACAGCCCATCCGGTAGACAAACCCGTTACAGGTATGAATGACGCCGTGATAAATCAAAAGCCACCCTTCATCCGTCTCAATCGGGACGCTTCCCGCACCGATTTTTGTGGACTGCCATGCGGACTCGTCTCCCCTGATCGTCCCCATCACCAGACGGTGCCGTCCCCAATAGGTCAGATCCGGGCTCTCACTTATAAAAATATCCCCGAAAGGCGTGTGCCCGTTATCGCTCGGCCTGCTCAGCATATAGTACTTTCCCTGTATCTTGCGCGGAAACAGCACCCCGTTTCTGTTGAACGGTAAAAACGCGTTTTCTCTCTGATAAAAGGTCTGAAAGTCAAACGTATACGCCAGACCTATGGTGGGATAACCGCTGTACCCGTTGCACCACGTCACATAGTATCTGTCCTCGATATAACACACTCTCGGATCGTAGCGGAAGTCCCGCTTCGCCACCTCCGGGCACGCGCCCTGCATGTCAACCGGCTCATCGGAGATCTCCCAGCGGATACCGTCCCTGCTGAATCCCGCAAAGATATCCATGCTGATTGATCTGCTGTCACAGCGGAACACCCCCGCGAAGCCGTCCCCATAGGGAACTACCGCGCTGTTAAAAATACTGTTGGAATGTTTCGTCGCAAACCGGTCAATGATCGGGTTCTCCTTATATCTCCAGACCGGAAGTTTCTCCGTCCCGTCCGGCTCCTGCCACGGAATGTTAGAAAGGTATTTGCCAATGATTTTTGCCATAGTTGTCTGTTCTCCCTCTTTCTGTCGTCCATGATTTCCGATCCGTGCGAAGAATACCCCGTTTTGGACATCCTCCCGCACGAAACCTGATACTTCATATTGCTATTTGCCCATAAACTCGTCAACCTGTTTCTGTGCCTCGTCCACGACCTCCTGCCATCCGGCTTTCATCAGCTCGTCTTTGATTTCCGGTATCGTTTCTTTCGGGTCACGCACACCGGTCATCACCTCACTCCGGTAACGCATCCATATCTCACGGCAGTTTGCCAGCTTATCCGATACCTGTGTGGAATCGAAAGTAAATCCGAGCATCACGGAAGATACCGCCGCCTCGTTTAACGCCCTGACCTCATCCCACTGGTTGGTCTCGTTCACGTCCTCCGGCGTTACCGTGAAGAACGTTCCCTGCGTGTATCCGGCCATTGCCCACTCGTTGTTGATCTTATGCACCTTGCCGTCTTCCGTATAATTGAAGTTCACGCCCTCTTCCCCGTAGAAGAACATATCGCGCAGCTTAGTGTCCGTATTGATCTTGTCGAGAAGCTGTAAGCATTTCTCCGGGTACTTCGTGTTGACAGAAATCATGTTTAACGATCCGCGCACAGTCTCGTTTGACAGAATCGTATCACCGATCTTCTGCACCGCAACTTCCTTGCCCATCTGGGATCCCCACGCGGTGGCACCTGCGCTCTCCCAGCCCTGCGCTACACGCCACATGTTGTAGACACGCGCCTCGGATAAGGTGGATGCGTCAGGATTAATAATCCCTTTCTGATACCATTCGTGAAGCGTCTCCAGCGCGGAATAGATTTCCGGCTCCTCCAGTGTAAAGCATACCTTCCCGTCCGTATCGTCATATCTCACGCCAAGAATCTGGGTTCCGCCGCCAAGCTGATCGTACACGTCGAAAATATAGTAAACGCCGTCGTTCTTGACATAGACGGGATAATCGTTTTTATCCGCCTTCAATGTCTCAAAGGTTTCCGTCAGGGAATCAATCTCCGTCAGGGATGCCAGATCCAGATTGTACTCATCCACCAGTTCCTTATCCCACACCGCATAGTTGGTGATGGAGCTGTCCTTATAGCTGGGAATCCCGTAAATCCTGTCTTTCACCTTCACGCCTTCCCAATACTTATCCGGCATCAGTTCCTTAAGCCCCGGCATGTTTTCGTCGATCATGTCGGTAATATCATAGCACGCGCCCAGATTGATGTCAGCAATATAGTTATTTCCAGTTCCGAAAATCATATCAAAAGGTTCGTTTGTGCTCACGATAATGCTGCGGCGCTTATCCCAGTCACCCCACGGAATGACCTCCACCTCCAGATTCACACCGATTTCCGGCTCTATGTACTCATTCACCTTCGCAATCCAGCTATCGTAGTTTTTCGGCATTCCGTTTCCGATGGTCACCCACTTTAAGTTGACCGTCCCGCCTTCGCCAGCGTCTGCGTTTCCGCCGCCGCATCCCGCAAGGGTCCCCGCTGTCATCATAACTGCCGCGCCAAGCGCCGCTATTCTTTTCCACTTCATCACTTTTTCCTCTCCTTTTTCTGTATTATTTTCCGAATCTCCACTTTTCAAAACCTTGCGATTCGCCATGCGGAGAATGCTGCTTTTTAGCATTCTCCCATGTGAGACGGAGTTGCTTTGCAACTCCTAGAAGTTCTTGGCGTCCCGTCCTATGGCGGGACGTCTTTAGAACTTCTTCTCACATTATTCTTTAACCGACCCCACCGTCAGTCCCGAAATAAAATACTTCTGGAAGAACGGATAGGTGCACGCGATGGGCACGATAATAACGATCGCAATCGCCATACGCACACTCTCCGTCGGCATACTCAGCTTATACTCCTGCAATGAGAGTCCGCCATACGGGTTGTTCGCTATGTACTCGATGTTCTTCTGCATCTGGTTCAGCAATGACTGTAACGTCTGCTTTTTCGTGTCCTGAATATACAGGGATGCCTGAAACCAGTCGTTCCAGTAGCCGAATGCCGCAAACATACCGATTGTCGCCATCACCGGCTTGGAAATCGGCAGCACGATCTGCGACCAGATCCGGAACTGCCCCGCACCGTCAATCTTCGCGGACTCTATGATGGAATCCGGCACCGTGGTCCTGAAAAAGGTACGGCAGATGGTCACGCTGAAAGCCGAGCAGGCAAGAGGCAGGATCAGCGCCCAGATATTGTTATTCAGTTTTAAAATATTATTTACCACCACGTAGCTGGCAAGCATACCGCCGTTAAACACCATCGGTATGAAGAGCAGCCATGTATAAATCTTTTTCAGTTTAAAGTTTCGTCTGGATACCACATAACCCATGGACGTGTTCAGGGCTATGGAAATCACGGTACCGATCACCGTCACCGCTGCGGACATGAACACCGCCCGCAAAATCGTCAGCCGTTCATTCCACAAAAACTCATAGGCGGAAGCGGAAAGCACCTGCGGCACCAGTTGGTATCCGTTGGTACGAAGCACCTCCTCGTCCGTAATGGATATCGAAAAAACAAACAGCAGCGGAATCACACACATAACTGCCAGTATCAGGAACACCAGATTGAACACGACGTTGGTCGACGTCTTGATCTGATTCAGCGACTGGCCGCTTTTATCCATTTTACTCACGTTCCCCACCTCCTTCTATATAATCCGGTTCTCGTTGTCGATTTTACTTACGATCCAGTTGGCCAGAAGAATCGTCCCGCAACTGCAGATCGCCTGGAAGAACGACGCTGCCGCCGTCTGTCCGATCGGCGCCGAAGACTGGATCGCATTATATATGTAAGTGTCAAATGTTGAAGCCGTCGTGTAAAGCGATGCCGGGAGCTGTCCCGTCACCTGATAGAACAGACCGAAATCGGAATTGAAAATCTTACCGCAGTCTAAAATCAACATCATGATAAACACGGGCTTGATCGCAGGGAGCGTAATGTGTCTTGCCTGCTGTGCCTTCGTCGCGCCGTCCATCACCGCCGCCTCATACAGGGAAGGATCGATGCCTGTGATGCTTGCAAGGTAGAGCACCATACCATATCCCATACCCTTCCATGTGTTCAGAAAGATAAGGATAAACGGCCAGTACTTACTCTCCTGATACCACATGATCCGCTCGCCGCCCATCGCGGTTATAAGACCGTTGATATAACCTCTCTCCGGCGTCAGAAGCGCGTATACAAAATAGCTGATAACGACCCACGACATAAAGTAGGGCAGAAACATCATCGTCTGGTACACCTTGGACGCCTTTTTGTTGCGCATACTGCTCAGCATCAGCGCGCCGCCTACCGCAACACTGGCGCTGATAATGATAAACGCGATGTTGTAGAGGATCGTGTTTCGCAAAAGCATGGTAAATGAGTTGGATGTGAAGAAATAGCTGAAATTCCCGAATCCGGCCCAATCGCTGTGCAGCAGATTGTAAATAAACCCATGTCCGCCGGGCGACAGCTTATATACCTTAAAGGCAATAATCACACCAAACATCGGCAGATAGGAAAAGATCAGAAACCACAGCAGGGTAGGAAGCGACAGCAGAAACAGCTCTGTGTCGTCTTTTGACCAGCGCCTGTTCCGGGACTTTCTGATGCGCGCTTTTTCTCCGCCTGACATCTCATTCCTTTTCATTACTTTTACCTCCTTCGTTTATATTTTATTTATTTTTGTTAACAGCATATTAACATTTATTTTAATATATGTCAACATCAGATATACAATTCTGTTATCTTTTTCTTGATTTTCATACTTTTTTTGTGCATCTTTCTTGCATTCGTCAGATTTTAGCGCATTTTTACAAAACACTTATGTTTACAAATATAAATTTATACACATATTATTATGCGGATTCATACGCAAAGATCCACAATTCGAATTAACATTTGTAAACATCGAATTGTTTTTTCTTTTTCGCTGTGCTATACTAAAAATAGTTCAGCAGTTTTTACGGAAGGGGTTTCTATGGAAAAAGTGACGATGAAAGACATTGCGGACGCTCTGGACATTTCCAGAGTGACTGTCAGCAAAGCGTTTAACAATCAGGCCGGGGTTTCCGACTCGTTGAAAGAAATGATTTTTGACAAGGCGCGGGAACTGGGGTATGCCAAGCTCCCTGCACAGGCTGTATCTGCGGGCGGGTACACCGAGCACACCGTAGCATTAATTGTGTCAAGACCCGATTCCGCCTCCTTCTGGACCGGCATCATCCACCGCATGGCGCAGGAGCTCTCCGAATATAACATCAATCTGATGTATATTTATGTCCCTTCCGCCTACACGAAGGACTTCACCCTCCCCTCCATCCTCTCTAAGGACAGCGTGGAAGGCATCGCCGTGGTAAACGTATATGACCCGACCATTCTCGGTATGGTAAACGAACTGCCAGGCCCGAAGGTCTTCCTCGACACGATCCCCACCCTGACGGACCGGAAGCTGCACGGGGATCTGATCCTGATAGAAGGCTTCCGCACCGAGGCTGAGATCACGGAAAAACTGATTCAGAACGGCCACAAGGATATCGGCTTCCTGGGGGACATCAATTATGCCCAGACAAACAAAGAACGTTATCTGGGCTACCGCGACAGCATGGACCGGTATGGTCTTGCGATCCGCCCGGAATACTGCCTGACGGACAGCATCGACATTTTTTCTTATACATCGGAAATCAACCGGTTTCTGGACTCTCTCGCCGACTGGCCCACGGCCTTTGTGTGCGCCAGCGACTATGTGGCTCATTTTATACAGAAGTACATGGACGAAAATCCGAAAAAAGTGCCTCACCCGATCACGCTGACGGGTTTCGATGACACCGATGAATACCAGAATGTGCGCGGGCGCATCATCACTGCCAACGTCCCTACGGGTCTGCTCGGAAAGCGGATGGCATTGCAGCTTTTGTTCCGCACGAACCATCCCGACGCGCCCCGGGAAATGACTTTTATCAAGCCTTATATTATAGAGGTGGAAGATACCGCTCTCTGAGTGGTGGGCAAAACCGCAAATTGCGGAAACTTGCTAATTTTTTATCTGTATAGTATAATGATTTTGCGCTCCAAAACGGGTAAGCGGTTCGCCTTTTGCCAGATAATTCATCTGAGAACTTCCAATACCAAAGGAGGTATATCAATGGAAAATCTACGAAAGGGTACTTAGGTACATATGAGATTCGATGTGCTTGTAGGAATTGTCGGTATTGCTGTAACACTCATTAGTATTTTAACTACTGGTGTCAGCATATGGCAAAACCACAAGAATAGAGGAAATCAAAAAAGCAACCGCCCCGACCAAGGATAATGGTTGCTTTTTTATAAGTAACTAAAAACCAAGGCGAACCGTTTGCTTTACGGAGCGCTTATTGTACGATTATTATAATGCTTATAAGGTGAGTTTGCAACAGAAACTTTCCGGTTTACTCCGGCACCTGACCGATCCTCTCCTGCCTGCTGCCGTCAGCCTTCATCCGGTAAAACGGATGGGGCTTTGACGGTTCCGCTCCCAGATACACCTCCGCAACGATCTCGCCGCCGCTGATTTCATAGATCAGGGATATGTATGGGATGAAATCTTCCATAACTCCCGCCGCCGCTTCCGGATAGCGGTACTCAAAAATCACTTCTTTCCCAGACCCGTCAGGCTCCATCCTGTTCAGCCTGACGCCGACGGTTTCCTCCTTTTGTTCGGTCTTTTCGTTTCCGGTCACCGCCGTCTGGTATGTGACATTCTCCACAATCTCAGAAACATAATATATTTTCCCATCATAGAGCTTCGCATCTTCAATCGCCGTATCCCCTTCTGCCAGCACTGACAGCACTTTGTCCTGCCAGCTATACATGGCAAGATAGCAGGCGCTCTCTCCCGCATCCGAATCCACGCGAAATGTATAAAGCAGACAATCCTCATCACAATAATCCGAAAATGCCTCCCCGGGCGGCCTTATCCTGTCCGCCGCAATATTCACATCCGCTGCGAATACCGTTTCCTTTACTTCCCAGTCTGTCACGCGCTTGGGCGCAAGCCACCATCGCTTGCCCGCCTGTTCCAGCGTCATCTGTTCATCCAGCGGCACTTCGTATTCCAGATCGTACCCGACCGAGTCCCAGTCTCCGTTTTCTATCTGTTCAAAGTTTTCCTCCATGGGTCCCCAGTCGGAACTTCGCACTTTTCTGATTCCCACACCCTTTTCCCAGTCATTTTTCACATAATCCGTGACATAATCCCCATACCCGTAAGTCTCTTCCGATGAAGCAAGCCACCAATCCCCTTCGCGGTATGTGTATGTATAGTCCTCCGACCACCTCCACGCACTGCCTCCGTAGGTATGTATGGTAAAAGATGTGCGCTCCGCAGTCAGCGGCAGATAGGGATCTCCGTAAACGCCCCCTTCGTCTCTTGTGCGTACGACGTTCACATCCTGAAAATCCAGACAATACCCTGCCGTCCCGTCGCTTGCCGCAGCAAACAGAATCCGGGGATATTCCGTTTGAAATGTCTGCTCTTTGTCCTCATCTGTCAGCACCGCCTGCAGCACACCCACATAATCGGGAATGCCGTCTTCATTGAAATCCAGTTCCACACTGTCCCACAGTTCCCAGCCGTCCGGCACGAAATCTGTAAGCCTGCTGCCTGTCTCCGGTAACTGTATCGCCTCCTTCGGCGCATCCTCCGTTTCGGTTTCGGATCCGCTCTGTTTCGTCTTCTCTTCCTGCTCTGTGTCTTCCCTCTGCCCCGGCTCTGTCTGCCCTGCGTCTGATTCCGCCTGTTCGCGGCTTTCCCGGGACGGCGCGGCAAAGTCCGTCTGCATTCCCTGCGTGCTGTCTTCCTCTTCGTCCGCATCAGATACGACACCACTCTCTTCCTGCTTCCCTGCGGCATACCTTCCGCAGCCTGTCAGAAGAAGAATGCCCATGCCCATCACACCTGATAAAATGATACATTTTCTTTTCATCCCCTATTCCTTTCACCCCGAAAAGTAAACCCGGAGCTGCATTTCGCCTCTGTCTCTTTGTCCCCTACCCGGCAAAGATTTCTTTTAGCAGGATCAGCGTATCTGATACACCGATTTCAGGGTAAACGCCGAAGCGTCCCCCGACACGATCTCCACCCGCTTCTCTCCCGGATTCATGTCGAAGAAATTGTCGGAGAACTTCACATCCCCGTCAACGCCTGCTATCTCCACATTTTTCGCGTAAGCCGCAGCACTGACAATGAGGTGGTTTCCCTCCCTGCGCCATGACAGCCGCGGGTCATGGAAACGGAAATGCTTGGGCGCGGTAAAGAGCGTGGTATTCTCAGAAACCGTCTCATTTTCCTTCTCGAAGGAGTAACTTATGTAAACCTCTAATTCGTCATAGGAGGAGAAATCCATTTTTTCCAGCCACAGACCGGACAGTGGTTCCACACGGACCTCCTGCGCGCCCTCCAAAATCACTTCACCGTCCGGTTTTCTCAGACTCCATCTCACCGTGCCGTTCACCCGCTCCATCGTCTCATTCGCCACATGCAGTCTGGCGGATTTCTCAATAGGCGCAGGCTGCGCCACACAGAAAGGTCTCTCGGAAAGTTCACCGACTTCCTCACAGGAAATCATCACCGGAGCAAAGGCTCTCTTCTGTGCATAATGCAGAGCCTTCCAGCGTCCGTAATAGTCGATGCCCGCCCAGGAAGCCACCGGCCAGATGTCGTTTAGCTGCCACACCACCGTACCCATACATCTGCCACGGTTTCTTCTGAAATGCTCAATCCCATAGCGGATGGCATCAGCCTGCAAAAGCTGGGACGCATACAGAAGCATTTCAAAGTCTGACGGATAGAGATAGGTCGCGGACAGGTACGTCATAATCTTGCCGTTTGCCGCCGCGTTTCTCTGGTGCATTTCCATCACGCGGGAGAAAATATTGCGGTCCTCCGGCGCGGTAAAGCTCTCCACCGTCTTAAGACACGGAAAGGACTGGAATCCGAACTCGGACATGTAGCGGAAATAGTAGTTCCGATAGTCCGTGAAAGGCTTGTTCCCATGCCACACATCCCAATAGTGGGTGTCTCCCCGGTTTTCGTCCCAAGGGTTATCATAATTTCCTCCCGAAGAAGGAGAGGACGGCCAGTAGAAGGACGCGGGATCCTCTTCCTCCAGAATTTTCGGAATGATATACTCAAAAATCTTAATATAGTCGCACTTCTGCTTGATGGAAGGCTGCCACGCCCCGTCCAGCGTCTGGGTCTCCATCTCATTGTTGCCGCACCAGATGCCAAGACAGGCATGGTGCCGGATCCGCCGCACATTGTCACGGATTTCCGCGCTGATACTGCGCTCGAAACTGTCGTCCAGCTCATAGGAAGCACAGGCAAACATAAAATCCTGCCACACGATCAGACCAAGTTCATCGCAGATATCGTAAAACCAGTCGTCCGGGTAATAGCCGCCGCCCCAGACACGGACGCAGTTGTGGTGCGCCGCCGCCGCATCCTCCAGAAGACGGCGGGTGCGCTCCGGCGTAATACGCGAAAAAATATTGTCCTCCGGGATATAGTCCGCGCCCATGGCAAAAATCTTCACCCCGTTCACCTCATGGGCAAAACACTCTCCCCACTCGTCCTTGTCCATATTCACCGTCAGGGTGCGCAGACCGATCCGGCGACTCCACCGGTCAAGCACATTCCCCGCTTCATCCAGAAGCGTCACCTCGGCACGGTAAAGGGGCTGATCCCCGAAACCGTTTGGCCACCAGCGTTCCGGGCCGTGCACGGTGATGGTGTCCCAGCCCTCCGCCCCGTCAGCGCAGGCCACATTTTCCGCACATTCTGTCTGCTCCCCCGGCTCCTGCGCATCCCCGCCTGCGCATGTCTGCGTGCCCCGCCTGGAAGACTTCTCCCCGACCAGTACGCCGTCCGGATCATAAAGAGCCGTGCAAATCTCATATCCGTTCCCGTCTGTGAAGTCCTCGATCTCCACGGCATATATTATGTCAACCTTATCCCCGGCTGGCATGTTCCTACTTATGTCAACCGGATTTTTCTCCTGAGTCTGACCATTCTCTGATGCAGAGACAATGACGCCCTGCTTGTCCGTGTCCTGTCCGGTGACCTGACCAAGACCGTGTCCTGACGCAGAGACAATGACGCCCTGCCTGTCCGTGTCTTTCTCCGCAGATTTCCCAGCCGCACTCCAGTTCTGTGTTATGTAAACTTGTCCGATTCTTGCACACTTCCCTGATAAAACCGACACTTCCCGGAATATCCCCGCATCGGGCAGCCTCGGCCCCCAGTCCCAGCCGAACATACAGTGGGCTTTCCGCAGATGGGGAAAGCCGCGCATGGCGTCCGTGGAACCTCCCGTAAAGACTTTTTCATTCTCCTCCTCAATAAAGCGGGTGGGAGAAGCGATCTCCACCCGAAGCGTATTCTGTCCTGCCCGCGCCGTCTCCTCTATAGAAAACTCCCAAACCCTGTGCATATTGTCAGTTTCTCCCAAAACTATTCCATTAAGGCAGACTTTTGACAATGTGTCGATGCCGTCAAAGCGAAGCAGCAGGAAGTCCCCTGCGAGCTGTTCCTCCGTCAGCAAAAAATCCGTCTCAAACACGAAGTCATTCTCCATGAGAGGAAGCGCGGTAAGCTCGTTCATCCTGTCATACGGGTCGGGCATCAGTCCCTGCTGTAAAAGATTCCCGTAGACCGAGCCCGGAACCACCGCCGGAAGCGCCTGTCCGTTCACCCCGTACACGTCCTTTTCCCCCACAATCCACATCTGCCAGTTGTCGCCGTTTAACGTCATTTTATGCATCTGTATTATACCATTCCCTTCTATAATGTTTCGCCCGTTCAGACACCTCTGTTTCCCAAACGGTATGCATTGCCCACTTTTCTTTTTTCCCCAAATATGATATCGTACAAGAGAAACCATACGCGGCGGTACAATCACAATATGACTGCCAGTTTATCATATAAAGGAAAGGGAAACAACACCCATGAGCCATCAAAGTGACAAAGAAACAAAAACCAGCCGCAAAACAACCCCGAAACAAATCGCCGCGCTCGTCTGCGTCGTCCTTCTGGTCGGCATGTATGTGGGCGCATTTGTGGTCGCCTGTCTGGATCTGGGAGACTCCGGACGGCTCTTTGCCGGATGTCTGGTCGCCACCATCGGTATGCCGATTCTGCTCTGGCTGTTTTTGTGGTGTCTGGAGCGGATGAAGAAATCATCGTCTGAAAACGACGATTCCTTATAAATCCGTGTTTTTCCATTTGGCTGGCAGGATATTCACTTCCACAATTTCCGGTATATTTAAAAACCGAAACGGGTATCTCGTCATACCAATACCATCGCTGACATACATCTGTAAGGACGTAGAAGTTCCTATCTTTTGGGCAGAATAGAATCCTTTCCGGAATGTTCCCGAACCTTCCGGAAGCAATTTAGAAGTGACAAACGGAATCGTCACCTGCCCTCCATGCGTATGCCCGGACAGCAGAAAATTATCGCTGCCGTTCTCTATAAATTTTGAAATGACAGGTTCATGGGAAGCGATGACATGGAAGTAATCGCTTTCAATCGCATATAGCGACGGATCCGTCCACCCCATCAGGTAATCATCATAACCCCGGATTGTAATACCGTACTCTTCAAACAAACGACTTTCATTAGTCAGCAGATCAAAGCCGCAGGAAGTCATTAATTCTTCATAGATACGGACTGCTCCGCCCCCGTAATCATGGTTTCCCCAAACAGCGTATTTGCCGGCAGCCGCCTGCATTTCCGACAGCTTATCCTCCAGATATTCCATATCCAGAGAATTGCGGTCGCGCGCGTAATTATCCAGCAAATCACCGCCGAAAATAACAAAATCGGCGTCCCGTTCATTTATTTTTCCAACAATATCTTCGACATGGCTTTCACTGTAATACTGTCCGAAATGGGTGTCCGTAAAAAATACAATTTTACAGGGACGCACTTCTTTTTCTGTTCTGATTGACAGACATTTTACTCTTAATAAATCAGGTTCTATAAAATAAGCATATCCTGTCACTCCCAATAACAGAACGGCAAATAAAAGAAGGAACAAAACCATTCTTTTTATAAATCTAAACATATAAAGACCCTTTCTTTTATGACCAGTCATCAAAACGGCGCGTCTTAGTTCCTTAGCGTCCGCTTCCCGTCAGATCCTTCACCACTTCCCCGGCGATGATAAGTCCCGCCACGGAAGGAACAAAGGCTATGCTTCCGGGAAGCGGTTTTTTTCGCTCCCCTTCCTCCGGCAGATTGGCCGCGGCATATGCCGGGGTAACCGGCTCTTCCTCCGAATACACCACCTTTAAATGTTCCACATTCCGCTTTTTCAGCTCCCTGCGCATCACGCGCGCAAGAGGGCAAACCTTTGTCTCATAGATATCCGCCACACGAAAAGCCGCTGCGTCCAGCTTATTCCCCGCACCCATGCTGCTGATCACCGGCACGCCCGCCTCTTTCGCCCGCATCACCAGCTCGATCTTCGCCGTCACGGTGTCCACCGCGTCCACTACATAATCATATTCACAAAAAGGAAAACGATCCGCATTTTCCGGCAAAAAAAAGCAGGAGTAAACGCGCACCACCGCATCCGGGTTGATGGAGAGAATCCGCTCCCGCATTACCTCTGTCTTCTCTCTTCCCACCGTCTCTCTGGTGGCGATAATCTGCCGGTTAATATTCGAGAGCGCCACCTTGTCCTTGTCGATCAGATCAAGCGCGCCCACGCCGCTTCTTGCCAGCGCCTCACACACATAGCCGCCCACACCGCCCACACCAAACACCGCCACGCGCGCGCCGGCCAGCCTGTCCATCGCTGCACTTCCCAAAAGCATTTCAGTCCTGCAAAATTCTTCCCGCATGTTTTCCTCTCTTTTCTTTCTGCTGTCTTTTCCCTGTAAAAGCCGCCTGCCTTTATACAATTTCAATCGTTGTAATATGACTCCGCGGCTGCAAAACTATACTATTATGTCAGACTTTTCCATCTCACCCAGCTTCCGGTATAACGTCACATACATCGTCGCAAAGCACGCCAGCCCTCCAATGGCATTGGAGACCGGCTCCGCCAGAAACACCCCGTCCACGCCAAGCCCGAACCCGGGCAAAAGCACCGTCAGCGGCGCCACGATCACCGCCTTGCGAAGCAGGGAGAAAAAGATTGCGTGGCGCGAGTCCCCCAATGCCGTGAAGGCGGACTGCCCCGTAAACTGAAACGCCATAAAGAAGAAGCCGAAAAAGTACAGCCGCATCGCGCCCACCCCCGCTTCGATCATGGCGGCGTCCTCCGTAAATACAGATAACAGCAGATGCGGACTTAAGATCACCAGAAGCCACGCCAGGAGCGTATACAGGATTCCCAGAGCGGCAGTAAACCGGATCCCCTTCCGTACTCTTTCATACGCCTTCGCGCCGTAATTATATCCAAGCACCGGCTGCGCGCCGCTCGAGATCCCGCTGACAGGCAGGGCAAGAATCTCTCTGGTGGAATTGATCACCGTCATCACGCCCACATAGAGATCGCCGCCATAAATTTTCAGCGTTGCGTTGCACACCACCTGCACCAGACAGTTCGTTCCCTGCATGATAAAGCCGGACATGCCAAGTGCCATGATCTCCTTAGCCAGTTTTCCCTCCACCCGCAGATCCTTCTTTTTCATGGGAAGCAGCGCTTTCCTGCCGGTCAGAAACCAGAGCACCCAGATACAGGAAACCGCCTGACTGATCACTGTGGCCAGCGCCGCACCGCCCACACCCATGTGAAGCCCGAAAATGAAAATCGGATCCAGCGCCAGATTCAGCACTGCCCCTAACAAGGTGGTCATCATGCCCATGCGCGGAAATCCCTGTGCATTGATAAACCCGTTCAGCCCCGTGGCCAGCATGGTGAACGGCGTTCCCCACAGGTAAATTTTCAGGTATGCATCGGCATACAGATAAGAGGCATCTCCTGCGCCGAACAGATAAAGCACCGGCCTGCGGAACAGATAACAGAGCAAAAACATCACCACCGATGTGCCAAGCAGAAGGGAAAACGTATTGCCCAGAATTTTCCCCGCCCGCTCTTCCTGCCCTGCCCCTCTGGCAATGGAAAAAAGCGGCGTGCCGCCTGTCCCGAACAAAAAGGTAAACGCCGCGATCAGCGTCGTCAGCGGAAACGCCAGACCGATGCCTGTCAGCGCCATACTGTCCGTCCCCGGCAGATGACCTATATATATCCGGTCTACCACATTATACAGAAGCTGTACAAGCTGTGCCAGAATCAACGGGATAGACTGTGCGACAATACTCTGCCAGACCTTTCCCTGAGAAAAATCAGCGGTTTGCATCGGTATACTCCTTTTTATGATCGATCATTGCTGTGATATACGGACATCCTCACACAGACGCCGCCCCCGCCCCAATCCAGGAACAGGCAATATGCCGGTTCCATACTGTTTCCTTCATACAGATAATATTCGTCTATCGCGCCATGCGTGATATAACTATATTGCCAGGCCAATCTGCCCTGTTCATCATAACAGCCGGACTGCGTGCACCCGGTGGTGCCATAGAATTTGGGATAATGACAGTATTCTTTATGATACAGCGTCCCGTCATCACGGTAGATATAATCCAAAGAAAGCAGACTTACTTCCATCGGCTCCCCATCGACCAGATCCGTTGTTTTTGCCTCAAACGAAGACAATTTATCATCTTCCGTATACTCATAAATCTCCCGCGGCCAATGTTGTTCTCTGGTATTTTTCCCCGAAATAACCCGTGTGGAAAATGTGTCCTGCGGTTTCCACACACCAGTTTCCACTTCCTCAAATGCAAATCCGTCACGACCGGCTCTTTTCTCCAGATTTTCGTCATAGTATTCATAATAACGGATTCCGCAGCCCCTTCCTTCCTGCGGATCGAAATATAACTCCATGAGCAGGTTGCCAAAACGATCACGGTATTCGTAAAACGGCTCCGCTCCCCCAAACCCATAATCCGCCAGAAACACCTGCTTATCCTCATACTCTGCCTGTTCCAGATGTTCCTTTACTATCCGAATCGGATCTCCCTCCTCCGCACTCCCAAACCGTTTCAATCCTTCCCAGAGCAGATACTGATAATATTTCTCATTCCGCAAACCGCCCGTTTCGTATCTTTCCACGGTTCCCGTATAGATATCCTGTTTTTCCAGACAGTCCCGAATGCAAAGGCTTTCTTCTCCCGTCCCCGCATCTTTGCACACTGTCCATCTGCGCAGTTCAATCACGCGCCGAAGCCCCTGGTGGATCCTGCAGATTGACTTGATTTCCACAATTTCTTCCGCACCATCTTCCGCACTGCATACCAAAAACGCCTCTTCCCTTACGGAGCCTTCCTGATACCAGGGGACCTTCACGGGTTCCTCCACGAATCTCTGTTTTTCACTTTCCCACTGATAGCAGAGTCCTTCTGCTCCCGTCTCCTGCGCGTCTGCCGGAAAGACGACCAGATCCTTATCATAAACAAACAGAACGTCAAATCGGAAAATCACTTCTTCTGTCGTGATGCCGCAGGGGAATTGCTGTAAGAGCCGCCCGTTCTCATCATACAGGAAAAAGGTTCGTTCTGCGATTTCCTTGTCCGCCGCTTCCCCCTCCTTCGCATTTTCACCGCCTCCCCGCAAGACTAAAGACCATCCTTCCTCTTTCCCGGAAAAAGGGTAGCCTGCCGTGATTCTCTGATTCTCCGATAAACCGGCGTCTTTATTCTCCGACAGAATACTTTCCGCCTGCGCCGCATCTGCCTGATTCCATCGCACAGAAACTCCCCACAGGAAAAGTGCTCCGATAAACACACCCACTATGAAAATAAAGAAATATTTTATCCTTATAAAAACACCTGTCTTCATCACTAAAAATACTTTCCAAAAAAGGTTTCGCCCTGCCATACATTTTATGATATAATCTTTTCGGAAGAAAATCAAACGAAAAGGAGACACCACAATGCAGATCACAAATGACATTCGCTACATAGGCGTTAACGACCACGACATCGACCTCTTTGAGGGACAGTACGTTGTGGAAAACGGCATGGCATACAATTCCTACGTGATCATGGACGAGAAGATCGCCGTGATGGACACAGTGGACACCAACTTTGAAAAGGAGTGGCTGGACAACCTGAACGCTGTGCTGGACGGCCGCACCCCCGACTACCTGATCGTGCAGCACATGGAGCCGGATCACTCCGCCAGCATCGACGCTTTTACGAGCGCTTACCCGGATGCGGTTCTCGTGGCATCCGCTCCCGCCTTCACCATGATGAAACAGTTTTTCGGCACAGACTACGCCGACAAACGTCAAGTCATCAAGGAGGGGGACACCTTATCTCTGGGCGCGCACACGTTACAGTTCGTGGCCGCTCCGATGGTGCACTGGCCCGAGGTCATGGTCACCTATGACGCCCACGACAAAGTTCTCTTCTCCGCCGACGGCTTCGGCAAGTTCGGCGCTCTCGACGCGGACGAGGACTGGGCCTGCGAGGCGCGCCGTTACTACTTCGGCATTGTCGGCAAATTCGGTATGCAGGTGCAAAACCTCCTGAAAAAGGCTGCCGCCCTTGACATCCAGATCATCTGTCCCTTACACGGTCCGGTCTTAACGGAAAACTTGGAATATTATGTAAACCTTTATCAGACATGGTCATCCTACGGCGTGGAATCTGAGGGTATCATGATCGCCTACACCTCCGTCTACGGCCACACCAAAGCGGCGGCCGAACTGCTGGCGGAAAAGCTGACGGCCAGGGGCTGCCCGAAAGTAGTTGTCGCGGACCTTGCCAGAGAAGATATGACAGAGTGTGTGGAAGACGCCTTCCGCTACGGCAAGCTGGTGCTTGCCACCACCACTTACAACGCCGAAATGTTCCCCTTCATGCGGGAATTTATTGACGAACTGATCTCCCACAGCTACCAGAAGCGCACCATCGCCCTGATGGAAAACGGCACCTGGGCACCCATGGCGGCGAAAGCGATGCGGGCAAGATTAGAGGGATGTAAAGATATCACTTTCACAGAAAACACAGTGCAGATCCGCTCCGCTTTGACGGATGAAAACATTGCGCAGATCGAGGCGCTTGCGGAGGAGCTGTGCAAGCGTTAACCCTGCCCGTATAAGATATCACGCGAAAAGCGGCTCCTCATTGCGGGGAACCGCTTTTCGGCATCTTCTCAATTCAGCGCATATCCGGGTTACTTTCTGATATCCGCAACCGCTTCCTCAGCTACCGTGAACTCCACCAGCCCCATATAGCCCGGAGCGACCTCATACTCGTCGAAGCATATCACAATCTGCCCTTCCTCATTCAAATAGAAGTTTTGATCCTCCTTCACCGCTTCAAACTGATGACCCAGCTCTTCTTTGGAATCAACCCAGTATATTTTCGATTCATCCGCCTTCATTCCGGCCCGCATCTGCTCCTTGATATTTTCACTGACAGGGGTGATGTAGTCCGCTCCCTCCTTAAACAGATCCCCCAAAGAGACAATTTCACCCGTTGTCTTATCGATGTGATAATAGTATTGATACTGGAAACCGCTTCCCGCGATCTCAGTCACATCAATCCGCAGCGTAAACCATGTGTCCGTATCCGTCACTACCTTGTGGCCTGCATAGATGCCGCTATGCCCTTCACCCAGCTCTGCCTGTTCTTCGAATCTGGCAATCAGGCGGTCCGTCATCTCTTCTATGCTTTCGTTGATCGTCTGAATGCTTCCCTCCATTTTGTCATCTTGCGCTCCGATTCCGTCCGGTCTGCCGTCTTCCGCTCCGGTTCCGCCCAGTCTGCCATTCTCTGCTCCGGCCCCATTCGTCTGGCCATCTTCTGCTCCGGTTCCGTCCGGTCTGCCATTCTCTGCTCCGACTCCATTCATCTGGCCATCTTCTGCTCCGGTTCCGTCCGGCCCGTTATCTCCCAGCCTGCCGCCCTGCTCCAGCTTCACTTCCTCTATGTCCGCCGAAAACTGTTCGCTCTCGTACTGGTAATTCCGAATGGTCACCACTCTGATCACACTTCCCAGAACAGGAAGCTGTTCCATGGCATTCGCAGCCTCAACGGATATATTCGGTACGATCACCAGCATGAGCGCCGCCGCTGCCGCTGCCCAGCCTGCTGTTCTTCCGAACTTATTCCCGCTTCTTTCCTTTCTGTTTCCGGAAAGGACGCCCTCGCGCCTCAGACCATCCAGGAGTTTCCTCCTCTCCTCCGGTGAAATCTGCTCTCTATCCCTTAAAAGATCCTCAGACTTAATGTCATTGCACATTTCATATATTCTGGACATCTCCTACACCTCACTTTCCGCAATGGACCGCCGCAGATATTTCTTCCCTCTGCTGATACGCCCGTAAATCACTGTCTTGCTCATATCCATCCGGCGTGCCACCTCATCCATGGACAGTTCCTCCAAATAGACCAACCGGAAGATTTCGGCATCCTCCTCTTTCAGGAAGGAGAGAATCCGCTCTGTTTCCTCCTCATATTCCCTCCGCAGAAGCTCCCGCTGCGCCTTCTCATCCTCCCAGTCCGGCATCTGTTCCACCAGATCTTCCCTTGATGCGTCGATATACTTTCGCACATAAGTCAGCGCCTTAAACCGGCACACCCCGGCCAGCCAGTTCTGAAATTCCGACCGTCCCGGATCAAAGCTGTCGATATGGTCCCACACGGCTAACAGTGTGTCGTTCATACAGTCGTCCCACAGATGGGGAAGCGTGCCCATCTGCCGCTTTACAACCGTTTTCACGACCCAGCCGTAATGGTCTATGACATAATATAATGCCTGCTCGTTCCTTCTTTTCAACTGTCTGACAAAATTCTTTTCATTGATTTCCACTTTAACCACCACCTTTTCTGCCTTGTTACCTGTAATTCGCAGCCAAAATGTTTTTTCTGACAGAAAATTTAATTTTTCCAAATAATTTTTCTTCAGGAAAAAACACCCGCTGACTGCAACCACAGCCAACGGGTGTTTCTCCTTACGCCTCCACGCCCAGCTTCCGAAGCTCCAGGACAGCCTGCGCCTGATTTTGAAAATGAATCGTATGTATACCGAACTTCTCCGCGCCTTCCAGATTCCGGAGCGTATCGTCCATAAATACGCACTCCTCCGGCACCAGTTCATAGCGGTCAATCAATAGCTGATAAATCTCCGGCATCGGCTTGATGACCTTCTCCTTGTAGGAGAGGATCCCCCCATCCATACATGGGATAAAGTCAAGAGCCGCCGCACAATCCCTGCTCGCGCTCTCGGAAAAATTGGACAGGTAGAGACAGCGGTATCCCTTCTCCTGCAATTTTTTTATCCACGGAATCGCATAATCATTCCGGACAACCATAGATCCTTTGTCACGCAGCGTCTCCCGGATCTCCTTCCCGATGCCGGGATCGCTTTCGATGAAGCCCTGCACGATCTCCTCATCGCTCATAACGCCCCTGTCATACTCATTCCACAAAGGATTCATAACCGTTGCTTTCGCCAGCCGCTCCAGAACCTCTTCGCTGTAGCCAAAGCTGCGGTAATGCGCCTCCCACGTAAAATCCGCCAGTACATTTCCGATATCAAAAATTATTGTTGTAATCATATTCTCTCTTTCCACCCAAATTCAGGGCAGCCAACCTTACGCTGCTGCTGCATATTAGTTTACATAACACAGAACCCAAATCTTATCCTGCATGTATCGTCTTGGTAAGTTTACATAACTTTAAAATTGTCAATTCACATCCGGCAAAATATAGTTTACATAACTCCAATCAACTTCTGGCCAGCCCATCCACATGCAGCACCTCTCCGCTGATATAGGAAGCCCTGTCAGACGCCAGAAATACAAAAGCGTTAGCGATGTCCTCCGGCTGTCCCATACGCCTTAACGGAATCTGTGCGATCATCGGGTCGATCACCTCTTTCGGTACACTGCGCATCATGTCCGTATAAGTAATGCCAGGCGCCACCGCGTTCACCCGGACTCCCTTCGGCCCGAGCTCTCTCGCCAGAGAAAGGGTAAAACCGTTCACCGCAAACTTGGAAGTGGGGTAAGCGATTCCCGCGGGCTGTCCGTACTGGCTCACCATGGAGGAAGTGTTCAGGATCACGCCGCTTCCCGCCGCAATCATATGGTCACTTGCCGCCTTGGAACAATTGAAAACGCCCTTGATATTTAAATCCATCACTTTTTCAAAAGTCTCATCCGTATATTCCGTAAAAGGGGTACTCTCCGACACGCCCGCATTGTTCACAAGAATGTCGATGCTGCCGTACTTTTCAGCCACGCCGTCAAAGGCCGCCTTCACCGCCGCGAAATCGGACAGATTGGGGAAAATCCCCTCCACCGCCGCCTCCGGATAAGCCTCCCTCAGCTTCGCCACCGCCTTGTCAGCGGTCTCCTGACGGCTTGCGCACAGCACAACCTTCGCGCCCTCCTGCAAAAAAGCCTCCACTGTCGCGTAACCGATCCCTCTGCTTCCGCCCGTCACTATTGCAACTCTGTCTTTCAATAACATAGCGCTCTCCTTTTTTTATAAATTCAGATAGTCCTACTTGCGAAGCGGACTCTCTCTGATAATGATATCCTCCCGGCCCGGGCCGTTTGATACCATGGTAACAGGATACCCGATCTGCTCCTCAATAAACTCCACATACCTGCGGCAGTTTTCCGGCAGTTCCTCGTACTTCCTGATGCCGCGGATCTCGCACTTCCAGCCGGGCAGTTTTTTCAGTACCGGCTTCGCCTTCTCCAGCTTACATGTCACCGGGAAATCGGTGGTCACCTGACCGTCCACCTCGTAGCCAACGCAAACCGGAATTTCATCCAGATACCCGAGCACGTCAAGCACCGTGAAAGCCACATCCGTGGTTCCCTGCAAACGGCAGCCATACTTGGACGCCACACAGTCAAACCACCCCATTCTTCTCGGGCGGCCCGTGGTCGCGCCGAACTCTCCGCCGTCGCCGCCGCGTCTCCTGAGCTCATCCGCCTCATCGCCGAAAATCTCCGACACGAACGCGCCCGCGCCCACTGCGGAGGAATATGCCTTACACACCGTAATAATCTGTTTGATCTCATAGGGCGGAATGCCTGCGCCGATAGCGCCGAATGCCGCCAGCGTGGAGGATGAGGTTACCATCGGGTAGATGCCGTGGTCCGGATCCTTGAGCGTGCCAAGCTGCCCCTCCAGAAGCACAGTCCGGCCCTCCCTGATCGCCTGATCCAGATAGGAGGACACGTCGCACACATACGGCGCAACCATTTCCCGGTACTGCTGCATTGTGGCAAACAGCTCCTTCGGATCGAGGGCAGGCTTATGGTAAAGATGCTCCAAAAGCACATTTTTCGTCTCGCACACCCGCTCCAGCTTCTCGCGCAGCACATCCTCATCGAAAAGCTCGTTCACCTGAAAGCCGATCTTCGCGTATTTATCCGAATAAAAAGGTGCGATCCCCGACTTCGTGGAGCCGAAGGACTTTCCGCCAAGTCTCTCTTCCTCATACTGGTCAAATAAAATATGGTACGGCATCACGATCTGACAGCGGTCGGACACCAGAATCTTAGGCATCGGTACGCCCCTGTCCGTCACAGACCTGATCTCATCCACCAGAATCGGAATGTTGAGCGCAACGCCGTTGCCGATAATACTGGTCGTATGCCCGTAAAACACACCGGACGGCAATGTGTGCAGCGCAAATTTTCCGTAGCTGTTTACAATTGTGTGCCCTGCGTTCGCGCCTCCCTGAAAACGCACCACGATATCCGCTTTTTCCGCCAGCGTATCCGTAATCTTACCTTTTCCTTCGTCGCCCCAGTTGGCGCCCACTACAGCTTTTACCATAATACACTCCTCCTTATTTCACATAAGCAGATTGAGCAGGGCAGACTCGAAATGCTTCCATTTCTGATTCTGCCCATGCGCGCAAAAAAGCCGGTTGTAAAAAACCGGCTCCTGTTTCTTACTTCCACATTATAAGGCAAAACAGATCCCAAATCAATCTTTTCACAAATTTTTCAAAACTATTCGCCCGTCTTTGCCGCATGGGCTTTTTTCCACGCCTTGATTTCAGCGAGACGCTTTTTCAGCGCTTCTTCCTCGCCCATGCCCGCGGGCCGGTAATATTCCCGTCCCAGAAGCGCGTCCGGCAGACACTGCATATTGGTCAGCTTTTCCTCCGTGTCGTGGGCGTACTGGTAATCCTTTCCATATTCCAGATCACGCATAAGCCCCGTCACGCCGTTTCTGATCACAAGAGGCACCGGTTCCGCCAAGTCCTTAACGGCGTCCTCCTTCGCCTCATTGTAAGACACCTCCATGGCGTTCGACTTGGGCGCAAGCGCCACGTAAACCACCGCCTGCGTCAGATGCACGTTACATTCCGGCATTCCCAGAAAATGGCACGCCTGATAAGCCGCCACCGCAATCTGTAAAGCACGCGGGTCGGCCAGTCCCACATCTTCACTGGCGAACCGCACCACGCGCCTCGCCACATAGAGCGGATCCTCTCCCGCCTCCAGCATCCGGGCCAGCCAGTAGACCGCCGCGTCCGGATCGGAATTGCGCATGGATTTATGCAAAGCGGAAATGAGGTTGTAATGCTCCTCTCCCTTTTTATCATACAGAAGAGATTTGCGCATGGTGCACTGTTCCAGCGTTTCCTTCGTCACCGTGACCGCGCCCGCCGCGTCCATTTCCCCGTTTAACACTACCATCTCTAATGTAGAGAGCGCATTTCTGGCGTCGCCGTTTGCAAAGACGGCGATCATTTCCAGCGTCTCATCGTCGATGTGCACCGTCTGGTTCCCGAACCCTCTGGCATCCTTCAAAGCATGCGACAAAAGCTCTTTGATCTCCTGTGTGGTGAGCGCCTGCAGCACAAACACCTTACAGCGGGATAAAAGAGCGCTGTTAATCTCAAAAGATGGATTTTCTGTGGTCGCGCCGATCAGAATAATACTGCCCTTCTCCACGAAGGGCAGAAAAGCATCCTGCTGCGCCTTATTAAAACGATGTATCTCGTCTACAAACAGAATCGTCCTGATGCCGTACTGGCGGTTTTTCTCCGCCTGTTCCATGACGGTTCTGATCTCTTTAATCCCGCTCGTCACCGCCGAAAAGTCAATAAAGGAAGACCTGGTTTTATTGGCAATGATCCTTGCAAGGGTGGTCTTTCCCACGCCGGGCGGCCCCCAGAAGATCATGGAAGAAACCTGATCCTGTTCGATCAGCTTCCGCAGCACCTTGCCTTTTCCAAGCAGATGCCCCTGCCCCACATACTCTTCCAGACTGCCGGGTCTTAACTTCGCCGCCAGAGGCTGCGGCATTTCTCTGTCAAATAAAGATATCTGATCCACGTTCTCTATCTCTTATTCCACTTATTATTGTTATCTTTTTTGGAGTCCTGCTCCTGTTCTTCCGTGTTTTCCGTCCCGGACGCAGATGTCTCCGGCAAAGCAGAGATACCTTCCGAATTCATAATACACTGTCCCTGGAATACCGCGTTTTCATCCACGACCAGGCTCTTGGTTCTGATATTACCGATCACTTTACCTGTGGAAGCCACTTCGGTTCTGCCGCCGCTGGTCAGATCTCCTTCCAGAGAACCGCCGATGATAATGCTGCTGCCCTTCACGTTTCCTCTCACCTTACCGCTGGAACTGATAATGAGCGCGCCCTCGGTCTCCACATCCCCGGTTACGCTTCCCTCCACGCGAACAGCTTCCTTTGCACGGATATTGCCGTCCACCACCATATCAGCGCCTATGATGCTGCTGATCTTCGCGTTAATCTGTTCTACCGATTTTTTCCCCAACATAGCTTCCTCCCTATCCTTTGATCTCAATCATCTCAAGTGGATCTACATAGCTTTCATCCTTGCGGATGCTGTAGCCTGTCTCCGTATTATCCTCGCCTACGAGAAAGAGCGCCACACCCTTCACAACCTGACTGCCTTCTTCCACAATGGGACTGCCCAGATTCCGGTAGGTGGTCACATACCCGTTTCCATGATCGATTATCACATAGCTTACCTCGCCTTCCGCTTCCCGGACTTCCTTGATCGTTCCCGGTGCGGTGGCAACTACCTTTGTTCCTTCCGCCGCCACGAAAATGAGTTCTTTCCACTCCTCTTTAGCCTCGACCTTAAGTGTATTCTCTGCGGTCTCCTCGTTCTCGTCTCCCTCTTCACCGGTGTCTGCCGCCGCATCCTCTTCCTTAATCTGCGCAGCACCGCTCATGGGAAAGCCTTTCGGAATGTAATTTTCCTCGTGGGCCGCCACCAGCTCATGCTCCTGCGCTTCCTTGCGGCTTAAAGTCTCCTCCAGCGAAGATACCTTTCCGGCAAGACTGTCTTTTTCCGCCGTCAGCGTCTCGTACTCCGCCTTCATCTGGACGAGCTGTTCGAGCTGTCTGGCATTCCGGTCTATGTAGCCCCCCATCGTAATGGTCGTATAAACCGCGTAACAGATTACCGCTACAAACACCACAAAGGAAACCACCGCCAGCGCGCCCGTCTTAATGTGCATTCTCCGATAATTCGCCGCGGGAGAATCGGACGTTAAAATTATCGTATAAGTGATCTTTCTCTTGCGCAAATCTGTGCTCATAAATAAGGTCACCTCCACTCATCCTTCTTATTCTATCACATATTGCGCGAGAAAAATATAGTAACTTTTGAAACAAATATTACAAATTTTTAAGCAAATGTTACAAAAGCGTGAGTGCCGCAGGCGCTACATCCGCTTGACGGCAAGTGCCCGCGTTGCGTTGATTACCGCCAGAATCATCACACCCACATCCGCAAAAATCGCCCACCACATGCCGACTATGCCCACTGCGCCCAGGGCCAGACAGATCAGCTTCACCGCAAGCGCAAAGACAATATTTTCATGAACAATCCTTAAGGTTTTTCTGGAAATCTGCATGGCAAGCGCAATCTTCGCCGGGTCGTCGTCCATCAGCACGATATCCGCCGCCTCGATCGCTGCATCGGAGCCAAGCGCCCCCATGGCGATCCCCAGATCCGCCCGCGAAAGTACCGGCGCATCGTTGATGCCGTCGCCTGCAAAGGCCAGCTTTTCCTTCTTTCCCTTTGCCGCAAGAAGCCTCTCCACTTCGCGCACTTTATCTGCTGGCAGAAGCTCGCTTCTCACCTCGTCCACACCAAGTTCCTGCGCCACAGCGTCCGCCACGTCCTTTGCGTCTCCGGTTAACATAACTATACTTCGCACACCGGTCTTTTTAAGCGCCGCAAGCGCTTCCTTCGCGCCCGGCTTCACCACGTCGGAAATCAGAATACATCCGGCATAAGCGCCGTCCACCGCCACATATACCTGCGTTCCTGTGCCGGAAATCTCCTCCGGCGTAATCTGCAGCCGTTCCATCAGTCTGCGATTCCCCGCCGCCACCAGCCGCCCGTCCACAAAGGCGCAGACGCCGTGGCCGCTGATTTCCTCCACATCCTTCACACGGCCCGTATCAATCTCCCTGCCGTATGCCTCCCGCAGGCTCCGGCTGATCGGATGGCCCGAATAGCTCTCCGCGCAGGCCGCGTACTCGATCAGCTGCTCCTCCGAAAAGCCCGCCGCCGCCTTTTTCGCGGTCACCTCAAACACACCTTTCGTAAGCGTCCCCGTCTTATCGCAGACCACATATTTCGTCTCCGAGAGAGCTTCCAGATAGTTAGAGCCTTTCACCAGAATCCCTCGGGCGGAGGCGCCGCCGATCCCCCCGAAGAAACTAAGGGGAATTGAAATCACCAGCGCGCAGGGACAGCTTATAACCAGTGTGGTCAATGCTCTTGTCACCCACACGGACCAGTTCGGCTCATACCCGAAAACCAGAGATAAAAGTGGCGGCAGCAAAGCTAACGCCAGTGCGCCGTAACAGACCGCCGGTGTATAGTATCTGGCAAAACGGGTGATAAAATTTTCGGAACGGGATTTTTTCATGCTGGAATTTTCCACCAGCTCCAAAATTTTGGAGACTGTCGATTCCCCAAATTCCTTCGTTGTGCGCAGCTTCAAAACACCTGACATGTCCACGCTGCCGCTGATGACCTGATCGCCCGCGCTCACCTGCCTCGGCAGGCTTTCTCCCGTCAGCGCGCTGGTGTTTAAGGATGCTTCTCCCTCTTCCACAACGCCGTCGATGGGCACCTTCTCACCGGGCATAACTGTAATGAGCGTACCGATCTCCACCTCGTCCGGATCCACCTGCTCGATCCGGCCGTCCACTTCTATGTTGGCATAATCCGGCCGGATATCCATGAGCTTCGCAATGTTCCCCCTGCTCTTTCCCACCGCATAGCTCTGGAAAAGCTCTCCGATCTGGTAAAAGAGCATAACCGCCACGCCTTCTGTATATTCTCCCAGAATAATAGCGCCAAGCGTAGCCACCGCCATCAGGAAATTTTCATCGAAGACTTCCCCGTGTATCACGCCCAGAAACGCCTTTCGCAGAATGTCGTAGCCGATCACCAGATAGGGAACCATAAAAAGCGCGAACCGCAGCCACGTATTTTGTATTGGCGCAAAAAGCAGACCCGCCACAAGAACCGCGGCAATTAAAATTCTGATAAAGACTTTTTTCTGTTTTCTTGTCATATGTCTTTCCCCCTGCGTACTATTTTTTCTTATATGAACATTCAAACATATATTCATTCGTTTGTCAATATCATTCCGGGATCCTTTTATTTTTTTCTGCGCGCAGACTTCGGCAGTCTTCTGACTCTTCCGCCTTCTTTCTCTGCTTGCGCGAATAAGCAGACTCGATATGCTTCGCATCCCGAGTTCGCGTTGCTCGTCATAAGCCTTCCGTTGTCTGCTTCCATGCAGGCATGGCGCAGACTTCGGCAGTCTTCTGACTCTGCTTATTCGCGCAAAAAGGACAACATCAGCCGCCAAGTGTTCTCCGGGATGTTTTGTGTGTGAACCGAGACACTGGCGATGCGTCACCGCACTCCTCCCAGAACTGATGTTGTCCTTATAAAATTATATGCTATTTTTTGCGTTTGTACAAGTTTTCTGATACAGCCTGTTCTCACCGCTGCCCTTCCCCCGGATTCACATGCACCATGATATGCTTCACCCTGGGGAAATTTTTCTCGATGGAATCGTGCACCTGCTCCGCCGTCTCGTGGGCTTTTCGCAGCGTCTCCCCGCCGTCCGCGCGAATCTCGATATCCACATAGATTTTGTTGCCAAAAACTCTTGTATGCAGAAGGTCTACGCCGAGCACACCATTCTGTGCCGCCGCGCATTCCCGAAGAGCGGTTTCCGTCTCCTCATCGCACGCCTTGTCTACCATCTTATCCACCGCATCCATGAAAATCTCATAGGACGCTTTCTCGATAAACACACAGATCACCACGCTTGCCACAGGGTCTAAGATCGGAAACCCGAGCCTTGCGCCGCCGATACCGATCAGTGCGCCCACAGAGGAAAGCGCGTCGGAGCGGTGATGCCATGCGTCCGCCATCAGCGCGCCGGAGTCAATCCTTTTCGCATACACCTTCGTGTACTGGTACATCGCCTCCTTCACGACGATGGAAACTGCCGCCGCCACAAGCGCAAGCCGACCAGGCACCGTCAGATTTGCATAGTCTCCGGCCACAATCTGTCTGAGAGCCGAATACCCGATTCCCAGACCGGTAAAGGCAAGAATGGTGGCGAGCACAATCGCCGCCACACATTCCAACCGCTCATGGCCGTAAGGATGGTTCTTATCCGAATCTTTTCTGGATATCCGAATGCCTATGATCACTACAACGGTGCTGAACACGTCCGACGCCGAATGAATCGCGTCGGAAATAATCGCGCCGGAGTGGGCTAAAATACCCGCCAACAGCTTAAATACGGTCAATGCAAAGTTGGCGATAATACTTACCGCCGAGACGCGCATCGCGACCCGCTCAAATTCTTCTTCCTTTTTCAATCAATGCACCTTGCTTTCTGAAAATATGTTTCCTTCTAATCTAACACATCCGCTTATTTCACGCAAGCTCTGTTTATTGTTTTTTCATAAATTAAATATCGGCAGTTCGCTTAGACTAACCCTGCCGAACTGCCGCTCATTCTGCTGTATTTTTATGAACTAAACGCTGATCTCCGCTGTCACTCCCAGAAGCTCCTTATTCTCCTCCAGAATCGGATTCACGATCTCTTTTAAGAACTTCTCCACCTGCAGCGGCGCACGGCCTACATAGTCAGAAGGCTCCATCGTCTTTTGCAGCTCCTCCAGACTCATGTTGAAGGCGGGATCCGCCGCGATCAGCTCCAGAAGATTATTCTCCTTCCCCTCCTTCTTCACATTGGCACCGGCGATCATGGAAAGCTCCCTGATCTTCTCGTGCAGCTTTTGTCTGTCGCCCCCGGCTTTGACCGCATCCATCATAATATTTTCCGTCGCCATGAAGGGCAGCTCGCTCATCAGGCGCTTTGTGATCACTTTATCGTAGACCACCAGACCATCCACCACATTCAGGCACAGATCCAGAATGCCGTCCACCGCCAGAAACGCCTCGGGAACGGAAAGCCGCTTGTTCGCCGAATCGTCCAGCGTCCGCTCAAACCACTGGACCGCCGAGGTGATCGCCGGATTTAAGGCGTCCACCATCACAAAGCGGGCGAGGGAAGCGATGCGCTCGCTGCGCATGGGATTTCTCTTATAAGCCATGGCCGAGGAACCGATCTGGCTCTTCTCGAAAGGCTCCTCTACTTCCTTTAAGTGCTGGAGCAGGCGTATGTCGTTTGACATTTTGTGGGCGGAAGCCGCGATGCCCGCAAGCACGTTGCATACTCTGGTGTCCACCTTGCGGGAATAAGTCTGTCCGGACACGGGATAGCATTTCTCAAATCCCATCTTCTGCGCAATCATGGGATCAATTTTATCAATGGTCGCCTGATCGCCGTCAAAAAGCTCCTGAAAAGAAGCCTGCGTGCCCGTGGTGCCCTTGGAACCCAAAAGTTTGAGACTTCCCAGCACATAGTCCAGATCTTCCAGATCCAGACAAAATTCCTGTGCCCAGAGAGTCGCCCGCTTTCCCACCGTGGTAGGCTGTGCAGGCTGGAAGTGAGTAAACGCCAGCGTCGGCAGATCCTTATAATCCTGCGCAAACTTTGCAAGCTCCGCGATCACGTTCACCAGCTTTTTCTTCACCAGGCCAAGGGCCTCTCTCATCACGATGATATCCGTGTTATCCCCCACATAGCAGGAGGTGGCCCCCAGATGGATAATCCCCGCCGCCTTCGGGCACTGTTTTCCGTAAGCGTAGACGTGGCTCATCACATCGTGGCGTACTTCCTTCTCTCTGGCCTTTGCCACGTCGTAGTTGATATCCTCCACATGGCTCTTAAGCTCGTCGATCTGCTCTTTCGTAATGACGGGCTTGCCGTTCCTGGAAAGCCCCAGCTCCATTTCCGTCTCCGCCAGCGCGATCCAAAGCCGCCGCCATGTCCGAAACTTCATATCGGGGGAAAATATATACTGCATTTCCTTACTTGCATACCGCTCCGACAAGGGACTTACATATCTGTCTGTACTCATAATCCGATTCCTCTCTAATCCTTTCTTTTTTCTTTTGATTTACCCAGGTTTCGCAATTTTCCATATATAAATATTTATAATCAGGCATTGAATTTCTGCTCGTACTCTTCCACCGTCTTCATAATCTCTTTGGCGTATTTCGGATACCGCTCCACCAGCGCTTTGATGTCTCTCTGGGACGTCCCCGCCACCACATCCCTGTTATAGTCCATACGCCGCCGCAAGGACTGCCTGCGGATAATCAGATTGTGCCGGATCTCCACCATTTCCTTGGAGTCCAGAATGGCTTCCGTCTGGTGCAGCCAGATGGCCGGATCCTGTATCTGATAACACTTTAAGGTCTGCAAAAGCTCCTGCTCGCTGTAGTCCAGATCCAGCTCCGCCCTGCGGAATTTCTCCCGCTCCTCCTTTTCCAGCTTATAGCTCTCCCACATTTCGGTCAGCTCTTTGGCACTGTTCACGCCATACTTCATATATAAGTATTCGAGCAGATTGGTGTTGTTCACATATCGTATTTTCACCTTATTCTGCAACAGGATAATTTTGTTAATCCCCGTCTCGACTCTCCTGAGCTCCTTTCTGGCGTCCATATGCTTCACATAGATCAGCGTAATGACTACCGCCGCCACAAAAGCCGTAAGCAGATACCCGGGCTTCGTATCCATTTCCAGAAAGAACTGCAAAAACATAAGCAGCAGCGCGCAGAGTCCAAGAGCGGTTACGCAGATAATGGTCATGCCCTTGGTGTCCGAAATCAGCCGCATCACCTCGTTCTTGCGGTAGAGATAGGCATGTTTTTCACCCTCCAGACGGCTTAAGTCCTTGCGGATCAGCTCCTGATAGTTCTCCGCTTCGGTGATCTTAGTAAAAGCCTCCTCGATCTCATCCTCCATGCGCTCCACCGTGCGGTACTTCTCGTCCGTAATCCGGCGGGGACGGCCTATGAAATCCGTCTTTCTCTCCTGCAAAAGGGACACGCGCTTCGCACAGTCCTTGAGCTGTTCGCTCTCCTCCGGCGGCAGCGCCTCAATCTCCTCCATATCCTTTAAATAGGAAGTGACCATGTTATACTCGAAGTTCAGGTTCTCCAGTTCCTTCGTGGCGTCCGCGATCTTCTCCAGACAGTTTTTTACATAGTCGTCCCGCTGTTCCCTGTTGTCAAAGTCTATTTCCCGCGAAGACTCCTCCTCTTCCCACTCTTCCTCGTCATACTCGTCATAGTCTCTGCGGAATTTGTCAAGCAGTCTTTTAATAAAGCCCATTTTTACTCCTGTTCCGAAGCGTTTTATGCCTCTATCTCATACTCCTGCGGTATCTTTCCTTCAACCCCGCCGTCAGTTTCCCAATCTCTTCATAATAAGGCGTGGAGCTGCCAAGCGCGCCCGCGCCCTCCTCCTTCATAACCTGATAGGTGACAAGCATCCGGTTTTCATCAGTCCCCTCAAAGGATCCTTCCGCCCGCTTCATCAGCCGCTCCACCTCCAAAGACACCTCGTGGTACTCCGGGTGCGCCGCGATATAGTCAATGTATGCATTCTCCTTCTGCCCCATACGCAGCGCGGCCAGATACATCTTAAGCCCCTCTTTTTTTCCGTCGGTCTCATAGGACTTCATAAACCAGTCGGCAGCCTGTCCGTAGAGAAACATACCCGCGCACGCGACTCCCATATTATGATAGAGTCTCGCCAAAAGCAGTTTCTCATTCCCCGGTATCTCACCCGCCAGACTCTGATACTGCTGCAAAGCCGCCAGATACCTTTTTTCCCCGAGAAGATAGTCCGCCTTCGCCTTCTGCCGCTCATAGGGGCTTAATCCGTCGTTGCCCCGCACGATCTCCTCCGTCCGCTCCGTCACATCGGCCGGATAGATATTCACATACTCCAAAACCGCGCCCACAAACGCCGCTGTGGAACCACGCCTGTTCAGCAGCGCATCCAGCGTGTGCGCCAGATCACTCAGGCCGCACTCAGACTCCAGCCATCTGACCATATCCCGCTGCATGACTTCCGCATCCAGAAGCTCCGCCCTGTCCACAAAGAGAAAGCAAAGCTCTTCCACCGAATACAGGTTTACATAAAACCTTTCCATATAATAGGGGTTTTCCGCTCTTCTCCCCGTCCCCAGAATCATCTGCCCGTCCATTTTCTCTTTCGTCCCTCATCGCTTATGAAATCTGAAACGACTCCTCCCACTTCTGTCCGGCAGCGGGAAAGAACTCACCCAGCCCCAGATCCGTCACTGTCACCGTCACCTTGTCGGCGGAAGCCATCGCCACATGCAGCGCATATCTGGTAAAAGGCGCCCCCGTCTCTCTCGCCCCCGCAAGAGGAATCGTCCTTGTCTGCACGTTCTTTCCGTTAAGGGGCGTGACCACGAAGGAAATCTCCTTCTCCCTGCCCAGAAGAATCTCGCAGGACTTATGCAGCTCGTACCAGTTTTCCCCTGCGTCCAAAAGTGCGTAGTAAGATTCCCTGCCCTGCCGCAGCACCCGCATACCGATGTTGGCCTTCAATTTATCTTCCCCCAGGAAAATATGGGTCTTTCCCGCCTCACCAGGATCAAATTTCTCTAAAAGGCTGTAGACCGCTCCCCTGCTGTACAGATTATTCCCCTGAAACACGCGCCTGTTGCGGCAGAGAAACTGCAACGATTTTTTATGCCACTCCTCCCGGAAACCATCCCCCAGAAGGTAAGCCGAGGAGACGATCCGTCCTTCGCACAGCTTCTCCAAAATCCCGAGAAACCGCTCGTCCGCCAGCCGGAAGGCGTCCTCCTTCACAGCCTCCTCCTCTTCCTCCGCAGGCACCACGACCGTCTCGTAGCCCGCCTCCTCGATCAGCGCCACAATGGGCGTGGTTCTCTTGTTGCACTCCATGCGGTAAGTCTTTAAATATCTGCCGTCATGCTCACAGACAACGACCTGATACGCCCACAGCTCCGTGGGCTGGTACAGCATAAAAGAGTACAGGCTCTCCGTATGGCTCTGGAAATAAATATGCTCCGTCTTTACCTGCAGGTTGGCCGACACCTGCAAAAGAATCTCCACCATGCGGTCATCCATCTGATCCACCGTGAACAACAGCGCACCGATGTGCTCCACCGGCACTATGAAGCTCATTAGTCCCAGACTTTTTCTGATAAAGAGTGTCAGAAGCGCCACCGGGTCATAGGTCTCCCCGTCCAGCGCAGTCTCCGTCCCCTTTCTCGCAAGAAAAAGGAGATCTTCCACCGGGCACATGGCCTCCTCACCGGCGCTCCTGACCGCCTCCTTGCCGTAAAGCCACTGGTTCGTCCCACTTCGTTTACATAACATAAGTGGAATATGATACTGCTTCGTCCCAACGACTGGCGCAACCGTCTCCACGTCCCCCTCGCCAAAAAGACAGTAGCTGATCTGGGCATACCTCTCCCCCAGATCATACCCCACAAACACACTTCCCTTATGCGGTTTGCCGTCTTCCTTCGTACCTAAAAACATACTACTCTCCTACCCTTCGGAGAATGCCCTTTTTGGCATTCTCCTGTGTGAGACATAGTACTTCTTCACGAGGCAGCCTTTGCTGCAAGTGATTAGAAGTACTTCTCACACTGTTAACGTATGGTAAAAATCTGATCCACCATATGATCCTGCCTGAAATACGCAGACAGCAAATTGTTTACCGTATCATAATCGTGCAGCGTCTTCCCGATCATAATATCATTTAATATGCCAAACCGGCCTTCCGGAATATCCTCCCCGGCGTCGCCTTTCTGAATCATGTCGCTCACCACCAGTTGTTCCCCGTTCTCCGTCTCCTCCGTGATGTAATACTTAAGCTGCTCCCCGAAAAACAGGATAAAATCCCTGACACAGATGCCGCCGAACATGTCCCGCATCTCCTCATGGGTATATTCCTCCCTGCCTGCGCCCTCCTCCTGAATCAGGTAATGGATCATCACCCGCGCGCCGGAGAGCGACCGGTATTCCACCATAGTCTTATCCAGATAGGCGGCAAGCTGCGGCACACAGCCAAAATAATTCCGGTAGAAAGGCATCACGATCCCCCGGGAAAGAAGCGACTCCAGAAATGTGCCGCACAGCTTCTGCACATCCTCATCACGCTCCCTGTCCGCATAGTAACGCAGATACGCAATCCGGCAGACAGGCGGGAAGGCCGCCTCCTCCTGACAGAGCTGCCGCACGCTCTCAAACACATAGACATCTGTGTCCTCCCCGTTTATCACATACTCATAGCAGCAGGCCGCCACAAAAGCCGCCCGGACCCGTTCGCTGCCGCCGCTCTTTGTGTAGGAACGGAAAATATCCAGCCGCTCCTCCACACAGACGCCCGTATATAACATCTGTACCAGCATCCGCTCGCACAGCCTGTAGGTATCCACGCCGAAGTCTTTCGCAAGTCTCCAAATATCCCGCATCTGTCCGATTTTCCCGTTAAACCACCGCACCAGATATTCGAGCACATTGTCGTCATACTTACCCTTCTGCACCACATAGAGGAGCATTCCCGTAAGCAGCGGATCGTCCTCCGCCTCCGTCAGATCTAACAGCCTGCTGCCCAGCTTAAGCAGCGTTTTTGCATCCATATCGTAAGGCCCGAAGCGTCTGACCCATTCGCCGGCCTCCTCGTACATCCCCCGGTTTACAAGAAACCGCACAATTTTTCCTCTGTCGTGCCGGTTCACATCCTCCGGATGCAGGGTAAGCAGGTACTCATCCAACTCCCGCATTCTGTCCCTTTCATGGTAAAAGTCTACCACCATGGGACGGATTTTTCTCTTTTCTTCCTCCTCTATCCGCTCCGACGCGGACAGCAGCGCGAACAGATCCGCATTGTCCTCCTGCACCGCAAACGTATGTTGTTTCGCATAACATGCGTAGACCGCATAGCCCAGATGGTTTCTCACAAAAGGGGCGATCATCTGCGCAAGCTTTGACGGCTTCATCAGTATCTCCAGCGCGTATTCCATGCCCGTCGTAAAAAAGTTCCCCTCGCCGTCTCCCAGAAGCACCCTGCAATCATTGTCATAGACCGGCACAAAGGCCCTGCCCGCCGTCATGGGAAAACGTTTGATATCCGACCGGCAGGCATATGCCAGCACTACCTCTCTGGCATTCTCCGCCTCCGTTGTGACCTCCCGCATAAAAAGCAGGGAGACAAGCGATCTTGCGGTCTGCTCGTCGATCATGGAAGGCGTCAGAAGATTTTCGTAAAGATACGCCAGATCCCGGTTGATTCTCCCCCGGTTGATCTGCTCCAGCACAAACTGCTCCATAGCCGTTATATAGTTTACATAAATATCTTCCAGTTCCTTCCTGCGCCTGTATACATAAGCGTAAAGATACGCTGTAATCTCATAATGCAGATCGCTTCTGTAGGCAAAATACAGGAGCACCATTTTCGGCAGCTCACCGTCAAAGTCTTTTGGAAGCGACATCATATAATATTCGTAGAGTCTGGTGATACGCAGATTTTCCTCCACACCGGCCTGATACCACGGAAAATACGCCTCTGTGCTGCGGTTTCCCTTGATCAGAAGGGAGCAGATTTCATGCAGAACCTCCTTGTGGGGAATCAGCGCATAGCAGCCTTTCAGAATACGGAACAGACTCTCGGAGTATCCCCGTTTCTGTCCGGCCAGATACACCACCTGCAAAAGGATTTCCTCCTGCATCACCCCGTTTTTGACCGCGTAGGACAGCACCTGTTCCTCAAAGGAATCCAGCTTTCGCAGCATGGCCGGATTCATGCAGAGAATGTTCCACGCCTCAATATAGATCATCGGAGAGGTACAGTGGTGGAGAAACAGATCCTCCAGAAGCAGCCATCTGCGGGAAACGCTCTCCACATACTCCTCGGACAGATAGAGTAACAGCCATGCAATCCGCCAGTCTCCCCGCCTTCTGCCATAAATCCGTGAAACCGTCTCCGCCACTTCGTCCACGTAGGCATCTTCCTCGCTGATGAGCGTGGTCAGGTACAGGTAATAGCACCACAGCGCCGGATCTTCCTCCCGCCCGGCGATCACCCGCTCCCGCATCTTCTCCATCTGCCACTTCGCCTCGTTACCCCGCTCCTGAGACATCAGAAGCTGTCCCCGAAACAGTTTCACGGCTGCATCCTTATCGTCAAGCTGCTCCATACGCGTCAGGAGTTTGTCCGTCTCCGCAAGCCATGTAGACGTGCCGATCTTCTTTAAGCGGTGTGCCTGATAGTACGCCATCAACTGTACCGTAAGCTGTTTCTTTTCCCGCTTCATCCCAAGCGCTCTGCTCCCGGACACACGCCGCACCACGGTGACAGGAATCCGCACCGTCCCGTTCTCACGCACAAGCACAATGGCGCCTGCGTTTATGCCGTCATGCAGCTTTTCCGCATCTATCCCGTAATGGAGTCTGAAAATATTGTCCGCAAAAGAATCCTCTCCCGCCGACTCCTCCTGCAGCCTGATAAATGCCCCTTCCGCCTGAAACCGCAGTCTCGTATACCCCCAGCCGTTCCGCTTTATGACAAGGGCAAAATGCGCATCCACAGCCGGATCCTCCAAACGGATTTCCCGCTCCTCCGGCAGAAACTCCACCGGCTTTTTCTTGTGGATTTCCTGCAGAAACTCCTCCACATTGTGCTCGTTGCCCGGTACTGCGGCAAGCCCCTTATAGGCGGCGAGATACTGCCTGTCATGTCCCGTAAACACCTTTTTAAAGCGCGGCTCGTAAAAGAGCGAAACCGCCTCCGCCCAATTGCTCCTCGCCAGATTCGTAAAATGAAACAGATTCCGGATTTCGCCAAGGCTTGACGTAATCTCATCCGAAAGCGCCGTCACCTGAAAAGGCAGCTCATATTCACCCCTGTTTGAGACCACGATAAAAGAGCCGCAAACCTCCTGCCCCGCCTCCATTCCGGCGGCGTCAAAGCGGTAGAGAATCTCGTCCTCGCTGCCACCGAAACGTTTCGTGACACAGGTCATGCGCAGGTCGGAAGACGTCACCGTCCCTTCCGTCACCATCCCCTCCGGTCCGTACACGAAAAAAGACCCCTCGCAGGCCGTGTCTGCCTGAAGGGACAGAGTAACGCGCGGGCAGGAAAAATCCAGAGAACCGTCACCGGTATGAAATTTACCTTCTAAAATCTCGTCCACTACCATACCGATAGTATATCATTTTCGGGGTGGCATGTGCAACCCTCATTGCATATCATAGGGGTAAGAGAAATGCTTCCAAAAATGAGGTATCCGTATGGACGTAAACAGAGAAAACCCAGGCTCAGAAAATACACAGACTGGAAACAACGCGGCGGCGGGGTCCGACACGATCGGAAAACTGCAGATCAACGTCACCGCTAACGTAGGACTGATTCCCATAGAAAACGCCTCCATCACCATCTCCTTCACCGGAGAGCCGGATTCCGCCCTGGAGACACTCACAACAAACTCTTCCGGACAGACTGACACCGTGGATTTAAAGACGCCGCCATTGCAGTACAGCCTGACTCCCAACTCCCCCATGCCCTACTCGGAGTACACCCTCTCCGTGAGCGCCCCCGGTTATGAACCTGTCATCGTCTCCGGCGTAGAAGTGCTGCCGGATGTGACCGCCGTCCAGAACATCGAGATGACACCCACCGAAATGAGCGAGGATGCGGAGGAGATCATCGCCATCCCTGACCACACTCTCTACGGCGACTATCCGCCCAAAATCCCCGAGGATGAGATCAAACCAATGGATGAATCCGGCGAGATCGTCTTAAGCCGCGTGGTCATACCCGAGTATGTCATTGTGCACGACGGCGTCCCGAACGATTCCACCGCCCCCAATTACTATGTGCGCTACCGGGATTATATCAAAAATGTGGTTTCCTCCGAAATTTACGCCACCTGGCCGGAGAGCGCTATCTACGCGAACACGCTGGCGATTATGTCCTTTACCTTAAATCGTGTCTACACCGAGTGGTAGGTAAACCAATACTTTCAAGTAACACAAAGTCCTCCAGTCGTATCCTAAATTTGATGTTGATATCATCATTTTTTACCTCTATTTGGTCAATGAGGGCAGAAAGCAACATCTTTTTGGTCTGTGTATCTGCATTTTGAAATTCCTCCTTCCAATTTGGCACCATCGTGATAAACTTCTCCAAATCGCTATTTTGATTTACCACCTGTGACAGCCTGTTCT
>CARQVR010000022.1 GCA_949051815.1 uncultured Lachnospiraceae bacterium
CTTCCATCCACATGGGCGCAATTGATAATAATTTCTGTTTCGGAAACCGCAAGATCCTGATGGATAGTCAGCTTCATTTTTCTCCTCCTCCCTGCCTCAGCAAAACTATCGTATCATCCAGGCGCCGGCAAAACAATGCCCCGGCAGGCAAGATGCCCTATGCCGGGGTGAAATACCTTTTTCATTCCCGGTAACCTCCAAATCCTGCCGTTCCCCTGATGACAGGCGGTAAGTCTCAAATACACTCTTTCTTTTCCCGGCATCGGGCTTATCAAAGTTAAAATAAAACAACCCTTTTGCAATATCAGTTATACAGATATAATCTTCAAAATTTTCCTCCGAAACAGTAATATTGATATTTTGCACCACAATTACTTTATTCCTTCTCATCCTTTTTATCCCACACTGTACTAATCAAAATCTTATTTTCTATGTAAAAGTATATCATGTTACCTCTGTTTCTTCAATCTTTTTTCGAACATAAGTTCTTTTAATCGCTTCATGAATTTTTCTTTGTTTTAAAAATCATCATTCATATTTAGCTTAATTAATTGTCAATTCAACATCAAAGCAATGCATAATAAGCACTTTATTCGACACCATACGCCACAAAATAAAGTGCTTATTCCCCCCAAACCCTACTATATTCTACTTCGGAATACTCCCCTCCACACACACCGCCCCATACCCCACCCTCGAATCCGGATACTCCGCCACTCCCCGAATCGGCTTCGCTCCTTTCCTCAGATACGCCTTCACCTTCTCCCCGTACAGATACGGGTCATTTCCCATCACAATCCCCCACTGCATCAGCACGGCGGCGGCGCCGGTCACAAAGGGCGCCGCAAAGGAAGTGCCCGTGACTGGCGAATGACCGCCGTTCCTGTCAGGCGCCAGAACGCCCACCCCGGGCGCCACCAGATCCGGCTTCACAAATGTGTCCGAAGTACGGCTGTTCACCTGATCCTGATAGAGATATCCCCTGCCCGAAAAATCGGCATAGGATTCATATACCGGATCATAGGCTCCCACCGTGACCACTTTGACCGCCGTGGAGGGAATCGTGAGCGTCACATCCGGCGTGGTTCTGACAAAACGGGTGTCCGCGCTGCGGACAGCTTCGGATGGCAGATAAAAAGTGTAGTTGCCGGTAATAATCCGCAGCGGTCGAAGTGTAAATGTCCATACGCCCCGGTCCAGATACAGATTTCCTTCCGCCGGAAGAAAATCGAAATACAGCTCCTGCGCAGTCATATAAGGCGCCGGTTCCCCGTTATAAAACAGGATCTGCGTCTGCTGCAGCCGGTATGTCTGTTTACCAGGACGGTCAGTATCCACCTGAAAAGTCTCTCCTGACGGCGACATAACTGTCACCAGATAGCGGTCGGCATACTCCTTCCACAGTTGCACATTCACCCCTCTTTCATAGGCTCCCACCGTCATTTCCACACTTCTGCCCTGATTAATGACATCTGTGTCTGTTTGATTAATCATATTGGTCAATACCGTATTCCCGCTTTCCCGCCGCCGCAGGCTCCCTCCCACATGTCCGCCGGACGCTCCCTCGTTTCCGCTTCCCACACAGATCACGCTTCGCCCGATCTCCGATGCATTATCTATAAACCGCTCCAGCAGCGATGTTCCGTTATGGGCGCCGTAGGTATTCCCGAAGCTCAAATTGACAGCCACAGGCATGGCCAGCTCTACCGCCTTGTTAACCACATAAGTCAATGCCCGCATCAGCTCTGTCGTTCTGGGGAACGAATCTGCCCTTGGAGACCCGAGCCGCACTACGATCAGTTCGCTCTCTCTGGCGACACCCGCATAGGCAGCTCCGCCCTCCCCGCCATTCCCCGCAGCGATTCCGGCCACTGCCGTTCCGTGCCCGCTGGTATCTATGCTCGGCACAATCTGTTCCGCCGCCTGCCTGCTGCCTGCCATCAACGCCTCGTTGATCTGCGCCGCGTCAAATTCCCTGCCCAGCACCTGATCCCAGAGATAACGGATCCGGGTGGTGCCATCCGCATTTCGAAAGTCCCTGTTATAGTAGCTGATCCCGGAGTCTATAACCGCCACAAGAACGCCTTTTCCCGTAAGTCTTTCGGACAACCAGCTGCCGGGCGCAAAGCAGGACGCCGTGTTTCCTGCCAGATCAGAAAAAAAGAGCCGCTTCGGTTTCTCCACATACTCGATCTGTTCCACCTCCGAAAGCCGCTCCATCTCCGACTCCGGCACCGTGAGAATGGCGTACCCCGCAATCAGCTCCTCTGCCAGTATGCCGCGTCCCGAAAGCGCCTGCAAAGAGCCGTGGTACTTTACGATAACCTCCCACGTCTTTTCCTGTTTATTATAGCCCACATTCAGTTCCAGCGACCGCTCCCGTTCTCCCGGCGCCGTGTCCAATGCCAGATTCAGAAGATTTTCATTTTTTTGCGAATCCATCTTTACTCCGCTAAAATAATTTTACTATTATAGTATTATACTTGTGCATATTTGACTTATGCTTCTGTACATGCTAATATATTTTTATTACTTGTATCATTCACCGACAGGCGGAACCTTCCTTTACAGTTCCCTGCAATCAGGTTCACCGGCGTCTGCCCGCCATGCAAATGAGGAGAATCCATGAATACCATACCGGTCAATACATCTGAATCTGCCGCAAATACAGAAGCAAGGGATTCAGATACGCTTGAAATCTACGAAAATTTCTATTCCAAAAAGGACTACGGAACGCTGGACTATCCCGTCAACGCCCGTTATCTGGATCTGCATAAATCCTACCTGAACTGGATTCGCTGGCACTGGCATGAAGAAATGGAAATTCTGATTGTCGATCAGGGCGTTGCGGAAGTCTCCACCGACGATGACACTTACCTGATCCGGCCGGGACAGGGACTTATTATAAACCAGAATGTCATGCACTGTATCCACGCACAGGACAAGAAGCAGTGCACCTTTCATTCCCTTGTCTTTCATCCGGATTATATCTTCGGACATAAAAGCAACTATCTGCAAACGCAGTATCTGCTGCCGATGCAGAACTATCAGCTTTTTAAAGTCTTTTTTCTGGATGAGAGCGCGCCATGGCATGAACGGATTCTGCAAACACTGACCGAAGTGATCGAGGTAAACACGGCAAAACATTTCGGCTATGAAATCGTCACCAAGGGCTATCTGTGCCATTTCTGGGCCGAGCTGCTGCGTCAGCTTCCCCAGACGCAAACGCCCCCTCCTCCGCGCATACCGCAGGATGAGCAGCGTGTCAAGGAAGCCATGCTCTTTATCAGAACCCATCACGCGAAGCCCTTGACCTTACAGGAAATCGCCGACAGCATCCACGTCAGTAAGAGCGAGTGCTGCCGCTGTTTTTCGCGCACCCTGCAGATGAGTCCCTTTGAATATCTAATGAAATACCGGATCTATGAATCCACAAAAAAGCTGATGGATCCCGGGCAGAACTTCAATTCCATTGCAGATCTTGCTCTCTCTGTCGGCTTCAACAGTACCAGTTATTACAATAAACTCTTTAAGAAATTTCTCGGCTGCACGCCCACATACTATCGGACGCACAAGGTGCTTCATCAGGAGCCTGAGCAGGGTACGCTTTCCTCCTTCCTGTAGATGCTTTCCGCACCTGCCTGTTGACGTTCAAACAGTCGGCTTTGCTTACTTCGCCGGCTGTTTTTCTATTCCCTTTTTTCTATACCTGATCCAAACAGACAAAATCCCCTCCTGCTATTTATCCTGTTATTCCCCGCAATGTCCCCCCCTGAATCTTCCCCCGTAAGCAATTTTCGCCTTGCAGCCTGAATTGTAATCCGGGGTTCCCTACTCCGCAAGTAATTTTTATTATACAAATGTTAATTATAACATTTATATGTCATATATACTTGACATACTTTTCCGGGTGTGCTATCCTGCTGGAAACGGATCGTGAACATTGCCTGTTAAAATACCGGAAAGGAGACGTGTATCTGCTTGTGAAAAATCTAAAGCTGAAACTGGCCCGCATGGAAAAAGATATGTCCCAGACCGAACTGGCCAGACGGGTCGGCGTCACCAGACAGACCATCGGCATGGTAGAATCGGGAGATTATAACCCGACCTTAAATCTGTGTATTCAGATCTGTAAGGAACTCGGCAAAACATTAAACGATTTATTCTGGGAGGACAATGACAATGAAATGGTTTAGTAAAAAGAGTACTTTAGATGAAATGCAGGAATTGAAACTTTTAAAACTGGAAAGCCGGGGCTTCTGGATCGGCTTTATCGGCCTCTTTCTGGTTATTGCCGCACAGGTTCTTTTTTGCGGCCGGGAAAACATGGATCGTACGCTCGCCGGTGAATTTATCGTCTTCTTATGTATGGGTATCTATCTGATCGCCGGCTGCCTCCGCAACGGCATCTGGGACAGACACCTGTCGGCGACCCCAAAAGTTAACATAGGCATAAGTGTGTTTGCCGCAGCGGTGACAGCTCTGTTTAACGCGCTGATATCATACCGCAATTATCAGGATGTATTCGCCGCGCTTTCCGTCTTTGCGGTTTGTTTCCTCATATTCAGCGCAGGACTTTCCGTCACGCTCTGCGTCTGTTCCGCTCTTTACCGCCGGAGAAGAAACCGGCTGGAAGAAGAAAGCGATGACAACGACACCCTTAAGTAGACTTGCGTACTCTTATGGTACTCTTATGACCGGGCAAAAGGCGCTCCTTTGCCAGCAGCCGGATCAACTCATTAAAAAAATATAATATAACAGGAGAAAAACAAATGCATACAAACACTTACAAAAAAGACTTCTCGAACATCGGCATCCGAATGCTCATCAGCACGGCCGTCATATTCCTGATCCAGACTTATGTCCAGAAATTTGCGCTCACGCTCTTTCCGCAATGGCAGGATGATGTTACACTCCTTCTGGTGGTATCAATGGTGCCGCTCTATCTGATTGGCTTCCCGTTTTCCTTTGTACTGATGCGGAATAAAGATGTGCCCTCTGTCGAAAAACATCCCATGACAGCCGGACAGCTTGTGGTTTCTTTTCTGATCTGCTACGGTATAATGATCGTCGGAAACCTGATCGGGCTTGGCCTCACCGCGGGCATCGGTCTGCTCAAAGGCTCCCCTGTGCAAAACGCACTCTTAAATGTAATCACCGGCGGTTCACTCTGGGTCACCGCCATCTTCACGGTGCTGTGCGCTCCGGTTTTTGAGGAACTGCTGTTTCGCAAGCTGATCTGCGATAAGGTGGTCAAGTACGGGGAAGGCATCACGGTCATGCTTTCCGGCCTGATCTTCGGCCTTTTTCACATGAACTTTAACCAGTTCTTTTACGCCTTCTTCCTTGGCTGCTTTTTCGCCTTTCTCTATGTAAAGACCGGCTGTCTCAAATATACGATTCTGCTGCATATGGCAATCAACTTTTGGGGCACTGTTTTGGGCAGCATCATCCTGTCTTTAGACCAGACAAAACCATACGCCCTCATTATCACCGTGGTCTACTCGCTCTGTGTCTACGGCATGGCCATCACGGGCATTGTACTGCTGATCAGGAAACGCCGCTCGTTGACGTGTCAGCCTGGGGAAATTGTCATCGAAAAAGGACAGCGTTTCAAAACCATAATTCTGAATGTGGGAATGTCCCTGTTCTGTCTCGCCATGCTGACAGTTATGATTGTACAGGCGTTATCCTGAACGACCTGATTGTTCCGCACCCTGACCGGAAAGGAATCCGCCCCCGCAAAGAAAAGGGCTATGGCAATATCGTTATTTTCTCCTGTCCGGTGACAAAGAAGCAGACGCCTTCATAAGCTCCTGCCTCATATAGTTTACTGATTATTTCAAGCATCCGCCGGTTGAGTCTGTGATACAATACGGGCTGCTCCCAGCGGATGCCCTGTAAATATTCCCGCTGCCTGCCGTTCAGACAGCTCATTCTTTCTTCCACAACAGTTTCTGCCCTGTTTTGACTATATTGGTCATCTATTGGTTTTCCAAAAGGACAGGATACATAGCTGTACGTTTCTCCATACTTCTCGCACTTTCTATGTAACAGTTCTGTCAGTTTTCCGTCCCGCCCGGGGTCGTATACCGCTTCTTTCCATAAAAAAGTGCGCATCTGCGCCGCTTCTTTCCCTTTCGACGGCAACGTCACATCCGCTACCCCTGTCAGATTATTTTGACCTTTATAGTCAACAAGCACTTTCCTCATAGTACGCCTGCCGTAAGCGTCCTGCTCCTGCACAAACTGTTCCTGCGGCGCAAACAGATCCCCCGACGGTTCCTTCCGCAAAAGCACATGGCTTTCATACAGATGCGTCATCATAATCCGCTGCACCTTCTCTCTGGACGCCGGATAATCCAGCCGGTCAACCATCTGATTTAATGTACAGCCGATATCCGTCAAATGCCTGATTGCCCCGCCGCAGGCCGCCTCCGTCACATACCCGGACAAAGCGCTCTGAAAGTAATTTGTCCCGTCCATTTAGTCCTCCTGCAGGAACTGTCAAATTTCCTGCCTACAGATATCCGAAAGGCAGCATTTGTCGCAGTAAGGCTTCGTCCGCGCCGTACACACCTCTCTGCCGTGCAGGACGAAGCGGTGGCACAGGTCGTTCCCCTCCTCGGGCGGCACGATCTTCCACAACGCCATCTCCACCTTCTTCGGTTCCTTAATGCCGTCCACCAGCCCGATACGGTTACACAGCCGGATGCAGTGGGTATCCGTGACAATCGCAGGCTTTCCGAACACATCCCCCATAATCAGATTGGCGCTCTTTCTTCCCACGCCGGGCAGCGCAAGCAGCGCGTCAAAATCATCCGGCACCTGACCGCCGTACTCCTCTTTCAACTGTTTCATGCAGGCGCTGATGTCCCGCGCCTTGCTCCTGCCCAGCCCGCAGGGATGTACAATGGCTTCAATTTCCTCCACCGGCGCTGCCGCAAGCGCGTCCACATCGGGAAATTTCTCATACAGCTTCTCCACCACCACATTGACCCTTGCGTCGGTACACTGGGCGGCCAGCCGCACGCTGACCAAAAGCTTCCATGCCTCGTTGTACTCCAGCGTACACCCTGCATCCGGGTATGCCTGCTTCAATCTCTCAATGACTGCAAGAGCCAGTTCCTTTTTTCTCATTGGTTACCTCCACCTGACACATTTTCATCGCCTCCAGCGCATTGCGGTGGCTCTCCGGTGTGACACCCGCACAGCAGTCGGCATCGACCACTACAGTCACTTCCGGCAAAAATGCCTTGATTACCAGCGCATTTGAGATCACACAAATATCGGTGCATAGTCCGATCAGTGTAACGCTCTCCAAGTCCGGCATTTCCTGCAGGTACGCCGCCAGCTCCACGGAACCGAACGCCGGCTTATCGAAAATCCTTGCCTCACCTGCCCGCGCCTGACTCACTTCCAGCCGTATCTGCCACCCAGCCGTGTCTTTGATACAGTGGGGCACCGGAAGTCTTTTTCCCTCCTGCGTCTGTAAATACCCCTCTGAATGGGTGTCTCTCGTGTACACCACCTCGCCCTCGAACGCCCGGATTCTGGCCGCCACATTCTCCACAATGGCCTCCGCCTCCTTCGTTCCAAGCGCACCGTCAATAAAATCATTCTGCATATCTATCACAGCTAAAACATGCTTCGCCACAGGCTGTACCTCCCTTTCTGAATTTATTAATTTTCATCCATGCTGCCGCCAGACTCACCACTATGTAACCGATGATCGCCACCACCGAGGACTCTATGCCAAATTCCCCGCCGGTCAGCCAAAACGACCGTGTTTCAAGCACATAACTGCTGACGGAATACCCGTTTACCTCCGTGCCGATCGTCAGCCCGCCGCCTATGATAATCATATTCCAGACGCCGTGCACAATGGCGCTGTTCCAGACAGAATGCCCTTCCAGCGCGATCAGTGAAAACATCACACCCACCATGGTTCCCGCCACCATCACCTGTACGCAGGACAGCAGGCTGAACTCCATACCAATGATATGCAGCAGCGCAAAGAGCACGGAAGGCGCAAAAATGCCCGCGGCCATACCGCATTTCTTCATCACCGCATTCATCAGCAGGCCACGGAACAGCAGCTCCTCCACGACACCCGCTCCCACTCCCGCAAGAAAAACGCCCCTTGTCACAAACGCAAGCTTCACCCCTGTATCCAGCGGATTGCTCACATAACTTCCCGGAAGAAACAGATAAAACGCGCTGACCAGAGCAGGCAGAAGCACCGCCGCCACCGCCCACTTCATCTGAATCCGGCACTTAGGGACACAGAATGCCGCCAGCTCCTCCTTCAAAACCCTCGTGCAGTAAAGCCGCACCAGTAAATAGGCCAAAACCGCATATAAAAATCCGCCTGCGATATGATTCAGCCACGCGGGAATGCCCGCCGCGGTGAGCAGACTCATCACCAGCCCCTGAACCACCGAGGCAAGAAGCAGAAACACCACACTGACTACAATAGTCAAAACCATTTTCCCTGTTTTCATTCTAATCCTCCATGTAACGCCCTGGCATAAATTACATTCGGCGCCCTCTCTGAATATAACGAAATACCGCCCCAAATGTCTTCACCCGCATGAGGTCATACAACACCATTCTGCCTTACACACAAGGAATACCCCCAAACGCGAGCAGCCATTTGGCCACGCCGTCCTCGTCATTGGACGCAATCACCCCTGTGGCGCATGCCTTTAACTCCGGCACCGCATTGGCCACGGCATAACATGCATCGGAAATTTCAAACATAGGAATATCATTTATGGCGTCCCCAAAGGACACCACCCTGTCACAATGCCATATCTCTTTTAATTTTTTGACCGCCTCCGCCTTGGATGCGTTTACCGGCATAATTTCCAGAAAATACTCAGGCCGGTAAAGCTCCTGCTGCAGCGTACAGCGATACCTTTCATCCCCCGAAAAAACTTCATACAGCGGAAGTAATTCCTCCCGGTCCGCAATACAGGTGAAATAAAAAATATCCCCCTGATACAGGTTGTCCTCATCTTTTAGCGGCCGGAATCTCCGGTCCCCTTTTCTGGCGTCCAGATACCTGCGAATGCCCGCATTCTCCCTGCCCGCCACATAGGACACCCGCTCTGCTCCGTCCACATAGGCATAGACCAGGGGATTTGCCCCATTCTCCCGCAGAACACCGCTCACATAGTCCGCTTCCTCCTCCGTAAAGGACAACGAGGAAATCACCTCCCCCGTGGCAGGATGGATAACCAGCGCGCCGTTGTAGGCAATGACCGGTATGGTCGTTGACAATCCTTTTGCCACCACGGAGGCGGACACGAGAGAACGAGCCGTTGCATAAGTAAACTGCATGCCCTTTACAACCAGCCCGTTAATTGTTTCCATACTAAATTGACTTATCCGGTCGTTACTGTTTAGCAGCGTACCGTCCAGATCTGTAACATAAAGTGTACTCATATGCCCCATCCATAGCAGCGCATTTTACTGCGGCCGCAGACTTCATGATACGCCTGCACAAAGTCCCGCCTGACAAGCAGCGCATCTTCCGTCACTACAGCTTTAACCTGGAAAGCAGATCTCCAAGGCTGGTGGAAACCGATTCCCCGGAGGTGTACTCCTGCGGTTCTCTTTCCTCTTCCACGTCCTCCATGACCTCTTCCAGCGCTTTCATGCTGAGACTGACTTTATTGTCGTTTGTATTTAAAATTTTAACCCTGACTTTCTGTCCTTCCTTAAGAACCTCGCCCGGCTTCTTGATTCTTCTCTGGCTGATCTGGGAAATGTGCACAAGACCGCTGATGCCATTGCCGAGATTCACAAACGCACCGTAAGGCATCAGGCTTTCCACCACGCCCTCCATAACGGCGCCCGGCGCCATCATGGAAATCCGGTGTCTGCGCTCCTCCGCCTCCTTTTCGCGGGCCACCGCCTTGCCGGAGAGCACCACTTTATTTTTCTCCTGATCCACGGTGATCACCTTTACCTCAATTTCCCTGCCGACCCATGACTCCACATCCTCCACATAGTCCGTGGAAAGCTGGGATGCCGGAATAAACGCTCTCATTCCCTCCAGAAAAGCCACCACGCCGCTCTTCACGCTCTCCTTGATACGGACCTTCACGATGGTTTCCTGATCCAGCATCGCCTGCAGTTTATCCCATGCAAGGACATCGTTCGCCTCTTTCTTAGAGAGTTCGATATTGCCCTCCCCGTCATCCATCTTAATCACGGTCGCCTCGATCTCATCCCCCACGGCGATCTTGCCCGCCGCCAGAAAATCCGGATCGTTGCTCAGGTTTTCCGCCTTGATAATACCCTGCGCATAATATTTCAGATCGAGAATAACCTCCTCCTCGTTCACGTCGATCACCGTTCCCTTGATGATATCGCCCTCACTGATCTTCCGGAAAGATGCCTCCAGCTCTCTCTCATAGTCTTTCATGGTTTCCGTCGTCCCGATTTCCGCCTCTTCCGTATGCGTTACCGCAACGCCTTCCTTCACTTCCCTATCCATCTTTTCATCCTCCACAATATGATTCTTCTATAACTAAGCTTCCTCCTGCTCTACTCTGAAAAATCCAAGCGCCGCACCCGGAAGCAGGAAGACACCGCCGAACCGGTGGAATACGCTCACCCGCAAAAACAGATTTTGAAGCTGTCCGGGCATCAGATGCGGAACCGTCGAAGAATCAAAGCTGCCCTGCACTCTCATCATATGTTCCGACAGACACCAAAGATACGTTAACTCCACCGCCATCCATACCGCCAGAGCCGCAAACACCGACAGTATGACCGCTGTCACGCGAAACACCATACGGGCAGTCTTTATCGTCCGCTCCGTCTTTCCCTCCCATATACGGATTTCCGCATAGGCCCGAACCGCTTCCACGGCTCCCCAGCCAAACAATGCCTGACCAAACGGCTGCAGCACATAACGCAGAAGATAAAGCGGCGCTATCTGAAAATTCCTCCAACTGTACTGTCTGGCAAACGGCACCAGGATCTCAACCGCCGCCAGCAGCACACAGGCCACAGCCATCACAACCACTGACCTGACTTTCTGTCGTTTTCTGTTCTCCTTCTTTTTCGGGCCGTAGATCAGATCGTTTACGTCCACCTCCAGCACCTTTGCCAGTTCCACTAAAAGCGCAATATTCGGCTCGCTTTTTCCATTTTCGTAATTGCTGATTGTCTGTCTGGTACAGAACAGACGCTCCGCAAGTTCATCCTGCGTCAGATTCTTTTCTTTCCTGCACTTTTTAATATTCTTCCCTACCTCTGCCATGTCCGTTCCCTCCGTTCAGACTTCCTCCTTTTGTACTGTCTTACCCCGAACATAGCAGTTTCTCTATAAAAAGTCACGCAAAGAATCTTTGCCCTCCGGGCCGTTACTCAGCCGGGTCCTTTTTCGCAAAAATCCCGTCGATAAATTTCTTGATGTCTTCCTCCGGCATGGTCTTAAGCAGATACCCTCTGGGCTTTAGCGACATAACCTTTCTGACGCTCTCCGCGTCGCCCCTGCCCGTCAGAAAGACAACCGGAATATCCGCGATATCCTCATCGGAGCGGATCATTTCGAGCGTCTGCCTGCCGTCGCATACCGGCATTTCATAATCGAGCAGAATCAGATCCGGCCTGTTGACCGTAATCTTCTTGATCGCCGCGATACTGGAATTGCTCTCCAGCATATCATAATCGTTCCCCAAAAGCCGGATGATATTGCTGCGCATAAAGTCGGAATCATCCACCACCAGAATCTGTTTCTTACGCATTTCCCCGTCCAGATACTTCTTGATCTGCCCCATGGCATTCTGCGCGTTTATGGGCGATACAATCTTTCCCTGCATAGAATCCGCGGTGGTCACGCTGAATGCAAGATATCCGGCTCCCGTATCAAACAAAAGACTGCAGGAAGGATGCACCCGCTCAAAAGAGTTTACAAGCTGTTCCTGCGTGAGCAGAGATTCGCCCTCCAGCTCAAACATCTGCATATCGGGGAAGCACTCCCTGATTTTCTCCAAAAGCTGTCTTGAAAGATAACGGGTGATATTTACAACCATATCGTCCACTTTCAGGTACTGGGTACCCATCAGCTCGCTAATCACTTTGAGAAGCAGCGTCTCCTCATAGGATATCACGGCCTCCCATTTTTCTTTCTTTTTCCCCTTATATACAAAGCGGCAGCAGATGACCTTTCCGATGTCTTCCCCGCCGTACTGCCTGCTGATGGCCTTCGCCTTCAACTGAAATACGTCTGAAATAAGCTGCACAATCGTCTGCTCCAGAGCATCAATCTCCTCCTCGTGGGGAAGATTCTTCCACTGGCTCATCTTCTTCCCGACAATTGCCAGATCTTCCGTCTGTGTGTGGGCAATCAGCCAGCCAATGCTGACACCGAGAAAATGGCGCATGGATTCCTCTGAGTAATTCGTCTCTGCCAGTTCCTCCTCCAGAGAAACCAGCGTATTATTCTGAAAATCGTCATGCAGGCGCTTATGTACCTCAAACTCATCGTAATCAACGGACCTCATATAGGCCTCTTCATGCTGGAAGTGCTCAATGGTATGGTTCTTTAAAAACTTGATTCCCTCCTTGCACACCCACTCCCGTTTGTCTTCATTCTCGCTGAGTGACAACAGCTTGTTTAAGGTAGAAAAAAGCTGCTTATGCTCCTTGTCAATGAAGTCTACACCCAGCTCATACCTCTTGTTCCATACGATAGCCTTCACGTTATCCTCCTTCGCTCAGACGCTGCGGACGCCTTAGCCAAATCGATTTATTTTCTTGCCTCTCTGCAAGAATAGTGTTTCAACCATTATCGTATATTGTACACCAACTCAGACGTCTGTGCAAACATTTATCTGACCTGTTTTCCACAATTTTCTCCCTATCTTCTCCGATCCTTTTCCCTGTCACATCCCCCGGATTGGTTTTCCTTTTCTGCACGCGCAGGCGCTTTCTGAAACGAACCGCATCCTCGCAGATACAAAGCCCTCTGTATCGTTTTAACACAATACAGAGGGCCTTCCTCAGTTTCGCCGCCTGAATCCCCGCGGATCAGGCAATTCAATTCTCTCCCATCTTCACCAGTTTCGCCGCCTGATCCGCTGCGATGCACGCGTCCAGTATCTCCTGAATATCCCCGTTCATCACCTTGTCAAGCTTATAGATGGTCAGGTTGATGCGGTGGTCGGTGACACGTCCCTGCGGGAAATTGTAGGTTCTGATCTTCTCGGAACGGTCGCCCGTACCGATCTGGCTTCTGCGAAGCTCCGCCTCCGCGTCATGCCGCTGCTGCTGCTCGATGTCATAGAGCTTTGCCTTGAGCAGGGCGAACGCCTTCGCCTTGTTCTGAATCTGGGACTTCTCGGTCTGACTGTAAACCACGATGCCCGTGGGATAATGGGTCAGCCGCACCGCAGAATCCGTCGTATTGACGCACTGTCCGCCGTTACCGGACGCTCTCATCACATCAATCCGTATATCCTTGTCTTCAATCACAATGTCAATATCATCGTCCACCTCTGGCATCACCGCCACGCTGATGGTGGAAGTATGAATCCGCCCGCCGCTCTCCGTTTCCGGCACGCGCTGTACCCGATGGACGCCGCTCTCGTACTTCAAAACCGAGTATGCGCCCTGTCCGGTCACCATAAAGGTCACGCTCTTCATGCCGCCGATGCCGATTTCCTCCACCTCCATGGTCTCCACCTTCCAGCGGCGTCCCTCCGCGTAGTGCACATACATGCGGTAAATCTCCGCCGCAAAGAGAGCCGCCTCATCGCCGCCCGCCCCCGCGCGGATTTCCACAATCACGTTTTTATCATCGTTGGGATCCTTGGGCAGAAGAAGAATTTTCAGCTCGTGCTCCAGCTCCTCCACACGCTTCTTCCCCTCAGAAAGCTCCTCCTTTAACATTTCCCGCATATCCTCATCGGACTCCTCATCAAGCATGGTAAGGCTGTCCTCGATATTCTGATTGCATTTCTTATATTCCCTGTAAGCATTTACCACCGGAGTCAGATCACTCTGCTCCTTCATCAGCGCACGGAACCGCTCCTGATTATCCGCCACCGTCGGCTCACTCAGCTCATTCATGATCTCCTCAAACTTCCTGAGCAGATCCTCCAGTTTATCAAACATAGCTACCTCCAACTGTAACCGGTTCTTCCCGATTCTCTGTTTTCCTCATTCTATCTTACCGTTCAACGCACTTTCTTTATTACAAAAACATGTGCTATTTTATTTTTTCATCCCCGCACAGCTAACCGAACCAGCTCCCGTACACCACCCGGTCGAGACCGGCGAAGTCTTTCACTACCGCAATCTCCCGAAAACCTGCCTCTTCCATAATCTTGCACACGTCCTCCGCCTGCTCACACCCGATCTCAAAAAACAACATACCGCCGCCGCTCAGATACTTCCCGGCGTCCTCCGCTATCCTGTGATAAAAGACAAGGCCGTCCGCCCCGCCGTCCAGCGCCATCACCGGCTCATGCTCACGCACCTCCGGCATAAGCGTATCAATAACGCTTGTTTTTATATAAGGCGGGTTGGATACGATGATATCAAACTGCTCTTTGGGACCATTCACACTCTCATCCGGTCTCCCATCGTCCGCTGCTGCCCTCTCATCCGCCTGATTCTCCGCTGCAGTTACAAGCGCCCCGAAGAGATCTCCTTGCAGAAACCGCGCTTTTATCTCCGGCCGCGCCTCACGCAGTCTCTCATAATTTTTTCCTGCCAGCACAAGCGCTTTCTCTGACAGATCCACGCCGACGCCCACACAGTCGTTGGAGTAATGCAGGAGACTTAACAGAATACAGCCCGAACCGGTGCACAGATCCAGAATCCGCATCCCGTCGTGGAGCTGCTTCATCACTTCCTCCACCAGCACTTCCGTATCCTGCCTCGGCACGAGCACGTCGCTATTGACCAAAAAGGTCAATCCCATAAAGTCCTGCCCGCCCGTCAGATGCTGCAAAGGCACACGCGATGCCCGCCGCCCGATTAAACCGCTGTATCTGCCATATTCTTCCTCAGAAACATCAAGATCCCCATGCGCAAGCAGCGTATTTCTGTCCGTCCCGCACACAAACTCCAGAAGAATCCTCGCATCCAGCGCAGCCTCCTCTATTCCGGCTTTTCCAAGCTGTGCCGCACCTTCCCTATACACCTTGCCATACGTCAGGTTCCCGTTCATTCCCATATCCCCATAAAATCAAATCACACCATCCGCCTCTTTCTCACCACACAACCAGCGCAGCGAAGCGCACGCGGACGCGTCTCATCCGCCAGCGCAGGCGGGGCATCATATCTTAAGGAGCCCCTTGAAAAGCGCCGGTACTTAGTGAGGTTTCTCACGAACTTAGTACCGCTGCGTTTTTCACGGAGCGGGAGCGCGGCGACGAAGATATGACGCTCCGCCTGCGCGTCCGAATCGCCATCCCTGCTTCGCTGCTACCCTTCCATCCAGCTCTCGTCCACTTCGTACCCGAATGTCTCTCTGATATATCCCTTCCAGTCAAAGACCGCCTCCACCGCGGCAATCGCCACTTCCACCATACGCTCATCCGGCTCTCTCGTGGTCATCCTCTGCAGCCACATACCCGGCGCGGAAATGATCCGCACAAGAATATTGTTGCTCTTTCCGGCAAGCCGTATGATCTCGTAAGAAATCCCTGCAATCACGGGTATTAACGCCACCCGGACCAGAATGCGGTAAGCCGGATTTTCCACACGGATAAAGAAAAACAGAATCACGCTGACAAACATGACAAACAGCAGAAAGCTGGTGCCGCAGCGCCTGTGCTGCCTGGAACAGCGCATCACTTCCTTCACGGTAAGGGGCGCCCCCTTCTCGATACAGTTGATGCATTTATGCTCCGCACCGTGGTACATATAGACCCGCCTGATATCCTTCATCAGGGAAATTGCCAGCACATACCCCACGAAAATCACGATCCGCAGCGCGCCCTCCAAAATCGCCATAAAGGAAGCGCTTCTGATATATTCCTCAAACAGCGACGTGACATAATAAGGCAGTATCATAAAAATGCCAATTGCCAGCGCCAGCGAGAACAACATCACGATCCCGCTGAATACCTTTTCCGCCTTATCCTTGAAAATCCTGTTAAAAACCTTATCAGCCGCCGTCTCCCCGGCCTCTTCATCCTCGTAGAAAGAGGCGGAGAAGTTCAGGCACCGCATCCCCAGAACAAGCGAATCAATGAATTGGAACACGCCTCTTATAAAGGGAATGTCCAGAAGCCTGCTGCCGTGAACCACACTGTTATAGTGCTCGACCTCCACTTCGATCCCGCCGTCCGGTTTTCTCACCGCCACCGCGTACTGCTCCTTATTTTTCATCATAATGCCTTCCAGAACCGCCTGACCGCCGATCCCGGAGTATCTTAATTTCTTTTTTGCCATATTATCCGCCTTTCAATCGGGCTAAGTACGCTTCCTGCACCGCCCGCTGCCTTAACAGCCCATTCCCTGTTACGGACATACACAACCGGGCCAAGATCATTTTCTTCCTGCCCGCCACGCGGCCGGCATACTGTGAATCAGCAAATTTTCATATGCGGCCATACGCATAATATCAGAAAAGGTTGAGATATCCTCAACCTTTTTCGTACCCTGCATTTATTTGTTTTCCACACCGTATTTCCGATTGAACTTATCAATACGGCCGCGAGCCTGTGCCGTCTTCTGCTGTCCTGTGTAGAACGAATGGCACTTGGAGCAAACCTCCACGTGAATCTCGGGCTTGGTGGAACCTGTCACAAAAGTGTTGCCGCAGTTACATGTTACCGTTGCCTGATAATACTCAGGATGGATTCCTTCTCTCATCGCTATATCATACTCCTTTCTCAGCCTGCGTATTTACGCCCTGCGCGTAAACCTGCCGTTGAAAGCATACGTTTCTTTCAACCTTACTTCAAGTTCTGCCGTGAACCGGACAGCCTTTCCCTATTCCTGATCTCTGTCCACAGCCACACAGCTTTTATATTCTAGCATAGGATTTTCGGGTATGCAAGCCCTTTTTCGCATTATTTACCTATTATTTAGATGAACTTCATTTTTTTGACCATATTCACAAATTCCTGATTATTTCTGGTCTTGGCAAACATGTCGACAACACGCTCCGCCGCCTCGTCGGCCTTCATGCCGTTTAACGCCTTGCGGATGATGTTGATTGCTTCCATCTCGTCGGTATTTAAGAGCAGATCCTCTCTCCTTGTGCTGGATTTCGGAATGTCGATAGCCGGGAATACGCGCTTCTCGGAAAGCTTCCTGTCAAGCACCATTTCCATATTGCCCGTGCCCTTAAATTCCTCGTAAATCACATCGTCCATCTTGCTGCCTGTCTCCACCAGCGCCGTCGCCAGAATGGTAAGGCTGCCGCCCTCCCTCATATTGCGGGCCGCGCCGAAGAAACGCTTGGGCATATGTAACGCCGCCGGATCAAGACCGCCGGACAAGGTACGCCCGCTGGGCGGAACTACCAGGTTGTAAGCTCTTGTCAGACGGGTAATGCTGTCTAATAAAATCACCACGTCTTTCTTATGCTCCACCAACCGCTTCGCGCGCTCAATCACCATTTCCGACACTCTCTTGTGGTGTTCGGGCAGCTCGTCAAAGGTGGAGTAAATCACTTCCACATTCGGACCCTCGATGGCCTCTTTGATATCCGTCACTTCCTCCGGTCTCTCGTCAATTAACAGAATAATCAGATGCGATGCGGGTGCCGTTCTGGTGATGGACTTCGCCACTTCCTTAAGCAGGGTTGTCTTACCTGCCTTCGGCGGGGACACGATCATACCTCTCTGGCCCTTACCGACGGGACTGATCAGATCCATAATGCGCATGGCTACCGTGCATCCAGGCGTCTCGAGCTTCAAGCGCTCATCCGGGAAAATGGGTGTCATATTTTCAAAGTTCACCCGCCGCATAGCCACCTCCGGCGGATACCCGTTGATGGACTTCACATACAAAAGCGCGCTGAACTTCTCGTTCTGCGTCTTAATCCTCGTATTGCCTTCCAGAATATCTCCCGTTTTCAGACCGAAACGGCGGATCTGGCTGGGCGCCACATAGACGTCATGCTCGCCGGGAAGATAGTTCTCACAGCGGATAAAACCGAACCCGTCGCTCATAACCTCCAAAATCCCGCTGGCTGTAATGCCGCTGTCAAGCTCCGCCGGAAACTTCTCCTCCTCCCCGGACTCCGCCTTTTTCACAGGCGCACCCGGAGCTGCCACCGATTTGACAGCCACTTCCTTTCCTGCCGCTATGTCCTTCTCATCCTCCTTAAGCATCGCCTCCACGATCTGCGCCTTCTTCATAGTAGAAGTGCCTTTGATGCCTCTCGATTTGGCGATTTCTTTTAAGTCCGTAAGCGCCAGTGATTCATACTTTTCTCTCATAAATTCCTCCCACGTTCTGTTCTATTCTCATTGCGCAAGCCAATTACTTCTCAAAACCACAGCATGTTTATCTCATCAATAACTATACAGCTCTTTCGTTCGGGGATTTCGTGCCTGATACGACTCAGAAAATGATTTATGCCTGTATTGGTTTATTATACACTATCTTTTCCAAAATAGAAAGTCTTTTTTTCTGAAATAAAAAGCAAATAAAAAGGCAGATGGATATTGCAGAGAAATTTTTTATATTATAAGATAGAGTAACAGTCGTAAAAGAAAAAGCAAAGTGAAAAGTGACTTTGTTACTGAAAAACAGACAAAAGTGAGGTATTGATATGACAACCAACGAAAAAGCGCTTGCGCTGCACGAAAAATGGCAGGGTAAGCTGGAAACCGTCTCCAAAACCCCTGTCAAAACCCGCGAAGATCTCTCCCTCGCCTATACCCCCGGCGTGGCGGAGCCATGCAAAGTGATCGCACAGGACAAAGAAGCGGCTTACACCTACACATGGAAATCCAACACCGTAGCCGTTGTATCCGACGGCAGCGCAGTTCTCGGACTCGGCAATATCGGTCCCCACGCCGCCATGCCCGTGATGGAAGGCAAGGCTGTGCTGTTCAAGGAATTTGGCGGTGTCAATGCCGTCCCGATCTGTCTGGATACGCAGGACACGGAGGAGATTATCAAAGCCGTGACTTATCTTGCGCCTGGTTTCGGCGGCATCAATCTGGAAGATATCAGCGCGCCCCGCTGCTTTGAGATCGAGGAGCGGCTGAAAGAAACGCTGGATATCCCCGTTTTCCACGACGACCAGCACGGCACGGCCATCGTGGTATTAGCGGGCATCATTAACGGTCTGAAAGTTGTGGGCAGGAAGAAAGAGGACTGCCGGGTGGTTGTAAACGGCGCAGGCAGCGCGGGGGTGGCCATCACCAGACTTCTTCTGACCTACGGTTTTGATAATGTCATTATGTGCGATAAAGTCGGCATCATCGGTAAATCTACTGAAGGGCTGAACTGGATGCAGCAGAAAATGACGGAAGTGACCAATCCTGACAACCTGAGCGGCACGCTGGCGGACGCCCTGAAAGGCGCGGATATCTTTGTCGGCGTCTCCGCTCCTAATATCGTAACACCTGATATGGTATCTTCCATGAACCGGGATTCCATCCTCTTTGCCATGGCAAATCCTGTACCCGAGATCATGCCTGACGTTGCAAAAGCCGCAGGCGCGCGGGTGGTGGGAACGGGCCGCTCCGACTTCCCCAACCAGGTCAACAACGTGGTCGCTTTCCCCGGTATCTTCAAGGGCGCGCTGGAAGGCCGCGCCGTACAGATCACGGAGGAAATGAAACTGGCTGCCGCACAGGCCATCGCAGCCCTTGTCCCCGATGACCTGTTAAGCGAGGACAACATTATGCCCCAAGCCTTTGACCCGAAAGTGGCCGAGGTGGTGGCTGAGGCGGTAAAGTCGCATATATAACAAGGAGACATTATGGTACAGGATCCCTTAACACTCTATAAACTGATCACGCTTTACATGCTGGACCGGGTTTCCTTTCCGCTCACCAAGGCGCAAATCGGCGATTTTATTCTGGGACACGACTACACGAACTTCCTGACATTACAGCAGGTGATCGCGGAATTGATCGACGCGGAGCTGATCCGCGCCAAGTCCCTGAGCAACCGGACCTATCTGGAAATTACGGAGGAAGGCCGAAACACGCTCTCCTACTTCGGCAACCGCATAAACGATTCCATCAAAGAGGATATTGCTGCCTTTTTTGCCGATCACGAAATGGACATGCGCAGCGAGTCCGCCATCCGTGCCGATTACTACAAATCCACATCGGGGGAGTTTGAGGCGCGTCTTCAGATAAAAGAAAAGGACGTGACAGTGGTGGATATCACCCTGTCCGTCCCTGATGAAGATACCGCAGCCGCTATCTGCGCCAACTGGCAGCAGAAAAACCAAAGCATTTACCAGTATCTGATAACCCAATTGTTTTAATCCCTATTTATCAGCGCTTTCTGATCACTTCACTCCAGCTTGAAATGCCGATCACCCGCAGGGCAAAGTCCGTGTGTGCGGCCGATTCCGCAGTATCCACATACTTGTATGCATCATAGATGGATTTTCTGCCGCCGCCCAGCGTGCATATGCCAAGGTCCAGTCCCTGCGCCACCTCCGTGGGGGCGTCCGTCTCTCTGGAAAAGAGCATACTGTCCACATACCGGTTCGCTTCGATCATCTTATAGGCGTAGACAAAAGACGCCGATTGCAGCTCCTGTCCCTGCGAGGAAGTGTAGCCCATCTCACTTAAAATCAGATGTCTCACCTCTCCGTCGTCCGTCAGCATTTCCGGCTTTTGCAGATAATCCGTCAGCACATGCAGATTCTTAATCGTGATCACCGGCGTGTTTTCATTCTCCTGCACATACTTGCTGTTGCTCTGCCACGCCTTCGCGCTCGTCAGCGGGAAATTGTAGGGATGCTGCGCCAGCCCCCAGTCGATATTCCCCTCCGCCTTTAAATTTCTGTTAAACTCGTCCAGAATCTCCTTTGATCCATATCCGTTCTTGGAATAAAGACTCTTACCCCACTGCTGGTCTAAGGATATGTACACTCTGGCATTGCCGTTGATGCTTAAAAGCGCATTGTAGAAAATGCGGAAAGCTCTCGCATACTCGTCCACATAGTCAGGCGTGCTCATATGCTCGATATGATTCCACTCGCTTCTGGCATTGATCTCGTTACCGATCACCCAGTTCATCACCCTGCCGTGCCCGGTGCCGGAATAACGGCTGGCAAGGAAGGACGCCACAGCCGCAATCGTCTCAATCCCGCTCTCATCGGCTGCGTTGAAAGCAAAATAGGGGGCATGTCCGCCCGAGCGCGCCTTCGGATGAATCAGCTCCGGATGTGCGGATATATCGTTTAACACAATCGCCGTGGTGGTGATTCCCCTGTTGGTAAGATTGGTGAAAATATAGTCGTACTCCGCAATAATCTGCCCGTTAAAGGCATAGTTTCTTCCATTATAAGTATAGTAAACCGTAGGATAATGGTCGTTGCTCGTCTGCCCCAGAATCCGGCTTAACGGAATGTTATAGGCCGCGTGCTTCACGCCCAGATCGTCAAGCTCCGAACTCTGCAGCTTCTCCGGATCCACCAGCAGCCCTTTCTTGGAGGACGTGGCAATAAAGGAAGGGTTATATTTGGCTATGGCCTCCGGATTGGTGATGTAGCGCGGCCTTGTGATCGCAAGAAACTCCCCGTTTTTCTTCACCGCCACAACAAACTTGGAAAAAAGACGGGAGCTTGTGGTATTGTAATTGAGATTGACCGAAAAGGTCAATTCAACATCCTTCTGATCTTCTATAATATACTCGCTGCCGGTCAGAGCCGACTGGTATGCCTTCTCCTCGAACAGATAATAATACCCGTCATCGCTGATAGCCAGATCTTTCGCCTTCATGGTAATGTCAATCTTGCCGGTCTCCGTGTTGATCAGACAGCTTTCAATGGCGGCAAAATCAGCCGCGTTCTCCGCAGTAACCTCCACTTCCTTCGGCCGCTTTTTAATCCCGTCTATCATATAGCGGGCCGCATCCACCAGCGCCCGTGTAGTGTCCTTACCGGCATTCTGCCTGACGCTGTCCTTTCTGTGCTGGGTCTTGCTGTACTCGGCAAGCCTTATGGCCTCTATATGTACCATGGCTTCCACCGCCGCGCGCTTAGCCGCAAGCATGTCCATATGCTGCTGGGTATAATACCCGCCCGCAACGCCGCCGGCCGCAAGCACGACAGCGCAGACGACCACCAGAATCCACCATCTTTTCCTGTTTCCGGCGCCTTTCCCCTGTGCCCGCTCCGCTTTCCGCTTTGCCTTCTTCTCTTTTACTTTCCTTCTGTTTTCTGCTGCCTTCGCCTTGTCGATGCTGCGTCTTTTCTTCTTTTTTCCACGCTCTTTCGCCGCGTCCGCCGCAGATATCTTCTCTTCGTCCGTTCTATCGGTTATTTCCATGTATTCCCTTTTTCCTTTTTGTTCTGACGCACCTGAACCGTCGAATTTCTCTCATTGTAATATCTTACACGATTATAAGGAAAAAGTCCAACACCTTTCTGTCCGCCCCGGTCTTTCAGTCAAACAGAATCTCATCCACCGTCACAAACTCATACCCCTGCTTTTGCAGAATATCCACTATTTCAAGAGCCGCCGTCACGGTGGACTCATATTCGTCGTGCATTAAAATGACAGCATTTTCCTGCGCCTTTCCGGTAACCTTACTGACAATTCCGCTTACGTCGCTGCTGCACCAGTCCATCGGATCTATCGTCCAGAGTACGGGAATCATCATAAGCTCCGACTCAAAACTTTTATCCCAGCTTCCGTAGGGCGGCCTCACATATTGCGGCTCTTCGCCCGTAATGCCCGAAAGCAGTTCGTTCGTCCTGACCAGCTCCGCCTTAAAAGTCTCCCTGTTATTTGCGCCAAGCTGCACATGACTGTAAGTGTGATTGCCGATCAGATGTCCCTCCTCATGCATCCGCAAAATAAGCTCCGGATATGCCTCCGCCTGTTTTCCCATCACAAAAAAGCTGGCCTTGGCGCCCCGCTCCTTCAATCCGTCCAAAAGCTGCTCCGTGTAGAACGGATGCGGCCCGTCGTCAAAAGTAATCGCTATTTTCGGCGTATCCGCAGCCTCCTCATTCATAACATCCGTTACACAGTTGACAGTACCCGCCGAAGAGGCATTTCGCACCGCCACACCGAAACTGACCGCTGTCACGATGACCGATAATAAAATAACGATCGCTGTTTCTTTTCTTACCCTTATCAAGAGACAACACCCGCAAACCTCTTTTCTCTAAACATATATATGCTGGAAGTCCGCGGCCGATTCCGTTTCACACACTATCCCCCATGTCACAGCTCTGCTGTGACTCAAATCCGTGCGGAGAATGCCCGTATTTTTGGCATTCTCCTGTGTGAGACTTAGTACTTCTTCACGAAGCAGCCTTTGCTGCGAGTGATTTAGAAGTACTTCTCACACTATCCCGGAAGACGGATCTGGAAGGCTTTCGTATATCCTTCTCCGAATCGCTGTTTTAAAAGCAGCTTGCCGCCGTGCATCTCCACGATTTTTTTGGCAATGCCAAGCCCAAGACCACTGCCGCCCTTCGAGGAACGGGCTTTATCCCCTCTCGCAAACGGCTCGAAAATATGCGCCGCAAAAGCCGGATCAACCGGCTCCCCCTCGTCCGCCACCGTCAGCTCATACTCCTGCAGGCGTACCAGAACCCTGCCGCCCGTCATCCCGTAGCGAATCGCATTTGTGAGCAGATTGTTCACCGCCCGCCCAAGCTGCAGCCTGTCCATCTCGAAAATTACCTTTTCCTCCGGAATCTCCAGCACAAGCTCCATTCCTCTGTCCTCGAAATCCGCATAGAGAAGGGCCGCCGTCTCCCTGACAAGCTCCGCCAGATCGCCCGGCTCTTTATGCATCGTATAACCCTCGCTCTCCAGCTTCACATACTCAAAAAGAAGCGTAAGCAGCTCGTCCATGCGCATCGCTTTCGCATAAATCGCATCCAGATACGACTGTCTGTCCTTCTCCTCCACCACTCCCTCGGAAAGCGCTCTGCTGTATCCGCAGATCGTTGTGACCGGTGTCTTAATATCGTGGGCGATATCCGAAAGCATCAGATTCCGTCTCTGGTCTCTGGCACGTTTCTGTGCCTCCTCCCGCGCAAGCAGCTCATTAAACTGCTTTGACACGATCCGGGAATAGCAGAATGCTCCCACCAGCCAGGGAAGCAGCCTGATTATCAAAAGCTCGATAATTCCTCCTATGATCATAATCCGCAGCACCACGCCCCACACGCCGCTGTAAAGAGGAGAAGTAACCTGTATACTCATGCTGCTGCCCATTGCCTGCCCGATCTGCCGCTGCGCCCACTCTCTGATTGCCGTCGGCAGAAAACCGGTCAGAAAATAAAATAACACATGGAATAACCACCCAAGCATATTGCTGTTTCCCGTAATCTCAATCTGCTGGGCTTCCAGAAACGCAAGCACCGCGGGGAAAAGTGCCACCCTGTAAATATAATTGACAGCCTCCCCGCCCAGATAAATCCAGAACAGAATAACCAGAAAACGCTGTACCAGAAACCATTTAACGCTCTTTTTCATCTGCAGCCCGCCTCACTCTTTTTCCATGCGGTATCCCAATCCCCTGATCGTCCGGATATACTCCCTGCCGCCGTACTCCAATTTGGCGCGCAGCTTGGAAATACACACCATCACATTGTTATCGGAAAACATGTAGGCTTCCTCCCAGCCCGCCTCAAAAATCTGCTGCTTGGTAAACACCCTGCCCGGATTTTCCATAAAGAGCTTCATAATCCGAAATTCCACAGATGTCAGTTCAATCCGCTCCCCGTTCCGGTAAAGCAGACAGGAATCCGGCTCCAGCCACAGATTCCCTACCTGAAGCGCTGCGCTCTGCCCATCCCGTCTCTCTCCGGAGCCAAGCGCATAAAACCGTCTCAGGTTGGATTTCACCCGCGCCACTGCCTCCAGCGGAACAAACGGCTTCGTGATATAATCGTCCGCGCCCAGATCCAGCCCCAGAATTTTATCCGAATCGCTGCTCTTAGCCGAAATCATAATCACAGGAAGATTATTTCCCTCGCGGATATTTCGTAACACCCGATATCCATCTATCCCGGGCATCATAATATCCAGAAGCGCCAGATCAATCCTCTCCTCCCTGATCAGTCTGACCGCCTCCGTGCCGTCCGCCGCCTCCACAATCTCATATCCCTCTTTTTCCAGATACAGGCGGAGTACCTCCCGGATCTCCGCCTCATCGTCTGCCACTAATATTCTGTACGCCATTTTAATCCCCCATGTCAGAACAGTTACCACTGCCGCCCGTTTTCGCTATAATGTCCGTTCATACCGTGCTGTCCATATTCATTATACTGTCCGTTCATACCGTACTGCCCATATTCATTATACTGTCCGTTCATACCGTACTGCCCATATTCATTATGCTGTCCGGATACCGGAATCGCCATATTATTGATAACATGCGTATTTCTAAGATGACAGTACAGTGCGGCGAAGGTCAGGCTCCGGTACGGCTGCACATAGAGAATCTCCACAATCCCGGCCGTAATCGCCCCCAGAATATGCCACAAAATGAACGACAGGCCCAAAACGAAAGTGTTCCACTTATTGCCCTCCATCATATCCCGGCTCAGCCCCAGCGCCGCCTCATACTCCATGTCCGGATGCTCTGCCAGAATATAGGGCACCATATAATACTCAAACATCTTTATAATCCCCGGTATGATAAACAGCAGCGTCCACAAAAAGATACGCAGTTCTCTGTGAAACATCACCTTAACGATATTTTTGTAAGAGTGGTCAAATCCATATGCGATCTCTTTTACCTGCGCCACATCTTCCACGCTCCTGATCATAAAACGGCTGCCGCCCACGCACAACGGATTAATCAGTAAGATATCGACAGCCAGAACCACTGCAAATATCGCCAGAAAAATCGCTATCCCTATGAATCCGAAAATCACGCCCCGCACAAAGCCGGTCTTCACCTCTCCGGCCGCAAACTCTCCGCCGCCGGTCTCCTCTACCGTCATTTCATCTGATCTGGCCCGCTTTCTCACTGTGACAATGCTTTTCTTTCCGGCCGCTTCACCACCATCTTCCTCCCATTCCTCTGCCTCTTTTTCCGCACTATTATCAAATACGGTTTTGTGGAAAGAAATACCGCCCGTCTCACACCCCATCAGCACAAGAATCAGGGACACCATCACAATCTTCCAGTAATTTCTGCGCAGAGCCTCTTTGGCCGCTTCCTTTAATCCGCCTCTCGTCCACATGCCTGATTTCCTCCTTATATCCGATATCCGGCGTCCCCGGTATGGGTGCCGTCCTGTTTACCCTGTCAGAATAACACGTTTTTCTTAATGCACAAGGGGCGCTGCCTTAACCAAACCTTAAACAACTCCTTCTAATTCTCCCCCAAACCCATATATCCCAGATAAAGCGGCTCAAACCGCTCCGTCTCCGCCAAATTAATGCTTTCCGCCAGACCGGCCGCCGTTTCCAGCCCTGCGGCAGCCGCCCTGTCCCCGCACAGCTCCCTTCCCAGCGCATATGCTCCGGCAAGCGACGTATTTCCCACGGCCTGCACCCTGCCCCGCATATAAGACGGCAAAAGACCGATGGCGACAGCCGCCTCCACGTCCAGATAGTACCCGAAACCGCCCGCCAGACAGACCTTTCCTATCTCAGGCCGCCCCATCTCCTCCCACAGGATCTCCACGCCCGCGCGGATCGCCGCCTTTGCCATCTGCAACCCGCGAATGTCCTCCTGCTTAAAATAACGATCGTTTTTATTTTCATCCTCTATCCGCACGCCTTCCGTAAAATACGGTTCCGCCAAAAGGCCCGTCTCATCCAGAATCCCCCTCCGCAGAAGATGCGCGGTCAGCGCAATCCGGTCTGTTCCGATCATCGTACCGTCTCCTTCAAAGGCCGGACCGGCCGCCGTGGCAGTCACGATCATCCGCTGCCCGTCGGTAATGGCCATCTCTCCGTTGGTACCCAGATCAACAAACAGCGTGGTCTGCTGCCCTGACGAAAACAACCCCAGCGCATACAGTCCCGCCACAATATCTCCTCCCACAAAGGCGCTGATACAGGGCGCGATGAAAACCGGAAAATCAAAAAACATCCCGCCGTCTGTCACACGCAGTTCTTCCGCCTGTTTCTCCATTCCCGCAAAAAGGCGTGCCGGCCTTACTTCCTGCAGCCCCGTCTCCACAGGCACGAAAGGCGCTTTCCCGAGGGATGCCACGTCATATCCAAGCAGCAGATGTTCCATAGCCGTATTTCCGGCGATGCACATGCAGCGGATCATCCTCTGGACATACTCCGGCTTTCCGTCCCGCAGACCATCCAGACCCCCGACATGCCCCGACTCTTCACAGCCCTCTGCCCGCGTGCTTTTCCTCAGATATGCCGCAAACTGCGCAAGCCCTCTCAAAATCACCCCGCTTACAAGACTGCGCAGCTCCTCCCGCTGTCCCTCGACGGACGCCTGTATCCGCGCAAGCACATCCGTACCGTATTTTCTTTGTGGATTCATTTCGCAGTATGTGTCAGCCACCGCCCCTGTCCTGACATTTCTAAGCTGCATGGCAATGGTGGTGGTTCCCAAATCAACCGCAATGATATATTGACTGTTATTTATTTTGTCACTTTCCACGCCCGATTTTACACCACAAATAACAGGAGATTTTTTAATTCCGTTTTCTGATCCGTCATTTGATTTCACACTGGATTTCATAGCAAGTGATATGTGGTTTTCAGACAGGCAATTCCTCTGACCATTTGAGTCAACATTTCCTGACAGAAGGTTTACCTCTGTGACAATAGGCGTTTTCTTCTCTTCCGTTCTGACAATTCTGATTGTACAATCCTTTCCCGGTCTGGTTACACAGGCCAGCCGGTAACCCTGCCGCAGTTCCTCAGCTTCCAGACGGCTTCTCTCAAGGCCTGTGGGGAGCGGCGCTCCCTTTAAAAACCGGACGACGCACCGGCCGCAGTCACCTCTTCCGCCGCAAAAACTACCGTCCATCAGTCCGTTTTTTAATAAAACCGGCATCAGTGTCAATGCTGACTCCTGTGTCAGTATCATTTCACCGGCAGACCCGCATCCCTTTACAGCGTTCGGTTTTTCGTCATTCATAACAACCGTGATTTTTATTTGTTCAGACAAATTGATTTTTCTCCTCATCGTAATGATAATCAATTCCCGCCAGTTTATCGACGATCTCATTGCGGTCTGCATCCAGATCTTCGCATAACGCATCCAGTGTAGCATAAAAATCTCGCAGCTTTAAGTTTACATAACTCAATAACATTACAGGGTCTTTCGGCATCATTTCTATCTTTCCTTTCCAAACATTCTGCTGTCAGCCTTCCAATTATATATCCGCCTTCAAAATAAACATCAGGTTCAACTGTTTTCTGAAAACTATGCAGTTACTCCAGTTCCATCTCCACACGATACGTTTTTCCGTCGCTTACCACATTCGCCATACTGCCGCAGATTAATGGCATCGCGGGCGGCAAATGGCCGATATCCAGATCCATGAGAACCGGCACCTGATATGCGTACAGCATTTCACACACCGCCTGATAGCTGTCGATGCCAAACTCCTCCACGCCCATGCCCAGTCTCGGTCTGCCGATTAAAAACCCTTTACAGTATCTGAACCATCCCGCATGTTCCATCTGCCACATGGCACGGCGTATGCCCATCAGGTTCAGATCGCACGCCTCCAGAAACCAGACGATCCCATCCTCCTGATATTTTTCCGCAAATTCCGCCACCCTGTCATACTTCGTCCCCAGCAGATTAACCAGACAGTCCATACAGCCGCCCAAAAGCCGGCCTGAGAAACGGATTTCTCCATCTGTATCTGTGCCAGTCCGATTCTGTCCGGCACAAGACTCTGTTGCTTCCGAAACAACCGACTGCCCGTCTTCTGTCCCGTGCGCTACCACTTTCACAGCCATCCCCCGCAGATTCTCCACATTCGTCCTGCCATCCGGCAGATAATATTTAATAACAGACGTTTCTGTCAAATTATATGGCTCATAAGGATGCTCTTCATCCTTCCGCGACTCCCGCTCCCATTTATCATATCCGTGCATGGAAAGCTTCTTTCCCTGAAGCAGCAGCATCGCATCGTTTAATGACGGGTGTAACGGTTCCATCCCGAAGGCCGCCGCACACGGCCCGTATACAGACGCCACATCACACAGCGTCGTCAGCAGAAACGTAAAGTTCGTATTGTCCGAGTACCCCAGATACCACTTCGGATCTGCCTCCTTAATCCGCTTAAAATCCACATAGTCCAGAATTTCGCACATCAGCTCACCGCCTCCGCATGAAATGAGACAGTCGTTATTTTTATCACAGTAATACGCTGTCAGCTCCTCTCCGCACTTCTTTGGCGCATTGCTGATTCCAACACCCTCCTCCACATAACAGTTCGGCCCAAGCGTTAAGCCAAAGCCCTGCTCCTGCCAGCTCTTCTGCGCGTTCAAAAATCCGCTTTTGTACGGCTCTGTCGCACAGCCAAAAGAAGGCGCCACAAATCCGATTGTCCCGTTTTCCTGTAAAAATACCGGATATCTCATAGTCTCCTCCCATTCCATACTGATTTCGCTAAATTTAGATTTAGCATTTTGCAAAAGTGCCGACTTATCCACAGTTTTTTCGCTGATACGCCGATTCACAAACTCAATTCTGCTAAATCCTGTTTTAATTACAAACGTTTTGTGTCTCCTGGTCATTCTCCAGGCTTATTTCTATTTCCATTTTTGACTATTACAGTCATTTCCCCTTTTTCTTCTAAATGTACTTTCAAAGTACACTCTATGCTAACCATACCACACTTGCCCTGATCTTACCAGCCTGAACATAGGTGCCGGACTTTAAAACACATATGCATGACGACGCAAAAAGACCCCCGGCGTTTTCCTGATTTCTCTTCCAACGCCGGGTTCCGCTTTCTTCACTCTGTTTTTATAGCAAGCGTTATTATTTCTTCTCTCACCTGCTCCCTTTGGTTCTTCCCTTTCTTCTGGCCGCCAGTATGCCGTCTTCCACGGTAATCAGAATCGTGTCCTTCGCATTTACCTGATCGGAGAGAATCAGCTTCGCAGACAATGTCTCCACATACTTCTGGATATATCGTTTCAGCGGCCTCGCGCCGTATACCGGATCGTAGGCGTTCTCCACCACGAATGTTTCCGCCTCCGGCGTGAGTTCGATAGACAACTCCCGATCCGCTAACCGCCTGTTGAGATCGTCCACAATCAAACGGATGATACCGCCGATGTTCTCCTTCGTCAGCGGCTTAAACAGGATCGTCTCATCCAGCCTGTTCAAAAACTCCGGCCGGAAATGGTTCCGCAGATCGCCCAGCACCAGTTTCTCCGCCTGTTCCGTGATCGCCCCCTGTGCGTCAATGCCGTCCAGCAGATACTCCGCGCCGATATTTGAAGTCATAATCAGAATCGTGTTCTTGAAATCCACCGTCCGTCCCTGGGAATCCGTGATCCGCCCGTCATCCAGCACTTGCAAAAGCACGTTGAACACATCGGGATGGGCCTTCTCAATCTCGTCGAAGAGCACCACGGAATAGGGCTTTCTTCTGACCGCCTCCGTCAACTGACCGCCCTCCTCATATCCCACATATCCGGGAGGCGCCCCGATTAGTCTGGAAACGGCGTATTTCTCCATATATTCACTCATATCGATGCGGACCATATTCGTCTCGTCATCAAAGAGCGACGCTGCCAGCGCCTTCGCCAGTTCCGTCTTACCCACGCCCGTAGGTCCAAGGAAGAGGAAGGAGCCGATCGGCTTGGTCGGGTCTTTAATCCCCGCCTTGGATCGAATAATAGCATCTGTTACTTTTGTCACACCCTCGTCCTGTCCGATCACCCGCTTGTGCAGTTCTTCATCCAGATGCAGCGTCTTGTTCCGCTCACTCTCTGTCAGCTTCGCTACCGGAATACCCGTCCAGCGGGAAATGATTTTCGCAATCTCCTCATCTGACACGCTCTGGTGTACCAGCGAAAGCTCCTCCTTACTGACCTTATCCTCCTCAATCTCTAACTGCTGCTTTAAGGCAGGCAGCTTACCGTAGCTTAACTCCGCCGCCTTTTCGTAATCGCCGTCCCTTTGGGCAATCTGGATCAGGCTGTTGACCTCGTCGATTTCTTCCCTGATTTTAGATAGTTTCTCCACGGAAGCCTTCTCATTCTCCCACTGTGCCATGCGGTTTTGCAGCTCCTCCTTCATCTCCGCCAGTTCTCTTTGCAGATGGGAAAGCCGCTCACGACTTAAATTATCGTCCTCCTTTTTCAGCGCTGTCTCCTCGATCTCAAGCTGCATCACCTTGCGGCGCAGCTCGTCCAGCTCTGTCGGCATGGAGTCCAGCTCCGTCTTAATCAGCGCGCACGCCTCATCCACCAGATCAATCGCCTTATCCGGCAAAAACCGGTCGGAAATATAACGGTTTGACAGCACCGCCGCACTCACAAGCGCATTGTCCATAATCTTTACGCCATGGTAAACCTCGTAACGCTCTTTCAGTCCCCTAAGAATGGAAATGGTATCTTCCACCGTTGGCTCCTCCACCATAACCGGCTGGAAACGCCGCTCTAACGCCGCATCCTTCTCGATATACTGACGGTACTCGTCCAGCGTTGTCGCACCGATACAGTGCAGCTCACCCCTTGCCAGCATAGGCTTTAACATGTTGCCCGCATCCATGGCGCCGTCTGTCTTGCCCGCACCCACGATGGTGTGCAGCTCGTCTATAAACAGGATGATCTGTCCGTCGCTGTTCTTCACGTCATCCAAAACCGCTTTCAGACGTTCCTCAAACTCGCCTCTGTACTTCGCGCCTGCAACTAACGCGCCCATATCCAGTGAGAAAATCTTCTTATCTTTAAGCCCTTCCGGCACATCCCCTCTGACAATCCGCTGTGCCAGCCCTTCCGCTACGGCCGTCTTGCCCACACCCGGCTCACCAATCAGTACGGGGTTGTTTTTCGTCTTTCTTGACAAAATCCGGATCACATTGCGGATTTCCGTGTCTCTGCCGATCACAGGGTCAAGCTTCTGTTCTCTCGCCTTCTCCACCAAGTCCTGCCCGTACTTCTCCAGCGTATCGTAGGTGGCCTCCGGATTATCCGAGGTCACCCGCTGGTTCCCCCGCACCGTGGAAAGCGCCTGCAAAAACCGCTCCCTCGTGATACCGAACTCACGGAAAATCTCCTTAATCTCCTTATTCGGGTGCTTTAACATGGCAAGGAAAAGGTGCTCCACCGACACATACTCATCCCCCAGCGCTCTGGCCTCATCCTCCGCGCTGATCAGAACTTTATTTAAATCCTGCCCGATGAAAATCTGCCCGCCCTGCACCTTTGTGCGCTTGGAAAGTCCCTGTTCCACCCGGTTTGTAAAATATTCCTTCTGTATTTCCATCTTCTCCACTAACTTGAGAATCAGGCTGTCATCAATGGTAAGCAGGCTATATAACAGGTGTTCTTCTTCAATCTCCTGATTGCCGTACTCGTAAGCAAGCTTTTCACACCGTTCTACCGCCTGAATGGATTTCTGCGTGAATTTTGTTAAGTTCATAACATACACCTCCTTGACAGAACAATTTTTATGGATTCAAAATCTGTTCTATTTATACTATCACAATACAACTCATTGTTAGCACTGTCAATAGGTGAGTGCTAATAAATTTATTAAAATTTTGCAAACCCAGTGTTTATGCGGGTTTGCGGCTATATGTTTTTAAAATAACAGATGTTTTATGCTCTACTACACCATTACTACACCATTTTTTCAAATTTTTGGTGTACTAATTCCCTGCCACTCTCGCATAACGCTCCACTTCTTCTCTGATATCCTGCTTATTTGCGATATGGTTATACACATCCATTGTCACATCACTGTGAGCGTGTCCCATGATATATTGTAACACCTTAACATTCATCCCCTGCTTTGCCATATTTGTACAGGCGGTATGCCGCAGGTTATGGGCGGAGATCCTGGGAAGCAAGTCTGCTTTGCGATGTTCTTTCTTTGCCTTTGTTGCTTCTTCCTTATTATATTTATCAACAACATTGTAGATCACGTTATTAACTGCGCTCGGCATCAAAGGTCTTCCCGTCTTTGCAAGAAATATGAAATCAGAATATCCATCTATTTCTTCTGTACTCCGTCTTCCTAACATGAAATTGAGTTTTCGCTGTTCCGTAAAAGCTCTGTACACATTCTCCGTAAATGGTATGGTTCGCACGCCCGCTTTCGTCTTAGGCTTGGATGCCCGAAAACTGTAACCCGCTCCCCAATCCTTATAAATAAGCTGATGATCTACGCTAAGCTCTCTGTTCGCCATATCCACATCGCCCCAGGTTAATCCGATTAACTCACCACACCTTAATCCAGTTTCCAGTAGAACCGTGAACATGGGTGCATATACATTGTATACGTTGCTCTCACAAATAAGAGAAAACAGTCTTTCCTGCTGCTCTAAAGTCAAAATGTCCTTTTCTACGGGCGGTCTTCCGTAATCGCCGGATAATGCCCTTTTAGCAGGATTCTTCCGTATAATATCATCATCGACAGCCATCTCTAAAGCCGGATAAAGAAGCGTATGTATCAGCTTGATTGTACTATAAGAATATCCTGCCCGCGACATTTTCGCGTAAAATGCTTTGACATGCGAGGGAAGAAGCTGCACTACCTTCATATTTCCAAGATCGTCTTTCACATGATTATTCCACATCTTCACATAGTTGCCGCTCGTCGAGTCTGCCCATTCTTTTGTCGCCATATAATATTGAAATAAAGAATTGACCGTCATATTTTTCGCGGCGCTGTCCGTCAGTATATTATCATCCAGATCCTTTGCGATCTGTTTTTCTTTCACTCTGAGTTCCGGCAACTCTCCGGCATAGATTGTCTGACGTCTGCCGCTTCTGATATCGGTATAGCGATACATGTAGATACCATCATTGCGCTGTGATTCACCTGTGTGAAGATTTCGACCTTTATTATCCTTCCTTGCCATAAAGCCACTCCTTTCTTCTCTGCGCTCCTTTCTTTCCAATAGGAATGGTTCCGGCTTGCTTCATATAGATAGTATAGCACAGAACCATTCCAGATAACAGATGATATTATAATTTATTCACTCAAATTACATAAGTATTGCTTCACCTTATCGACAGAATATAAGACTCGCCTGCCTATGCAAATTCTGGCTTCCGCTTGCTCTCCTATCTTTCGGGCTGTAGCCCGTCCGCAGGAAAGCATAGCGGATAATTTTTCGATATCAACCGTTATTTGTTCTTTGGATTCACGAACTAATGTTTTGTTCATTTGTTTTACCTCCTGTTAAATAAATAATATATAGTTATCAATTAAAGATATAGATACCATCCCTACATCGCTTTACCGCGAACGTGCTTTATCACGTTTGTGCCTCCTTTCTTTTTGATAAACTCGTTTTTCTTCCTGCTCCTTGTACCGAGCCTCTATCGCTCGATTTCTGTTACCTTGTTCTGTTTGAATACCTTTTCGCTCAAGTGCAGTCGCTTCACGTCCAAGAGGGCGTGTTGGTTCCCTATCAATTCCCTGAACTTCCAAGCTTCTATGACTCACCCTCACCTCCATCCCCTTTTCTAAAAAGAAATTATTCTGTACTTCTTCCCACAGTTTCCTCCATTTATAGATTCGCTCCTTTTTATTCCAATCACGATTCTTCTTACCGCAAAATCCATTCACATCTACCTGTCGATCTGTGATCATAACATGAGCATGTGGATTACATTTAGAAGGAATCACATTTTCTCCCTTATGTATAGCCAGAACCGCACATATACCTTGATCAATAAATGCTTCATTAATAAAGTTCTTCGCCAGCTTAATCCTTTCCTCATCTGATATTTCCGCATCATTAGGCAGTGTAAGCCTAACCACTCTGCCAATACGAGCGTCATATCGTTTTTCTGCCGTCTCAATTGCCTTTAAAAGTGTGCCAAGCTCATGAAATTGACATGGTGCTTCCTCCGGTATCAATATCTCCGAGTACATGAGATCTTTTACTTGCGAAAAATAGTGAGTCTTTTTCCAATAAGGATCGTACAAATTTTCCCTTAAAATGTAAGCAGCCGTTTTCGCCGCAGACTCTCCCCGTAATCTACTTATCGTTTTAACGTTAAGACCAAAAATTGCCATTTGTCACTTCTCCTTCTCCTCAACATCGCCAATGTGTAAATGCACCCTTAACCGCAGAACCGTCCATCGCTAACGTATTTGTCCTTCTTTTATACTTGCCGTAAACTCTTTATGCGCTGCAAGATATGATAAAATATTTTCCAAAGGTGCAAACGAAACTGCATTTTTAGCCGTTGCATCCTTCCCTTTATATACTTCAATGGCTAAATCTTCTTTGAGGTACTTTGCCACAAGAGCACCAGCAACAAAGCACCAATGTTTATCTTCCTTCTTCTTTGCTTCACGTTCTCTCCGCTCTCTTTCTCTTTGTAACCGCTTTAAGTGTACCCACTCTTCCATATCCTGATTTATTTGTGTACCTAATATATCCATTTTTTCTACCTCCTATTTTCATTGATTAGCTGTTCCCACCATAACATGAACTCCGTAGATCAAGTTGTGACAAAAATCAATCATACAAGTTAATCCTTGCAAAATTCTTCTCTACGTTGTTTACTAAAAGTGAGGAGGACTAAGTTATGATGACCAATACAGATATATCAGATTTACAACACAAATCTATAAACGATCAAACTTCCAAACGTTTGGGAGACAATATACCCCAATATATGCAACACTCAGAAAAAGAATTGGCTGGTTTCTTTTTCGGTATACGGAAGACAAATGATGGATCAATGCATCATTACATAGGTAAACCCCAGAACAAAGATGGTCATATTCTGGTCATTGGTGGGCCTGGTAGTGGAAAATCCTCATGTATTGCTATCCCTACATTGACCACATGGAATGGCACAATATTTGCAATTGACATTAAAGGCGAATTATTCGATCAATATTCTCGATTAAAATCGAAACGCCCAGTCAAAGTGTTCCGCTTTTCAAGGGATACGGCAGAAAATTGCAGTTATGATCCGTTTAATCTTTTACATGAAGGAGATCCCGATGATCTAGTACAAAATGCACGTGAAATTGCACAGGCTATTATTCCTATACCACCTAATATTCCGGAACCATTTTGGTGTCAAGCTGCGCAACACGTATTAACAGCCGTAATTTTGTATGTCTGTGGTATGCATGAAACTGATGAAGATACCGGAAAAACAATTGAAGGAACTTTCAATCATGCCATGACATTGATACAAACAGAGAAACTATGGGAATTAATTGACGAAATTGGAAACAGTGAGAATGAAGCTGCCAATATGCATATTAAACAGTTCCGCGAAATTGTAGAACCCGAAGACAATAAAATGCTGACAGCAATTAGCGCGGAATTAAGCAACCGGATTATACCTTTTGCTACCGACAATCGGATCAAATCTGCTTTCACTAAAGGAGACAACATGATACGATGGGAAGATTTGGAAACTCAAAGTATTTTTATGCAGATACCAGAGGACAAAATAGGGCAGTGGGATAGCGCCATAACGCTTATGCTCACCCAGCTCATTCGTACTTTGGAGCGCCGCCCTGATAAATACAGCACTAATGGGAAAAAGCAGTCTTTTCCACCAGTCCTGTTATTGCTCGATGAATTCCCACGTCTTGGAAAAATAGACGTTATCCAAAATGCAATCTCTACACTCCGAAGCAAGAATGTGACTATCTGTCTGATGATGCAGAGTCTTTCCCAGCTTGATAAAACTTATGGAATAGAATCACGAAAAATTATTATGGATAACTGTCAATATAAGGTAATCCTAAATGTCACCGATCCTGACAATCAAAAGATATTTAGCGATATGATAGGAAGTATTAATGTGGAAAAAAGAAGTACTAACGATAGGGTAAATATGGATAATAGCCCAAGCACTTCAAGCAGTATTATCAAACCCATTAATTGCTCAGATAGTAGAGACGACAAGATATCAACGAGCATAAGTACGAACAGATCAACAACCCGTGAACCTATTATCTTCCCACATGAACTGGCTACATTAAAAGATATCCTTCTTATGACACCTGAAGGTTTTTGCCGTGTATACAAATTACCCTATTACTGTAAAGAAACACATTATGTTCTTGTCGATTTCTCCCAAAAAACGCTCTTCGATTAAGTTAAAGCGGAAAGTCTGCTAAAGAGGAATACAAAGTTCATAACTATCCTTAAACTTTATACACGGTCACCTACATTCTAATAAGAAAGCGAGTTATAGCAAACATGAATTTTAATTCTGAATGGAATAATTTTATACACAGAAGTGAAAATTTTCATTGGGATATCAATATTTCCGAATTGAACTCTACTGAAAATAGGCCCTTTTATGAGACTTTATACAAATTAAGAACCGATATAATTAATTTCTTGAAAGAAAGCAGCCTAAGCCGAGAACAAATATTAAAATACATTTTTTCGGTGATATATACTTTTATAGCTATGGGAGTCTTTGAATTTGCATACTTTTTGAAAGGAGAACCTCTCTATGATAGTGTATATGATTCCTGTCTTTTTACTTCATTATGTATGTATCTACACAACACAAAAAGAATTGATGGTATATCATTAAGTGAATTTACATATGAAAAATCACCGTATCAATTTAATGTTGAAGGTACAGATAACTATTGCACCCCAGATGATTATCCGAATCTATTAACCTCAGATAGTACCAGTTTAAGACAAAAAAGGTATCGTCTGCTATCATCACGTCCAGTTTATACCAGACGTCCTCAATGGTCAGCGATGTCAGAAGACTCAATATATGAATGGAATTTATATTATATCTTAGAAAGTAATTCTTCTCTTGCTAAAGTAAATGAATGGCGTATAAATCATAATTTAACTGTTGATGAGTTTGATATTATCAAAGAAACCCATAAACGAATCGGCAATTTGAATAATGATCTAACAAAAGCACTCGGAGCAGAAAAAAATAATAACTACAGAATCAACCTAAAGAAAGCATATAAACGCTATATATCCAAATTAAGAAAATTGAAATATGAAAATTACTTGAAGCTCCAAAAAGTGCTTTTGTCTTATCATTGTGAAGAAAAAAATTTTATGGTATAAGAATATACAGATTAGAAAAGGAATACAAGCCATACAATATCATATATGAAGTAAATCAATTGCTCAAATGCGAAACTGATGGTGATAAGGATGCTGTTCTGACAAAATCTATCATCCTGAAAGATATTTTTTTCCCCAAATTATACAGGAAACTATTTGATCTTCACGCCTATCCAGATATAGAATCTTGTGCAAAAAACTTTCAATCACTCAATCATTCAATTGTAATCTCAAGCTGCCTAATCTTTGACGAACTTATAGAAAAAGGGTACTTAGGTGATGATTGGAAAGACTTTTTGGATAACATACTATATGAACTAACCGAGAAAGTATTTTACAGTCCAACGGAAATTGATTACACTGTCATTCCAGAATCTCAGGATGCATTCATCAAAATTCTTTCTGCCCCTGTACAGGATTTACTTCAAAAAGCAGGAATAACTTTTAACGAAAATGGTGAAATATCTGATTCTTAAATTATCTAAATAAATTCTCCCACAGGAAATCACAAAGATGTAAATCACGAATTCCTGTGGGAATATTTTCATCAACATATTTAACACATAAGTCTCAAATTATTATTTCGCCCGAATGTTTACATACTTTAACAATCACTTTGAGTAACGAGGAATTATCACGTCAGAAGCTACCGGAAGTATCAATGCTTTCAGGACTTGTCGTTCATCCCTCTTTACTATTATATCACCATCAATATCAGCATTTCTCTTTGGTAAACTCTTCAACGTATTTAAGTCAAGTTTTCTATCAGGATATTTATTTATCCCTTTTATCAAGAATCTTATATCAATATCACGCATATTAGAAATTACATAGGCCGCTTCAAAAGTTATTCTTTTTTCATCAAGCAAGCGTACTAAGGAATCTAACAACTCATCAGGAAGCTTTATAATACGCCTATATTTACTGAGAGTTGCTGTAGAAATTCCAAGACTACGAGCCATTTTATCCCTTGTAGTAACCTGTTTAGAATTCTCTTCTAACTTCTGTCTACTTTGGACAGAAGTTTCTCCTTCAACCGGCACATTCTTATTTATTCCTAAATCAGTGCGTTTCCCCTGTTGTGAATACTCCTTAATCTTTTTTTCACAATATCGAACTGCTTCTATTCTCTGGGCATAATTCCAATCCGAAAAAGATTGCTGATTAAAATTGCTTTCATAAAAAATTTCTAATGCTTTATCTTCGGTCAGATCATTTTCTATTTTAGCTAGAATAGTGCTATGTCCCAATTCTTTCATCGCTTTAACACGATTATGGCCACTTATAATCTCATACTTATCTTGATCAACTGGTCGAACAATAATGGGATTAAAAAGTCCGTTTTCCTCAATACTGCACATAAGCAACCGTAATCGCCCTCCTTCATATGTTCGCCCAGAATGTTTTCCAAAAGGCTGCAAGGAATCAATTAAAATCTCCTTTATTTCACTTTTCATAACCACAACTCCCTTCTCCCCTTTTTATACTACTATTTATACATTATCACTTTCCTGCTAAAAATAAAAGAACGGCATGGAGCGAGTTCGCTCCATGTCCTACCGTATTTGATTAATTGAATATTCCGTTGCGAATGTGTACTCCTACCGAAAAATTAAAGCACCGCAAAGCAACTCAGCCCTTGACAAAAGTTCGACTTCCAAATGCATGATAGTCAACCAAAAACAAAGGTGCTCTCTGCATCGGAATGTACTGCTTTAAAACTCCGAAAAACACTACTCTGAAAGAACGGAAGGAGTGCACTTTCGCAACGGAATATTCAATTAAGTATATAAGTTAAAAATGTAATATTTAAACTTGTAATGAGAAGTAATCCCTCCTATGTAATAAGCAAAATTACTCTCGTTGTAATACATAACCATAGAGTTCGCAAGCAATACATACGAAATATTCTATATTTAAAATTCATTTCAATTAGTTACAAAATTTTCAAAAAAAGAACAGAATTGCTCTGTCCTTCATTCTTCAAACCCTTATCTGTAAAATTACTATCCCGCTGGTTTTATAGCGTTATAAACATATATCATTGTTCTATAAATTAGTGATCATCCATATTCTTTAACAACATGTCTATCTCTCCCAGACTCATATCTGTCTGTTCCTGTTTTTCTTTGGTATAATCCCCATATCCCATATCATACTGTTGCATAAATTTTACCATTGCAACAGGCCCCAGTGCTTCTTGCAATGCTTTCATTCCTGCATTTCTCCCATCTATCGGACTGCTTAAATTAACATCTACCATTCAGATCACCACCCATACAGATCTGTCCATGTCCGCTTCTACGATAATCTTCTTATAAGCCTTCATAGCTAGCTAATTCGGACATTTAATTTACATATCTTATAATTCCGCTCAGTCTTTCTATATCATCATTACTCCAATACTGATTTTTCCAGTGATAATACTTGTCTTTTCGCTTCTTGAATATACGGAATGGCTCTCTCGTATTATCGTATATATGCAGGATATCACAAATCTCTACTAACCTTGGAATCAGAGCAAGCGCCTTGTCATATCTTGACCTGATTTTTTCTTCTGGTACACCATGCCCTCCCAACGCTTCTCTTGCCTGTACTCTCGCAACGTTTATATCTACATTAGATGTCAAAACATAAATGCCCCTTACAAAATATCCCTGTTCTTTCGCTCTTTGCAATAAGAGCACATTCCGGTCGGTAGACAGCACTGTTTCAAAAGTAAAATCCTTTTTATCATTTATCATGCGCTCCCTCAATTCTTCTGCCTTTACTGCCGCTTCCAGATCCGTACACAGGGTAGTTCTTTTGATATCGTCTGCATTGATATACTCGCCCCCGACTTTCGCCATCTGCGTAATAGTCGATTTCCCGCTCCCATTTGGTCCTGCAAATATAATGACCTCTGGAAGCCTTACCGCATTATTTTCCGACATACTCCCGCCTCCCATCCGGATATTCAAGATATGCCTTTTTTATCTCATCATCGTATCCTGCAATGGGCAGCCCCTTTATTTTTCTCACTTCATTATCTATTCTTATTGACTCCTTGAATCTTATTGTTAATTCTTCATCAGAGATTCCACAGGTAGAATCCAATTCATTTATGATTGTCATTAACTATCTCCTTCCTAGCTTCATATATATCAGCGCATAAAACGAGCCCATGATTTGCTTATGATATTCACATCCAATCTTCTTGTTTTTTATATTGTACTCTATCTCAGATATTTGTTCAATCACTCTTATTGTCTAACATGTGCCGGATTCCAATTCTATATTATATCTATATAATTTAGCGGTGGTATCGGGTGGTATGAGCGGTACAGATACCACTATACCACCCCGCCAACGCCCACACACCAATATCCAACACAGCAAATCAATAAATGACGCAGTAAAAGCCCCGCATATCATTACTATATCATGCGCATAATCTCTTCCATCTCCATCCGCACCCTAATCCCGTCCTCCATCCCGAAACGGTACGCCACTGCACCATATGCCGCACCACATTCATTATATGCCGTAATGACACGGTCAACAGCTTTTTTCTGTTCAGTTGTAAGGTTTAGGCTGTCCATTATGTCCGATGCTGCCTGTTCTTCTGCCAACGCCTCCTGATAATATTTATCCTTTTTTAAAATCTCATCCAGATCTGTCACTGTCCTGTGCGCTGCGATTATATCCAACAATCTGTTTTGCTTCATTCTGTCCGCCTCTTCCCTCTGTATATTTCGCCATTCGTACTTCATCCGGCACTCAGCTCAGATCACATGCGATCGCTTTCTCTGGTCAAAAGAGGGCATAAAAAGAGTAGCCCATCCTATCCCCGATAAGATTTCCTGCCTTTCATGCCACAACCGCAGTCATCTACTATCATGCAACGATCCTCAGCGTCTCCTCATCCCTGCTGTACACATACACATGATAAGATAACCGTTCTTCCATATCGACCTGCGTATCATTGACTTCCCGCACCATTTTTGCCAGTCCGTCATACGTTTTCGCATCCTTTGGAGGCAGTACGATAGTCTCATGTATAGAACTGGGGAGTACAATAAAGCCGTCACCTACTTTATCCGCGATCCTCCGCAGGGTTTTCTTATCAAGGATCTCCGCTGCCCCAAACCGTCTGCGGCGATTCGTCAAGATGTACATATCCTTATCCCGTGAAGCATTACCTTCTTTCTCCTGGAAGGGAATGCCCAGTATGTGTTCTACAATCCTTTCGATCATGATAAGATCAGCCTCCCCTTCAGCGCGCATGTTCATCAGCGCTGTCTGGTAAATATTTTCTTCTTCCTGCCCCCATATCTCCATATGCCCGTTATGGATGAGGAACGTCCCGATGTCCTCCCGTGCATGGTCTCTGGCAACGGCATAATAGACCACCGCCAGATCCAGAAAGTCCCTGTGCGGTATCTTTTCCAGCAGTTCCTTATTCTGCCCCGCATTCACAAGTTTCGGATAAATATCCCCCTGGACAGTTTCCCAGTTGCGGAATCCTGACAGATCGACATCCGGCATGTCCTCCTCATATTTCAGGATCAGTCTGTAGACCTCATCCACGATCTCATCAAATTTCATCCCTTCGGATTCATATTCCCGGTATAACTCATCCAGATATACGCACGGCCCGACATCTGCCTCTTCTTTCACAACCGCGATCCCGGTCTGCTTCGCATTATTATTTTTTATCACATCATGTTTCTTTACCTGATATGCACCATCTGCCCTCACGCGGATCTCCTGTAAGATATTTTCTCTAAATTCCTCAAAACTCATTGTTTATCTTTCATCCTCCATTCCAAAATGTTCTTTGCTGAGAAACGAAAGCAGAATCGGAGTATTCCTTCGGAAAACTCCTAAATTCTGCCTTACTGTCAAGGAGTTTGTGACGCTCCATTACAAACTCCCGATTGAAAAGCCAGCACATCAGTGTGGTCTTTCAATCTTTTACCCTCCTCCTTCTTTTGTGCGGCTATGCCGCCTCTGTGGATTTCGTCCGTTTTAACGCAGACATCACCCTGCCGTAGAGTTCCGCGCTCATCGTTTCCGGCTCCTGTATCTGGTACCGGCTCTGTACGGTCTCCATTGTGACGCCCGTCCTGTCAAGCTCCACCTGCAGGGAATCCATCTGCTCCTTGGAGATAGAAGCGGTATCTTTCTGCGCTTTCCCCGCCGTATTCTTCTGCGCCGGTTTTTGTGCCGTTTCTGCTTTATTCTCATTTTCCCCTGCGGCTTTTCCTTTACGGCCTCCCGTAGTTCCTGTTCCTTTTTCTTTCAGTTCGTATACCGTCTGTCCCCTGTCATTTACGATTACAAGGGCGCTGATTTCCCGGTCGTCATTGTACCCGATCGAAGATACCAAGAAATGGTCGTTACAGTAAAACCGTTTTCCTTTATTCTGATCTTCCTTATACATGATCTCTGCCTTTCCAGCCGGTATCCAAATAAAAGGCGCCGTATAGAGTTCCCTGCCGATACCCCAATTGAAGCATGCACGTTTGAAGCTGTCGGATGCCTGCCCCTTCTCTTTCTCCGAATTACTCATGGTTCCCACATCCTGCTTTGCTACCCATTCACCGGTTTTCTTATCATGGATCTCCACCGTACAGTAGAGGTTCCCCTCTATGCTCTGGTGGCTGCGCTTCCACCCAAAAGGCCCGAAGGTCTCATCAAGGATACGCTGGTCTACCCTTGCATCCTTATAGAGTAACAGGCTCAAGCCGTTTTCCTTGATAACTGCCACCCTGCACTCGATCTCATCTGCCTTAAGCAGCCTGATCAGGTTCTGTTCCATCTTTCTCCTCCTTTTCCCCATCCAAATTTAGCTTTTCCGGGATCGCTTCCAACTCGTTACACGCATACTCCTTAAGTTCCACATAAAAGCTGTCCTCCCTGTCCATCCATTCCTGATAAAGATGGTCCAGTATGCCAAAGCCAAGTCCCAGAAGTTCCCTTATCATGCCGCTCTGTAAGTTCTCCACATGCGCCAACACAATCTCATACAAATCTATATAAATCTCGATTCTGTAAGAAGCCTTAAAGATATCTTCTTTTCCTTTTTGGAGCATGGAATCCTTAAAAAGCTGCAGTTCCATATGCAGCCGCGCCCGCATTAGTTCCCGTAGTTCCTTTTCCTCCATAGCCAGTCCCCCTATGCCGCCTTCACTTCAAACCTTCTGGAATGGGAAACTTTACCATAATCAGCATAAAGCTCAGGACATTCTTCCTTAATGCGCTTGGTATCCAGTTTCGTAGAATCAATGTTTTTCCATGAAACGCGGAAAGCATTACTGCTCGCCAGTTCATTGTCCTGCATGAAGAGTTTCACTTCCTGTTCGATCTGTTTCTGTTCCTCCTGCAGTTCTGTTATAAACCCAAGGATTTCCTCTCGCCGTCTTAACTTTTCATCGAATCCGACCAGTTCGATGGCGCTGGCTTTCCTTGCGGTATGGAAATACTGTTCCAGCACTTCATCACAGGCCCTGCTCCCATCCGGCGGCGGGATAATGCCCGGCACCACATGATGATTCCAGAAATCCTCTTCTATAGATATAAGCCGCTCGATCAGATCATCATCCCACTCTAATTTGCGGTAGGTAAATTCCCTTCCTAAGATGACAGCCGCGATGTACCACACCCTTTTCCCGGTCACCGCCATGTAATGGTAGCACTGCATGATATAGTGGAGCGGGATATTTCCGTCCGCCCATTTGTCCGCATTATAGGCGCTGGCAGTTTTGCACTCCAATCCGGCATCCTCACCCACTACCAATCTGTCCACATCTGCGATCATAAAAGGGTGTTCCACACTGCGGTACATGAAGTTGGACTTCCGCACCTTTAAGCCGGTAGCCTCGGTAAACCGCTGCGCCACATAGTCTTCCAGATCATGGCCGATGCGGACTGCCTCGCTGTCCTGTTCCTCCACTTCTTCCCTTGTTTTATCCCGGAATGCTTTCATGGCGCTGCTGTAGGGGTTCACGCCGCAGATCGCTCCTGCATCGGAACCGCCGATCCCTGATTTTCTCAAGCGGAGCCATTCTGCGTTGCTGACTCCTGATAATGACATTTTTTCAACCATACTGTTCCTCCTCTGTTTTTCTTTCCTTAGACATCTTGTAAAAATCATCTCCGATAGCAATGTTTCCAGAAATGCCGTACATTTCCCCGGTCACACTCTGGACATTTTACGCTGCTGTTTCTTCTAATAATAAAGAATCAAGGACAGCCGGAACATAATGCCCAGCCGCCCTCATATATTCTTCATTTTTCCCGTGATATACTGTTTTCCTTTAGACCAAATGGATAAATATTTTCTTTTATTTCTTCCTGCTTATGCCGCTTTCACAAGCTGGTATGCCTTATCGATCAGCGGATTGCCGTCCACCGTGCGGGCAAACAGGTTCTCATTGTAATTCGCCGTCCTGCGCAGGGGATCGCTGTGTGTCGCAAAGTCGGACACCGCGTTGATAAAACGGTACGCATTATTCCCCACTTTCTGCAGGTCGGGCGCGTCATAATACCGCTGTTCCATATCCTTGCGGAGCCTGATGATGTTCTTGCTCTGGACCGGCGTTGCATCCTCCTCCATCGGCAGGAGCAGTCCGATGTATTCCTTCACCTGTGCGTCCGTCATCTTCTGTCTGCGCAGCTGCTCAAACTCGATACCGAGGCTGTCCATATACTGTTCCGCCATAAAGAGTGTGTCCTTTGCCTCCTGCATCTTGTCGCGAATGTTGCCTGTGTGGATCATGGAAAAGCTCCTCTTTGCGGTATCCAGTGCAAGGTTGAGCGTGTTGTTACAGACAACCCTTACCGGAGTAACGGCTACTTTTACAGAGCCGGAGCCGTCATGGGTGTTGGAGAACACCAGATAGGGGCTGATCCGCTCCCCTGCGATGATATACTCCCGCGGAAGCCTTGCAAGGAGCCAGACTTTCTTCCCCTCCTGCAGTGATCCGGCGGTCTCATATCGGACGCCTTTCCCAAGCAGTTCATCGGTAAAACTGAACGCATCCGTATTCTGCACTACCTTATAGCGGTCAGATACCACACCAAGTACCTTTCTGTCGGAGCTGCGCACATTTGCCTTATACCCTTTCACCATCTCGTTGTAGCCCGTATACACAGGCTCCTGCACCACCATCCAGTCAAGCCCCGCAAGGCGGAGTGCTTCTGCGGATGTGGGTGCCTCCATGACGATCGTACCTAATCCGTGCCACGGTTTCTCCCTTACGGAGAACATAGTTTCTACATTTGCTGACATAAGACCATCTCCTTTTCCTGTTTTTTAATCATCGTACTGTGTCCTGCTCTGCTTTTTTACAGCTTTCGTTGCCATAAGCAGCACCGAAAGTACTGTCCGTACTGCCCTGCGCACTTTTTTCTTTGCCAAGATGAGGTCCCCCCTTTTCTTATTTATTTAACCTAAGAATATATATCTGAAACAGCGTAAGATACGGCATGTCCATGGTCTTTTTACTCAGTATCCCGTTGTGATGCTCTGCACAGTTCCATTTGCTGCAGCATTGATATGCAGTCCCGGCTTATATATCATGCAGCCTTAAAATGAATGAAGGAGCATTCCGGTTCTCCGAAACACTCCCTGTTCTCTATCATAGCCACCCCATGATCTGACATTGAAAATATAACTATACCTGTTCTTTTCCTTATCCATCATATCTGTTCCCATTGAAAGAATCCGAACATTCCTTTGACAACTGCTTCTGGAACCATTCGTAAGACCGATAGCCATTCATCTTACACTGTGGACAAGGATTGGCCAGCGTCCCAATCATTCCTAAATTGTATGGGCATTTCCCACACGGTGCCTTTTTCTGTGAA
>CARQVR010000023.1 GCA_949051815.1 uncultured Lachnospiraceae bacterium
ATATTGGCGGTAAATGAGATACTTGCAGCATTGGCAGATGAAAACCGAAGAAGAATTTTGCAGAAATTAAAGGAGGGAAAAATAAGTTCTGGCGATTTAGCAAATGCCCTAAGCATGACACCGCAAGCCCTGTCATATCACTTATCAAAATTAAAAAAGGCAGATTTGATTTATGAAACAAAATATAAAAATTATATTTATTATGAATTGAATTTGTCTGTACTTGATGAAACTATCATGTGGATTAACGAGTTAAGAGGAGGTCAGAAATGAATAAAAAGAAAACAGTATGTTATATTTTGATGTATCTTCCATTAATAGTTTTCTTGATTGTATTGCCACATCTTCCCGAAAAAATCCCTGCACATTATGGGTTTGATAATCAGGTTGACCGTTGGGGGAGTAAATATGAGACTTTGTTATTTCCGATAGTAAGTATATTAATGGGATATTTTCTGCTTGGAATGGCAAAACTGGCGGCGAAAAAGGAAGAACACGGGGAAAACAATAAAAATGTTACAATTATTGTGGGTATTTTAGTGCTGATATTGCTTAATGCTTTGAATGTCTATTCTCTTTACACAAGCTTTAACAAAGTAGAAAATTTATCATTTGTTTCATTGGATATTGGTCAGCTTGTTTTTGGCATTATTGGGATGTTAATGATTGTTATAGGAAATCTCATGCCTAAGCTGCGGATGAACTCTATGATAGGATTGAGGACACATTGGAGCATGAAAGATGAAGCAACATGGAAAAAAAGCCAACATATAGGAGGAATTTCCTTTATCATTGGGGGAATCATAATAATAGGCATTTGTATTGTTATGAAAGGTACTCCTTGCTTATTATCTGTTTTAGGAGTATGGGTAATGCTGATAGTTATGGATATTTTTTTAACATATCGGGTTGCTGAAAAGAACTGATTAAATTGTAGATTTCAATTTTTCAGTATTATCAGTAACGGATATATAAAAACCTAATATTGTTTACCTTTAGGCAGCGATTATCTTAGCAGACAATCAGCTGCCTTTTTTATTTTCAGAAACTATCAATACAGCACAGAAAGAATGAGGTATCAAGATGATTGAAAGCAGGAAAATTTTATTAGACAAAGAGCAATTTGCAGAATAAAGGATTGCCTGACGGGTAGGAATGTGAGAAAATGGAAACGGAAAAAGACGATTGTGCGAAGGAGGAACTCAGTATGCAGTACAGAATTATCGGAGATACGATGCCGGCGGTGGAGGTTTTGTTTGACGCGCCGGGAGAGTCCATGTACACCCAGTCGGGCGGTATGGCCTGGATGACGGAGGGCATTTCCATGGATTCCAACATGAAGGGCGGTCTGGGAAAGAGCATCGGCCGGATGTTTTCGGGAGAATCTCTCTTTATGGCGACTTATAAAGCGGAGCGCGCGGGCAGTATGGTGGCCTTTGCCTCGACTGTGGCTGGGGAGGTGCTTCCCATTGATGTGGGGGCAAGCGGCGGTATGATCTGCCAGAAAGGCGCGTTTCTCTGTGCACAGGAGACGGTGCACCTGAATGTGACTTTGACCAAGAAGTTTTCTGCCGGACTGTTCGGTGGGGAAGGATTTATTTTGCAGGATATCAGCGGAACCGGAATGGTATTTCTGGAGATTGACGGCAATAAAGTAGAGAAAAATCTGGCGCCCGGCGAGGTTCTCAAAGTAGATACAGGAAATGTGGTTGCATTTGAGCGGAGTGTCAGCTACGAGGTTGAGACGGTGAAGGGAATTAAAAATATCCTTTTAGGCGGCGAGGGCCTGTTTTTGACAAAGCTCACAGGGCCTGGGAAGGTGGTTCTCCAGACGCAGAACTTTAATGAGTTTGCGGGGCGGATTATCAGGATGGTGCCGTCGTCGAGGTAGGGGAATTTGTAATAGAAAAGTGATTGGAAGAGAGCTGTGTAAGGCTGAAAAATGTGAGAAAAAGCATTTTTCAGCTTTTTATATGAAGGTGTTTTGTTGGCATGTATTGTATAAGATTGCTTTCTAAATTGAAATACAATTCGGTTTTATCGTAGGGAAAGGGGAAGAAATATTTCTTGAATAGAAAGCTACTTTAAAGTATACTACTTATGAGTAGTATTATTGTGCCTGTATAAATATATGAATGCCAGAGTATATTCCAAATAATTGAATGCCTGTGGCGGATCGGGATCAGGAGGGCTGTAAGGATGATCGGAAGAGTACAGGAAATGAATCAACTTGAGCGTATGTATACAAGTGCGCGGTTTGAATTTATGGTTATGTACGGAAGGCGGAGAATCGGAAAAACCACCATTTTGCAGGAATTTTCCAAAACGCATAAAACCATATTCTTTTCTGCGCAGGAAAAAAATGACGCTTTGAATCTGCAGGACTTTTCGAGACTCGTGCAGGAGTACTTTGACAGAAATTTTATCTCGAACTTTGCAAATTGGGAAGATGCACTGAACTATCTGGGCAGAAAATCGCAGAATCAAAGAACGGTGCTGATCGTTGATGAATTTCCTTTTCTGGCAGAGACAAACCCCAGTATAAAAAGTATTCTGCAGCATAAAATTGATCACGACTGGAAAGAGCGGAATCTTTTTTTGATTCTTTGTGGTTCAAGCGTCAGCTTTATGCTGAATGACGTTATGGGCTATAAGAGTCCTTTGTATGGGCGCAGCACGGGAAGTATGGAGGTTTTGCCTTTTGATTATCTGGAAAGCGCGGCTTTTTTTCCAAATTATGCGGAGGAGGAGAAGCTAATCGCATATGGCATGCTGGGTGGCGTTCCAAGATATTTGAATGCGTTTGATCCGGGTCGATCCCTGAGGGAAAATCTTATTTCAGAAATTTTGGCAGAGGGCGCTTTTTTAAATGACGAACCACAGACGATGCTTCGCATGGAGCTGAGAGAACCGCCCGTTTACAATTCTATTCTGGAAGCGGTCGCAAACGGCTGTAACAGGGTTGTAGAAATTGCGGATCGGATTCATGAGGAAAAGAGCAAGTGTAGTAAATATATGTTGACTTTGCAGACGCTGCGACTGTTGGAAAAACATGTTCCCTGCGGTGAACCTGATAGCAGCAAAAGGGGCATTTATGAGATTGCTGATCACTTTTATAAGTTCTGGTACAGATATGTATTTTCAAACAAAAGCTATTATAGCATGTTAGGGATTGATAAGGCTGCAGATGAAATTATGGGAGAGATTAACGAATATATGGGGCCTGTGTTTGAAGATATTTGCAGACAATATTTAATCAGACGTGCCAAGGCCGGAACGCTTCCTTTTACGCCGTATACCATTGGCAAGTGGTGGGGGAATAACCCGGTCATTAAGGCACAGGATGATGTGGATTTACTCGCGCTGGACCGGAAAGGGCAGAGAGGGATCTTTGTGGAATGCAAGTTCCGGAACAGGCCGATGGCAATGGAGGAATATGATGATCTGGTGACAGCGACGGAGGCATTTCCTAATGTGAAGGAGAAGATGCTTTTGTTTATCAGTAAGAGTGGATTTACGGAAGCGGTGAAGAGGAGGGCTGAAAAAGAGGGAGCGGAGCTGGTTGAGGCAGGGGAGATGTATGGGTGAGAGGATGGTAGCTGCCTTTTGGCCCGAATGTTGTAATAATGGGATATTTGGTCTATAATATTTTTATGATTTATTTAAAGAATATTTTGAGTAAAGTTTGGCGAAATGAAAGAGTCAAGTAAGAGAAACAGGTGATTATAATTATATTGTTGCTGTTAAGAAAGGATATGCTGTGTCTACAACCCTAAATTACTACAACCAAAACGCCGCCCGGTTCTGCCAAAACACCATTTCCGTAGAATTTACCGCAACCCAGCGCCGTTTCCTGTCCTATCTTTCATCCGCTGCCCATATTCTTGACTTTGGCTGTGGCTCCGGCCGTGATACAAAGGCTTTTCTCGATCAGGGCTATCAGGTGGAAGCCATAGACGGATCGGAAGAATTATGTAAACTTGCATCCCGATACACAGGTATTCAGGTGCGCCATATGCTTTTTCAGGAATTATCGGCGGTATCTGAGTATGACGGTATCTGGGCGTGCTCATCTATTCTGCATCTTACGCGGGATGAGCTGCCTGATGTTATGCGTAAAATGGTTACAGCCCTGAAACCGGGCGGTATTATCTACACTTCTTTTAAGTACGGAACCTTTTCGGGAGAGAGAAGCGGACGTTATTTTACGGATATGACGGAGGAGGTGTTTGCGGATTTTATGAGTAGAATGGAAAGATTACAAATAGAAGAAGAATGGGTAACTTCCGATGCCCGCCCGGGGAGGGAAGAGGAAAAATGGCTCAATTTGATCTTACGCAAAATATAGAGTCCGGGGAAGGACAAGAAGTACAATTACATATAGAAACCGTTGAGCCGACAGATGTAATGACAGGAGACAGGAATCGAAAACGCTTTCTTTATTATCAGTTAAAAATGAGTATGCAGAAAGCTGCCCGCATAGATATCATAGTTTCGTTTCTGATGGAATCGGGCGTGAAGATGATATTGAAGGACTTGCGAGCCGCGCTGGACAGAGGTGTGCAGATCCGTCTTCTTACAGGTAATTACCTGGGGATTACACAGCCTTCGGCTTTGTTTTTGATAAAGAGGGAATTGGGAGACCGGATTGATCTGAGATTTTACAATGACAAAGGGCGGTCATTTCACCCGAAGGCATATATTTTTCATTATGAAAATGGCGGAGAGATATTTATAGGGTCTTCTAATATCTCCAGAAGTGCGTTGACCTCCGGCATTGAGTGGAATTACCGGTTCAGCAGTCGGGCTGATGGAAGGAACTTTCACTTATTTTACGAAACCTTTCTGGACTTGTTTGAGCGCCATTCGATTGTGATTGATGATGCGGAACTTGCCGCCTATTCCCGCAACTGGCATAAACCGGCGGTGGCGAAGGATCTGACCAGATATGATGAGCTGGAAGAGCAGATAGAGAAAGCAGGGGCTTCTGATGTAGAAACTTTTTTTCAACCAAGAGGTGCACAGATTGAGGCATTATATGCTTTGGAGAACAGCCGTGCAGAAGGTGCGGTAAAGGGACTGGTGCAGGCGGCTACAGGGATAGGAAAGACCTATCTGGCGGCATTTGATTCTGCATCCTATAAACGGGTGTTATTTGTGGCGCATCGGGAAGAGATACTGCAGCAGGCGGCGGTGTCGTTTCGTAATGTACGGCAGTCAGAAGATTACGGATTTTTTAACGGGAAACAAAAGAACACGGACAAAGCGGTCATATTTGCATCTGTGGCGACGCTTGGCAGAGAGGAATATCTGAGAGAGGAATATTTTTCCACGGACTATTTTGATTATGTGGTGATCGATGAGTTTCATCACGCAGTCAACGACCAATATCAAAGAATTGTGAACTATTTCAAGCCGCAGTTTCTTCTGGGGCTGACGGCTACGCCGGAGAGACTGGACGGTAGAAATATTTACGAAATCTGTGACTATAATGTACCCTGCGAGATTTCCTTAAAGGAAGCGATCAACAAAGGGATGCTGGTTCCATTTCACTATTATGGCATCTATGATGAGACGGACTATTCCTCCCTGCATCTTGTGAAAGGCCGTTATGATGAAAAAGAGTTGAACGAGACGTATATTGGCAATATAAGAAGGTATGATTTGATCTATAAATATTATAGAAAATATCCCTCCAAAAGAGCGCTGGGCTTTTGTTGTTCCAGACAGCATGCGGAGGAAATGGCGAAGGAATTTTGTGAGCGGGGCATTGCATCTGTAGCGGTATACAGCAATGCGGACGGCATGTTCTCGGAGGATCGGGATAAGGCAATTGAAAAGCTGAAAAATCGGGAGATCAAGGTGATCTTTTCGGTGGATATGTTTAATGAGGGTGTAGACATTGCGGCGCTTGATATGGTTATGTTTTTGCGCCCGACGGAATCGCCCATCGTGTTTTTACAGCAGCTTGGACGCGGTCTGCGCATCTGCCGGGGCAAGGAATATTTGAATGTACTTGATTTTATCGGGAACTATGAAAAAGCGGGGCGCGCGCCTTTTCTTCTGAGTGGAGAAAGGAGTTTTGGAGAACGGGCAGCAGGTGACTATTGTAAAGTGACTTATCCTGACGATTGTATCGTGGATTTTGATATGCGGCTGATTGATCTTTTTCAGGAAATGGAGAAAAAGTCCTTATCAGCCAGAGAGCGGGTTACATCAGAATACTATCGGATTAAGGAGCTGCTCAGTCACAGAGTTCCGACGAGAATGGAGCTTTTTACTTACATGGAGGATGAGGTTTATCAGTACTGTATGAGACATGCAAAGGAAAATCCTTTTCGGCGGTACATGGATTTTTTGAATGAACTGCACGAACTGTCTGCTGGAGAGCAGTCCGTATACGACAGCATCGGACGTGAATTTCTGTCATTGATTGAGACGACGGATATGCAGAAAGTCTATAAAATGCCGATTCTGTACAGTTTTTATAATCACGGCAATGTGCGGATGGCGGTCACGGATGAAGAGGTGCTGGAAAGCTGGAAAGAGTTTTTTGATACTGGGACGAACTGGAAAGATCTGTCGTCGGATCTATCATACACTGATTATAAAAAAATGACAGATAAACACCACCTGAGTAAGGCGAAGAATATGCCGGTTAAATTTTTAAAAGCTTCCGGCAAGGGCTTTTTTGTGGATCGGGAAGACTATGCGCTGGCGATCAGGGAGGAGCTGGAGGAAGTAGCAGGGCAGGAGGCTTTTAAGCAGCAGATGAGAGATATACTGGAGTATCGGACGATGGAGTATTACCGAAGGAGATATGAGGAGAAACTATGAGGCCGGTGTGCCTGTTGCGGCAGTAAAGCTGATATTTCCGCGATTGACTGTATACTCCGCAAGGAGGAGGCTTGAAAAACCTCCCAAAACAGTGTAAAATCTAACAAGCATGTATTTGGTACGACAACACGAGGAAACAGGAAACAACTCTGACACGGAGGTAACTATGGCATTAAGTAAAAAACCGATGACAGGCATGAAGGACATTCTCCCGGAAGAAATGGAGATCCGCGACTATGTGATCGGCATCATCAAAGAAACCTACGGCAATTTCGGCTTTACCTCGATCGAGACGCCCTGCGTGGAAAACCTTGCCAACTTAAACTGCAAGGCGGGGGGCGAGAACGAGAAGCTGATCTTTAAAATATTGAAGCGTGGAGAGAAGCTGCGCATTGATGAGGCGAAGAGCGAAGAGGACCTGACGGACGGGGGACTGCGCTATGATCTGACGGTGCCTCTTGTGCGGTATTATGCTGGCCACGCAAACGAGCTGCCTGCGCCGTTCAAGGCTTTGCAGATGGGCAATGTGTGGCGTGCGGACAGGCCCCAGCGGGGACGTTACCGCCAGTTTATGCAGTGCGATATCGACATTTTGGGGGAGGCCACGAATCTGGCGGAGATCGAGCTGATTCTGGCCACCACCACGACTCTTGGCAGGATCGGATTCAAAGATTTTAACATCCGCATCAACGACAGGCAGATCTTAAAGGCCATGGCGGCCTACAGCGGCTTTGCGCAGGAAGACTACGATCAGGTGTTTATCATTTTAGATAAGATGGACAAGATCGGCAGGGACGGTGTGGAGGCGGAGCTTCTGGAAGCCGGATTTCCGAAGGAGAATGTGGACAAGTATCTGGCGCTCTTTGCGGGGATGGAGCAGGCGGATGACGCCATCGCCTACATCACGGAGAGACTGGAGGGCGTGCTTCCGGCGGGGGTAAAAGAGAGCTTTCAGGAGATCATAGACAGTGTGGAAGCCACCAAGGGGGACTTCTTTAAGCTGGTGTTTGATCCCACGCTTGTGCGCGGCATGTCCTACTATACGGGCACGATCTTTGAGATTGACATGCCTCAGTTTGGCGGAAGCTGCGGCGGCGGTGGAAGATATGATAAGATGGTGGGGAAATTTACAGGAAACGACGTGCCTGCCTGCGGTTTTTCCATCGGTTTCGAGCGGATTATCCTGCTGCTTTTAGAGAGCGGCTTTAAGGTGCCAAAGGCAGGGAAGAAAATTGCGTATCTGATGGAAAAGGGGCTGCCTTCCGAAAAGCTGTGCGAAGTGATGGCAAAAGCGCAGGAGGAGCGGGAGAAGGGAAACCAGATTCTGGTGGCCCGGATGAACAAGAACAAGAAGTTCCAGAAGGAGCAGCTCACCGCACAGGGGTATGAGGCTTTCGAGGAATTTTATAAAGAGGAACTGAAAAGATAACAAAGATAACATAACAGAAAAGAGGGAATCACAGTTATGGCAGAATCAATGAAGGGTTTAATAAGGTCGCACCGCTGCGCGGAGCTTTCCCTGTGTAATGTGGGGGAAGAAGTGACCGTGATGGGATGGGTGCAGAAGCAGAGGAACAAGGGCGGCATTATATTTGTGGATCTGCGTGACCGTTCCGGCATTTTGCAGATTATATTTGAGGAGAGCGACTGCGGCGCGGAGGCTTTTGCCAAGGCGGAGAAGATGAGAAGCGAGTTCGTCATCGCCGTTGTGGGCAGGGTGGAGAAGCGTTCCGGAGCCGTCAACGAGAATTTAAAGACGGGAGAGATCGAGATACGCGCTGCGCAGGTGCGCGTTTTGTCCGAATCCGAGACACCGCCGTTTCCGGTGGAGGCGGACTCTAAGACAAAGGAAGAGATCCGTTTAAAATACCGTTATCTGGATTTGAGAAGACCGGATTTGCAGGAGAAACTGATTCTGAGAAGTAAGATCGTTTCGGAAATGCGCGCCTTTATGGCGAACGAAGGCTTTCTGGAGATCGAGACGCCGATTTTGTGTAAATCCACGCCGGAGGGAGCAAGAGATTATCTGGTGCCCAGCCGCGTGCATCCCGGTAGCTTCTATGCGCTGCCACAGTCACCCCAGCTCTACAAGCAGCTTCTGATGTGTTCCGGTTACGACCGGTATTTCCAGATTGCGAAGTGCTTCCGGGATGAGGATCTGCGTGCGGACAGACAGCCCGAGTTCACGCAGGCGGACATGGAATTGTCTTTTGTGGATGTGGACGATGTGCTGGAAGTGAACGAACGGCTGATTAAACATATCTGCAAGGAGGCCATCGGGCTTGACGTACAGATTCCCCTGCCCCGCATGACATGGCAGGAGGCGATGGATCGTTTCGGTTCCGACAAGCCGGACACCCGTTTTGCAATGGAACTGACAGATGTGTCAGATATCGTGGCTGGCTGCGGTTTCGGCGTGTTTACGTCCGCCTTGGAAAGCGGCGGTTCCGTGCGCGGTTTAAATGTGAAGGGACAGGCGGCCATGCCCCGCAAAAAGATTGACGCGCTGGTGGACTTTGCGAAGGGTTACGGTGCGAAGGGACTGGCTTACTTAAGCGTGCAGGAGGACGGCACTTACAAGTCTTCCTTTGCGAAGTTTATGACGGAGGAGGAACTTTCGAAGCTGGTGCAGGCGATGCAGGGCGAGAAAGGCGATCTGCTTCTGTTTGCGGCCGACAAGAAAAATATCGTCTACAGTGTGCTCGGGGCGCTGCGCGTGGAGCTTGGGAAGCAGCTTGGGCTGATCGACGAGTCACAGTTTCACTTCCTCTGGATCGTGGAATTTCCGCTTCTTGAGTGGAGCGAGGAGGAGAACCGCTTTATGGCGATGCACCATCCTTTCACGATGCCCATGGAGGAGGACTGGCAGTATATTGACTCCGACCCGGGCAGGGTGCGGGCGAAGGCTTATGATATCGTGTTAAACGGGGTGGAGCTTGGCGGCGGTTCCGTCAGAATCCATCAGGATGACATTCAGGAGAAAATGTTTGAGGTGCTGGGCTTTACAAAGGAGCAGGCCTGGGAGCAGTTCGGTTTCCTCTTAAGCGCCTTCAAGTACGGCGTGCCGCCCCACGCGGGACTCGCTTACGGCCTTGACCGTATCGTGATGCTTTTGACCCATGCGGACAGCATTCGTGAGGTGATCGCATTCCCGAAGATCAAGGATGCGTCCTGCCTCATGACGGAGGCGCCCGGCAGGGTGGATGAGAAGCAGCTTGCGGAGCTGCAGATTGCGATTCAGGATGAAGAAGAAACGGAAAAATCAAACTGATGTGCTGATTTTTTAATCACGGGTTTGTGCCGGAGCCACGGACCCGGTATCGCAGCCGGGAATCAAAGTATTCTTTCGGAAAGCTTTGTTATTCCTGACGCGTGCCTTTGTAAAAAGCTCCGCATGGAGGGAAATATGGCGGAACAAAAAACAGATAATAAGGCGCTGGAAGAGGCGATCGAGGCTTTTCGTGCGGATAAGGAGAAAGACAGCTATGTGAAGGTGATGGAGCTTTTGGAGAAATCCATTGTGCTTGTGCCTGCCATACCGCCGAAGGATATTGACCCGGCTCTCATGGAGCAGTTGAAAGCGGGAAAGCCGGTGCAGTTTCCCAAGGATACGAAGATCGTCCCCTGTCTGCTGCGCAAGGAGACGGGAGAGCAGGCGCTTCCCGTCTTTACCTCGCCGGAGCAGATGCCGGAGGATAAAAAAAGCCCTATGGTGATGGCTATGCCCTTTATGGGAGTGGTCGCCATGGCGGCGGCCAATCAGGATAAGGTGGAGGAGGTAGTGGTCAATCCTTTTACCGGTATGATGATTTTGAATAAGTCGATTCTGGAGATCGCGGAAAAGCGCAGAAAGGCAGCCGGACAGATTAAGACGGTTCAGTTGACGCAGGAGCAATTTAAGGATCTGGCCCATAACAGGGTGTCGCTTTCCCTTTTGCCCAGGTTCCTGTTTGAACAGAAAGAGGCGGGGCTTAAGAGGCTGCAGCAGGAGGAGGGGGCATTTCTTCTGGGGCTTTACGACGAGGTTTATCCGAAGGGGAAAAAGAGCGGCTGCAGGGCGGAGGACTTCTCCCTGATGACGCTGAATCTGACGGATACGATACAGCTTACCCGTCTGGATCTGCCTGACGAGACGAACAAAAAGGGTTTATGCTACCGTGTCTATGCGGTCTTTAAGAGGGACACGGAAGAAGTGCTCTACTACACGCTGGAAAACACGAAGGACGGCAATATGATCGCCAGAGTCACACAGGACGGGAAACATGAGGTGGTAGAACCAGCGCCGGACAACGGGGCGGAGATTGAGGCGATCTTAAATCTTGTGGAGCCGGGCTGACACGGGAGAAACGTCCGGAGCGGCGGGTTGAGTCCCGGGAGAGCACAAGAAAAACGGACGGCGTAACGCTTGGGGACCGGAAAGGTGAGTCTGGGACGCATAAGAAAAACGGCGCATATCCCGGGCAGGAAGGAAAAGGACGGCATGACAGATACGGTTATCTTTGATTTGGACGGGACACTCCTCGACACGCTGGAGGATTTGACGGACAGCGTCAATTACGCCATGGAAAAGTTCGGTTTTCCCGTGCATACGATTGAGGAGATCCGCACCTTTGTGGGGAACGGCGCGCCAAAGCTCTTGGAGCGCAGCATACCGAACGGTGTGGAAAATCCTGACTACGAGGCTGCGTTGGCAGCCTTTAAGGCGCATTATGCCGGGCACTGCGAGGACAAGACAAAACCCTATGAAGGGGTGACGGAGACGCTAGCCGAATTAAAGAGGCAGGGGTATCACCTCGCCGTTGTCTCCAACAAATTCGACGGTGCGGTGAAAAAACTTTGTAAAAAATACTTTGGGGAATATATAACGGTCTCGATCGGGGAGAGCGCGGAGGTCAAGAGAAAACCTGCGCCCGATACGGTGTACCGGGCGCTTCGTGAACTTGGATGTGACGGCTCCCGCGCGGTTTACGTGGGAGATTCCGAAGTGGATATTCAGACGGCGAAAAATGCGTCGCTGCCCTGTATCAGTGTTACATGGGGATTTCGCACCGAAGAAAAACTCCGGAGCGAGGGCGCGCGGGAAGAGCTGTTTGTCAGGACTCCTCAGGCGCTTGCGCCCCTTCTGGCTCGTCTTCGGGCGGAAGGGTAATCAGCACTTTCACGATATGGTTGTTTTTAATGCCGCAGGCCCGCAGGGTGATGCCGTTTTCTAAGGCGATGGTTTCCTGATCCTGCGGCAGACGGTCAAGCTGTTCGATCATAAGACCGCCGATGGAATCATAGTCTTCGGAATCCAGAGAGACGTTGAGCGCATCGCTTAAGTCGTCCAGCTTCATGCCGCCTTCCACCAGATACTGGCCTTCCTCCGTTTCCTGAATCAGTTCTTCTTCGTCCGCGTCATACTCGTCGCGGATTTCGCCCACCAGCTCCTCTATCATATCTTCCATGGTGATCATGCCGACCGTGGCGCCGTATTCGCTTAAGACGAAGGCGATACTGCTGGACTTTTCACGGATTTCCATCAACAGATCCGATACGTTCTTATATTCATAAGTATAGTAAGCCTCGCGCAAAATCTTCTTGAGGCTGAATTTTTCCTTATCTTTTACCAGAATAAAGTCCTTGATATTGACAATGCCGATGATGTGGTCCGGATCTTCGTCATATACCGGAAGGCGTGTAAACATGCAGGACTGAAAGGTGGAGAGCAGTTCCTGATAGCTCGCGCTCAGAGGAACCGTGGTCATCTGGATGCGGGGGATCATGATATCTTTCGCGACGGTGTCACCGAAATCAAACACGTTGTAAATGAGTGTCCGCTCCTCCGACTCGATCACGCCGCCCTCGTGGCTTACGTCCACATAGGTCTTCAATTCTTTCTCAGTGATACTGAAATTGTTTCCCTCCGAACTGATATGTAACAGCCTTAGAATCCAGTTAGAGAGCATGTCCACCAGAAAGATAACCGGCGTAAGCAGTGTCATCAACAGGCGGATCATTGGACCGAACATGAGCGCAATAGGTTCGGCGCGCTGCATAGCCCATGTCTTGGGGATGATTTCGCCAAACATTAAAATTACGAAGGTCAGAATGCCGGTGGCGATTCCCACAGCCTTATTGCCCCAGAGACTGATTGCAAAAGTAGTCATCAGGGAGGAAGCGGACAGATTGACAATGTTGTTGCCGATCAGGATGGCGCTCAGCATTTTGCCGTACTGGTCTAAAATGGCGAGCACGCGGATGGCTCCCTTGTGGTCTTCTTCGGCTAAGGTGCGCAGCCGCACCCGGTTGACGGTCGAAAAGGCAGTCTCGGCCGAGGAGAAAAAGGCCGATAAAAGCACGAGCACTCCCAGCGAGACGAGTTGTATGACACCTGTGGTATCCAATGATTTTCACTCCTTTACCATATCTATAATCAAAAATATTATTATAAGAATAAGATTGTGTCAAGTTTTAATGCGTGCGGGAATACATATTTATAAGAGAGAAGTGAAAGGACAAGGGGATATCATGGGAAAAAGAGATTTATATATGGAAAAGGCTGTCTTTATCATTAAGTGTATGCTGGGCGCGTACATTCTGACCGCGGGGCTTCTGCTTTTGCTTGCATTTTTGCTGTACCGCTTCGGCCTGTCCGAGAAGGTAGTTTCCATCTGCATCATAGCGGTCTATATTATCGTGACCTTTCTGGCAGGGCTGCTTGCGGGGAAGAAGGAGAAGCGGAAGAAATTCCTGTGGGGGCTTGCCATGGGCGCGCTGTACTTCGGCATTCTGGTGGTCGTGTCCCTTGCGGTGAACAAAGGCGTGGAGGATATCGCGGGAAATATGATGACGGTCTTTTTCCTCTGCGCCGGCAGCGGTATGCTCGGCGGAATGGTGAGCTGACCCACCAGTTCAGCCAGACCTTCGTCAGACCGGCAAATCATGCTTGCATGAATGTGACGGGCGGACGAAGGTTTGAGGGAACGCCCGTACATAAGCAAAAAGAGCTGCGAAGCAGCGAAGAGCGCGAAAGCGCGGTTTTGCGCATGGGCGTGAGCTGAACGTCAGACCGGCAAATCATGCCGGCATGAATTGACGGGGAAAAATTTTTATGCTATACTGTCTAAAGTTATAAGCAAGTTTATACATAAGGAGGATACACCGATGAAACATATTAAGACGTTATCTACCAGAGATCTGAAAGAGTCCATGAAGAAGGGCGGCTGCGGCGAGTGCCAGACTTCCTGCCAGTCCGCATGTAAGACTTCCTGCACCGTAGGAAACCAGAGCTGCGAGAAGGCGAGATAGTTTCCGGTTGCGTCGACGTTTCGCGTCAGAAGAAAAGATCAGGAAAAGACAGGCCCGGCATGCGGCGCATGACGGGTCTGCTTGTACGTTATGCAGCAGTTTGGCAGGGGCGGCGGACGCAGCCGGACTGTGAGCAAAGACAGAAGTCAGGAGAATCATTGTGATACATCAATATATAAGCAACGGCTACCATATTGTGATGGACGTTAACAGCGGCAGCGTTCATGTGATGGACAAGCCTGCCTATGACACCGTTCCGGTCGTGGAGCGGCTGCTTCGGCAGGGAATTAAGGAGCGGGAGGAGATCGCCCGCACTGTGGCAGAGGAACTGTCCATGGACCGTCCCGTAGCGGAGGAGACGGTGGAGGAAATCCTGTATTTAAAGGAGCAGGGACAGCTTTTTACGGAGGATATCTACGAGAAATACATAGACGCCTTTCAAAACCGGGAGACTGTGGTGAAGGCGCTCTGCCTGCATATCGCCCACGACTGTAATCTGGCCTGCAGATACTGTTTTGCAGGGGAAGGGGAGTACCACGGCAGACGGGCGCTGATGAGTCTGGAAGTGGGAAAGAAGGCGCTGGATTTCCTGGTGGCCAATTCCGGCAGCCGGGTGAATCTGGAGGTGGATTTTTTCGGCGGGGAACCGCTTATGAACTGGCAGGTGGTGAAAGATCTGGTGGCCTATGGCAGAACCCTCGAGGAGCCGCACCACAAGAAATTCCGCTTTACCCTGACCACCAACGGCGTGCTGCTTGACGACGAAATTCTGGAATTTGCGAACAGGGAAATGTCAAATCTTGTTTTAAGCATAGACGGCAGAAAGGAAATTCACGATCTGATGCGGCCCCACCGCGGCGGACAGGGCAGCTACGATGAGATCCTTCCGAAATATAAGAGGGCGGCAGAGAGCAGGAATCAGATGAACTACTATGTGCGGGGCACCTACACCCACAACAACACCGACTTTGCCGCGGATGTGATTCATCTGGCCGACGAGGGCTTTGAGCAGATCTCGGTGGAGCCTGTGGTGGCGGAGAAAAAAGAAGATTATGCCCTTCGCATGGAGGATGTGCCGAAGCTCCTTTCCGAGTACGACAGGCTTGCATTGGAATATATTCGCAGAAAAAAAGAAGGAAAGGGTTTTCAATTCTTTCATTTTATGATAGATTTAGAAGGTGGCCCTTGCGTGGCAAAGAGATTGTCAGGCTGCGGGTCCGGGACGGAATATCTTGCGGTTACTCCCTGGGGAGATCTTTACCCCTGTCATCAGTTCGTGGGGCAGGAGGAATTTCTCATGGGAAATGTGGACGAAGGGATTGTGCGCGGGGATATCCGGGATCAGTTCAAGGCGTGCAATGTCTACGCGAAGAAGGCGTGCGGGGATTGTTTCGCGAAATTTTATTGCAGTGGCGGCTGCGCGGCCAACGCTTACCATGAGAGCGGCGACGTGAACGGTTCCTATGAGCTGGGGTGTGAACTGCAGCGGAAGCGTGTCGAATGTGCGATTATGATAAAAGCGGCGCTTGCCGATGAGGAAAAGGAGAGTTAGTCATGAAAAAGAGCAGAGCGGTTGTCAGTCTGATCGTCTATATGCTGATTTTGGGACTGCTGGGTTATACGGCAGTTTTCGGCGTCGGTTCGGACAAGTCGGGCGCGGCGGAGAGCATTAAGCTGGGACTGGATCTGGCGGGCGGCGTCAGTATCACCTATCAGGTAGTGGGAGACGAGGATCCCAGTGCGGAGGATATGAGCGATACCATCTACAAATTGCAGCAGCGTGTGGACGGTTACAGCACGGAGGCGCAGGTGTATCAGGAGGGAAATGACCGGATTAACATCGAGATTCCCGGCGTCACCGATGCCAATGCGATTTTAGAGGAGCTTGGTAAGCCCGGAAGCCTTTACTTTATCGCACAGACGGACAGCGAGGGCAACAATAACTATGACATGGGCTACGGTGTGGATGCGGCAGGCAATCTGGTTCCGCAGTACCAGTTGAACAAGACATTGGAGGAATTGCAGGCGGACGGTTCCATCGTGCTTACCGGTACGGAGGTGGACGGCGCGCAGGCGAGAGCCCAGCAGGATTCCATGGGAAATCTGGAAAATGTAGTTTCCCTTTCCTTTAACGAGGCGGGTAAGCAGGCCTTTGCGGATGCAACGACCAAAGCTTTTGAGAACGGTGAGACCATTGCGATCTACTACGACGGCGAGTTCGTGAGCGTGCCCAATGTACAGGCGGCTATCACGGACGGCAACGCGGTGATCACGGGACAGAGCACGGCGGCGGAGGCGGAGCAGCTTGCTTCCACCATCCGTATCGGCGGTTTGAAGCTGGAGCTTGAGGAGCTTAGGTCCAACGTGGTGGGTGCACAGCTTGGTTCGGCGGCGATCCGGACAAGTTTGACGGCGGCGGCAGTCGGTTTTGCGCTGGTTGTTATCTTCATGATTGCGGTTTATTATGTGGCGGGTTTTGCGGCGTCTCTGGCGCTGTGCCTGTATACGGAGCTTCTGGTCATTCTGATGTATGCTTTTGAGGTGACCTTAACCCTGCCCGGTATTGCGGGTATTATCTTAACCGTCGGTATGGCGGTGGATGCGAACGTGATTATCTTCGCCCGTATCCGCGAGGAGCTGGCGGAAGGCAAGAGTGTGCAGAATGCGATTAAAATTGGTTTCCAGAAGGCTTTATCTGCGATTCTGGACGGCAATATCACCACATTGATTGCGGGTCTGGTACTCTACTTTATGGGAAGCGGTACGATCAAGGGCTTCTCCATCACTTTGATGTTAGGTATCGTCCTTTCCATGTTTACGGCGCTTGTGGTGACCAAGTTCTTAGTGAATATCTTTTATGCGCTGGGCGTTCAGAGCGAGAAAGCCTACGGTGTGGCGAAGGAGAGAAAGACCATCAACTTCCTCTCTAAGAGATATGTGTTCTTCGGTATTTCCGTCGCAGCGATTCTGGCAGGATTCGTCGCTATGGGCATCAATAAATCGAGCATCGGCATGACGATGAATTACAGTCTGGATTTTGTGGGCGGCACTTCCACAACCATGACGCTCAACGAGGATATGAGCATCGAGGAGATCGACGCGCAGATCGTTCCCCACATCGAGAAGATTACCGGGGACGGCAACGTGATGAGCACGAAGGTGGCCGGTTCCAACGATATTATTATCAAGACAAGAACGTTGAATGTGCAGGAGAGAGAAGCCTTCAACGAGGTAATGGTAAACAACTTCGGCGTGGACGAGAACAGCATCACGGCGGAAACCATCAGCGCGACAATCAGCTCTGAAATGCAGTCCGGCGCGATCAAGGCGATTCTGGTGTCCACGGTGCTGATGCTTCTGTATATCTGGTTCCGCTTTAAGGATATCCGCTTCGGCGCAAGTTCTGTGATTGCGCTGCTGCATGACGTGCTTGTGGTGCTTGCGTTCTACGCGATTGTGAGGGTGTCTGTGGGCAATACCTTTATCGCGTGTATGCTGACGATTGTCGGTTACTCTATCAACGCCACCATCGTTATTTTCGACCGTGTGCGTGAGAACCTGCGTGAAATGCGGAGCAAAGAAGGGCTGGATGAGATGGTCAACAGAAGTATTACCCAGACGCTCACGAGAAGTATCTTTACTTCCCTGACCACCTTCTTTATGGTGGCGGCTCTGGAGGTGTTCGGCGTTTCTTCCATCCGGGAGTTTGCGCTGCCTCTGATGGCAGGTATTATCTGCGGTACCTATTCTTCCATCTGTCTGACGGGCGCGCTCTGGTATGTGTTCCGTACGAAGCTGGTGAAGAAGGCGGCGAAGTAAGAGAGCGGTTCAGCACGCGCTCATAAAGTACTATAAATTACCCTCTGAAAATGTTACAATAGGTTGTGACTTTTTCGGAGGGTGTTTTTTGCGCCAGAGGAAATGGCAGCAGATACAGAAAGGTGCGATAGCGGTATTTTTTATGGCGAAATGGATGGTGTCCGCCAAGAAAGCGGATTTTGACGGGATAGCGAAACGGTTTGGGATTGATCCGGTGATTGCCAGAATCATACGAAACAGGGACGTGGTGGGGGATGAGAAGATCGAAAAATTCCTGCATGGCACGACGGCTGACTTATATGATCCGGCGCTCCTAAAGGACGCCGGAAAGGCGGCGGCTATTCTCTGTGAGAAAACGAAGGAGAAGAAAAAGATCCGGGTGATCGGGGATTATGATATCGACGGCGTTTGCGCCACATATATTCTGACAGCGTGTCTGGAGCGGTGCGGCGCGGAAGTGTCTGCGGTGATTCCCCACCGGATTCTGGACGGTTACGGTCTGAATGAGAAGCTGATCGGGGAGGCGGGAGAGGACGGCGTGGACACCATACTTACCTGCGACAACGGCATTGCGGCGCTTCCGCAGATCGCCTGTGCGAAAGCGCTTGGCATGACGGTGATTGTGACGGATCACCACGAGGTGCCCTACGAGGTGCAGGCGGACGGAAGCAGGGTGGAAACGCTGCCTGCTGCCGACGCGGTGGTGGATCCGAAGCAGAGTGATTGTCCCTATCCCTGCAAGGGTATCTGCGGTGCGGTGACGGCATATAAGCTGATGGAAATTTATCTGGGGGCCATGGCGGATGCGGGCGTCCTGTCTGCGGGGGAGAGAGAGACGCTCTTGCAGGAAATGCTGGCTTTCGCGGGTTTTGCCACCGTGGGGGATGTGATGGAGCTGACGGACGAGAACCGCATACTGGTCCGGTATGGTCTGCGGCAGATCGAACAGTCCCGGAATCAGGGGCTGCGCGCGCTGCTTACGGTGAACGAATTGGCAAAAAAGCGGCTGACGGGGTATCATATCGGCTTTGTTCTGGGCCCCTGCCTGAATGCGACGGGGCGGCTTGACACAGCGAAACGCGCGCTTGCCATGTTCCGGACGAAGGAGGAGGCGGAGGCTGTTACCATAGCCGGGGAATTGAAAGCGTTAAATGACAGCCGGAAGGAAATGACGCTTCTTGGGACGCAGCAGGCCATGGAACTGATAGAGAATACGGCGTTGAAAGAAGATAAGGTGCTGGTCGTATTCCTGCCGGACTGTCACGAGAGTCTGGCGGGGATCATCGCCGGGCGGATCAGGGAGCGGTACCACAAGCCGGTTTTTGTGCTGACATGCGGCGAAGAGGGCGTGAAGGGTTCCGGCCGTTCTATCGAGGCTTATCACATGTACGACAAGATGAGCGAGTGTAAGGAGCTGTACACGAAGTACGGCGGGCATAAGATGGCGGCGGGGGTGTCCATGCCCGAGGAGAACGTGGAGGCGTTCCGGACGTATCTGAACGCGCACAGCGGCCTGACGGATGCGGATCTCGAGGAGGTCATACATATCGACGTGCCCATGCCCATGTCCTATGTGACGATTGATTTTGTCAGGCAGCTTTCCCTGTTAGAGCCTTTCGGCAACGGAAATCCCAAGCCGGTCTTCGCCCAGAAGGATGTGAGGGTATGCCGGGGACGGATTCTGGGGAAAAATAGAAATGTGGGGAAATACCGGGTGGCCGACGGGAGCGGGCGGGAGTATGACATGATGTATTTCGGGGATCTGGAGAAGTGGCACGCCTTTCTCACAGATCATTTCGGGCAGGAAGAGACCGACAGGCTCTACGGCGGGGGCAGCAGCGCCATTGTAATCAGCGTGATTTACTATCCGGATATCAATGTATACAGAGGCCGGGAGGAACTGCAGATGGTGATGCAGGACTACGCAATATAATAGATAATTGCAAAGCTCGTCTATGCATGGTAATGATTGTGCGAATGACATTACCATAAGCAGACCCTTGGAAAACGTCGGTACTTGGCGAGGTGCTTTCGAGCCTGGTACCGTTACGTTTGGAGCGGAGCGCAAGCGCGTCTGCGTTGGTTATGTCATTTGCGCAATCTCAGTCACTATAAACGAGTTTTGCAATTATCTGTCAGATCCGTTGCAGGACACGAAAAAGCCCGGGGCATCCGGGCTCTCTCGCAGTTTTCTTATGAGGGGGAGATAGTGAATTCATCAACTATCTTGATACTTATCATAATGTGTAATTGTGTCTAAAATGTGTTTAGAGTATGAAGTAAAAATAAAAAAAGATTAAGAAACCTTAAAGCAGTGTGAAGGAAAACACTAAGCTTGAAAGAACCTCACTAAGTGTTTTCAGGCTTCACACGAGAGAATGCCAAAGAACGGCATTCTCTGCAGGAAGACAAAAATTGCAAAAAAGCGTTTTTCGTGCTATCTTACTATATAAATAAATATAAGAATATATGAGGAAAAGATTTTAACGAGGTGAAATATGGCAGCTTTAGGAGAATTGTTGCAGGGGATATCCTACACGTGTGTATGCGGCACGGTGGAACGGGAGATAACGGATGTTATTTATGATTCCAGAAAGGTAATTGAGGGCTGTCTGTTCGTCTGCATACCGGGGGCGAAGGCGGACGGCCATCAGTTTGCGGCGGATGCGGTGCGCGCTGGGGCGAAAGCTCTTCTTACGGAGCGTGAAGTGGAACTGCCGGAGGGGGCGGATGTGACGGTGATCCGTGTGGAGGACGTTCGTTACGCCATGGCTTTTGTGTCGGCGGCCTATTTCGGGCATCCGGCAGAGCAGATGAAAATCATAGGCATTACGGGCACGAAAGGAAAAACGACGACCACTTATCTGGTGAAGTCCATTCTGGAGCAGGCGGGCAGGAAGGTAGGGCTGATCGGCACCATAGAAATCATTATCGGGGATACCCATATTCATGCGGAAAATACAACGCCCCAGTCTTATCTGGTGCAGAAATATTTCCGGATGATGGCGGATGCCGGGTGCGATACGGTGGTGATGGAGGTTTCCTCGCAGGGACTGATGCTGCACAGAACGCAGGGCTTTGTCTTTGATTTTGGTATTTTCACGAATCTGGAGCCGGATCATATCGGAGAAAACGAGCATAAGGATTTTGACGACTATCTGCACTGTAAGAGTCTGCTGTTCAGACAGTGCAGGGTGGGAATTGTGAACCGGGACGATTCCCACTGGGAGGCGGTCACGAAAGACTGCACCTGTCAGCTTGAGACTTACGGGATCGACACAGAGGCGGATCTTCGGGCGACAGATATTACTTTCTTAATCGAAGGGGGAAGTCTGGGAATGGCTTTCACCACAAAAGGGCTTACGGAACTTTCGGTGAAGACAGCGTCTCCCGGAAAATTCAGTGTTTACAATGCGCTGACGGCCATTGCCATTTGCAGGCATTTCGGCGTGGACGGGGAGGAGATACGAAGCGCCCTTGCGGCTGCGAAGGTGAAGGGACGCACGGAGATGGTGAAGGTATCCGATGAGTTTACCCTGATGATCGACTACGCCCACAACGCTATGGCGCTTAAGAGTCTGCTGGAAACGCTCAGGGCTTACAACCCCCATCGTCTGGTCTGTCTTTTCGGCTGCGGCGGTAACCGTGCGAAATCAAGACGTTACGAGATGGGGGAGGTGAGCGGCCGTCTGGCGGATCTGACCATCATTACCTCCGACAACCCGCGGACGGAGGACCCCCGGGCGATCATCGACGATATTAAGACCGGGATCGCGAAAACAGACGGCAGGTATGTGGAGATCTGCGACAGAAAAGAAGCCATTGCCTACGCCATCGATCATGGCGAGCCAGGGGACATTATCGTGCTTGCAGGCAAAGGCCATGAGGACTATCAGGAGATAAACGGCGTGAAGTACCCGATGGATGAGAGAGTGCTGATACGGGAAATTTTAGAGGAGAGGGCATGACGGAGCGGTATGCGGATGTGATTATAGATATCGCCCACGAGAAGGTGGACCGGGTTTTCCAGTACCGGATTCCGGATGAACTGTCGGATGCGGTAAAGCCCGGCGTGCAGGTGCGTGTGCCTTTCGGCAATGGAAACCGTGAGAGGACAGGATATGTGGTGGACCTTTCAGAGGAGACGGACTATCCGCCGGAGAAGATCAAGGTGGTCAGCGCGGTGGATGAGAAGGGCATATCCGTGGAGGGCAGGCAGATCCGGATTGCCTACTGGTTAAAGAGCAATTACGGATCCACTACCATCGCGGCTTTAAAGACGGTGCTTCCCGTGAAGCAGAAGCAGAAAACGCTGGAGAAAAAGAAAGTGGTGCGGTGTCTGCCCGGGGAGGCGTGCAGGCAGGCGGCCGACGCGTGCGAAAGGAAGCACCAGCGGGCGAAGGCGAGAGTGCTGGAAGCTTTGCAAACGGAGGAAGAGCTGCCCTACGAGCTGATCAGACAGAAGCTCCATGTGGCGGCCTCCACCTTACAGGCATTGGAGAAGCAGGGATATATCCGGATTGAGAAAGAGGCTTTTTACAGGAACCCTGTCAAGGCCGGAGACCGCAGCGAGACGCGCCCCGTGCTGAACCGGGCCCAGCGGCATATCATAGAGGAAGTGCTTGCGGATTACCAGGCGGGACGCCCGGGCGTGCATCTGGTGCACGGTGTTACGGGCAGCGGAAAGACGGAGGTGTACCTTGGCATCATCGAGGAGATGATCGCTATGGGGAAACAGGCCATTATGCTGATTCCGGAGATTGCGCTGACGTACCAGACGCTTCTGCGGTTTTATAAGAGATTCGGAGACCGGGTTTCTGTGATCAATTCCTCGCTGTCCGCGGGAGAAAAGTATGACCAGATCGAGCGGGCGAAGGCGGGGGAGATCGACGTGATGATCGGGCCGCGCTCGGCGCTGTTTACACCCTTTGCCAATCTGGGCGTCATTGTGGTGGATGAGGAGCATGAGAACAGCTACAAAAGCGAGACCTCGCCCAGATATCATGCCAGAGAGACGGCAGTGGAAATCGCGTCCATGTGCGGCGCAAGCGTGGTGCTTGGCTCGGCAACGCCGTCCATGGAGGCCTACTACCGGGCTGTCAGAGGTGAATATAAGCTATATGAGATGAGAGAGCGGCCGGGGAACAGTGTGCTTCCGGCGGTGTATACAATAGATTTGAGAGAAGAGCTGAAACAGGGAAACCGTTCCATGTTCAGCCGGAAATTGAAAGAGTTGATGCAGGACCGGCTCTCCAAAGGAGAACAGACCATTCTCTTTCTGAACAGGAGAGGCTATGCGGGATTTATCTCCTGCCGTTCCTGCGGGCATGTGATGAAGTGTCCCCACTGCGATGTCTCTTTGTCGGAGCACAGAAACGGGATGCTTACCTGCCATTACTGTGGGTATCAGGAGCGGAAACCGGCGAAGTGCCCTTCCTGCGGCTCGCCCTATCTGATGGGCTTCAAGGCGGGGACGGAGCAGGTGGAGGAGGCCATTTACAGGGAGTTTCCGGGAGCGCGGGTGCTGCGCATGGATGCGGACACCACCCGCAGGAAGGACAGCTACGAGCGGATCCTGTCTGCTTTTGCGGACGGGGAGGCGGATGTGCTGGTAGGAACCCAGATGATCGTGAAGGGACATGATTTTCCCAGTGTGACGCTGGTGGGTGTGCTGGCGGCGGACCTTTCCTTAAACCGGAATGATTACCGGGCGGGGGAGCGCACCTTCCAGCTCCTGACGCAGGCGGCGGGCCGCGCAGGCCGCGGAGAGCGGTCAGGCGAGGTGGTGATCCAGACTTACCAGCCGGAACATTACAGTGTGGTCTATGCGGCGAAACAGGATTATCCGGGGTTTTATGCGGAGGAGATCGCTTACAGGGGACTTGTGGGTTACCCTCCCGTGGAACATATGCTGGCGGTTCTCATCGTCTCCCGCGTGCAGGCGGAGGGAGAGTCGCTTGGAAAAGAAATGACCGATTTGGTGAAAAAGGAGATGGCCGGTGTGGCAGGCCTTCGGGTGATCGGACCGGCGGAGGCGGTGATCGGGAAGATATCTGATCTTTACCGTCATACTTTTTATATCAGGCACGGAGCATATCAGACATTGGTGGAGGCCAAGGACAGGCTGGAGCGTTTTTGCGGGGAGAGGGAGCTTAAGGGACAGACGGTACAGTTTGACTTTGATCCGATGAATACATTTTAAAAGGATAGAAAACAGGAAAGACAGGAGGAAGAAGCAGTATGGCAACCAGAAAAGTCAGGGAGATGGGAGATCCGGTTTTGAATAAGCAGTGTAAGGAGGTGACGGAAGTTACTCCCAGATTACAGGAGCTGATCGACGATATGTTTGAGACGCTGTACGAGGAGAACGGCGTGGGACTGGCGGCGCCTCAGGTAGGCATCTTAAAGCGTGTCGTGGTGATCGACACCACGGGGGAGGATCCGCTTCTGCTGATTAACCCGAAGATACTGGAGACCAGCGGGGAGCAGGACGGCTACGAGGGATGCTTAAGCGTCCCGGGTAAGAGCGGTAAAGTGACCAGACCCAATTATGTGAAAGCGCTGGCCTATGACGAGAATATGGAGCCTTTCGAGATTGAGGGAACGGAGCTGCTGGCCAGAGCCATCTGTCACGAGGTAGATCATCTGAACGGGTGCCTGTATGTGGAAAAGGTGCACGGGCCGCTTGTCAATACCGAGGATCTGCGGGATGACGAGGAATGATACCGACGACAGATGCGGACGGGAAACAGCGGATATATCGCGGGGCCCGGAAAGGAGAGCGTTAGACAGATGAAAGTGGTGTTTATGGGAACGCCTGATTTTGCGGTGGGCGCGTTGGAAACGATCATAGAGGCCGGACATGAGGTGACGGCGGTGGTGACCCAGCCGGATAAGCCGAAAGGCAGGGGCAAGGAAGTGCAGATGACGCCGGTAAAGACGTGCGCGCTAGAGCACGGCATTCCGGTTTTTCAGCCGGTGAAGGTCAGGGAGCCGGAGGCGGTGGAAACGCTTCGCGGTTATGAGGCGGATATTTTTGTGGTGGCGGCCTTCGGGCAGATTCTACCGGAGGAGATTCTTGCGATGCCAAAGTATGGCTGCGTGAATATCCACGCTTCGCTTCTGCCCAAGTACCGGGGTGCAGGGCCGATCCAGTGGGCCATCATCAATGGTGAAAAAATAACAGGCGTTACCATTATGCAGATGGATAAAGGGCTGGACACCGGGGATATGCTATTGCAGGCGGAGGTGGAGATTGCCGCAGGCGAGACGGCGGATACCCTGCACGACAAGCTGGCGGCAGCGGGCGCGCGGCTGATCGTGGAGGCGCTGGCGAAGATAGAGGCAGGGGATGTGACGCCTGTTAAGCAAAACGACGAGGCGTCCTGTTACGCGAAGATGCTGAATAAATCCATGGGGAAGATTGACTGGAACATGGAGGCGGAGAAGCTGGACTGTCTGATACGGGGACTGATTTCCTGGCCGGGCGCCTTCACCGTCTTTCGGGGAAAAACCTTGAAAATCTGGCAGGAGGAAGCGGTTTCTGTGCAGATGTCCGCCGGGGAGAATCCTGTCTGCGGCGCACAGGATGAGCAAAAGCCGACAGGCAGAAAATGCGGGACGGCGTGCGAAACAGATGCTTCGAATGCAGATACGCCGTCCGGCACGGTGGTTCGTGTGGATAAGGACGCATTCTATGTGCAGACGGGAAAGGGTGTGCTTAAGATACTGGAGGTGCAGCCGGAGGGTAAAAAGCGCATGGCTGTGAAGGACTTCCTGCTGGGATATCCGGTGAAGGCAGGCGACATGTTTGAGAGCAGCGGCCGGTAGTCTGCGCCATAGGATGTTTTGCTGATCGGTTTGAAGTTTCAAATGGGAGAAGGCAGGAATGGATTCTCCGCAGACGGGAGGAATGAATATGGGATATTACGGGTATGGATTCGGTTATTATTTTGATCCGACTTACTTTCTTGTACTGATCGGGGCGGTGCTGTGCCTCCTGGCGCAGGCTAAGGTCAGCTCGACCTACAGCAGGTTTTCCAGAGTGCAGAGCCGGACGGGCATGACGGGCGCGCAGGCGGCCCAGCGGATATTGCAGATGTCGGGGATTTATGACGTGCGGATCGAACATGTGGGCGGAAACCTTACGGATCACTATGATCCGGTGCACAAGGTGCTTCGTCTCTCGGATTCCGTGTACGGTTCCACTTCCGTGGCGGCCATCGGGGTGGCGGCCCATGAGTGCGGACACGCGGTACAGCATGATAAGGGTTACGGGCCGCTGAAATTCCGCTCGGCCCTGGTGCCTGCGGCCAATATCGGCTCGAAAGCGGGGATCCCGCTCATCATTCTGGGTGCGATTCTGGGGATGAATCAGGTGCTCATTCAGATTGGCATCTGGGTTTTTGCGCTGGCAGTGCTCTTTCAGGTGGTGACGCTGCCCGTGGAGTTCAATGCATCCGGCAGGGCGCTTGCCATGCTGGGAGATTACGGGATGCTGGAGCGTGACGAGACAGCGGGGTGCCGGAAGGTGCTGCAAGCGGCGGCCCTGACCTATGTGGCTGCTGCCGCGTCGTCAATCTTACAGCTTCTGCGGCTTGTGCTTCTGTTCGGAAACCGGAGCCGCGATGACTGAACGCAGGGCGGGTGCGACAGCGAAAGTGTCGGATAAGGGAAGCGGGTGCGACAGCGAAAGCGCCGGATAAGGAAATCGGGTGTGTCGGCGATAGCACCTGCAGCGAAAAGCGGGTGCATCGATACCTGTGATGAGATAAAAGACGGGAGTGCGGGGACATGGCACAGATCAATGTACGGGAGATCGTTCTGGATATCCTGCTGGAGTTGTCCGGACAAACAGAATACAGCAATGTGCTGATCGGGGCGGCGCTGGATAAATACAATTATCTGGACAGCAGGGAAAAAGCGTTTATCAAGCGGGTCAGCGAGGGAACCATCGAGAGGCGGATCCAGCTTGACTATGTACTTGACCAATATTCAAAAACGCCTGTTATCAAAATGAAGCCGCTGATCAGGGAGCTTCTGCGCATGAGTGTGTACCAGCTTCTGTTTATGGAGCACATTCCGGTGTCGGCGGTCTGCAACGAGGCGGTGAAACTGGCAAAAAAACGCAGGTTTCAGAGTTTGCAGGGATATGTGAACGGCGTGCTCAGAAATATTGCCAGAGGGCGGGAAACACTGGTATGGCCGGACAGGCAGAGCGATCCGACCGGGTTTTTGTCCGTCTGTTATTCTATGCCGCTTTGGCTGGTGACGCACTTTGCGGAAAGTTACGGGGAGGATGCCTGCGAGAAGATTTTGAAGGCCTTTTTGGAGAGAGGTTCGGTGAGCGTCCGTGTGGATGAGCGACTTTCCCAAAAGGAGCGGGAAGAACTCCTTGTATCGTGGGAGAAGGAAGGAGTCAGCGTGCGCAGACACCCGTACCTGCCCTATGCCGCCGGATTACAGGGGGTGTCAGGCATTCCCGGTCTTGCCGGATATCGGGAGGGCCGGTTTTCGGTGCAGGACGTCAGCTCCATGCTGGTGGTGGAGGCGGCAGGCATCCGTCCCGGGGATACGGTGATTGACGTCTGTGCGGCGCCCGGCGGCAAGGCGCTTCACGCGGCGGTGAAGCTGAACGGGTCAGGTGAGGTCATTGCCTGCGATGTGAGCCGTTATAAAACGGATAAGATTGAGGAAAACCGTGCCCGTCTCGGTATGGAGAATGTGTCCATCCGGGTGCGGGATGCGCGGGAGAAAGACGCATCCCTTGTGGAAAAGGCGGACGTTCTGCTGGCGGATGTGCCCTGCTCGGGGCTTGGGGTGATCGGCCATAAACAGGATATCAAGTACCGGGTGACGGAGGAATCTCTGGCGGAGATTCAGAAACTGCAAAAAGAAATAATAACAAATGTTATTGATTATATCAAGCCCGGCGGCATTTTAATGTACAGCACTTGTACCATGAATCCCGGGGAGAACGAAGAGATGGCGGCATGGATTTGCGAATCCTTCGGGCTGGAAAAGGTGAGCATGGAGGACTGTCTTCCCGATGGATTGGCCAAAGAGGGAAAACGGGGGATGCTGCAGCTTCTGCCGGGTATTCACGAGACGGACGGCTTTTTTATGGCGAAGCTGCAAAAAGTGAAGAAGGCGGTTGACCGGAAAAGCGAATCGTGACAGTCCGGCCGGAGACTTTGCACTTGCCGCAAAGACTGGGGGAGCATGAGGATTCGTGCAGAAAAGAAAGCGGAATTTATATGGAGAAGAAGGATATCAAGTCCCTTACGCTGGCGGAACTGAAAGCGGAGATTGCCGTGCTTGGTGAAAAGCCGTTCCGCGCGGTACAGCTTTACGAGTGGATGCATAAAAAACAGGCGCGCAGTTTTGCGGAAATGACTAACATTCCGCTGGCTATGAAAGAGAAATGTGGGGAATGCTATCATTATACGGCGCTGCGTGCGGAGGCGGTGCAGGAGTCGGCCATAGACGGCACGAAAAAATACCTGTTTGCACTCCACGACGGCAATATGGTGGAGAGTGTGTGGATGCGCTATAAACATGGTAATTCGGTCTGTATTTCTTCGCAGGTGGGATGCCGCATGGGGTGCCGCTTCTGCGCCTCCACGCTGGATGGACTGGTGCGGAATCTGACCGCTTCGGAAATGCTTGACCAGATTTACGCCATCACGAAAGAGACGGGTGAGCGGGTTTCCAATGTGGTGGTGATGGGAAGCGGGGAGCCACTTGACAACTACGAGAATCTTCTGCGGTTTATCGGGCTGCTTACGGATGAGAACGGCCTGCATATCAGCCAGCGGAATGTGACGGTCTCCACCTGCGGGATTGTGCCCATGATGCGGAGGCTGGCGCAGGAGAAACTGCAGATTACGCTGGCGCTGTCCCTTCATGCGGCGACGGACGAGAAGCGCCGTGAGCTGATGCCAATAGCCAACCAGTATACGCTTGCGGAGCTGATGGACTGCTGCGCTTACTATTTTGAACAGACCGGACGACGGATTACCTTCGAGTACAGTCTGGTGCGGGATGTCAACGATACGCGCAGGGACGCGGAGACGCTGGCGGCGCTGATCTGGGGATTGAACTGTCATGTGAATCTGATACCGGTGAATCCCGTAAAAGAAAGGGAGTATGTGCAGTCGGAGAGACAGGCGGTGGAGAATTTTGCCGCGCTTCTTGCCAAAAAGGGAATTAACGCCACGGTCCGCAGGGAGATGGGCAGGGATATCGACGGAGCCTGCGGTCAGCTCAGACGGCGGTTTTTGGATAACGGTTCAGCCGGAACGAAGTTGACTGGCAAACCGGACCTGCATGAATCTGACAGACAATGAATGGTCTGAGGGAACGTCCGCTCATAGAAAAGAGGAGCTGTGAAGCAGCGGGGAGCGCCAGCCAAACGCCGGCCGCAGGGAAACGGTAACAGTGAAGCCGAAGGCTGAACTGTTACAGAGAACGCGGTTTAAATCGCTTGCTCTTTTGCAGGGAATATGCTAACATGGGTAATTGGTAAAATATGCTAAACGGAGGAATTTGCCGTGCTTAGGTCTTATGCGCTGACAGATATCGGGCGAAAAAGGCAATTAAATCAGGATTATATTTATTGCAGCGAGACGCCGGTCGGGAATCTGCCGAATCTTTTTATTGTGGCGGACGGTATGGGCGGCCATAAGGCGGGCGATTATGCTTCCGATCTGGCAGTGGAGACTGTGGTTGCGGAGGTGGAGGCTTCTTTTGAGAAGAATCCCGAGAAGATTTTGAACCATGCGATTTCCAGAGCAAATGAGATTCTGCGGAAACGTGCCAGTGAGGATTATTCCTTAAGCGGCATGGGGACGACGTTTGTCGCGGCTGCCTGTCTGGGGCGTTTTCTGGAAGTGGCGAATGTGGGAGACAGCAGACTCTATGTGATTGGCGATGAGATTGTACAGATTACAGAGGATCATTCTCTGGTGGAGGAGATGGTCCGCATGGGCGGGATCGATCGGGAGGAGGCAAGGAACCACCCGGATAAAAATATCATTACCCGTGCGGTGGGTGCAAGGGATGATGTGGAGGTTGATTTTTTCAATCGGGAATTACAGACAGGAGAAATGGTTTTACTTTGTTCGGATGGTTTGACTAACATGGTGGACGACGAGACGATCTGCCGGATATTGAAAAACGGCAACAGCCTCAGGGACAGGGTAGAAGAACTGGTAGAGACAGCCAACTTAAACGGAGGCAGAGACAATATATCGGTGATCGTTATCGAACCGTTAGCAGACGAGGCGTGAAATACTCCGAAATGAGGTAGAACATGATTAAGATTGGAATGATGATTGCTGACCGGTATGAGATTCTGGAAAAGATCGGTACCGGCGGTATGTCAGATGTATATAAAGCAAAAGATCATAAATTGAACCGTTTTGTGGCGGTCAAGGTTTTAAAGCAGGAATTTAGTGAAAATGCCAATTTCGTGTCCAAGTTCAGGATCGAGGCACAGGCGGCGGCGGGGCTTATGCACCCCAATATCGTCAACGTTTACGATGTAGGTGAGGAGGGCGAGAATCACTACATTGTCATGGAACTTGTGGAGGGAATCACCCTCAAAAAATATATCGAGAAGAAGGCGAGGCTTTCCGTCAAGGAGGCGGTGAGCATTGCCATTCAGGTTTCCATGGGAATCGAGGCGGCTCACAACAACCATATTATCCACAGGGATATCAAGCCGCAGAACATCATTATATCTAAAGAAGGAAAAGTGAAAGTGACGGACTTTGGCATCGCCAAGGCCGCCACCAGCAATACAATCACTTCCAATGTCATGGGAAGCGTGCATTACACTTCTCCGGAGCAGGCAAGAGGCGGTTACAGCGACGAGAAGAGCGATATTTATTCGCTCGGCGTTACCATGTTCGAGATGCTTACGGGCAGAGTGCCCTTTAACGGGGAGACAACGGTAGCCATCGCGATCAAACATATTCAGGAAGAGTTTCCTTCGCCGAGGGAATATGTGCCGGAAATACCGGTCTGTGTGGAACAGATCGTTTTCAAGTGCTGTCAGAAAAGCCCGGACAGAAGATACCAGTCCATGTCTGAGCTGATTGTGGATTTAAAGCAGTCGTTAATCAGCCCCGACGAGGATTTTGTCAGGGTAGCTGATCCGGACGAGGAGGCTTCCACCCGTATGATCACCGACAGGGATATGGTGCAGATCAAGCGCCAGTCGGAGAACCGGGATTCTATGGACGAGGCCATGCGCTTAAAGAAGGATGTCAGAGACAGAGAACATGCGCGTTCCTATGAAGAGGATGAGGACGAGGATTGGGACGACGACGAGGAGGACTACGATCCCAAGATGGAGAGGATCACTACCATACTTGCGGTGGTGGCTGCTCTGCTGATCGGCTGCATTCTGATCTTTCTGGTAGGCAGGACGATGGGCGTCTTTACCTTCGGCGGGGAAAAAGCGCCTGAGAATCAGGAGCAGGAGAACGAGCAGGTGGAGATGATCCGCGTGGTCGGTATGCATGTGGATGAAGCGAAGCGGATGCTTCTTGATCTGGATCTGACGCCGGAGATCAAATATGAGGTGAGTACTTCTTATGACGCGGGAACGGTGCTGCGGGCCAGCGTACAGGACGGGCTGATGATAGATAAGGGAACTACGATTGTGCTCACGGTGGCGGAGGCTGCGGAGGGCGTGCAGGTTCCCGACGCGGCGGGAAAATCCCGTGCGGAGGCGACTTCTCTTCTGGAGAAAGAAGGATTTGTGGTAAATGTGGTGGAAAGCTATGATCCGCAGGTGGAGAAGGGGATCGTGATTTCCCAGTCGCCGGAGGCGGGTACCACGGCGTCCGCCGGTTCCAGTATCACTATTCGCGTCAGTCAGGGTGCGGAGGACAATAAGGTCAGAGTGCCCGATGTGGTCGGTATGACGGAGATGGATGCCACGGCTACGCTTGCGGAGAGCGGGCTGCCAGTAGGAAATGTCACCGAGACGACCCATGAAGACCCTGCGCTTTCGGGGATGGTATGCTATCAGAGCTATTCAGTCGGCTCCTATGTGGACAAAGGTACGCCTGTGGATCTGCGGATCAGCACCGGAACGACCCAGAAGACGTACAAGTATGCAGAGGGAATTACGGCGCCTGTGGAGGAGCCGTCTTACCAGAACGGGATGCAGGTAAACGTGACACTCACCGCAGGGGATGGTACACAGCTTTTAAATACGCAGACGACCACTTTCCCGGTGGGAGTAAACTATACAGGAATCAAGTCGGCCACAGGCATCATCCGTTATACCTTTACGGTACAGACGGAGCCTGCCACGATCACCAATCCCGAGACCGGAGAGACGACGACCGAAGGCGGCGGGACGGAGACAAAGACGGTGGAGCGGCAGGTTAACTTCACGGAAGAATAAAGCGAGAAGTACTTCTAACCGCTCACAGCAAAGGCTGCTTCGCGGAGAAGTACTAAGTCTCGCTTGGGAGAATGCCCCAAAAGCGGCATTCTCTGTACGAAGTAAAGATGAGGATATATGAAAGGGAAGATTATGAAAGGGATCGCCGGCTTCTACTATGTGCATGTAGAAGGTCATGGCGTCTATGAGTGCAAGGCCAAGGGTATATTCAGGAAAGAGGGCATCAAGCCGCTGGTAGGGGATGACGTTGAGATGGACGTGCTGGATGAGGCGGAAATGCGCGGCAATATCCGTAAGATCCTGCCAAGGAAAAGCGCGCTGGTAAGACCGGCGGTGGCCAATGTGGATCAGGCGCTGGTTCTCTTTGCGATTGTGAAACCGAATCCGAACTTTAATCTTCTGGATCGCTTTCTGATCCGTATGGAGCAGCAGAAGCTTCCGACAATCATCTGCTTTAACAAAGAAGACATCGCGTCCCCGGAGGAAAAGGATGCGCTTCGCAAGGCTTATGAGACTTGCGGATATCATGTGTTATTTATAAGTGTTTTGGAAAACAGGGGGCTGGATCAGGTGAGAGAGCTGCTGGCTGGGAAAACCACCACGCTGGCAGGTCCCAGCGGTGTCGGCAAGTCCTCTCTGATCAACCGGCTTTCCCCCGCCACGCATATGGAGACGGGGGAAATTAGTGAAAAGATCAAGCGCGGCAGGCATACCACCAGACATTCGGAGATTATTGCGCTGGGGGACAGCACATATATCATGGATACGCCGGGGTTCACCTCTCTGGATATGCCGGAGATTACGAAGGAGGAGCTGGGCGGGTATTATCCCGAGTTTGGCGCGTATGAACCGTTTTGTAAGTTTCGGGGATGCGCCCATATCAGCGAGCCTGACTGCAAGGTCAAGGAGGCTGTGGAAGCGGGGGGGATCAGTCTTGTGCGGTATGAGAATTATGCGGTTCTTTACAGGGAGCTTAAGGAGAAAAAGAGGTATTGAGACTGGAGCATAGTGTGCCTTAAAGAAAATGATGTTTTGCGCCGCAATCGGAATCAGAAACGATTAGGCAGCGCTTTAATACGGGGGGGGGGAAGGACAAGTCATGAGAGAATGTCTTGTCCTTTCTGTGTGTTTGCGTAGCGCTTGCACTTTGCAAGCAAAATGGATATACTAAAGATAAAGGAGGCGATTGTTATGGCACGAACATCAAATGTATTTGCACGAGTGGAGCCTGAAATCAAAGAGCAGGCAGAACAGGTGCTTGAACGTTTGGGAATCCCAATGTCCAATGCAGTGAGTATGTTTTTAAGACAGGTGGTGTTGCAGAGAGGTATTCCGTTTGAAATGAAGCTGCCTAAGACAGAACTGCTGAATTACAGCTCTCTTACCAGAGAACAGTTTGACGCGGAAATGGAAAAAGGCATGGATGATGTTAAAGCGGGCAGGGTTTATTCTGCAGATACCATTGAAGCGGAAATGCGGAGAGATTTTGGTGTATGAGCTGGGATATTGTATATACAGCACAGGCAAGACAAGACTTGCGTGATATTTATGAATATATAGTATTAGAGCTGCTTGCGCCGGAAACTGCAGCCAGGCAGACTCAGCGGATTATGAAAACAATTCGTTCTCTGGGAGAAATGCCCATGCGTCATCAACTTTATGGAGAAGAACCGTGGCATAGTCGGGGAATCCGCTTTTTGCCTGTAGATAATTATCTGATATTCTATCTGCCGGAAGAATCTCAGAATACAGTAAATATTATTCGGATTATGTATGGCGGCAGGGATGTATGCAGGCAGTTAAGTGAAACAATTTTATAATTTTCTGATCGAGAGTGATCTGCCGATTGTCCTTTTGTGTTTTTCAGGAGAGATCCAACGCAGGGAAAGGTCAATAACTGAAAGGTTGTTGACCTTTTTGATGATTTCAGAGTACAGTAAATTTGAAGTGGAATTTTATTTGTATCGGAAAGATTATTTGGAGAGGGTGAAAGACAATGAGTGAATTTCAGGAATTCCCAATGGAAATGGCAGGTAAACATTGATTTATTTTACTTTTGAACCTTACTATGCTATACTAGCATAGTTGTTAAGACTCTTTTAGTAACAATTGGCAAGAATAAAATTGAGGAAACATGGAGGAATAGAATAACATGAAACTCGGCATCGTCGGGCTCCCCAACGTGGGCAAGAGCACCCTTTTTAATTCACTCACAAAGGCGGGAGCGGAATCTGCAAACTATCCTTTCTGCACCATCGACCCGAACGTCGGTATCGTGACGGTGCCGGATGAGCGGTTAAGGCTCTTGGGGGATATGTACCATTCCAAGAAGGTGACTCCCGCAACGATAGAGTTTGTGGACATCGCCGGGCTTGTGAAGGGCGCATCCAAAGGCGAGGGTCTGGGGAACCAGTTTTTGAGCAATATCCGCGAGGTGGACGCCATTGTTCATGTGGTGCGTTGCTTTGAGGATTCCAATATCGTCCATGTGGACGGTTCCATTGATCCGCTGCGGGACATCGAGACGATTAATCTGGAACTGATTTTCTCCGATATCGAGATTTTGGAGCGCAGAATAGCCAAGACGGCAAAGATCGCCAAGATGGATAAGACGGCGGCGAAAGAATATGCGCTCCTTGAGCGGATTAAGGCGCACCTGGAGGAAGGGAAACTTGCGAAGATATTTGAGACGGAGGACGAGGACGAGCTTGCGCTTCTCACCTCTTATAACCTTCTCACTTACAAGCCGGTGATTTTTGCGGCGAACGTGGCCGAGGACGATCTTTCGGATGACGGCGCGGGCAATGCCGGTGTGCAGAAGGTACAGGCGTTTGCGGCGGAAAATGGCAGCGAGGTGTTTGTGATCTGCGCCCAGATCGAGCAGGAGATTGCAGAGCTGGACGAGGAAGAAACCGCTATGTTTCTGGAAGATCTGGGGCTTTCGGAGTCTGGGCTTCAAAAGCTGATCCGGGCAAGTTATTCACTGCTCGGGCTGATGAGCTTTCTGACGGCAGGAGAGGACGAGACGAGAGCCTGGACGATCAAGACAGGGACGAAAGCGCCGCAGGCGGCGGGCAAGATACATACCGATTTTGAGCGCGGCTTTATCAAAGCGGAGGTCGTCAATTACAAGAATCTCTTAGAGCAGGGGTCCCTTGCGGCGGCCAGAGAAAAAGGGCTTGTCGGTATGGAAGGAAAGGACTATGTGGTGCAGGACGGCGACGTAATCCTCTTCCGGTTTAACGTGTAATAGCAATGAGCAGCTGCGCGTGCATGAATAACAGCAGCGTGACTGCTGGCAGGCAAAGCGGCAGTTATTCATGCACGCATAGGGCGACAGCCCGACATGAAATAGAATGCGCCAGCATTCTATGAATGGCAGCAGCAGCTATGTATAGATAGGAGGCCCGACATGCAGGATATGATGGGAAACATGGATATCGCCTTTCCCAATTTGGGAATTTATCTTAAGAATGTTCCGAAGACATTTACGGTCTTCGGCTTTCCGATTGCCCTATACGGGGTGATTATCGCCATCGGGGTATTGGCGGGGGTGCTCCTTGCGGCAAAGGTGGCGAAGCTTGAAAAGCTGGATCCGGATCTGATCTGGGATTTTGCGATCTACGCGATCATTTTTTCCATCATCGGGGCAAGAATTTATTATGTGATTTTTTCGTGGGACAGATACAAAAACGACCTGATGGGAATTTTTAATCTGCGAAACGGCGGACTGGCCATTTACGGTGCGGTGATTGCCGCATTTCTGACTTTGTGGATATACTGCCGGAGGAAAAAGCAGAGCTTTTTACAACTTGCGGATATCTGTGTGCCTGGTCTGGTGCTCGGACAGGTAATCGGCAGATGGGGGAATTTCACGAACAGGGAGGTTTTTGGAGAGTACACGGACAGCCTTCTCGCCATGAGACTGCCGACGCAGATGGTCAGGGCGGGGGATATTTCAGAGAAGATAGCCGCTCATATGACGGAGGCGACGAACTACATTCAGGTACACCCAACATTCCTCTACGAGAGTCTGTGGAATCTGATGCTTCTGGTCGCGATGCTGCTTTACCGGAAGCATAAAAAGTTCGAGGGAGAACAGTGGCTTTTGTATCTGGGCGGTTACGGCCTCGGCAGGGCATGGATTGAGGGCATCCGCACCGACACCCTCTTTATCCCGCACACCACCATAGCGGTATCGCAGGTGCTGGCGGCAGTTCTGTTTGTCGGTGCACTGATAGCGGACATTCTTATCCGCTTCTATTTAAAAAAACATGCAAATCCCACAATTACAGTGGAAAAGACGGACACAAAGTGAATCGCTTGTGTCCGTCTTTTCTTAATTTTATAGGAAGTTGCGACAGTGTAAACCATTCAAGGAGAATGCGAAGCATTCTCTGAATCGTCGCTGCTGAGCGACGATTTTTTAACAAAAAATCCTGCGTCAGCCTGAATTATGGCATTCTTCAGCCGTCCTCCCACCAGTAATATAGTACCAGTTTTACACATTCCCCTTGCTTTTTCCCCTTAATTGATATAGAATTGGTATAAAAGTGGTGAAAAGTGGAGTGAAGTGGTGCGAAGTGGTATCAACATTCCCTTTTCGTGGCAGACCACATAGGGTACGGTGTTACAGGCGGGCAGGGTGATTGCATATGTTCATGGGAGAGTACAATCACACAATTGACGCAAAGGGCAGGCTGATTATCCCCTCGAAATTCAGGGAGATCCTGGGAGACGCTTTTGTGGTGACTAAGGGATTAGACGGCTGCCTGTTTGTCTATGACAATGAAGAGTGGAAACGCTTTGAAGAAAAACTCAGATCTCTGCCCATTACGAATAAAGAAGCCAGACAGTTCGTTCGTTTCTTTCTGGCGGGAGCGACGGAAGCGGAAGTGGATAAACAGGGAAGGATTCTGATTCCCAACGTCCTGCGGGAGTTTGCCGGGCTGGCGAAAGATGTGGTGCTGATCGGCGTCGGCAGCAGGATTGAAATCTGGGGCAGAGAACGGTTTGAAGATACGGCAGCCTTTGAGGATATGGATGAGATCGCGGAGCACATGGCGGAGCTTGGACTTGGAATATAGGTTGAAAAATTATGCCGGTGCACGCATGTTTCAACCGGCACAATTGCGAAGCCGTTCTGATCTGTTGTAAAGGAAGAAGGAAATGGAATTTAAGCATACCTCAGTGCTCCTTGAGGAAACCATTGAAAATCTGGATATCAAACCGCAGGGCACGTATCTGGACGGAACGCTTGGCGGCGGCGGACATGCTTTTGAGGTGGCCGGAAGGCTTACAGGAGCCGGAAGGCTGATCGGCATTGATCAGGACGAGGACGCCATTACAGCGGCCGGAAAACGGCTGGAGCCTTACAGGGAGCGGGTTACCCTGATTCGTGACAATTATGCAAACGCTGCGGAGGCGCTTGCGGGAATCGGTGTATACGGCGTGGACGGCATTGTGCTGGATCTGGGCGTTTCCTCCTATCAGCTTGACAATGAGGAGAGAGGGTTCTCCTACAGATACGACGCGCCGCTTGACATGCGGATGGACCAGAGACAGACTCTGAGCGCGAAGGAGATCATAAACGAATATCCGGAGGCGGAACTTACCCGGATTTTGCGGGATTACGGGGAAGAGAGATTTGCAAAAAATATTGCGAAGCATATTGCGGCGGCGAGAAAGGACAAGCCGCTTGAAACCACGGGAGAGCTGAATGAGATTATAAAAGCGGCGATCCCTGCGAAGATGAGGGCCACGGGAGGACATCCTTCCAAACGGACATTTCAGGCCGTCAGGATCGAGTGCAACAGAGAGCTGGAGGTGCTGAAAAGCTCTCTGGACGGGCTGATCGGGCTTTTGAATCCGGGTGGGAGACTCTGTGTGATTACGTTTCATTCTTTAGAAGACAGGATTGTAAAGTCCGTCTTCCGGAGAAATGAAAGTCCGTGCACCTGTCCGCCGGATTTTCCGGTCTGTGTGTGCGGGCAGGAATCAAAAGGATGTGTGATCACAAGAAAACCGGTTCTGCCGTCCGGCAGGGAAACAGAGGAAAACAGTCGGGCGAAAAGCGCGAAACTGCGGGTGTTTGAGAAGAAGTAAAAGTTTCGTGCGCCGGAGCGCAGGACTGGTCTGGCGGAGCGGACAAAGAAGAGAATCAAAAAGTAAGAAAGCGATATAAAGAGGGGAAACAGGAAATATGGCAGCAGCACGGCAAAGCGCATATTATGTGCATGGCAATACGGTCAGAAACGTACCGCCGCAGAGAAGAGGCGACGACAGGCCGAAGAAAAAAGTAAATAACACCGTGAGAAGGAACAGGGAGAGGGCGAAGCATATGAGCGCCGGTTACGTTTTGTTCCTGTGGGCGGCACTGGTTGCCACCGGCATCATTCTGGTATATTATATCGGTCTTCAATCGGATATCACAAACAGCGTGAAACATATATCCACACTGGAGAGGCAGCTTAACGCATTAAAGGTTGCCAATGAGGAGGATTACAGCAGAATTACAAGTGCTGTGGATCTGGAGGAGATCAGAAGAATCGCGATTCAGGAGCTGGGTATGCAGTATGCGCAGGAAGGGCAGATTATTACTTTCGCAAGCGAAAACAGCGACTATGTGAAACAGATGGCGGAGATTCCGCAGCACGATTAAGCAGGTGATTTTTTGGGAGATAGAAGAAGATCGGTACTGAAATTTACAATTAAAATGCAGAAAAAGCTGCTGGTGCTGTTTTTGTTTATTCTGGCGGCTTTTGTGGGACTCAGCGCCCGGCTATTCGTGATTAACAGGGATAACGGGGAAGAGTATAAGAAACAGGTATTGTCGCATCAGGAGTACGACTCCACGATAATACCTTTTAAGCGTGGAGAGATCGTGGACGCAAACGGCACGGTGCTGGCGGTGAGCAATAAGGTTTATAACGTCATTCTGGACACTAAGCTGCTGCTGCGCAAAGAGGAGTATCTGGAGCCGACCTTAAATGCGCTGAAACGTTTCTTTGACATCGATCCCGAACCGGTCAGGGCTTATATCGCCGGCCATCCCCAGTCCTCTTATTATGTGATGGCCAAGCGGGTGGGATATGAGGAAAAAACGGCCTTTGAGGAGTTTTGCGATGACGAGGAGCAGGGAGCCAATATCAAGGGTGTCTGGTTTGAAAACGAGTATAAGCGGGAGTACCCGAACGGGTCGCTTGCCTGTGACCTGATCGGCTTTACCACGGGCGATAATGCGGGAACCTATGGGCTGGAGGAGTATTACAACGATATTCTGAGCGGTACCAACGGCAGGGAATACGGGTATCTGAACGACGATTCCACGCTGGAGCGGACGACCATCGCGGCGAAGGACGGAAACAACATCCAGCTCAGTCTGGACGCGAATATTCAGGCTATCGTAGAAAAGTATCTGAAAGAGTTTGACGAGGAGTATAAGGATGGCGTAAGGCCCGGCAACGGCGCGGAAAACATCGGCTGTATCATTATGGATCCGGACACCGCCAGCGTGCTTGCCATGGCGAGTTACCCTGTCTTTGACTTAAACGATGTCCGAAATACGGAGAATCTGATCGGGATGCCGCTTCTTGACAAGGACGGAAAGCGGGTCAGGACGGACGGCGTAGCGGAATATGTGACGCAGGAGTCCATTGCAACGATGAATGACGAGGTCATGTACCAGCATTTGAACGCCCTGTGGAAAAATTTCTGTATCGTGGATGCATATGAGCCGGGATCGGTGTTTAAGCCCTTCACGGTGGCGGCGGCTTTGGAGAGCGGATCCATCACCGGCAATGAGACTTACAACTGCGAAGGGTACCTTCATGTGGGCGACTACGATATCAAATGCCATCAGACGTTTGGGGACGGACTGCTCACGGTACAGGAGGGCGTAGAGCGTTCCTGCAACGTGGTGCTGATGAATGTAGCCTTTGCACTTGGCAAGACGGAATTTGTGAATTACCAGCACGCCTTTAATTTTGGGTTAAAGACGAATATCGATTTGGCGGGCGAGGCCCGGACGGCGAGCATGATTTATCACGCGGACAATATCGGCATGACGGATCTTGCCACCAACTCCTTCGGGCAGAGCTTTAACGCCACCATGATTCAGATGATTACGGGTTTCTGTTCCCTGATCAACGGCGGTAACTACTATGCGCCCCATGTGGCAAGCAGGATTACCACTGCGGACGGCGCGACCATAGAAAATATTGAGCCAAGGCTTCTGAAGCAGACCATTTCCCAGTCCACCAGCGATAAGATTATCGAATACTGCAACACGGTGGTGAGTGGGGAAAACGGTACCGGCCACACGGCCAGACCCGCGGGTTATGCCATAGGAGGCAAAACGGGAACGGCGGAGACGCTTCCCCGGAAAAATAACGAGTATGTGGTTTCCTTTATGGGCTATGCACCCGCGGATGATCCGCAGGTGGTTATCTATGTGGTGGTGGACAGGCCAAACGTCCAGTATCAGGACGACGCGAAATACGCCACCAGAATTGTGAGAAAAATTTTGACGGAAGTGCTCCCTTATATGAATATCTTTATGACCGAGGAACTGAGCGATAAGGAGCGGGAGGAGTTAGAACAGCTCCAGATTCAGATCAGGACGCCACAGAGTGAAGAGCCGGAGGAAGAGCTGGACGAGGAGGGCAATCCGATCCCGAAGGAGGGAGAGGAAGGAAACACCGGCAACGGCGAAGGCAGCGCGCCCACAGGAGAAGAGGGAGGCGCGGAAGGCGAAGGGACAGCGGAGGAACCGGAAGGACCCAATGAGGCGTGGCGGGATTTCCCTATGGACCCCGAAACCGGTTATCTGGTAGACCCGGCTACGGGAGATCTTTATGACCCGCAGATCGGCACCCTGATAGGGAGCGGAAATGCTCCGGATGATGAGACCCAAGAAGGGTCAGGTGATGAGTGGGCGCCTGCCCCGCCGCCGGGAACAGGTGAGGAAACAGAATAGCGGGAAGTGAGAATAACCTCATAAAAAGGATAATAGATTATATTAATACCTTTTTGTGAGGTTTCTCTTTGAAAGAAGGAAAGATAAATCATAAAACCTATCACAGAAGTAAGACGGTAACGGTGTTTTTTCTGTGCGCGCTGGTGCTTTTCGGACTGGCGGGAAGACTGGCCTATCTGATGGTGTTCCAGTCTGAGTATTACTCCCGGAAGGCCAGAGAACTGCATGAGAGGGAGAGAAGCATCAAGGCGGCAAGAGGGCGCATTATAGACGCCAACGGTAAGATTCTGGCGGACAACAAGACGGTCTGTACGGTTTCCGTGATTCACAGTCAGATTACGGACGCGGAGGAGGTGATTGACGTCCTCTCTAAGGAGCTTGGACTGTCGGAGGAGTATGTGAGAAAGCGGGTGGAGAAATATTCATCCATCGAGAAAATAAAGAGCAATGTGGAAAAAGCGGTGGGGGATTCCATCAGAGCCAGGGCTCTTGACGGGGTCAAGGTGGATGAGGATTACAAGCGGTATTATCCTTACGATACGCTGGCGTCCAAGGCGCTTGGGTTTACCGGCGGTGATAACCAGGGTATCATAGGGCTTGAGGTCGTCTATGAGGAATATTTGAAGGGCGAAGCGGGAACGATCTTAACGGTGACAGACGCCAAGGGCGTGGAGCAGGACGAGGAGGGCGAGGAGAGGGTGGAGCCGGTGAGCGGCCGCGATCTCTATATCAGTCTGGATATCAATATCCAAAGCTATGCCACCCAGCTTGCCATGCAGACCATGGAGACGAAGGAGGCGGACCGCGTTTCCATTCTGGTGATGAATCCCCAGAACGGGGAGATTCTGGCTATGGCAGATGTGCCGGAGTTTGACCTGAATAATCCGTACACGCTGCCCGGGGGCATGGACGCGCTGGCGTTCTCCGAGAAAAAACGGCAGGAGCTTTTAAATGCCATGTGGAGAAACGGCTGTATCAACGATACTTATGAGCCGGGCTCCACTTTCAAGATCATCACGGCGGCAGCAGGGCTGGAATCAGGGGCGGTGAAACCGACGGACACATTCAGTTGTCCCGGTTTTATTATGGTGGAGGACCGGAAGATCCGCTGTCATAAGGTGGGAGGACACGGAGCGGAGGATTTCGTGCAGGGAACCATGAACTCCTGTAATCCCGTCTTTATCACGGTCGGACTCCGTATAGGCGTGGAGCGGTATTACTCCTATTTCCGGCAGTTCGGCCTTCTGGACCGGACGGGAATTGATCTGCCGGGCGAGGCGGGGACAATCATGCATAAGATGGAAAACATCGGGCCTGTGGAGCTGGCCACCATCTCCTTCGGACAGTCCTTCCAGATCACGCCGATCCAGCTTGCCACCACGGCGGCGTCCATCGTCAACGGCGGCAGGCGCATCACGCCCCATTTTGCGGTGCGGGCGGCGCGTGCGGACGGGAGCGACAGCCATTCTTTCACCTATCCGGTGAGAGAGCATGTGGTGTCCGACGAGACATCAGAAACCATGCGCTACATCTTAGAGCAGGTAGTAGCGGAAGGAAGCGGCAAAAACGGTGCGGTAGAAGGATACAAGGTGGGGGGAAAAACGGCAACCAGCCAGACGCTGCCCCGCGGGAGCGGCAAGTACATCGCCTCTTTTCTGGGCTTTGCACCGGCGGACAATCCACAGGTTCTGGCGCTGGCGATCATCCATAATCCGAAGGGAACTTACTATGGCGGTCAGATTGCCGCGCCTGTGGTGAGACAGCTTTTTGAGAATATCCTTCCATATTTGGAGGAAAAGATATATACTGGTAAGTAATGGACTTGTGATAAGGAGCGGGAGATAAGCATGAACAGTGTGATTTTAATTTCAGTTTTGGTATCCTTTGCGATCAGTGTGTTTCTGGGGCCTGTGGTCATCCCTTTTCTGCGCAGGCTGAAAGTGGGACAGACGGAGCGGACGGAAGGACCCGAAAGCCATTTAAAGAAAAACGGAACACCCACCATGGGAGGCATACTGATTCTGATGAGTGTGGTGATCACTTCCCTCCTTTTCGTGGGGGATTATCCGGGCATTATTCCGGTGCTGTTTCTCACGCTGGGTTTCGGACTGGTAGGATTTCTGGACGACTACATCAAGGTGGTTTTAAAACGTTCCATGGGGCTTAGGGCATGGCAGAAGTTTGCCCTGCAGTTTCTCGTAACAGGTGTTTTCGTCTTTTATCTGCAAAGGTATACGGACGTTTCCCTGGCTATGAAGGTGCCTTTTCTGGACGGGGTTTATCTGGATTTTGGATGGATGAATATTCCGTTTCTGTTCTTTGTGGTGATCGGGACGGTGAACGGCACGAACTTTACGGATGGTCTGGACGGTCTGGCAAGCTCTGTGACGGTGCTTGTTGCGACCTTCTTTACGGTGGTGGCGATTGGTACTGCCAGCGGAATCGAGCCGATTACCTGCGCGGTGGTGGGGGCGCTTTTGGGCTTCCTGCTCTTCAATGTACATCCGGCAAGTGTTTTTATGGGGGACACCGGATCGCTTGCGCTTGGCGGCTTCGTGGCGGCTGCGGCGTACATGATGCAGATGCCGCTCTTCATTGCGATTGTGGGCTTTATCTATGTAATTGAGGTGCTGTCGGTTATGATGCAGGTGACTTATTTTAAACTGACAGGCGGTAAGCGGATCTTTAAGATGGCGCCGATCCACCATCACTTCGAGCTGTGCGGGTGGTCGGAAACCCGGGTGGTGGCCGTATTTTCGATTGTGACGGCGCTGTTATGTCTGGTTGCGCTGATGGGTGTATAACAAAGTGAGAAGTACTTCTATGCAGACTTTTCTCACTTGGGAGAATGCCTGAAAAACAGCATTCTCCGCATAGCGGGATATGGAGGTTGTTATGGATTTGCAGGGAAAAAACGTGCTGGTGGTGGGTTCCGGCTTAAGCGGAACCGGAGCTGTGGCAGCTTTGTGCCATGCCGGAGCACGGCCGCTCTTATTTGATGAAAACGAAAAACTTACCATAGAGGAAGTGCAGGGGAAGCTGGTGCCGGGTACGACGGCGGAAATTGTAATCGGCGCATTGCCGGAGGAACAAAAGGCAGCGGTGGAGCTTGTGGTCTTAAGCCCGGGTGTTCCCACGGATACGGCCTTTGTGGAGGACTTCCGGAAAAGGGGGGTGAAGATCTGGGGCGAGATCGAGCTTGCCTATGAGCTGGGAAAGGGTACGGTCATCGCCATTACGGGGACGAACGGAAAGACCACCACCACCTCTCTTGTGGGAGCAATTATGGCGGCCCATTATAAGGACGTGGACGTGGTGGGAAATATCGGGAATCCTTATACGCTGACGGCTCTGGACGCCACGGAGGAGACCGTGACGGTGGCGGAGATCAGCAGCTTCCAGTTGGAGACAATAGACCGGTTCCGGCCGAAGGTTTCCGCGATCTTAAACATTACGCCGGATCATCTGAACCGCCATCATACGATGGAAAATTATGCGGCGGCGAAAGAGGCGGTCTGCAGGAACCAGACCAAGGAGGAGACCTGTGTCCTGAACTATGAAAACAGCTACACGAGAGCTTTCGGGGAGCGGTGCCCGGCGCGGGTCGTGTGGTTTTCTTCGGAGAGAAAGCTGGAGAACGGTTTTTTTCTGGAGGGTGAGGAAATCTTTCAGGCAAAGGACGGTGTGGCCGGGCGGCTCATGAATATACATGATATGAAGCTGGTGGGCGTCTGCAACGTGGAAAACGTGATGGCGGCCATGGCGGCTGCGACGGCCTGCGGTGTGCCGATGGAGGAAATTCTGTCGGTGATCAGAGCGTTTTCGCCGGTGGAGCACAGGATTGAGTTTGTGGCCACGAAGCGCGGGGTAGATTATTATAACGATTCCAAGGGAACGAATCCCGATGCGGCCATTCAGGGCATCCGCGCCATGGACCGGCCGACGGTGTTACTTGGCGGCGGTTATGATAAGCAGAGTGAATACGACGAGTGGATCGAGGCGTTTGACGGCAAGGTAAAGTGTCTTGTGCTGATCGGACAGACACGGGAAAAGATCGCTGCGTGCGCGAGAAGCCACGGGATTCAGAACATCGTGCTGGCGGACACCTTTGAGGAGGCGTTCGGGGTGTGCGTGGAGAAGGCGAAGCCCGGAGATGCGGTTTTACTGTCTCCCGCCTGCGCGAGCTGGGGGATGTTCCCGAATTACGAGGTGAGGGGACAAATGTTTAAGGAAATGGTGAATCGGATGGAGGAGAGTTGTTAAGTGGCACAGAGAAACGCTTCCCGGAGGGGACAACAAAAGGGCGAGAGTTTTATGGATTACAGCCTGCTGTTTATCGTGCTTTTTCTTGTGGGATTCGGTATGGTCATGGTGTTTTCCTCAAGCTCTTATGAGGCGAACCTGAAGCTGGGGGACTCCACCAAATATTTGAGACAGCAGCTTTTTGCATCTATTCTGGGGATTGTGGCAATGATGGTGGTGGCGAATATCCCTTATCATTTCTGGGAACGGTTTGCGGTGCCGGCCTATGTCGGATCCGCTGTGCTGATCTTACTGATTATTCCTTTCGGTTACAGTTCCGGCGGTGCGACGCGCTGGCTGTACATAGGGCCCATCTCCCTGCAGGTGGCGGAGGTGGCGA
>CARQVR010000024.1:0-33747 GCA_949051815.1 uncultured Lachnospiraceae bacterium
GCATGTTCGGGACTTGCACCCGCTAGAGCGTGCCCATGGCGCGCAAACCAAAAAATGCGTCCCGTGCCGAAGCCCGGAACGCCAAAGGCCCTGCCGCAGACGCGGCAAGGCCGAATATCACGCAATTCCGGTTTCGGCAGAATGCCATCAGACTGCCATGTATCTGACTTATCCTTTTACAAGGCTTCACAGTGACCGACTCGCAGGGCTTTTCACCCCATTCCATGTGCCGCCAAAGCGGCTGCAGTTGATGCAGTATCTAATTTATTCTTTCTTATGCGTTCACGATCTGACCGAAATCAGGCTTTAAGGAAGCGCCGCCGATCAGTCCGCCGTCGATGTCAGGTTTGGACAGAAGCTCAGCCGCGTTAGACGCGTTCATGGAGCCGCCGTACTGGATGCGCACTGCCTCTGCGGTAGCCTCGTCGTACATTTCAGCGATGCAGTCGCGGATGCCCTTGCATACTTCCTGCGCCTGGTCGGAAGTAGCGGTCTTGCCGGTTCCGATTGCCCAGATCGGCTCATATGCGATAACCATGCCCTTCACCTGATCGGCGGTCACGCCAGCCAGATCAGACTTGATCTGTAATCTGATCCAGTCCATGGTCACGTTCATTTCTCTCTGCTCTAAGGACTCGCCGCAGCACAGGATCGGCACAAGGCCTGCCTCCAGCGCCTTAAGCACCTTCTTGTTTAAGAAAGCGTCGTCCTCCCTGAAGTACTCTCTTCTCTCGGAATGACCGATAATCACGTACTCCACACCCGCATCTTTCAGCATGGGAGCGGAGATCTCGCCCGTGTACGCGCCCTTGTCCTCGATGTAGAAATTCTCAGCGCCCACATGTACGTTCGTGCCCTTAACAGCCTCAGCCACAGGTACAATGTCAATCGCGGGTACGCAGTAAACCACGTCAACCGCATCGTTCACTACCAGATCTTTTAAAGTCGCGCAGAGCGCAACCGCCTCGCTGGGAGTCATGTTCATCTTCCAGTTTCCGGCGATAATTCTTCTTCTAGCCATGATAATAATCTCCTTATTTTCTATTTTTTTAATCACTTTTAGGCAGAGCCTCGTAATTGCTCCGCAATTCCTTCGGGTGCGTTGTACCCTCAAACAACCATATCCGAGAGAGAACCCGTGCAAGCACGTTCTCTCTCAGCTATGATTATTCTCGCTCTGCTCATCGCATCACTTGTCATCCGCTGCCTACAACGCGGCGTAATGGCAGCTTCTACAATATCGCAAGACTTATTTGTCATCCGCCGCCATAACGCCGGGAAGTTCCTTGCCCTCTAAGAACTCAAGGGAAGCGCCGCCGCCTGTGGAAATGTGCGACATCTTGTCTGCAAATCCGAGCTGGTTACATGCCGCTGCGGAATCGCCGCCGCCGATGATGGTGGTAGCATCCGTCTCAGCCAGCGCCTTCGCTACAGCGATGGTACCCTTTGCCAGCGTGGGATTCTCGAATACGCCCATGGGGCCGTTCCAAACAACCGTCTTCGCGCTCTTAACCGCATTCGCAAAAAGCTCCTGCGTCTTGGGTCCGATATCCAGACCTTCCTTGTCGGCCGGAATCTGGTCAGAGTCCACATACGCTACATCAATGGGTGCGTCGATGGGATTCGGGAAACCGGAAGCCACACCGGTGTCGATGGGAAGTAAGAGCTGTTTGCCGAGCTTCTCAGCCTTCTCCATCATTTCTTTACAGTAGTCGATCTTCTCCTCGTCTACGAGAGAGTTACCGATCTCATAGCCCTTTGCTTTCAGGAAAGTGAACGCCATACCGCCGCCGATAATCAGGGTGTCGCACTTCTCAAGCAGGTTGTTAATTACATTTAACTTATCCGCAACCTTCGCACCGCCAAGGATCGCAACGAAAGGTCTTACCGGGTTCTCCACCGCGTTGCCAAGGAAGTCGATCTCCTTCTGCATCAGATAGCCGACAGCATTCTCGCCGCCCTTCTCTGTGATAAACTTAGTAACAACCGCAACGGAAGCATGCGCTCTGTGAGCGGAACCGAAAGCGTCGCACACATATACGTCAGCCAGCTCAGCCAGCTCCTTCGCGAAAGCTTCTCCTGCCTCCTTCGGCTTGGTCTCCTCTTTGCCGCGGAAACGGGTATTCTGTAAGAGCACCACGTCGCCCTCGTTCATAGCAGCCACAGCAGCCGTAGCAGCTTCGCCAGTCACGTTGTCGTCCTTTACGAAATTAACGGGCTTGCCGAGTTTCTCGGAAAGTCTCTCCGCAACGGGCGCTAAAGACTCACCCTCATTGGGGCCGTTTTTCACCTTGCCAAGGTGGGAGCAAAGGATTACCTTGCCGCCGTCTGCAAGGAGCTTGTTGATGGTGGGAAGAGCAGCCACGATACGGGTCTCGTCCGTGATCTTACCTTCCTTTAAGGGCACGTTAAAGTCGCATCTTACGAGAACGCGTTTGCCCTTAACATTGATATCATCTACCGATTTCTTATTTAATGACATGTTTGAATCCTCCTGTATTGTGATTTTTCTGTCGCAATTTCCTATAAAGAAGAGACCCGGCCCAGCGGCCGAGCCTCTTAAAATTACGCTTTACGTTTTGATCTATGCCAGCTCAGAGAAGTACTTGATGGTACGAACCATCTGAGAGGTGTAGCTGTTCTCATTATCATACCAGGAAACAACCTGAACCAGATTGTCCTCGCCTACCATGGTCTGGGTAGCGTCGAAGATGGAACCGTAGGTGCTGCCTACGATATCGGAAGAAACGATCTCATCCTCGTTGTAGCCAAAGGACTCGGTAGCTGCTGCCTTCATAGCCGCGTTGATCTCTTCCTTGGTAACGGACTTCTCTACGGTTGCAACCAGAATGGTGGTGGAACCTGTAGGGGTAGGAACACGCTGTGCGGAACCGATCAGCTTGCCGTTCAGCTCAGGAATAACAAGGCCGATAGCCTTAGCTGCGCCGGTGCTGTTGGGAACGATGTTGATCGCGCCTGCGCGGGATCTTCTCAGGTCACCCTTTCTCTGGGGACCGTCAAGGATCATCTGATCGCCAGTGTAAGCGTGGATGGTGCTCATGATACCGGACTTGATGCCTGCCAGATCGTTGAGTGCCTTAGCCATGGGAGCCAGGCAGTTCGTGGTGCAGGATGCTGCGGAAATGATGGTATCGTCAGCTTTCAGTGTCTCGTGATTTACATTGTATACGATGGTAGGAAGATCGTTTCCTGCGGGAGCAGAGATAACAACCTTTCTTGCGCCTGCATTGATGTGGGCCTGAGCCTTCTCTTTGCTGGTGTAGAAGCCGGAGCACTCCAGAACAACGTCAACCTTGAGCTCACCCCAAGGGCAGTTGTTTGCATCGGGCTCTTTGTAGATCTTTAATGTCTTACCATCAACCGTAATAGAATCCTCGCCTGCGGTTACGGTATCAGCCAGAGCGTATTTACCCTGGGAAGAATCGTACTTTAACAGGTGTGCAAGCATCTTCGGGCTTGTCAGATCGTTGATCGCTACAACCTCATAACCCTCTGCTCCGAACATCTGTCTGAATGCCAGACGGCCGATACGGCCAAAACCATTAATTGCTACTCTTACTGCCATTTTTCGTTCCTCCTGAATCTTGATTTTTTGTTACTTTGCTATATCATTTTGCCAACCAGATTGGATAAGATTGACAAAATTTTGTCAACGACTTTATTTTACCCAATTTGTCCCAAAAATTCAAGACGTAAATCAAAAATATTTAGGAAATACATAATCTTTCTCAAAAAATACACCCGTCAGAAGCCATTCGCCAGAAAATGCCCATTCATATGCATTTGCACCAATAAAACATTTGTATTTGTCTGCCCCATCTACTATACTATATAGTTAAGGATAAACAACGATGCCAGATCCGCTCAGAAAGGAGTTTCCCATGCCGGTCACATCAGATTTTCACTTACATTCCTCCTTTTCGGGGGATTCCGACACACCCATGGAGCAGATGATTCTCAAGGGGATCGGACTCGGACTTACCCGGATGTGTTTCACGGAGCACAACGACTTCGACTATCCGGTGACAGACCGCGAAACGGACGGATTTTTTGAAGTAAATACCGACGCCTGTCTCTGTGATTTTCTGAAACTCCGTGAAAAATACGCGGATCAGATCGCCCTCTTTTTCGGCGTTGAGCTTGGATTGCAGCCTCATCTTGCCCAGAGAAACGCCGACTTCGTCCTGGCGCACGATTACGACTTTATCATCGGCTCTTCCCATATCTGCCACGGGAAAGACCCCTATTATCCCGCTTTTTATGAAGGACGCCCGCAGGAGGAAGCTTATCTGGAATATTTCGAGTCTGTTCTGGAGAACTTAAAGGTTTACAGCAGCTTCGACGTATACGGGCATCTGGACTATGTGGTGCGTTACGGCCCGACGAAGGATCAGGGGTACTCCTATGAAATGTATCGGGAAATCTTTGACCGGATTTTATCTACACTGATTGACATGGGAAAGGGGATCGAGATCAATACCGCCGCTCTGGCAAGAGGGATGCGGGAACCCAATCCATGCATCGGCATTTTGAAACGCTACCGCGCGCTGGGGGGAGAAATCATCACTGTGGGAAGCGATGCCCACGAACCGGGGCAGATCGCCCACGCCTTTGATGAGGCTGCCCGGATTCTAAAGGAATGCGGGTTTGACTATTACACCACCTACGCAAAGAGAACGCCTTCCTTTCATAAACTATAAGCGATCAGAGCCACCGACAGAGGACGCCGCCATGAAAGACACAAAAGATAAGAGAACACTGACCCGGAAAACCGTTTTAAAAGCAGCGCTTATCGTTTATGCGCTGTTTAGCGTCTATTTTACCACACGTTTTATCGACGGCATGTTTTCCAGCGATTATTCCGCCATTTCAAAATATCTTTCCCTGAATGACGCCTGGGATATTGCAATCAACGACAATGTCTGGCAAAACGTTTCACTGGACACTTTCCGTTTCACACCGGTAAGCAGGGGCGATATCATCACCATGACAAGAACATTCCCTGCGGATACGGACTGTACCGGACACGCGCTTGTCCTGCAGCTCAAACACGCCGCCATCAGGGCGTATCTGGATTCGGAACTGATCCACCAGTATGGCCTGGACCGGATGGATCAGCACAAAACGGTCGGCAGCGGCTATCTGCCCGTCGACCTGCCTGACAACTACGCTGGCAAAACACTGACACTGCAATTTACCATTTCAGAAGACAAGGCGTTCTCCCGCTTCGAGCCGGTTCGCGTTTATGAGTGGAAAAACTTTTACCGCGCCATACTGACCGAAAACAGGGTTCCTTTGTTTCTCGGCTGTTTTCTGACCATTTTCGGTCTCGTCACATTCTGCATCACGATCTTTGCCATGTTATTTTCCGGGAAATTTTCGCGCATTTTATGTGTCTCCCTGTTCTCCGTCTGCATCGGCCTGTGGACACTGTGCTACTACAATGTGCTTGTGATTTTTTCCATGCCGCTCTATACCATCAGTCTTTTGGAATATCTGACGCTTTATCTGACCCCCATTCCGTTACTCATTTATATGCGGGAGGATGTGCTGGCCTTAAACCGCCCTTTCATACGCATGATATACCGGATACTCCTCGCGGTGCAGATCTTTGCCACTTCTCTCTTTCTGGGTCTTCACGCCGTGGATCTGGTCCACTGCGCAGCCACGCTGAAATACATGCAGATGCTTATTCTGTGCCATCTGATCTACTCTGCTATCGTAGAATCCATAAATCTGCGGATCACCCGCCAGATTGTCCACCGGCTGTTTCTGATCGGTATGCTGATCCTCTCCGGCTGCGTGTGCTATGATCTGGTTTTCTATTACTTTCACCGCTATTTCGGTATCGCCATTTCCTCCACGAAGGGAATCGCTTCCGTAGGACTCGTCATTTTTATCTTTATGCTCCTGATCTCCTTCTATATCGACATGACGCAGAAAATGATGCAGGAGACAGAGCGGAATTTCCTGATCAGAAGCGCATACACGGACGAGCTGACACAGATACATAACCGCCGTTTTTGTATGGAATACATGAACCGTGTCAGGGAAATGGAAAAGCCGGATCATACGGTTTTCTGCTTTGACCTGAACAATCTGAAAACAACCAACGATACTTACGGACACGCGCACGGCGATATCCTGATCAAAAGCGCGGCCGACGTGATTGTCAAAACCTTTGAACCGCACGGCATCGTTGCGCGTATGGGCGGCGATGAGTTCATCGCCATCGCTGAAACCAACAGCCCGGACAAAATCTCTGCCATGATAGGAGAGTTCCAAAACAATATCCGCCAAAAAAATGTGGAAATTCCGGATCTCCACCTGTCTATCGCCTACGGCTATGCCTCCTGCGGTCCGCAGGAATACAACATAGAAAAAATATATCAGATTGCGGACGACCGGATGTATGAGAATAAGCAGGCCATTAAAAAATCGTCGCCAGACAGCGGACATTAAGCGTATGCCTGCGGCAGACTCTGAGAATGTTTCGCATACACCGGCTCAGATGATGGTTCCTCCGCCAAGTACATAATCATCCTCGTAAAATACCACGGCCTGTCCCGGCGTAATCGCCCGGACGGGCTGTTTGAACGTAACGCGGATCCGGTCTTCTCCCGCTTTCTCAATCACACATTTCTCCCCCCCGTGGGCATAGCGTATCTTGGCGGTCACCTCTCTCGGTTCCGGCAGATCCGCCATCCCCATATAATTGATGCGGCTGCAGTACAGCGTATCTCCGAACACGTCCTGCGCCTCGCCGATCACCACCTCGTCCGTCTCCGGTCTGATCTGTGTGACAAACACAGGACGTCCCATGGCAAGGTTTAACCCTTTGCGCTGTCCCACCGTGTAGTGGGTAATGCCCAGATGATGCCCAAGCGTCTCCCCCTCCTTTGTCACAAAGCAGCCGGGCTTTGGCACCCGCTCTCCCGCCTCTTTGTCGATAAAGGCCGCATAGTCATTGTCCGGGATAAAGCAGATTTCCTGACTGTCCGGCTTGTGCGCCACCATGAGTCCCGCTTCCGCGGCCATCTGCCGGATCTCCTCCTTCGTGTACGCCCCCACCGGCATCAGCGTATGGGCAAGCTGCTCCTGTGTGAGGCTGTAGAGCGCGTAAGTCTGATCCTTTTTCGCCGTCACCGCGTTCCGAATGGCATATCTGCCGTTTGTAAGGCGCACGATCCCCGCGTAATGTCCCGTGGCGATATAGTCCGCCCCGATCTCCAGGCTCCTGTGGAGCATGGCCTCCCACTTCACATAGCGGTTGCAGGCGATGCATGGATTGGGCGTGCGCCCGGCCAGATACTCCGCCACGAAGTAATCCATGACCTTTTCCCGAAACTCCCGTCTGAAATTCATCACATAATGGGGTATGTCCAGCGCCTCCGCAACCCTTCTTGCGTCCTCCACGGCGTTGAACCCGCAGCAGCCTCCCTGCTCCCCTGTCTCCGCGGGCGTTTCTTCCTGCCAGATCTGCATCGTGACGCCCACCACGTCATAACCCTGTCTTTTCAATAAAAGGGCTGCCACAGAGGAATCCACGCCCCCGGACATGCCCACCACTACTTTTTCTGCCATACTGATCTCCGTTGCGAAACGTTTTTATATCTGCGCCGCCAACCGCAAATGTGCTGCGGCGCGCCTGCATCTGTCTGCGTCATTTTTTCATAAAGTCCTTGCTCGGTTCTCCCCACGCGCCCAGAACTTCCCCCGTATAAGAAAAGTAAGTCTCACAGGTCGTCGAGACGGGGGCAATCGTTCTCAGCCGTTCGCCCACCGGGCTGCTTTCATCCGCAAGCATCTCGTCGTAAAGCACATTTTTTATCCGGCATAAAAACACCTCGCCGTCTTCAAGGGGAATGCTCTGCGCGGCCTCCAGCTCGAAGTTGACGGGGCTCTCCGTCAGAACCGGCACGTCAAGAACCGCTCCTTTGCCGATCCTTACGTCAAAATTCATCTTGTCCCCGTCATATCCCGGCTTACAGCCAAGATAGTCAGCCATGGGAAGCAGTTTTTCCGTGACGAGATTCGCAGAAAAGACCTTCCCGGCCTTGATCCTGTCCTTCGTCATCTTTTCCCCGCCTATGCATATCATCGCCCCGAGCGTCTTGTCCCAGCAGTAGCTGAACCAGCAGAACAGGCCAAAGTCAGGCGTCCCGTCCTCCTTGTATGTGCCGTATAAAAACAAAGTCTGCGGACAAAAATCATTGGTTCCCTGTCTCGATATCTTAGCCATAGCTACAATTCCTCCTTCACATTGTCGAGCACTCTGCGCAGATACCCCTCAAACGCAAGTATCTCCTCCGTGCTGAAATTTTTAAAATAGATCCCATGCATCTCCATGGAAACCTTGTCGTAGCTTTCCTTCAGACGCGCCGCTTTCTCCGTCAGCGCGATCAGGTTTTTCCGCCTGTCCCCGGGGTCCGGCAGACGCCGCAAAAGCCCTGCCTCCTCCATTCTGTCAAGCATACTTGTAAGCGTCGTGTTGGCAAGCCCCGTAAGCCTCGAAAGCTCTATAATGGATATATGATCGCACTGCCACAGAACGTACAGGATCTTCCCCTGCGCACCGTTAAATTCTCTTATATTTTCTTTTTGCAGTATCTTATCAAACACCCTTCCCCCGACCTGTTTGATCTGCGAGATCAGAAAGCCCGCCTGTGTTTCCATATCGACTCCTCCTGCAAAAATACTACTATATAGTATTATTTTTGTCAACACCAGGACCCAAAATACCGGTTAAAATTCTATTCTCCATTTTTCCGGCATAAACATAGACCATATCTCACACTTAGCTGGTGCTCTATGACGTTTAAAAAGTGGAATCACCCTTTGGTGGCCGGAACCGTTATTCTGACCGTAACCGGATTAGTCAGCCGTTTTATCGGCTTTTTTTACCGTATTTTCCTATCCAATGTATTCGGCGCGGAGGGCATGGGCCTCTACCAGCTCATCTCCCCCGTTCTGGCCCTCTCGTTTTCGCTTACCGTGTCCGGCATACAGACAGCCATCTCCAAGTATGTGGCCAGCGAAACAAGCACCCACGATTACAAAAGCTCCTTCCGCACGCTCTGGGCGGGCTTTGTACTTGCAATGGCGCTCTCCGCTGCCTGCGCGTTTGGCATCTACGTGTACGCGGAACCCATCGCGGCAGGCCTTCTGCTGGAGTCCAGAACCGCCCCGCTCCTTCGCATTATCGCGCTCTCCATCCCCATGGCCAGCGTGCACTCCTGCATCAACGGCTATTTCTACGGGATCCGGAAAACCGGCATCCCCGCCTTTTCCCAGCTCGCGGAGCAGGTCTGCCGCGTGGGGAGCGTCTACCTGATCTATTTTATCTGCCGGAAGCACGGCCTTACGCCTACCATCAGCTTCGCCGTGGTGGGCCTTGTAATCGGTGAGAGCGCCTCCATGATCGTCTCTGTGGTGGCGATCCTTGCGCGCGCCCATCAGGTATTTCCGGCAGGCGGTCCTGTTTCCGCGCACACGCCTTCTGTCTTCCCCGCCGGTCAGACACCTGCTTCCCTCTTTTTCCGTCGCCGTCAGACCGCCCGGCCTCTCTCTTCCGTGATCACCATATACCGGCGCATCACAGGACAGCTTTTGCAGCTCGCCGTCCCGCTTTCGGCCAACCGTCTGGTGCTGAACCTTTTGCAGAGTGTGGAAGCGATCTACATACCGAACCGTCTGATGGCATACGGCTTAAGCAACGCGGACGCCCTGAGCGTCTACGGTGTGCTCACCGGCATGAGCCTGCCGCTGATTTTATTTCCGTCCGCCATCACAGGCTCCGTCTCCGTGCTGCTTTTGCCCATCGTATCGGAGGCGGACGCGGGCGGCAACCAGAATGCGGTGCGCCGCGCCATCTTCACCTCGATCCGCTGCTGCCTGCTGCTGGGCTTTTTCTGCACCGCCCTGTTTTTGCTGTTCGGAAGACTGGCCGGACGGCTGCTCTTTCACTCGGAGCTGGCCGGCAGTTTTATCCTGACCCTCAGTTTCATCTGTCCCTTTATGTACATCGCAAGCACCTTAAACAGTATCTTAAACGGGCTTGGAAAGACCATCCAGACCTTTCTGTTCAGCGTGGTCAGCCTTCTTCTGCGCCTGCTGTTCGTCTTTTTTGCTATCCCTCTCTACGGCATCAAAGGATATCTGTGGGGTATGCTGGCAAGCCAGATGCTGCAGACAATTCTGTGCACCGTATCGGCGCTCCATGTCTCGCGCCGGACACACAGACCGTAAACTGCACCGGGTGCGGTCTGTATGGCGGAAAATCTGCCACAAAGGCAGGTGCAGGAGAGATTCCGGGAGTACATCAAGTGCATTACACAGTATAGAAACTGCATAAGAAGCCCGCTCAGATGTCCTTTCCGCAATTTGAAGTCCTTCTTTGAAATCCGCATTTGAAATCCTCCCTGCACTTATACTTGCGATTCTTCTCTCTATATACTATAATATATGTGTTTTTCCAGTAAAACACATACAAAATACAGACGAAGCGGCCGCCGGACCGCCAGAGGACAGCCCGTCTGTCCCCACAGTGCGGCGAAAGCGTCTGCGCCGGGAGGTAACCATGTCATTTCAATATGTAGCTAAATTACCTACCCCCGACGAGATCCGCGAGCGTTTTCCCATGCCCGCCCATCTGGTGGAGGTAAAGAGAGAAAGAGATATCGAAATCCGGGACGTGATCACCGGAAAAAGCAAGAAATTTATTGTAATCATCGGCCCCTGTTCCGCCGACAACGAGGTAGCCGTATGTGATTATGTAAACCGATTGGCAAAAGTCAGCGAAAAAGTGAAGGACAAGCTGATACTTGTCCCCCGGATTTATACGAACAAGCCCCGCACGACAGGCGAGGGCTATAAAGGCATTGTCAGCCAGCCCGATCCGGAAAAGAAACCCGATTTTACAAGCGGCCTGATCGCCATGCGCAAAATGCATATCCGCGCCATAGAGGAAACCGGCCTGACCGCCGCCGACGAGATGCTCTACCCCGACAACTGGGGTTATGTGGAGGACATTCTCTCCTATGTGGCCATCGGCGCGCGCTCCGTGGAGGACCAGCAGCACCGCATGACCGTCAGCGGCTTCGACGTGCCCGCCGGGATGAAAAATCCCACCAGCGGCACCCTCTCCGTGATGCTAAACTCCATCTACGCGGCGCAGCATTCCCACGAGTTCACCTACCGGGGATATGAAGTCAGCACAGGCGGCAATCCGCTTGCCCACGCGGTGCTTCGTGGTTCCGTGAACAAGCACGGCAGAAGCCTTCCGAATTACCACTACGAAGACTTAAATACCCTGTATATGCTGTATCAGGACTACGATCTGGTCAATCCGGCCTGTGTCATCGACGCAAACCATAATAACTCCGACAAGAAGTACGAGCAGCAGATCCGTATCGTCAAAGAGGTCATGCACAGCCGGAGATTAAACAAGGACATTCACAGCATGGTCAAAGGCGTGATGATTGAAAGCTATATCGAGGAAGGCTGCCAGAAAATCGGCGAAGGCATTTACGGCAAATCCATCACCGACCCCTGCCTTGGCTGGGAAGCGTCGGAACGGCTGATTTATGATATTGCGGAATACGAATAAAACAAATAACCGACTGCTGCGCCCCGTTTTGCGGGGCGCATTTTTTGCTTGACTTTGGTACGAAATCGTACTATAATCCCTTCAATAGTATGATTTCATACTATTTTAACGAACCCTCATACACACTGACGCCGGGAACATGGAGGATGCGGAAATGATCCCTGATTTTTCAAAAGAACTGCGACGATTCAATTATCTGCTGAGCGAAACGGAGTCCGCCTACCATGAAGCGGCATCCAGACTTGGCCTTCCCGAAAGCTCCATGATGGTTCTCTACGCCGTCTGTCACGCCGGAACTTCCTGCCCGCTCCGGGACATATGCCGCAACGCCGGTGTCAGCAAACAGACTATCAATTCCGCGCTCCGCAGGCTGGAAGCAGAAGGGCTGATCTATCTGGAAAACACCGACGGCAAAAATAAAACCGTATTTCTTACCAGTGAGGGCCAAAAGCTGGCCGGACGGACCGCCGCCAAAGTCATTGCCATAGAGAATGCAATTTTTGCCTCATGGACAAATGAAGACGTGAAGCAGTATCTGTCGCTGACAGAACGCTATTTACAGGATTTTCGGGAACATTTACGGCACTTGAAACAAGATTAGTTTACATAATGTTTTTGGATATAAAAAGGATGTGATTTTATGGAAAAAAATATACAGTTATCAGACCACTTTACTTACAATAAACTTCTGCGCTTCACCCTTCCCTCCATCGTGATGATGGTATTTACCTCCATCTACGGTGTGGTGGACGGTTTCTTCGTGTCAAACTTCGCGGGAAAGACCGCCTTTGCCTCCGTCAATCTCATCTTTCCCTTCATTATGATCCTCGGCGGCATGGGTTTTATGATCGGCACAGGCGGCACGGCTCTGGTTTCTCTGGTGCTTGGCACCGGGGATCGTGAGAAGGCGAACCGCTATTTTTCCATGATGATATATGTGACTCTGCTCCTTGGCATCGTCCTGTCCGCAATCGGTTTTGTCTTTACGCGCCCTATGGCTTCTTTTCTGGGCGCGACGCCGGAAATGTTGGAGGACTGTGTCCTCTATGGGCGCATCGTATTCTGCTTTATCACCACATTCATGCTGCAGAATGTTTTCCAGAGCTTTCTGATTGCGGCGGAAAGACCCAGGCTTGGCCTTATGGCAACCATCGGCGCAGGTGTGACCAATATGTTTCTGGACGCGCTCTTTGTGGGCGTCTTCCGATGGGGTGTGGCGGGCGCGGCTCTTGCCACGGGCATCAGCCAGTGCGTGGGCGGTCTGCTTCCCCTGCTCTATTTTATCCGCCCAAACACAAGCCTTCTGCGGCTCACCAGGACAAAGCTGGAAATCAAGCCGATCCTGCAGGCGTGTGCCAACGGCTCGTCGGAGCTGATGAGCAACATTTCCGCCTCCGTTGTCAGTATGATCTATAATTTTCAGCTTTTAAAGTATGTCGGTGAAAACGGCGTCTCCGCATACGGCGTGCTGATGTATGTGCAGTTTATCTTCATCGCCATCTACATTGGCTACTCCATCGGCGCTTCTCCCATCGTCAGCTACCACTACGGCGCGGGAAACGACGCAGAACTGAAAAATATGTTCAAAAAGAGCGTGCTGCTGATGACCGGCACAAGCATCGTGCTGACCGCCGCCGCTTTTCTTCTGGCCGCTCCGCTCTCCGGCATATTTGTGGGCTATGACGCAGAGCTGTTTGCGCTGACTTGCCATGCGTTCCGGCTCTTTGCCTTTTCCTTCCTGCTGGCAGGCTTTAATATTTTCGCCTCTTCCTTTTTTACCGCCCTCAACAACGGTGCGGTTTCGGCGGCGATCTCCTTTATGCGCACGCTGATTTTCCAGACCGCGTCCGTACTGATCCTGCCGCTCGTCTTCGGGGTGGACGGCATCTGGTGGGCAATCACTGCCGCCGAGGTGTTCGCCTGCATGCTCTCCGCCGCATTCCTGTTTGCGAAACGCGGAAAGTACCACTATATGTAAGAACAGGAGAAACTGCCTCCCGGCAGAACCGGCGAAAGCAAACATAAATGAACCGGCATCGTATGCAGCGCGTTCTCCTTGCATGGTTCACACCGTTACAATTTTCAATAGAGAAACATAAACAGGGCGGCGGAAACTGTCAACGATCCCGCCGCCCTTGTACATTCTCAAAAGTAAATAACTCAACCACGCGGGTGCGCCTTCGCGTACACCTCTCTGATATGGTTATGGTTTAAATTTGCGTAAATCTGTGTGGTGGAAATATCGGAATGCCCCAGCATTTCCTGCACGCTTCGAAGATCCGCGCCGTTCTCCACCAGATGCGCCGCAAAGGAATGACGCAGCGTGTGGGGCGTGATGTCAGCCTGAATATCCGCTTTCTTCGCATAGTGCTTGATCAGTTTCCAGAATCCCTGTCTGCTCATGGGCTGTCCGGAACAGTTCGCAAACAGCACCTCCGACTTTTTATTCTCGAGCATTTCCTCTCTGGTGCCGTCCAGATATCTGGCCATCGCATTCTTGGCCGCCGCGCCGAAAGGAATGATTCTCTCCTTGTTGCGGTCCCGGCAGAGAATAAAGCTCATCTGCATATTCACATCGGAAAGGTTCAGCGTGATCAGTTCCGTCACGCGGATTCCCGTGGCGTAGAGAAGCTCTAACATCGCTTTGTCACGGATTTCCTTGGGGCTGTCCCCGGACGGCTGTTCCAAAAGCCGCACCACCTCATCCGGCGACATAATCTCCGGCGCCTTTTTCTCAATCTTAGGCGCTTTGAGTTTCTCGGAAATATCCTCCTGCGCCATCCCCTCCTGCACCATATAATGATAGAACGCTTTCAGGGATGCAATGTTTCGGGATACCGTAGCCGCCGCAAACTTACTTTCCTCCAGGTACTTCACATAGTCAGCCAGATCCTGCGCCTTCACGTCCTTCGTCTCACGGATGCCTCTCGACTCCATAAAATGCGATACCTTTTCCAGATCCCGTCTATAAGACATCTCCGTATTTTCGGAGGTATTCTTTACATTATGTAAATACATAATAAATGCGCCAATCTCTTTTTCCATTTACCCGGAAGCCCTTCCCTGTGCGTTCTCTTTATGTAAATCAAATCATTGTCTGAGTACCATTATAATCAGATTTTTTTAGAAAAGCAAATGGAATTTTTCTTGATTTTACGGGCATTTGCGCCCTTTTTTCCCCAAGGCACAACATATCGTCCGCATATGATTTTATGTCTACTACATCTTGAAAAATAGAATAAAAAAATTTTTTAAAAGATTTTCAGAACGAAATGCAGAATACCTGGATTGACATAACTCTCCAACAGGCATCCCATTATGACAACTGCCATAATACCGATGATCTGCGCCCCTTTCTTCAAATAGAAATGCCTGCTGTAGCGCTCGTAACCTTCCAGCCGGTTTCCCGGCGCATAGAGTGTCCGGTTTACCTCCGCCGCCCAGAAAAACAGCAGAATATATGCAGGAACCAGCAGCAGCGCCTGCGGAAACAGGACGGCCGCCATAAATACCAATCCCCTGATCCCGTAGCGGACTACCGCCACGGACAGCAGACACCCTGCCGATAGCCCTGTATAACAAATATACGCACAAAGAAGCGGCATCCCGATCAGCGTCGTGGAGACCAGACATAACAGACAGCCCGTAAAGAGACGGTGTCTGAGAACATATCCCACCAGCCCCTCTCCCACCGGTCTGCTGTTTTTCAGTCTGCTCATCATTTCCGCCCCCAGCAGGCTGCCGTTTTTGATCCAGGTATCATGTCCAAAATTGACAAGCAAAATTCCCATAAAAAGACCGATCATAAACAGATACGCCATATGATAGCCGTTTTTGATCCCAAACTGTCTTCGCAAGATTACACCGCCTCTTCCAAGCTCCTATAGGACAGTATATGTCCGGAAAGGACGAGGCATGACAGCATTTCTTCCGGCAAATGTCATCTGTCAAAAACTCTGCCGGTGGGTTTGAAATCCTCCCGTTCAAAGCGGTTCCCTTCCAATTGATACTCAACCATATGCTCCTCGTTGCGGTATTCATACCAGATCACCTGTCGTTTTCTATCCGGATCTGTATCACGGAATATCTCTCCGCCCTTTTTCCCGTCCAAAAGCTCCATATAGGCATCCATCAGGTCCAAATGGGAAACCGGCACATCCGATTCGACAAGCTCGTGGTTCTCCTGCCTGCCTTTTACGAGCAGAACCGGATGAAAGCGCTCCAGCACTTCCTCCCCGTAACTGTCGTGATCCACGTCATAATAACCGTGATCTGCCATAATCAGAATCACAGAGTTATCGTAAGCGCCGTTATTTTTCAGTCTGGAGAGCCATGTATCGATCACCTTGATCGTCGCCTCTATCTTCTGTGAGTAGGTTCCCTTTTCTATTGGGTTCAGATCCTTATCATATTCAAAGGGCAGATGCGCCCCCTCCACATGTATGAACTGAAACACATTCCGGTCCGTCTTCTCAAGCTCCGGATTCTCAAGCAGCATGTTATACACACCTTCATAGCGGTAATTGTACATCTCCAGAGCCATTCCGAAGTCAAAGCCCTCTATCTGGGAATACTGCTTATAGGCGTAGGGCAGATATTTAAACAGAATATATTTCATTTCCTGCCTGAAATACATAGAAAAATCCATACTCTTGTAAGGCGACGATATCTCATTTTTAATATCACTCGTTATATGAAACCGCCGTTCCCCGTACCAGACCGGCTCATCCATGTAAAGACCGATATCGTAGTTTTCCTCATCCAGCCTTTCAAACAGCGGGGAATTGTTGTACGCTTCGCTGGAAAACGCCCCGAACTCCTGCTCATTTCTGTTCACTGCCCCCGATAACAGCAGCGGCATACTGTCGCGGGTGTAAGGGTACACGGACGCCGTATTGGAATAATAAGTAAAATCACGAAACACATCCTTATATTCCTCATTGGCTTCAAGCACCGCCTCAAAACCTCCGGCTTCCACCGCGTCCACCAGAAAAATCAGAAAGTTCTTATTTTGGGAAATATCATGGAAATGGGCGTTGGTCGTAAGCAGGGCGTCCTTTTTCTCAAACGCGTTGTTCATAAGCATCTGCGGCAAAAGGCTGACAAACAGCAAAGCCACAATAACCCCGGAAATCCGGGTCTCCCATTTAACCACCGGCTCCGTGCCGAATTTCACGATCAGAGCGATGGCCGCCGTCTCCAAAACCAGCCAGAGAACCGCTGTAAACAGATCCTCTTTCAGATATGCGTCCCACGCAATCGGCTCTCCCGTCAGCACCGGCAGGGATGTACTCAGATAAACACCCTGAATATAAGTAGCTATAAAAACAACAAAAAGGAGTGTCGCCGCACATTGGTACACTTCCCTTTTTCCTTTTGAAAACCTGACTGTTATAAAATAAAACGCGGTGATAAGCACTGCTCCCGCAAGGAGAAACAGTGCAAATATCACCAGTGTCGGAAATATCATGATTCCGAGATCAAACCAGAAATCATTTTTATTGGTACTGTACATCAACAGAGGCTCGTAGATAAACAGCATGAAACAAAAGGCCGTCCAAATCACATACGCCGGTTTGAGCTGTCTGCATTTCTCCCCGAAGTCTTCCCTCGTTTTTCCCTTATCACTGTTCATAGCTGTTCCTCAAGTCTGTTTCAAATGTCTCTACTTCCTGTTCACTTTGTTATAATATGCCAGAATCGCCGACACAGTCTTTCCGTCCTGAATCTTACAGTCATAAATCATCTGCACCAGCTCCTCCAGATCATGGCTCTCCGCATTCAAAAACTCATCCTCGTCCAGATGCTGGCAGCCGGGTTTTAAATCCGTCGCCAGATACACGTCAATCTTTTCATTGCAGAAAGCGACTGTCGTCCGAAGCGTCAGCAGAAGCTCCAGCTTCCCCGCCACATAACCGGTTTCCTCCTCCAGCTCTCTGGCCGCCGCCTCTTTTGTCGGCTCATCCACGCTGTTTAAACCGCCCGCCGGAATTTCCAGCGTCTCCCGGTCCAACGCGTTGCGGTACTGTCTCACCATCAAAAGCTTTCCGTCGTCCTTCACCGCCACAACAGCCGCTGCACCCTTGTGGTCAATCAGATCCCACTTGGCTATGTTGCCGTTTGCCACGCGTATCGTATCCTGATAATAATCAATGATCGCGCCCTTATAAATCAATTCTCTTCCCAAACGCTCGTAATTGTTGTCCGCCATTTTATCCGTTTCCTCTTCTCCAATCGCTGCCTTCTGCCACGCTGACCGTTCTGCATCAGCCGGGCATCCCGCCTGCTTCCTTTCAAGCAGTCTCGGCAACCGCCTCCTGCAACAGCTTCTCTACACTGACTAACTTCACGCACAGCACGAACACGTCCGTGGCCTGCGCCATCTCCTCCGCCGTCGGATAGGTAGGCGCAATGCGGATATTGCTGTCTTTCGGGTCTTTTCCGTAAGGGAACGTCGCGCCCGCGCCTGTGAGAACCACGCCAAGCTCCTTACATTTCGCCACGATCTCCTTCGCGCATCCCTCCATCGCCTCAAAGGAAATGAAATAACCGCCAAGCGGTTTCGTCCACTCACCGATCCCTAAGCCGCCAAGCTCCTGCTCCAGAACCGTCAGCACTGCCTCAAACTTGGGTCTGATGATGTCCGCGTGCTTCTTCATATGGGCAAGCATCCCTTCCAGATTCTTAAAATATCTGGCATGACGAAGCTGATTCACCTTATCATAACCGATGGTCTGCAAGGTAAGCGTTTTCTTCGTATCAGCCAGATTGGCCGGAGAAGATGCCATAGCCGCCATACCCGCGCCGGAGAAGGTGATTTTGGAGGTGGAACAAAACTCAAAAACCATATCCGGATTGCCCGCCTTCTCACACTCGCTCAATATCTCAAGAAGCGTATCCTGCTTATCCTCATAGAGGTGATGTATCGCATATGCGTTATCCCAGTAAATGCGGAAGTCCTCCGCCGCCGGTTTCAGAGCCGCAAACCGTTTTACCGTCTCATCGGAGTAGGTGATGCCCTGCGGATTGGAATACTTGGGCACACACCAGATTCCCTTGACAGCCGCGTCCGTCGACACATATTTTTCCACCAGATCCATATCCGGCCCTGTGGACGTCATCGGTATCGGAATCATCTCGATTCCGAAGTGCTGCGTAATCGCAAAATGTCTGTCATAACCCGGCACTGGACATAAAAATTTTACTTTATCAAGCTTACACCAAGGGGTCGCTCCCATAACACCGTGTGTATAGGAACGGGAAATCGTATCATACATGACTGCCAGACTGGAATTGCCGTAAACGATCACATTTTCCGCCGGCACATCCATCACGTCCGCCATCAGATGCTTCGCCTCCGTGATACCGTCCATCAGGCCATAGTTTCTCGTATCTATGCCTTCCATGGACTTCATATCCGAATCGGAATTCAGAACATCCAAAAGGCCCATGCCCATATCAAGCTGTGCCGGTTCCGGCTTTCCTCTGGACATATCAAGCTGCAAACCCTTTCCCTTCGCCTCGGCAAACTGTCTGTCAAGCTCCGCCTTCTGCGCCACGAGCTCTTTTCTGGTCATCACATTGTACGCTTTCATAGTACCCTCCTGCATTCTCGTAATCATGCCATTGAATAATTGTATACAATCATACACTGGTATTTATTCTACTATAAGTATACCAATTTCACAAGTATGCATATACGACAATTTTCTTTACTTATAAGGCCATTTTATGGTAAAAATGTTAAATCTGACTCTGCTTATGCGCGCAAAAAACCCCGCAGAATAAAATCTGCGGGGTTTTGTACTATTTGGCATAGTCTATGACACGGCTCTCTCTGATCACATTTACCTTGATCTGTCCGGGATATTCCAACTCAGCCTCAATCTGTTTGGAGATATCTCTCGCGAGCAGTACCATATCAGAATCACTGATCTGTTCCGGAACTACCATTACACGAATCTCTCTACCTGCCTGAATAGCAAAAGATTTATCCACACCTTTGAAATTGTTTGTGATGTCTTCCAATTGTTTCAGTCTTGTTGTATATGTCTCTAATGTCTCTCTTCTTGCACCCGGTCTCGCCGCAGAAATCGTATCAGCCGCTTGTACCAGACATGCAATCAGGGTCTGGGCCTCCACATCACCGTGATGGGATTCCACTGCGTTAATGACCACCGGCCCTTCCTTATACTTTCTGCAAAGTTCCACGCCAAGCTGAATATGAGATCCTTCCATCTCGTGATCCACTGCTTTTCCGATATCATGCAGCAGTCCCGCACGCTTGGCCATTCTGACATCCAGCCCCATTTCCGCCGCCAGCAAGCCCGAAAGCTGTGCCACTTCAATGGAATGTTTCAGCGCGTTCTGACCGTAGCTGGTTCTGAACTTCATCTTACCGAGCAGTCTCACCAGCTCAGGATGAATACCATGTACGCCGACTTCGAGGGTGGCCGCTTCGCCCTCCTCTTTCATCATAACTTCGACTTCCTTCTGCGCCTTCTCGACCATTTCTTCAATTCTGGCCGGATGAATACGCCCGTCCACAATCAGCTTCTCGAGCGCGATTCTCGCCACTTCTCTGCGAATCGGGTCAAAGCCGGAGAGTATAACCGCTTCGGGTGTATCGTCAATGATTAAGTCCACGCCCGTCATCGTCTCAAGAGTTCTGATATTACGTCCCTCTCTTCCGATGATCCTGCCCTTCATCTCATCATTGGGAAGCTGTACCACGGAAATCGTGGTCTCGGACACATGGTCTGCCGCGCATTTCTGAATGGCAGTAACGACATATTCCTTCGCCTTCTTGTCCGCTTCCTCCTTCGCCCTGCTCTCCATCTCTTTCACCATGACAGCAGTTTCGTGTTTCACTTCATCTTCAACAATTTTCAACAGATAATCTTTTGCCTGTTCGGAGGTTAATCCAGAGATTCGTTCCAGTTCCTGTAATCTTTGCTCGCTCAGTTTGGAAATTTCTTCCCGCTGTTTAGCCAGAGCTTCTTCCTTCTGAGCCAGACTTGCTTCCTTCTTCTCAATAGCGTCCGCTTTCTTATCGATGTTCTCTTCCTTCTGCTGAACGCGCCGCTCATAGCGCTGCGCCTCGGCGCGCCGTTCCTTGATTTCCTTGTCCAGTTCATTCTTCGTGCGAATGGACTCTTCCTTGACCTCAAGCAGCGACTCACGCTTCTTCGTCTCAGCAGTTTTGAGAGCTTCGTCGATAATCTCTCTGGCTTTCTCGTCCGCATTACCGAGCTTTGCTTCCACCATCTTTTTCTGATAGTTTATCGCAATCAGCGCGGAAACGGGAACAGCAATCACCAGCGTGACGACTATTGCTACCACAACTTGCCACATTACAGGAGCACCTCCTTATTTAGTTTTCATTGTACATTACCAAATCTATTGACGGCTGTCATCCGTTTCCAACTATTGACAGCCCGATAGTTAGCAAAACTACAACAAATTAATTCTATACTGAATTTTATGTTATGTCAAGCAAAAGAGCTCTGTTAATCGCCTCAGAATGAAAGCCTTTTCGATAGAGAAAAGCGTACATTCTCTGTTTCTCCCGTCCGTCGGCCGTTTCAGCGTCATATTTTTTCTTTTCAAGGAGGCGCCGTATCATAGCTGCCTCATCCTGTTTCGCACCTTCCTCCTCCAGCTCTTCAAAGAGGTTGCGGATCGTATCCTTTCGGATTCCTTTCCTCATCAGATCCTGTTCGATCCGCACCCGGCTCTTTCTGTCCAGATTATAGGAAATAAAATCTTTCGCATAGCGCAGATCATCCACATAGCCGTAGGATTCCACATAGGCTATCGCTTCCCCGATACACGCATCCGGATATTCCCCGTCACGCAGTTTCTCCCGCAGATCGGCCGACGTATATTCTCTTTTCTGCAGCAGATTCATCGCCCGCTTTTTCGCCCGCAGCGGCAGAATCTCCTCCCGGATCTCACGCAGACTCTCCTCCGTGATTTCTTCTCCCTCACGGATGCCCAGACGCTTAAGCTCTCCTCTGTAAAGCGCAAAAACGGGACCATCCTCTATGTATACTTTATAACGGCCTTTCCCCATGCCGGTAAGCTTCGTGACGAGCATTGCACTTTCCTCCGCATACTCTCCCTGTTCTTCATCAGACCTTTTCTCTTCCGGACCAGCCCCTGCTGCTTCCAGGACTCTTTCTCTTCCGGCCCGGCTCCTGCTGCTTCCAGGACTCTTTCTCTTCCGGCCCGGCTCCTGCTGCTTCCCGACCTCTTTCTCATCCTGTCAGGACTCTGTTACTTTCCAGCCTCTTTATCGGCTTTTGCTGCCTTGGAAGGCTTGGCTGCCGCTTCGGAAGGGGCGTCTTTCGCGGGCGCCTCCGCCACGGAATCCGTCTCCATATTGAAAAGCTCTCTGACCTTTCTCTCCACTTCGGCACAAATCTGCGGGTTATCCTTCAAATACTGCTTCGCATTCTCCCTGCCCTGCCCGATCTTGTTCCCGTCATAGGCATACCATGCGCCGCTCTTGCTGATAATGTTATTCTCCGCCGCCAGATCCAGAATATCGCCCTGCGTAGAAATTCCCTCGCCGAACATGATATCAAATTCCGCCTCCTTGAAGGGCGGCGCCACTTTATTCTTAACGATCTTGACACGGGTTCTGTTTCCGATCACTTCACCGCCCTGTTTTAAGGACTCAATCCTTCTGACATCCAGTCTGACGGAAGAGTAGAATTTCAGGGCGCGGCCGCCCGTGGTCGTCTCCGGATTACCAAACATAACGCCGACCTTCTCACGAAGCTGGTTGATAAAAATAACCGTACAGTTGGACTTACTGATCACCGCCGTCAGTTTTCTGAGCGCCTGCGACATGAGTCTGGCCTGCAGACCCACATGGCTGTCACCCATATCACCGTCAATTTCCGCCTTCGGCACCAAGGCCGCCACGGAGTCCACCACAATAATGTCCACCGCGCCGGAGCGCACCATCGTCTCCGTAATTTCCAGCGCCTGCTCTCCGCAGTCCGGCTGGGAAATATACAGATTGTCTATGTCTACGCCGATATTTTTCGCATAGACGGGATCCAGCGCATGTTCCGCGTCAATAAATCCGGCAATGCCGCCACGCTTTTGCACCTCCGCAATCATATGTAACGTAACCGTGGTCTTACCGCTGGACTCCGGCCCGTAAATCTCAATCACTCTGCCCTTCGGGATGCCGCCCAGTCCCAGCGCAATATCAAGACTCAGGGATCCCGTGGGAATCGTCTCCACATTCATCTGCACGGAAGGATCGCCAAGCTTCATAATGGCTCCCTTTCCGAACTGCCTCTCTATCTGTCCTAAGGCCGCATCCAACGCTTTTAATTTTTCATCTCTTTCCATATTTCCCTCCATGCCGGAGCGGTTTCTCCCGCCCTTCCTTGCAGAACATTTGTTCTTACTATAAAATAATAAAACAAACGTTCGTTTTTGTCAACTTCAAATTTTATAAAACGATCTTACCATTTTCTATGTCCCATAAATGACACTTTACCCTCCTTTCCTCTGCAAATTTGAAAAAATATGGAAATCGTGGCGAAATGCCGGACATGCAAATGCATAACAGATTCCACTTTCTCAGATAAAATAAGTCTACCAGAGAAAGCGGAAACCTGCAAGTGTTTCCTATCAGAAACCAGCCAGTATTCTCTTCTGATACGGCAAAACAGGATACCCCCAAAAAGAGTATCCTGTCAATCTGAATTTCATTCATGTATCGCGGTTATCCGGCTGTCCCGCTTATATCTTCCGCTCGTAAGCGCCGTCTGTTTTCACAAATCCGACTTTTTCCAGATAATCCACATGTCCCTCCGGTGCGTCCGGGAAGGTAAGTTTCGCAATGCCCTGCCCGCCAAGCGCCCCGTAAAGATGCCGTCCCACCGAGCAGTCACGGTACTGCGGCGTGGTGTAGTCCAGAAGGATTTCAAGATTTCCGTCCGCCCTCTTCTTTCCAAGCAGTACCCCCGCCGGAACCGTGTCGTGCACAACCATGTAGGCGGCGTCAGCTCCGCTTTTTTCAAAACTGAAATCGGGGAAAAAGTTCCTGATATCCTCCGCATAGTGATTTAAAAAGTACCGTAGTCCTGCCGCCTCCGGCTCCTCGGTGATCACGTCGTAACGTTTCGGGGACTTTAACAGCTTATACAGATTGTACATGTTGATCCCGACCAGACACAGGTTCATAAGCGCCGTGGGGTAGGAACCGATAATCGTCGCATAGACGGTAAAAATAATCGCTCCTATGGAATTGACAATCCTGAGTCTGATCACCGAAGTCATCAGAAACGACACCAGTACGAGCAGAGAAGAAAAATAGCCGATCATCTCCACAATCATATGTGTATCCACTTTTCGTTATACTCCTTTCGCCAGCCGGCTTGTTCCCAGTCTGTCCGCGCCAAGCCGGATAAATTCTTCCGCATCGTCAAAGTCTGCGATACCGCCCGCGGCCTTGATCTTCACATGCTCACCCACATGCTCTTTCATAAGAGCGACATCCGCAAAGGTGGCGCCTCCCGTGGAAAAACCGGTGGAAGTCTTGATATATTCCGCGCCCGAATTCGTGACGATCTCGCACATCTTCTTCTTTTCTTCTTCCGTCAAAAGACAGGTCTCGATAATCACCTTTAAAATTTTTCCGCCGCACGCCTCATGTACCTGACGGATTTCCTCTTCCACCTCGTCGTAAAGACCGTCCTTCAAAAGGCCGACGTTGATGACCATATCGATCTCCGCCGCACCGTTTGCCACAGCGTCCTTTGTCTCGAACACTTTCACCGCCGTGGTGCTGTAGCCATTGGGGAAGCCGATCACGGTACAGATGGGCAGTTTTCCCTGCACATAGTCCGCCGCCCGCTTCACATAGGAAGCCGGAATACAGGCCGACGCCGTCTCATACTGTATACCCGCGTCCAGAATCGCCTTGATCTCCTCCCATGTGGCCGTCTGTGCAAGCAGCGTGTGATCTACCTTTTTTAAAATCTCTTTCTTGTCCATAGCAATACCTCTTTCTACCTGAATTATAATTTCATGATGCCGCGCCTATTTCAGTTCCCCGAGCACAGACTTACCGATTGTCCCCTCCGGCATCTGCACGCCGAAATTGTCCGCGATGGTGGCGCCGATCTGTGCAAAGCAGTCTCCGTCGGGCAGACTGCCCGCTCCCTGCATGGACGGGGAATATGCCAGAAACGGCACTTTTTCCCGCGTGTGATCCGTCCCTGTATGGGTCGGGTCGTTTCCGTGGTCCGCCGTGAGAATCAGCAGATCGTCCTCCTTTAAGAGCGGCAAAAGCTCCCCTAACTTCTCGTCGAACTTTTCAAGCTCTTTCGCGTAGCCTGCCACGTCTCTGCGGTGCCCCCACAGCGCGTCGAAATCTACAAGGTTTACATAACACAGACCCGTGAAGTCCCTCTTCGCGATCTCTATGGTCTGCTCCATACCGTGCACGGAGCTTTTCGACTTGTTGGACTCGGTCAGCCCTTCCCCGTCGAAAATATCAAATATCTTTCCCACGGATATCACGGAAAGCCCGGCATCCTTTAACGCGTTGAGAACCGTCCTTCCAAAAGGCTTTAGCGCATAGTCGTGGCGGTTGCTGGTCCGTTTAAATTCGCCCCGCTTCTTTCCCACATAAGGTCTGGCAATGACCCTGCCAACCTTCCACTCGTCCCGCATGGTCAGCTCCCTTGCGATTTCGCAGCAGCGGTACAGCTCTTCGAGTCCGAAGGTCTCCTCGTTGCCGCAGATCTGCAATACAGAATCCGCCGACGTGTACACGATCATATGCCCGGTGGCAATCTCCTCCTCCGCCAGCTCCTCTAAAATCTCCGTGCCGCTGGCGCTCTTGTTGCCGATGATGGTCCGCCCGGTTCTTTCTGACAGCTCATCAATCAGCTCCTTGGGAAACCCTGTCTCCGTAAAGGTCTGGAAAGGTGTGGTGACATGCAGCCCCATCATCTCCCAATGGCCGGTCATGGTATCTTTGCCCGCACTCGCCTCGTTCAGCTTCGCAAAATATGCAAGGGGCTTCTCCACAGGCTCCACTTCCTTAAGGGAATGCAGATTCGCCATACCGAGTTTTTGCAGATTCGGAACCCGGAACGAATCGGTGTTCGCCGCGATATGCCCGAGCGTATCCGTACCTGCGTCGCCGTAAGCCTGCGCATCGGGAAGCGCGCCCACGCCAAGCGAATCAATTACAATCGTAAATATTCTCTTATACTTACTCATTTTTTACTCCATTTCCGCGCTGCTTTGCCGCGCAAGTCATTGCTCTTTTACTATAGCTTATTTCCTGTTCTATTGGCAAGTATTTATCTCCTTCCCTTCACATAGGGCACGCCGTCTGCCTTAGGCGCAACGGACTTGCCGATGAAGAGAATCAGGATCACAATGGTCAGTACATAAGGCAGCATCGCCAGAATTTCCGTGGGAACCGCAATCGCCCCGCCGCCAAGCACCACCGTCAACGCCTGAGAGAAGCCGAAGATCAGACACGCCTTGTAGGCGCCAATCGGTTTCCACTTGCCAAAGATCACTGCTGCCAGCGCGATGAATCCCTGCCCCGCAATGGAAGTCTGGGTAAACTGCGCCACAATGCCGAGGGTGACTGTCGCGCCGCCGATCCCCGCCAGTATGCCGGACAGAATGACGCAGGCATAACGGGTCTTGTATACATTGATGCCGAGCGTATCCGCCGCCGCAGGATTCTCACCTACCGCCAGAATGCGCATTCCCCATTTGGTGCGGTAGAGCACAAACCACATCGCCACAGCGAACAGCAGCGCCACAATCACCATGATATCCACATTCAGGTTCGCCCGGATCCCTTCCGCGCCGCTTCCGAATATCTTGGGGAGTTTATTCGCCACCGGATAGGACATGGTGGCGCCGTCGAAGGCGAGACGACAGAAAAATACCGCAAGCGCAGGGCCGAGCAGGTTGATCGCCACACCGCTGATGGTCTGATCCGCCTGACAGGTGATCGCCGCCACCGCGTGAAGCAGTGCTAAAATGCCGCCGGCTAAAGCCGCGCACAGCACACCAATCCACGGGCTCCCGCTGTAATACCCCGCCGCTGCCCCTGCGAACGCGCCAAAGGTCATCATGCCCTCAATGCCGATGTTTACAACACCGGAACGCTCCGACAGCACACCGCCCAGCGCGCCGAATACCATAGGTGTGGAATACAGCAGCGTGACACCGAGTAACAACGTAATTGTATTCATCATTATTTTACACCTCTTTTCCCCATTTTATCGACAATTACAGGCACCATATCCTTGAGCGCGATCAAAAATACGATCGTGCCGATCAGGATGCTTATGATCTCCGAGGGTGCGCCCACCACATACTGTATGGACTGGCCGCCGTACAAAAGTCCGCCAAACAGAAGTCCTGCAAAGATACATCCGATAGGGGAACCGCCCGCAATGAACGCCACCGAAAGGCCGTTTAAGCCGTTGGACTCAAAAGCGGAAAGCTGGGAAATCCCGTGGGGATTGTTGCCCGCTATGAAGATTGCCGCCGCGATTCCGGACAGTGCGCCCGCAATCAGCATGGTCTGCACCATATTTTTTCCTACGTTGATGCCCGCAAACTCCGCCGCGTCCCTGTTGCTGCCCACGGCCCGCAGTTCATACCCCTTCGTCGTCTTATAGAGCAGGAAGGAAACCGCAAAGGTGAGGGCAATGGCGATGAGGATACCCGCGTTGGCGTCCGTCCGCAGAATATCGCCGATTATGGGGTGCTCCTGTACAAACTCCGCCGCCGCTTCCGTGGTCTTCCAGTTTGTAAAAAAGGAGATAAATCCCGACTCATTGATCGCGTAGGTACCATCGGAGTCCGGTTTATGGAACCGCTCTATGTTGCACACGAAATTGGAGAAATAGAGCGCCATCCAGTTGAGCATAATACCCACAATCACTTCGTTGATGTTATATTTTGCTTTCAGCCACCCGGCAATTCCTCCGTAGAGCGCGCCCGCCGCTGCGCCCACGAACAGCACGAGAGGCACTTCGATGATGGCCGGAAAATCGCAGACGATACCCACCACATTGGCCGCCACTGCGCCCACGATGAACTGTCCCTCCGCGCCTATGTTGAAAAGTCCCATCTTGTAGGCAAAAGCCACGCTGACACCGGTTAAGATAATAGGTGTGCTCTTGATAATCACGTTGGAAACATACTTCGGTCTCCCGAAAATACCGCCCAGCAGCGCGCCAAACGCCTCAAAAGGATTGTACCCCGAAGCCGCCAGAATTACCGTAGCCACAAGAAATCCGCAGAATATGGCAATCAGAGTGGCGGTAATCGGTTTCTTTAAGATTTTAACTGTTTTTTCCATCTAATGTTCCTCCTGCCATAATTAATCCTATGGTTTTTTCATCCACCTCTCCCTGCTTAAAAGTGCAGCGGATGGCGCCGTCGTAAATGACCCCGATGGTGTCTGAGACATTCATCACCTCGTCTAACTCCAGCGAGATGAGAAGCACCGCTTTGCCTTTGTCCCGCTCCCTGACAAGCATCTTGTGCACATACTCAATCGCTCCCACGTCAAGTCCTCTGGTGGGCTGCACCGCGATCAGAAGATCCGGATTGTTGGCGATCTCCCTGCCGATGATCACCTTCTGCTGGTTACCGCCGGAAAGCCCCCTGATGGCAAGCTCCTCACAGGAATCGGGACGCACATCGTAATCTTTCAAAAGACCTGATGCAAATTTACGGATTTCTTTTCTGTTTAAGATACTCTTTCTGGAAAAGGGATCTTTCATAAACGTGTCGAGCACCGCGTTGTCCTCCACCGAAAAGTCCAGAACCAGCCCGCGCTTCTGACGGTCCTCATGGATCGTGGCTATGCCGGAATCCATGGTTTCCCTTGTTGTCTTATTCTCAATGTTCTTTCCGTTAATGCGGATGGTCCCGCTCTCCACCTTAATCAGGTTGGTGATGGCTTCCACCAGCTCCTTCTGCCCGTTGCCGTCAATCCCGGCGATGCCGAAGATCTCCCCGCGCCGCACCTGCATGGACAGGTTTTTGAGCACGTATACGCCCCGGTTGTCTTTGGCTGTCAGACCTTTCACCTCAAACACCACGTCTTTCGGCTTCGCCTCCTCCTTATCCACCACCAGCTTCACGCGGTGTCCCACCATCATGTCCGCCAGCTCCTCCTGGGACACCTTAGCCACCTCCACGGTGTCGATATATTTTCCCCTGCGGATGATGCTGCAATAATCCGCGGAGGCCTTGATCTCCTTGAGCTTGTGGGTAATGATGATGATGGTCTTCCCGTCGTCCACAAGCTTGTGCATAATATCAATCAGGTCGTTAATCTCCTGCGGTGTGAGCACCGCTGTAGGCTCATCCAGAATCAATATATCCACGCCCCGGTACAGCGCCTTTAAGATCTCTACCCTTTGCTGCATACCCACTGAAATATCTGAAATGTATGCGTCCGGATCCACTTCGAGTCCGTATTTTTTTACGATCCCCATGACCTCTTCCCTGGCCTTTTTCAAATCCACCACGCCACCCGGTTTCGTCGTCTCATGACCGAGAATAATATTCTGCGTCACCGTGAAATTATCCACGAGCATAAAGTGCTGATGCACCATGCCGATCCCGTGGGCAATCGCCACGTTGGGATTTTTCATATCCACCTTTTCCCCGTACAGGTAAATATCTCCCTCATTTGCCTGATATAAGCCATACAAAATGTTCATCAGCGTGGTCTTGCCTGCGCCATTTTCTCCTAAAACCGCATGAATGGAACCCTTTTTCACATCAAGCCGCACCTGATCCAATGCCGTATAGGAGCCGAATCTTATCGTGATATCATGCATTTGAACCGCATAGTCTTTTCTTACTTCCATATGTCCTTCTCTCCTATTTCCCCAGCCCTTCCACAAAGGCCTGGTAAGTTTCCTCCGATACCGGAGGCGTCAGTTCCTCGTCGATAATCATCTGCTGCAGTTCCATGGCCTGATCGTAAACCGCCGGATCCATGATTTTATTTTCCTCCGGAATGCCCACGCACCCTTCCTTCAACCCGTAGCTGTAAGTGTTGCCGCCGATCTCTTCACCGTTCATCGCCATGGTGGACACAAGCTCCACCGCAATGTTCGTATTCTTCATACCGGAAGTCAGCACATTGTCTGGCGCAAGGTGGGACTGGTCCGTGTCCACGCCGATCACGAGCTTGCCGTTCTCCTTGGCGGACTCGATCACGCCGTAGCCCGCACCGCCCGCAGAGTGGAAAATAATGTCACAGCCGTTGGAATACATCTTGTTTGAGATCGCCTTTGCTTTCGCCGCGTCGGAATAGCTCTCGGTAAACTGTGAATGCACCTCAATCTCACGCCCCTGTACATATCCGGCGTATGCCACACCGCCCATATAACCGTACTGGAACTGGTCGTTTAAGAAGCTCTTCATCGGCCCCACGTAACCCACCTTATCCGTCTTCGTGGTAAGCCCCGCTATATAACCTACCAGAAAGGACGACTCCTGCGCCCTGAACACCACGCCCGTGCAATTCTGCGGGCTGTCGTCAAACGCGTAATCTACGATGGCAAAATTGATATCGGGATTCATTTTCGCGATGGTCAGCATAGGGTCGGCCAGCGAGTAGCCGAGCGCCCATACAAGGTCGCTGTATGTATCCGTCGCCCTGTCGATGTTTGTCAGGTAATCCGATGCCTGCTTGGACTCTAACACCCGCACGTCCGCACCTGTGTGCTCTCCGAAGCTCTGCAGCCCTTCCCAGGATAACTGGTTAAAGGACTGGTCATTGATGCCGCCCGTGCCCGCTACCATGGACACCCGGTAAACCGAATCGTCTTTTTCAGCCATACCGCAGCCTGCCAGCATACATACCGTCAGGACTGCCGGTATTACCTTTTTCCATTTTTTCATTTGCCCACCTGCTTTCTTTCCACACTAATCGTCATGTCACAGCTTCGCTGTGACTCAAATCGCTATTCACGCTATCTCCAGCGCAATCTTCATCATATCCGTAAACCCTGTCTGACGGTCCTCCACCGACAGCGATTCTCCGCGGAAAGGCGCATCGGAAATGGTCAGCATACAGAGCGCTTTTTTGCCCGCGTGCGCCGCGTTCATATAAAGCGCCGCCGCTTCCATCTCAGCCGCAAGTACGCCCATCTTTGCCCACTTGCCAAGTGCGTCCCCGTCATTGTTGTAGAAAATGTCTGAGGAGAGGATATTGCCCGCCACGGTTCTGATGCCGAGACGCTCCCCGGTTTCCACCGCCTTTCTGGCCAGATCAAAGTCCGCAATCGGTGCGAAGGTGCCCGGCAGGTTGTACTGTGCGGCATAGGAAGAATCCGTGCTTGCCCCCACACCGATCACCACGTCCCGCAGGTTGACTTTGTCGCTCAGTGTGCCCGCCGTGCCGATCCGGACAATCTGCTCTACCTCATAAAAGTTAAAAAGTTCATATGTGTAAATGCCCACAGAGGGGATGCCCATGCCGCCGCCCGCGACCGTCACTCTCTTGCCCTGATAATTTCCTGTGAACGCCAGCATATTTCTTACCGTGTTGACGCACTCAAAATCCGTGAGGAAATTCTCTGCGATAAACTTCGCTCTCAGCGGATCTCCCGGCATCAGTACCGTCTTTGCGATCTGTTCTTTACTTGCTCCGATGTGTGGTGTAGGTGTTTTTCCCATGATATGTTTCTCCTTCCGTTGTTGGTTTTTGATTGTTTGTGTCATTTTAGTGGAGCAGATTTTCCTCCCTGTAGGACTTTAATCTCTCGTACTGCTCCCGCGAGATGCACAGCTTGCTGCCCGGACAGGACACGAACCCGTCTGCTTCCAGCTTCTGAATGCTCCTCTGTACCGTCCGCACATTCATCCCGATGCGCTGGGCAAGCTGGGCCTGTGTCTTTTTCAGGACATATTCTCCCTCGCCCTCCCATTTTGCGTAAGCCTGTGTCAGGTACAGCACCAGACGGTCCCTGCCGTTTAAGAGCAGATACTTGCGTTCGTTTGAGATCTCCTGCGCCAGCGTCTTTGCAAAAATCTGCGCCCGCATGAAGAGTGCCTTCCCGTCGCGCCTCATCCACCGCATATAACCGGCCGTAGGAATCTTAAGCGCCTCGCACGCCGTTACGGCATAAATCGTGTTCTGAAATTCCGTCAGTCCGGCAAAGGGTTCATAGTCTCCGATGATAACGATACTGAAACCTGAACTCTCCACAAAACTGTACGCATCGCCCAACATCTGGATATCCGTCACACTGATCTCCCCGTTTATGATCCCCCACACATACTTGCAGTCCATTCCCGCCTGCAGGATCGCCTCTCCCTTGGAAATCCTTTCGTACTGTATGGTTTGCACCAGCTCCTCCGGACAGTCCTCAAAAAAATCATTCAGATATTGCCGCCGCTCGCCGCCCAGCCTTGCAATCACCTGTGCCAGTTCCTGTTTCGATTCCATTTGCCACCTCCTTTTTACTTTTTTCATATGCCGTTTTAGAAAAGCGTCGCCTTCGTTCGTCACATTTACTATTGTGACCGCTTGTTATATCTATGTTATATACAAATTTTCCAAAACAAGATACGACATGTGTCGCCTTTCATCCAACTCATTTTCCATTCTCTGTTTTATACAATATCATTGACATCTGATTGGCTATTTTGCACAACAAAAAGAGCGCAGCATCCTTCGACGCCGCACCCCTTTTTCGTGCCTTATTTAAAATACTTTCAGATACTTCTCATACTCCTCGTAGGTGACTGTCACCCAGCCCTCCTCATAGTTAAAACCGATCTCCATACCCATTGGCGTATACAGGACAATGATATCGTCGGATTTAAAATATTCCGTAATCTGCTGATCCGTCATATATGTAAGATAGGAAATTTCCCCGTTCTGCTCGTCGCTCTTCTGGCGGAACTCCACGGAAAATTCGTCGTCGACCGCAAGGATATCCTCATTGTCCAGAATCACCCCGTTTTTCATGTCAATATTGATGCTCCGCAGATAGACGCCGCCGTCCCTGTCGCTGTACATCTCCTCCTGCCAGGCGATGCTCAGCTTATCCTCGTCCATATAGGTCACATAGCCGATCAGGGCAGCCATAAAATAATTTTCTTCACTCTCCCTGATGTGCGACTCGTAATCCGACTCGAAAAGCGCCGTAATCTCTTCCACTTCTTTTCGGATATCCCCGTTAATCTTATCTAAATTCGACACATTCTCCCCGGAAACAACCGGAATGCTCGCTGCAATGATGACATTCTCATAATCCGACTCGTACTCAAAATCCTCCAGTTCCACCTGATAGGAAAGATCCGATCTGATTTCGTTATGCAGATTGTAATACCGGTCGTCGTACACTTCGTCGTCATAGTAGTCGTCGTAAAAATCGTCATCGCTAAAGAAATCGCTGTAATCATAACCGTCATCATAATCATAATCGAAGTCAAAGTCATACTCGTTATCGTCATGATAATTATAATCGTAGTCATCATCGAAATCGTACACATCACGGCGAAGGTCTTCCTTCTCCTTCTCGGAGAGCATGTTCACCGCCCTGCTTGCCAGCGCGAACACCGCCACCAGAAACAAAGCGATAATACCGATGACAATACCCACAATCAGCCCTGTGTTCTGCTTCTTTTGCGGCATGGCGTAGGGGCTGTACGGATTATCATAAGGCGGCTGTCCGCCAAAGGGAGGCTGCCCGCCGAAGCCGCCGCCCGCCTGCTGGCTGCCGTAAGGAGGCTGCACGCCATAGCCGCCCTGCTGATTCCCATAGGGAGACTGTGCCCCATAGCTGCCCTGCTGGCTGCTGTATGGAAGCTGCGCCCCATAGCCGCCCTGCGCCTGACTTCCATAGGGAGACTGCGCTCCATAGCCCTCGCCCTGTGCCTGACCTCCATAGGGAGACTGCGCGCCGTATCCCTCCCCCTGCGCCTGATTGCCATAAGGAGACTGCGCGCCGTAACTGTCACCCTGCGCCTGACCGCCATAGGGAGGCTGCACGCCGTATCCCTCCCCCTGCGTCTGACCTCCATAGGGAGACTGCGCGCCGTATCCCTCCCCCTGCGCCTGATTGCCA
>CARQVR010000024.1:33847-44324 GCA_949051815.1 uncultured Lachnospiraceae bacterium
TATGGGGGCTGCATACCGTAACCGCCCTGCTGATTCCCGCAGGGAGGCTGGGCGCCGTATGCGCCTGCCTGATTCCCATAGGGAGGCTGGGCGCCGTATACACCGTTCTGACTCCCCGCCTGATTTCCGGAGAAAAGCCCGTGCGTGTCCGCAACTGCCACAGGAGGCTCTGCCGCCTCCACAACGGAAACGCTCTCCACCACTTCCGGCGTCTCATATATGTCCCGGCTGCTCCCGGTTACATAGGGATTCGCATAATAATCCTCTCTTCCCCCGCCCTCCTGCATGCCTTCCAACTTGTCAGATTCGTTCATTCTTCTCTCCTTTTTACTTTTCCTTGCCGCCGAAAGTCACTTCACTGTAATACTGTAAAATACATTCCCGCAGCAAAGACAATGCCGCAGATACCGTGCTCTCCCGGATCTTCTCACGGCTTCCGTGGAAACGGCACTCCTTCACCGTAACCCTTCCGCATACATTACAGCCGATATACACAAGTCCCACCGGCTTCTCTGGCGTGCCGCCGTCAGGCCCCGCAATGCCCGTGGTGGAGACGCTCACATCGGTTCTTGCAAGGGCAGCCGCCGTCTTTGCCATCTCTCTGGCAATCTGCTCACTGACCGCCCCGTGCTTCATCAGAATATTTTTCTTGATTCCCAGAAGTTTGCGCTTGGATTTATTGGAATACGTCACATAGCCGGACTTAAACACCTCCGACACACCTGGCACATTGATCAGTCTGGCGGAAAGCATACCGCCCGTGCAGGACTCCACCGTGCAGGCCGTCAGCTTATTGGCCGCAAGCAGATCCACCACCGCCTTCTCCAGCGTCACTTCACTGTCTGTCGTGTAGACATGATTGCCAAAGCGCCCTTTCAGCTCTTTGACCATGGGTTTCACCAGCTTTTTCGCCTCTTTTTCATCCGGCGCCGTGGCCGTCACGCGAAGGTGCACTTCCCCGATTTTGGCATACGTCGCGATGGTGGGATTGCTCTGTGCATCCACCAGATCCTCCACCATGCTCTCCGCCTTGCTCTCTCCCACGCCGCAGATTTTCACGGTCTGGGAATAGATAACACCCGACGCAAGCCCCGCAAGATAGGGCATGATCGACTTTTCAAACATGGGGATCAGCTCCCCTGGCGGTCCCGGCATCAGCACCACATGCTTACCGTTCTCCGCTATGATGATACCGGGAGCGGTGCCGCCCGGATTTTCCACCACAACAGCCCCTTCCGGCACCATGGCCTGTTTCCAGTTGTTCTCCGTGATCTCCAGATTACGCTCTGCAAAAAACTGCCGGATCGCCTCCTTGGAAGGCTCATGCAGATACAGTGTTTTCCCCATCACCTTCGCCGCCGCCTCTTTGGTCAGGTCGTCCTGCGTGGGGCCAAGCCCCCCGGAAAGGAGAATGATATCCGCTCTGGTAAGTGCCAGACGGATGGTTTCCATCAGCCTCTCCTCATTGTCGCCGACCACGTCCTGATGATAACAGGAAAGCCCGAGTTCCGCGCATTTTTCCGCGAGATAGGCGGCATTTGTGTTCACGATGTTTCCCAGCAATATCTCTGTTCCGACTGCAATAATCTCTACTGTCATAGCCATCACCCTCTTTGCCAAAACATTACACCAGTTTCATCTGTCCGTATTTATTTTTGATTGTCCTGCATCACGCTCTTATTCTTGATCAGATAGTCCACAAGCGAAATCACCGTCAGGGCCAACGCCACCCACATCACAATCTGCGTCACAAGCGCAAGCGACGGAAGGTCCGCAATCATCAGGCAGATCATGAGAATCTGAAAGGTCGTCTTAAATTTTCCCCAGTAGCTGGCCGCGATCACCACCCCGTTGTCCGAGGCCACCAGCCTGAAGCCGCTGATGATAAACTCCCTCGCGATAATAACGATCACCACCCATGCCGGAATCCGCGCAAGCTCCACCAGACAGATCATCGCCGAGCAGACCAGAAGCTTATCCGCCAGCGGATCCATAAACTTGCCAAAATTGGTCACCAGATTGTATTTTCTCGCAATATAACCGTCCAGAAAGTCCGTCAGGCTGGCAACAATAAAAATCCCCAGCGCGATCCACTTGTCGTAAGCCGTGAGATCAAACAGCAGAAGCACCACAAAAAAAGGGATCAATATCACACGGAAAATCGTTAATTTATTCGGCAGATTCATCTTCTAACTCTCCCATCAAATCATATTCGTGGGAACCGGTAATCCTGACCTGCACGAAATCGCCGGTCATCAGCTCCCTTTTCGTCTGTACAAACAGATAGCCGTCCACGTCCGGCGCATCCTTATAGGTTCTCGCCACATAGACGTCCTCATCTGCCACTTTTCCTTCAATCATGGCTTTCACGAGCCGGCCTTCCATGTCTGCCGCCGCCTCGAAAGCAATCTCCTGCTGCAGCGCCATCAGCTCGTCACAGCGGGCCTGTTTCACCTCGTCGGAAATCTGGTCAGGCATCCCGGCCGCCGGTGTGTCCTCCTCCTGCGAGTAGGGAAAGACCCCAAGCCGGTCGAAAGCCGTCTCATCCACAAAGGCAAACAGGGTTTCGTAATCCTCCTGTGTCTCCCCCGGAAATCCCGCAATCAGCGTGGTCCGCAGACAGATATCCGGAATCTCCCGCCGCAGCTTGTTGACTATCTCAGTCAGTTCTTTCCGATCCGTCCTTCTGCCCATGCGCTTCAATACGGAATCGGATGCGTGCTGGACCGGTATGTCGAGATAATGACAGATCTTTTCCTCTTCGCGCATAACCCGGATCAGCTCATCGTCTATCTCCTCCGGATAGCAGTATAAAATCCGGATCCATACAAGTCCCTCTATCCGGCACAGCCGCTCCAAAAGCGCCGGCAGCGCCTTATAACCATAAATATCCTGTCCGTAAACCGTAGTCTCCTGCGCCACCAGAATCAGTTCCTTCACGCCCTGATCCGCAAGAGTCTGCGCCTCCCGAAGAAGGCTTTCCATGGGAACGCTCCTGTACGGGCCGCGCACCTTCGGAATAATGCAGTAAGTGCAGTGTTTATCGCACCCCTCCGCTATCTTCAGATAGGCATAGTGACCGCCCGTTGTCAGAATCCGCTTCTGACCGGTAAGGGGCTTCTCCTCAAGGCTGTGGTAACAGTCCCCGGCCTTTCCCGCAAACGCCGCGTCCAGAACAGCCGGCAGCTCCTCTATGGCGGAGGTGCCGATCACGGCGTCCACCTCTTCGATCTCTTTCCGGATCTCCTCCTGATATCTCTGCGCCAGACACCCCGTCACGACAAGCGCCCTGACGCGCCCGCTTTTCTTAAGCTCCGCCATCTCTAAAATGGTGTTGACACTCTCCTCCTTGGCGTCGCCGATGAAACAGCAGGTATTCACCACCACGGCGTCCGCCTCGTTCTCATCATCCGTAAACGCATATCCGTTCTCCGCCAGCATACCGAGCATCATCTCGGAATCCACCAGATTTTTATCACATCCCAGAGACTGGAACAGTATCTTTTTCTTCATATAATAAATACCCGGCCCTACTCTCCGTCAGAGGCGTCCGCCTCCTGCGACTCCTGCGTCTCCTCCGCCTGCGCGCTCTCCTGCGCCTCCTCCGTTTCGGAAACTCCGGTTTCGGAAGCTTCGGCTTCGGACTCTTCCGTCTCTTCCGCAAACTCCTCATTCAAAATCTGTATTTTGCCCTGATTCAGTTCCTCCACGGCCACGGACAAGGGCTTTTTACCTCTTCCGTCCACCAGCTCCTCGTCACCTGCGATGATCTGTCTCGCCCGCTTGGATGTGGCCATCACGATAGAATAACGACTGCTCACTACCGGATCTTCGCCCTCTTCCACGCCGCTGTTTACTACATTGATTAAATCTGCATAAGATGGATGTAACATAGATTCTCCTCATTTCTGCGCTGCTTTCTGCGCATTATCGGGTTTGTGACAAGCAGCGCGCGGTCACAAATCCCGCGATTGAAGATTTAATTTTCAATCTGTTTTCCTTCCAATTCTCTCCTCATTTTCTCTATGAACGCTTCATTCCGCCCGGGCGCATGATGCGCCGCACGGATAATGCCGTGAAGCTCCTTCACACAAGTCTCTAAATCGTCATTGATCACAATATAGTCGTATGCCTCTATCCCCCCGGCCTCCTTCGCCGCGCGGCAGAGTCTCTTCTGAATAACCTCCTGCGTCTCCGTTCCCCGTCCGGAAAGTCTGCGGCGAAGCTCGGCCGCGTCCGGCGTCGATACGAACAGCAAAAGGGCGTCGGGATACTGCTCCTTAATCTTAAGCGCCCCCTGAATCTCAATCTCCAGAATCACGTCCCGTCCTTCGGACAGCTCTTTCTCCACGTAATCCCGCGGCGTCCCGTAATAATTGCCGCAGTATTCGGCGTGCTCGATCAGCGCATGATCTGCAATCCGCTTCTCAAACTGCTCTCTCGACAGGAAAAAGTATTCCCTGCCTTCCTCCTCGCCCGGACGCGGCTTTCTGGTAGTGGCCGATATCGAAAGCGCATAACCGTCATACGCCTCCACCAGCCGCTTCATCAAAGTACCTTTTCCGGCCCCCGAAAATCCGGAGACTACAATCAAAATCCCTTCATTCCTCATCTGTCTGCCCATCCTCAGTTTGTGCCCTGCCCGATATGGTCTCCGGAAGAAGCGCCGAAAGCACGATCTGGCTGTTTTCCATCACCAGCACCGCCTTGGTCTTTCGCCCCTGAGTGGCGTCAATCGCCATTCCCGTCTCTTTTGCCTTCTGCACCATACGCTTCACCGGCGCGGAATCAGGACTGACAATCGCGATAATCTTCCCTGTGTTAACCACATTGCCAAAGCCTATGTGAATCAGTTTACCCATAACAGCGTCCTTACTCGATACAACAGTTCCGCCCACGCCATTCGCAAAACGCACCTTCGGCGCTCTTCGCTGCTTTGCAGCTTTTTTGCTCCTATGCGGGCGTTCCCTCAGACCATCAGCTGACCGTCAAATTCGTGCAAGCCCGATTTGTCGGTCAACTTCGGTCTGGCTGAACTGTTATTCAATATTCTGTATCTGCTCCCGCACCTTCTCGATCTCCGTCTTCAACTCGATGGCCCTGTTGGAAGTTTCCAGATCGGTGGTCTTTGAGAGGATCGTGTTTGCCTCGCGGTTCATCTCCTGCGCCAGAAAATCCAGCTTACGCCCGATACTGCCGCCCCCGGTCAGATCCCCTTTCATGGTGGCAATATGACTCCTTAAGCGTACAAGCTCCTCATCCACACACACCTTATCCGCAAAGATCGTCACCTCAGTCAGCAGTCTGGCCTCATCGATCTGGGTATCATCCAGAAGCTCCTTCACCTTGTCCCTGAGTCTCCTCTTATAGTCCGCAATGATCTGGGGTGCACGGTGCTCGATAAACTCCACACCCGCAAGCATCACATTCAGTTTCGCCAGCAGATCGTCACGAATGTTTTCGCCTTCCCTGATTCTCGTTTCCACAAAAGCTTCCGCCGCGCCGCGCACCGCCTTTCCGAGAAACTGCCAGAGTTCTTCCTCGTCCACATTTTGTTCTTCCATGGTCAGTACTTCCGGATAGCGGGAAAGCGTGGAGACACGCACGTCGTTGTCCAGCGAAAAATCCTCCGACATCTGCCAGAGATATTTCATATATTCCGCTGCCAGCTCCCTGTTATATTTCACACAGAGATTGGACTCCGTCATATCCTCACAGGTGATAAAAAGATCCACCTTGCCTCTCTGAATATAGTTTTTGAGCTCGCTTCTGATTGCCGTCTCAAAAAAATTCAGTTTTTTCGGCATCTTGATATTCACGTCAAGATACCTGTGGTTGACAGACTTCATCTCCACAGTGATCTTGCGCACACCCTCAGCCACTTCACATCTTCCGAACCCGGTCATGCTCTTAATCATCGTCATACTCTTCTTTCTCTTAACGTAAACTTCACAGTTACATTGCATAAGCAGATTCGAGATGCTTCGCATCTCTCATTCGCGTTGCTCGTCATAAATCGTCACAGGCATATCTGCATGCAGGCATGCGCTCTGCCTGTGCCTCTTTCTGACTCTGCTTATGCGCGCAAAAAGACCCACGCATACAGCTTTTATTATAGTGTAAAGAGAAAAAATAGTCAAGAAAGAGAAACCGCGCCGGTTTTCCCCGAAAAATATGACGGAAAACATACGCGGCCAGACCCGTCAGCGATTGAAAAGCCCCTCCGTTTATGCTATAGTAGGGAACAGCTTAAAATTGGATCCGCGGGCTTTTAAAATGCCCCGGCACGGAGGTAAATATGGCATTTGACGGCATAACCATTGCAAATATCACAAGGGAACTTTCGGAAACGCTTCTCGGCGGCCGCATCTACAAGATCGCCCAGCCGGAAAGCGACGAGCTGCTGCTCACCGTCAAAAACGGCGGCAGCCAGTACCGCCTGCTGTTATCGGCTGACGCCTCCCTTCCCATGGTCTACCTGACGGAAACAAACAAGCCGGGTCCCATGACCGCGCCGGGCTTTTGTATGCTGCTGCGCAAGCATCTCCAAAACGCCCGCATCACCGCTATTTCACAGCCGGGCCTCGAGCGCGTGATCCGGCTGCGTCTGGAACACTTAAACGAGCTGGGCGACTTATGCGAAAAGCAGTTGATCGTGGAGATCATGGGCAAACACAGCAACATCATCTTCTGCGACGATCACGACCGGATCATAGACAGCATCAAGCATATTTCCGGCATGGTCAGTTCCGTGCGGGAGGTACTGCCCGGCCGTCCTTATTTTATCCCGCATACACAGGATAAGCAAAACCCCCTGCGTTTTTCCGGGCAATATACGCGCGAAGCCATGCCCCGCTTTATCAAAGCGCCGGAAGACAGCGAACCCCTGAATTATGTAAACCTCTGCGGCCATATGAAAGAGAAACCCATGCCGCTCTACAAGGCGCTCTACACCACCTACACGGGTCTGTCTCCCATCATCGCTCAGGAGTTGTGCTACCGGGCCGGCATCGACGCGGACATGCCCGCAAATGTGCTGGAGGAAACCGCTTTGCAGGCGGTTTACAAGGCGGTTTCCGACATGGCGGCGCAGATTGCCGGAGGGGATTTTTCTCCCGTTATCGTCTACAACGGCAGGGAGCCGTTAGAATACGCGGCCTTTCCCCTGACGATCTACAGCGACAAAACATCACAGACCTTCTCCTCCATCAGCAGCGTGCTGGAACGTTACTATGCGGAGCGCAGCGTGGTCACCCGCATCCGCCAGAAATCCGTGGATCTGCGTAAAATCGTCCAGACCGCTCTGGAGCGCAATGTAAAGAAATACGATTTGCAGATACGCCAAATGAAGGATACGGAAAAGAAAGACAAATACAAGGTTTACGGCGAACTGATCAACGCCTACGGCTACAACGTGGATCCTGAGGCTAAGTCCATGGAAGCACTCAATTATTACACGGGCGAGACCATCACGATCCCGCTGGACAACACGCTGACGCCGCAGGAAAACGCACAGAAATATTTTGATAAATACGGGAAACTGAAACGAACCTATGAAGCGCTCTCAGAATTGACCATACAGGTCAAAGAAGAGATTACACATCTGGAATCCATTCTGGCTGCGCTGGATATCGCTATGCATGAGGAAGACCTTGTGCAGATCCGCGAGGAGCTGATCGAGAGCGGTTACATCCGCAGAAAGGGCGGTTCCAAAAAGGTTAAAATCACAAGTAAGCCCTTCCACTATGTGAGCAGCGACGGTTTTCATATCTATGTGGGGAAAAATAACTTCCAGAACGACGAGCTTACCTTCCGGTTCGCCAACGGGGGCGACTGGTGGTTTCACGCCAAGCAGATTCCCGGTTCCCATGTGATCTTAAAGACAGAAGGAGCTGAGGTGCCGGACCGCGCCTTCGAGGAGGCCGCAAGGCTTGCCGCCTACTATTCCAAAGGACGCGAACAGGACAAGGTAGAAATCGACTATGTACAGAAAAAACATGTAAAAAAACCAGCCGGGGCCAGGCCCGGATTCGTGGTGTACTACACCAACTACTCCATGGCAATCGACTCCGACATCTCAGGGCTTTCTGAATTATCCTGAAAGACTGTCTGCCGGACGCTTTCCGGCGGCAGCTCGCTCTGCACGGTACAGTCTCCCGGACTGCGGCCTCATCAGAGAGGCTTTAAGGCTGGCTTACCTGCACCTGACTGCCGTCGGATATGACGGTGACGGTTCCTTCATCCGTGTAGTACGCTTCACAGCCATATTCGTCTAACAGCCTCACCGTCTTCTCCTCCACCCGCTGACGCGCCGGATCCGCGGTGAGCACGGCATAGCGGGGCTTCGCCGTCTCAAACAGGGCTTCCAGATTCCTGGTATAGTTCCCGTGGTGCGGCATCTTAATCAGATCAAACCGGCCCTTCGCCTCTTCGGATTCCAGAAATTCTCCCGTCCGCGCTTTCTTGGCGTCGCCCATCAGCACAAACCGGTTCTCACCGTTCGTAACGCATGTGATCAGCGAGTAATTGTTGTCATTCTCATAGACCCTCTCACGGGGCGCATCCACATAAAACCCGATCCCCTCAAGCGAAAAAGCATAAGCCGCCCGCAGCCTGCGGCTCTCCGTATCTGACTCCTTAAGCGCCTGCATCAACGCGCGGTATGCTTCCGAATCTTCCTCATAATCCGGCATCAGCACACAGCCAACCTCATACCGGGAAACCAGATCCGCCGCACTGCCGATATGGTCCTTATCAAAATGACTCAGAATCAAATATGCGATCTTTGTTTTCCCCCGCTCATCCAGAAAGGCACAGATCGCCGCCGCATCGTCCGCATCCGCCGTATCGTTCACCACGACGCTCTCCCCCGCTTCGATCACGATGCAGTCCGATTTGCCCGTATCCAGAAAGGTCATTTTCAGTAAAGCGCCTTTTTCCGCTCCTCCACCGCCGCAGCCTGCCATGAAAAGCGCAAGGCACAGGAGAATCGTCAAAAGCAGGTTCCTTTTTCTCATAACGATGCCCGCCTCCTTTTCCGTCTTTTCCTCTTTCTCCGCCTCTTTTTCTTTTTTCCCGTTCCTTCCGGTTCATCTGATAACAGGTGTAATTTTTCAGCGATATGCACCAGTGTATATCCTCTGGGAAATGCAAGCAGCTCCTCCCTGCTCACCCCGCCGATCAAAAGCAGCACCGCACCGTAAACGCAGACCCCGATACCGATGGCGAATAAAAGCACCACCCGGCTCACCGGAATCAGCAGGATCAGTCCGTGATATACGCCAAAAACCGCCGCTCCCATGATAACCGCCGCAAACAATGGCTTCAAAAACAATTTAACCACATCCATGCGGTACTCCAGATGCTTTCTCACAGACAGGTGGTTTAAGACGCACATCACCAGCGAATAAATGACGTTCGCAGCCGCCAGCGCATAAAGCTCTATATCCGTATAAAGAAGAAGCGCAGCCAGCCCCGCCACCTGAATAGCCAGCGCCACCGCCGCGTGAATAACCGGCGTGTTCACCTTCCCGATCCCCTGCAAAACCGCATTGGTCAGTGTGGACAGGCTGTAGAGCACGACCGTCACGGAAAGAGCAGCCAGAAGACCGGAAGCAATGTCAAGGGATTCCTTCTGGGGAAAGATAAACTGCATAATCGGTTTGGGGAGCGCGGCAATGCCCACCGCAGCCGGAATCGCAATCAGCATGGTCATCTGGATCGCCCGCGTCACCTGCTTTCTTGTCTGCGCAACCGTACCTTTCACATAGGACGCCGCCACTCCCGGGATAATGGCGGAGGACATGGCGGAGGCAATGGCAATCGGAATGTTTACCACCGCCACCGCAAGCCCCGAAAAAATACCGTAATGATTGCTCGCCAGAATCGGATCCATCTTTTTATAATCCATAATATAAAGATAGATGTACATATTGACCACTGTCGTACAGTTATAGATAAAGGTACTGAGAATGAAAGGCGTGACAATCGTAAAGATCACCTTAAAAATCTCTTTGTAGCTTTCCTCATGCCAGGATTTATCACGCTCCACCCGTCTTTTAAGCACGCCGCTGTTTAAGCGGTACATCCCGAACATGAAAAGAAGGCCGGTCAGCACGCCCGCGCTGGTTCCCAGAGCTGACCCTGCCGAACCGTAGATAGCGCGCGTGGTTGCGTCCCCGTTCACCGCAAACCCGATCAGAAGTTTCGCCGCCAGAATGCTGACCGCCGCATTCAGAATCTGCTCTAAAATCTGAGAAATGGAAGTATGTACCATGGAACCGTGGGCCTGAAAGAAACCGCGAAGCACACCTAAGAATCCCGAAAAAAAGATAGTCGGTGACAACACGCGAAGCGCCAGCACCGCATTCGGATTCTTTTCCACGAGAAAAGGCGCCCCCACGAAAGTCAGAATCGAGGCGACGCCGCCCACCACCAGAACATAGAGAAGTGCACAGACAAAAACCCTCTGTGCATT
>CARQVR010000025.1:0-20512 GCA_949051815.1 uncultured Lachnospiraceae bacterium
CAGAATACCAGCCCACAGGCGACCAGCCCCAGGCCATAGAAGCCCTGGTCAAAGGCTTCAAAGAAGGCAACCAATTCCAGACTTTGCTTGGGGTTACGGGTTCCGGCAAGACCTTTACCATGGCCAATGTAATCGCCGCATTGAACAAGCCCACTTTGGTAATAGCGCACAATAAGACATTAGCGGCTCAGCTCTATGGCGAGTTCAAAGAGTATTTTCCGAGTAACGCAGTGGAATATTTTGTGTCCTACTACGACTATTATCAGCCGGAGGCCTATGTGCCCTCCACGGATACCTACATCGCGAAGGACTCCTCGATTAACGACGAGATCGACAAGCTGCGGCTTTCGGCGACAGCTTCCCTGACGGAGCGTCGGGACGTGGTGGTGATTGCCAGCGTTTCCTGCATTTACGGATTGGGAAGCCCCGAGGAGTACGCGGGCATGAGTATGTCCCTGCGCCCCGGCATGACGAAGGACCGGGATGAGGTGATCCGCGGGTTGATTGAAATGCAGTATAATCGAAACGATATGGATTTAGACCGCTGCTGTTTCCGCGTGCGGGGCGATGTGGTGGAAATCTGTCCGGCGCAAGGCAGCGATTATCTGATCCGCGTGGAGTTTTTCGGGGACGAGATTGACCGGATCACGGAGGCGGATCCGCTGACGGGACAGGTGCACGCGGTTTTAGAGCATGTGATGATTTTTCCCGCATCCCACTATGTTGTGGCGCAGGAGAAGATCCATGCGGCATGCAAGGTGATCGAGCAGGAGCTGGACGAGCGGGTGAAATATTTTAAGGGGGAGGACATGCTTCTGGAGGCCCAGCGCATTTCGGAGCGGACGAACTTCGATGTGGAAATGCTGCGGGAGACGGGCTTCTGCTCCGGAATCGAGAATTATTCCAGACATTTAAACGGCATGGCGGAGGGAGAGCCGCCCTTCACGCTGCTTGATTATTTCAAAGATGATTTCCTGATTATTATAGATGAATCCCACATGACGATTCCGCAGATCCGCGGGATGTTTGCCGGTGACAGATCGCGCAAGAATACGCTGGTGGATTACGGCTTCCGGCTGCCCTCTGCGCTGGATAACAGGCCGCTTTGCTTTGAAGAATTTGAGAGTCATATAGACCAGATGCTGTTTGTCTCCGCGACGCCCTCGGACTATGAGGCGGCGCACGAGCTGTTCCGCACAGAGCAGATCATACGTCCGACGGGACTGCTTGATCCGGAGGTGGATGTGCGTCCGGTAGAGGGGCAGATCGACGACCTTGTCTCGGAGATCAATAAGGTGGTCGCGGACAAAGGAAAAGTGCTGTTGACCACGCTTACCAAGCGGATGGCGGAGGATCTGACGGCTTACATGAACGATGTGGGAATCCGTGTCAAGTACCTTCATTCCGATATTGACACACTGGAGCGGGCGGAAATTATCCGCGATATGCGTCTTGACGTCTTCGATGTGCTGGTGGGAATCAACCTCCTCAGAGAGGGGCTGGATATACCGGAAATCGAGCTGGTGGCCATACTGGATGCGGACAAGGAAGGGTTCCTGCGCTCTGCCACCTCCCTGATTCAGACGATAGGAAGAGCGGCCAGAAACGCAAAAGGGCACGTAATTATGTACGCGGATGATATGACGGATTCTATGAATGTGGCAATCACGGAAACCAACCGGCGCCGTAAAATCCAGCAGGCATACAATGAGGAGCACGGCATTACACCGCAGACGATCCGGAAGGCGGTGCGTGATCTGATCAGTATTTCCAAGGCCATTGCGAAGGAGGAGCAGCGGTTTGAGAAAGACCCCGAGTCCATGAGCCGGGAAGAGCTGGAAAAGCTGGTCAGGGAAGTGGAGAAGCAGATGAAGCGGGCAGCCGCAGACTTGAATTTCGAGGCGGCGGCAGAGCTGCGTGACCGGATGGTGGAACTGAAAACCAGACTGCGTGATTTTGACAAATAGTGATATCAAGTGGCAAAGGAATAAGCGTAAGTAAATAAAAACATAGACGATAAAGCAAGAGGTGTAAGACATGTCCGAAACAGTAAAAATGCGCCCCCGCGATTACATTAAAATCCGCGGAGCAAACGAACACAACTTAAAAGGAATCGACCTGGATATCCCCCGCAATGAATTTGTGGTTCTTACGGGACTTTCGGGATCAGGCAAGTCGTCCCTCGCATTTGATACGATTTACGCGGAGGGACAGCGGCGTTATATGGAATCCCTCTCCTCTTATGCGAGACAGTTTCTGGGACAGATGGAGAAGCCGGATGTGGAACGGATTGAGGGCCTTTCCCCGGCCATTTCCATTGACCAGAAATCCACGAACCGGAACCCCCGTTCCACGGTCGGCACGGTGACGGAAATTTATGATTATTTCCGCCTGCTCTACGCCAGAATCGGCGTTCCGCACTGCCCGAACTGCGGCAAGGAAATTAAAAAGCAGACAGTGGACCAGATCGTGGATCAGGTGATGGCGCTGCCGGAAGGAACGAAAATCCAGCTCCTTGCGCCGGTGGTGCGCGGGAGAAAGGGCGAACACGCGAAGGTTTTTGAGCGGGCCAGACGAAGTGGCTATGTGCGTGTGCGTGTGGACGGTAATCTCTATGATCTGACGGAGGAAGCTGAGAATTTTAAACTGGAGAAAAACTTTAAGCATAACATCGAGATCGTGGTGGACCGGCTTGTGGTAAAGGGCGGTATCGAGCGGCGTCTGACGGATTCCGTGGAGAATGTCTTTGCGCTGGCGGAAGGGTTGATGACGCTGGATGTCATTGACGGAGAGCCGATTCAGTTCAGCCAGAGTTTTGCCTGCCCGGACTGCGGCATCAGCATCAGCGAGATCGAGCCGAGAAGCTTTTCCTTCAACAATCCCTTCGGCGCGTGTCCCGGCTGCTTCGGGCTTGGCTATAAGATGGAGTTTGACGTGGATCTGATGATTCCGGATAAAAGCGTCAGTCTGGAAGACGGCGCGATTGCGGTGCTCGGCTGGCAGTCCAGCGGCGCGGAGGGGAGCTTTACCAACGCGATTCTGCAGGCGCTGGCGAAGGAGTTTAAGTTCAGCTTACAGACGCCTTTCGGAGAGCTGCCCGAAAAGGTGAAGGATATTATTCTCTACGGTACGGACAAGCAGGTCAACGTGCATTATGAGGGACAGCGGGGAAGCGGCGTATATCCGGTGGTCTTTGAGGGCGTGATCAAAAATGTGGAACGTCGGTACCGTGAAACGGGATCCGACTGGAGCAAGCAGGAGTACGAGAGCTTTATGCGCATCATTCCCTGTAAGGAATGTAAGGGAATGCGTCTGAAAAAGGAATCCCTTGCGGTGACGGTGTGCGGTAAGAATATATATGAAATTACATCTATATCTATTGCGAAACTCCACGCCTTTATCGGGGGTATGCAGCTCACGAAACAGCAGGAGCTGATCGGCAAGCGCATTTTAAAGGAGATTCGTGCGCGCGTCGGCTTCCTGATGGAGGTGGGTCTGGAATATCTGTCTCTCTCCAGGGCGACAGGCTCTCTCTCCGGCGGGGAATCCCAGCGGATCCGGCTGGCGACCCAGATCGGATCGGGGCTGGTGGGCGTCTGCTATATTCTGGACGAACCGAGTATCGGTCTGCATCAGCGGGACAATGACAAGCTGATTGCGGCGTTGAAAAATCTGCGGGACATGGGCAATACCCTGCTTGTGGTGGAGCACGACGAGGACACTATGCTGGCGGCGGATCATATCGTGGACATCGGACCCGGTGCGGGCAGCCGCGGCGGCGAGGTCGTGGCGCAGGGCACGGCGGAGGAAATCATGCAGGTGGAAGAGTCTGTCACGGGACAGTACCTGAGCGGAAAATTACAGATTCCGATTCCGAAAATGCGCAGGAAACCAGCGGGGTGGCTCACAGTCAGGGGGGCTGAGGAAAATAACCTGAAAAAAATCGACGTGAAATTTCCGACGGGTATTCTGACCTGTGTGACGGGCGTGTCCGGATCGGGAAAAAGTTCTCTTGTCAATGAAATTCTTTACAAATATCTGGCGAGAGATTTAAACCGTGCGCGCTGCATACCCGGTAAGCACAAGGAGATTTCGGGAGTCGATCAGCTCGATAAAGTCATTGCGATTGACCAGTCTCCCATCGGCAGGACGCCGCGCTCCAACCCGGCCACCTATACAGGTGTGTTTGATCAGATCCGTGACCTTTTCGCAGGTACCCCGGACGCCAAAGCCAGAGGCTACAAGAAAGGGCGGTTCAGCTTTAATGTGAAGGGTGGCCGCTGCGAAGCCTGCGGCGGGGACGGTATTATTAAAATAGAGATGCATTTCCTGCCCGACGTCTATGTGCCCTGTGAAGTCTGCGGCGGCAAGCGTTACAACCGCGAGACGCTGGAAGTAAAGTATAAAGGGAAAAGTATTTTTGACGTGCTGGATATGACGGTGGAGGAGGCGGTTCCTTTCTTTGAGAACCTTCCTTCCATCCGCAGAAAAATAGAGACGCTGAACGATGTGGGACTTTCCTATGTGAAGCTGGGGCAGCCGTCCACCACGCTTTCGGGCGGCGAGGCGCAGCGGATCAAGCTGGCCACCGAGCTATCCAAGCGCAGTACGGGCAAGACCATTTATATTCTGGACGAGCCTACCACGGGTCTGCACTTCGCGGATGTTCACAAGCTGGTGGATATTCTGCACAAACTGGCGGAAGGCGGCAACACGGTAGTGGTCATCGAGCACAATCTGGACGTGATTAAGACTGCCGACTATATCATTGATATGGGTCCGGAGGGCGGCGAAGGCGGCGGCACGGTAGTGGCTGCCGGTACACCCGAGCAGATCACTAAGACCAAAGAATCCTACACGGGAATATACATTAAAAAGATGCTGGAGAAGGCCGCAGAGCATATGTGACAGCGTCTGCGCAGAGAAATAAAAGTCATTGTTTTATATAATGTTTCATGTATAATTAGTATCAATAACACCAAATTGATTGAGGCATTTAGAAAATAATGACCGAGGAAGTGATGTCTATGCGTTACACGATTAATGAGATAAAGAGTAGAACGGTTCCCATTGCAAAAGCCTATGGCATAGGAAAAATGAGCTTGTTTGGTTCTTATGCCAGAGGAGAGGCTGGCGAAGACAGCGATGTCGATTTGTATATTGAGCGGGGAAGATTGAAAAGCCTGATTCAATACTTTGCTTTTGTTAATGAATTGGAAAATGTTTTGGATTGTCATGTTGACGTTGTAACCACCGGTATTGAGGATAAAAAGTTTTTGTCCTCGATTATGCAGGAGGGAGTGCTTTTGTATGAGGAATGAGGATAATTTAATTATAAAGAAAATGCTCAAGTACTGCAATGATATTAATGGTCTCCTGGCAAGATTTGATACGGATTTTGATAGATATAAAACGGACATTGCCTTTCAGTATGCGTGCAATATGTGTATTATTCAAATTGGAGAGCTGGCAAACAGGCTGTCGGATGAAGTAAGAAAAAACAGCCAGAATATTCCTTGGCATGCAATCGTAGGAATGAGAAACTTACATGCGCATGATTATGAGAATATTGATTTGGAAATTGTTTGGAATACATTGTTGGAAGATATTCCGGTCTTAATGAAAGATTTACAAAAATTATTGTGAAACCTGATATCACAAACCGGCAGAGACGCCCTTCGTCCCTGCCGGTTTGTAAGTGTGCCGGTCACAGCATCCGATATCTTGCCAGGCAGGCCAGAATCTCCTGCCGCCTTACATAGGCAGCCGGCCCGGCTCCATAATTTTTCGGCGTCAGGGCGAGAATGCCCTCCTTCTCCAGTCTGGCAAATACTTCCTCCGTAAGCTGGGGAAGCGTTTTCTTTCCGTTGGCCAGCCGCTCTAAAACATACTGTGAAATATACGCAAGCGCGGCGGTCTGACTTTCCCCTACGATCTGTTCCAGATAGCGCAGGTCAATTTCGTTTTTGTCAAGGCTGATCGTATCCCAGCCGTGCACCTTAGCCTTCTCAATCCGCTTTGTGCGGACGGTCTTTTTCAGCCAGTCGGTTTTCTTTACGGTTTCCTCTGTCAATTCGACAGCCAGTTCCTTTGCCCGTGCAGTCACGTCTCTCGTCTCGTAGCAGTCCATCTGCAAAACCGTGTCGGCCACCGACAGATAGTCGCCGGAACTGCCCGCCACCAGAATGGTGGAAATGCCCAGATCCCGGTAAAGACTTCTGATCTTTCGGATAAACGGCGTGATCGGTTCCTTCTCGTCGGAGACAAGCTGTGCCATGCGCCCGTCGCGCACCATAAAGTTAGTGGCGGAGGTGTCCTCGTCAATCAGAAGGACCGTACTGCCGCTGGCCAGAGCCTCCACCGTATTGGCGGCCTGGGATGTGCTGCCGCTGGCATTTTCGGTCTGAAAACGGGTGGTGTCCGATTTCATGGGAAGGTTGTTGATGAACATGGAGATATCCGTCTCGTGGATGCAGCGGTGCTCCTCGGCCCGCAGCTTAAACGCGCTCTCGTCGGTGATAACAAGCTCCCGTCCGTCTCCCGAAATATGGTTGTAAACGCCGCGTTCCAAAGCCTTTAATAAGGTAGACTTTCCATGGAATCCGCCGCCCGCGATGACTGTGATGCCATGGCGGATCCCCATGCCCCGCACCTGTCCGCGGTGGGGAAGATCCAGTGTGACGGCAAGGGATTCCGGACTCTTAAACACGACTGCGTTCCGCATAGGTCTCTGGGAAACGCCGCTCTCCCTTGGCAGAATGGAGCCGTCCGCCACGAAGGCCGCCAGATCGCGGGCAGGAAGGGCTTCGCGGATAAACTGCTGGTCATCCGCCAGAGCTGTCACCTTGTCCAGATCCTGCTTCATGCGTGGATTCAGCTTAAAAACCTGCTGCGCCAGATCGGGAAGCAGATGAAATAAAATCTGCGCCAGTTCTCCCGCTGCGATGGTGCGCCCGAACGCGGGAAATCCCACCTCGATGCGGGCTTCGATTACATCCTTACCGATATGCATAGCGGTTGTCTCCAAAACCTCCTGTCCGGTCCGGCACGCCGTCACCAGCCCGCTTTTTCCGGAACCTTTGGCGGCACGGCCTTCGCCGTTTCGCAAAAACCGGTGGAGACTGCGCAGCAGATAATCTTCCACCGCGATCCTGCGGTGTCTGCTCTCAAAATAAGAAGCGGGAATATTTCCCTGATTTCGGTACACGATCCGCACCCGGGACGGCGACGCGAAGGGGTCACCCTGCACATGGTCGATCCAGAGCCGGTATGCTCCGAAATCGTATTCTCCCTCTAACACTTTGTAGGCCTTATAGCCTTTATGGTCGATCTCTCTGAGTTTTGATTGTAATTCTGCCTGTGATTTCATGGTATCTGATTCCTTTCCCTGTTTGCTCTCCGGGCTGCCGGTAATAAGTCCGCGACAATTATATCACAAAAAAATGGTATCGGCCAAAAAATTACTTATATAAAAGGCTGAATCGGAACAGACCGGAAAATTTGCCATATTTTAACTGTTAAGGATCGCTGTATTTTATCCGATAAATAAATCAGAGAGCATGGATGCTGAGATCAGAACGGATGGAACCGTTCTGTTTTTGGCGTTTTTTACTTTTTTAAAAAAAAATCACAAAAACCTTTGAAAAACCGATTCGATGAGGGTATAATATAGTAGCCGCAATAGAAAAATAAGCGGCTATGTGGTATATTCTCGGGAAGGGGAACAAAGGTAAATGCAGTTTACAGATATCGGTATAGATCTTGGCACAGCCAGTATTTTAGTATATATCAGAGGTAAGGGCGTAGTATTAAAGGAGCCCTCGGTAGTAGCTTTTGACAGAGATACGAATAAAATTAAGGCGATCGGTGAGGACGCCCGCCTCATGCTCGGCAGAACGCCGGGAAATATTGTGGCGGTAAGACCCTTAAGACAGGGCGTTATCTCTGACTATCAGGTTACGGAAAAAATGATGAAGTACTTTATCCAGAAAGCGCTGGGTAAAAAGACATTCAGAAAGCCGCGCATTGCGGTCTGCGTACCAAGCGGCGTGACCGAAGTGGAAAAGAAAGCCGTGGAGGATGCGACCTATCAGGCGGGCGCAAGGGAGGTTTCCATCATAGAGGAGCCGATCGCGGCAGCCATCGGCGCGGGCATCGACATTTCCAAACCCTGTGGAAATATGATTGTGGATATCGGCGGCGGTACTTCCGATATCGCGGTGATTTCCCTCGGCGGCACGGTGGTCAGCGCTTCCATTAAGATAGCAGGCGATGACTTTGACGAGGCAATCGTGCGTTATATGCGTAAAAAACACAATCTGCTGATCGGTGAACGAACGGCGGAAGATTTGAAGATAAAGATCGGCTCCGCGTTCAAGCGTCCCGAAGTGGATTACATGGATGTGAGAGGCCGTAATCTGGTGACCGGCCTTCCCAGAACCGTCAAGGTTTCTTCCGAGGAGACGGAGGAGGCGCTGCATGAGACTACGGTGCAGATCGTGGAGACAATACACAGCGTGCTGGAAAAAACGCCACCGGAACTGGCGGCGGATATCGCGGACCGCGGTATTGTTCTGACCGGCGGCGGCAGTCTGCTTCGCGGACTGGAGGATCTGATCGCAGCCAAGACCGGTATCAACACCATGACAGCGGAGGATCCGATGACCGCAGTGGCGATTGGCACCGGAAAGTATGTAGAATTTTTGGCAGGATACCGCGAAGACTAAGGCGAAAAGAAATTCCAGCCGCTTGCAGCAAAGACTGCTTCGCGGAGAAATTCCGGGTTTCGCTTACGAGAATGCAAAAAGCGCATTCCCAGCTATAGAGAGAGAGGAAGACACATTATGCTGAAAGGTTTGTACACTGCCTACACAGGTATGTTGAATGAGCAGCACCGGATGGACGTGTTGACGAACAATCTGGCCAATGCGACGACTAATGGTTTTAAGAAAGAGGGCACCACAAGCGAAGCGTTTGACACGGTGCTCGCCTATAAGATCAAGGATTTGTCGGAGCCGGGAAATCTCCCGAGACCACTGGCGACCAACAGGGCCGTGGATGAGGCGGAAATGAACAATCCGCTGAACGAAAACTATATGGAGCGGCGCGTCAGAAAAACGGGACTCAATCTGGGTGTAAAGATCGGTGAAAACTATGTGGATTATTCCGAAGGTCCTATTAAGGAAACCGGAAATACACTGGATCTGGCTCTCTCCGACCGGGGCTTTTTCGCGGTAGAGTACACGAACAAGGCGGGAGTGACCTCCACCAAATATACAAGAGACGGTAATTTTGCCATGAACCAGCAGGGATTTTTGCAGACGCAGGACGGCGACTATGTGCTGGATGAGGACGGACAGCGGATCCAGATGGATCCCGCTCTTCCTGTAAGCATCAGCCGCAATGGCACGATTGTACAGGACGGCACCACGGTGGCGGTTATCGGCATTACCGATTTTGAGGATTACAATTATCTGGAGCGTTTCGGAGAGAACTTCTTCCAGCCTGTGGAGGGCGCGGTGGAGCTTGAACGGGGCGAAACCGGCGTAGATACACAGATCCATCAGGGATATCTGGAAATGTCGAATATTTCCGTGGTGACGGAAATGGTTAACATGATTACCCTGCAAAGGCAGTATGAGAGCAACCAGAAAGTCATTACGACTTATGATGAAACTTTAGAGCAGGCAGTCATGCAGAATGGTAAAATATAAGTGACAGGATATAGAGAAAACGTGTAAAGGAGAATACTATGGTTAGGAGTTTATGGTCCGGTGCAACCGGCATGAATGCACAGCAGACAAATGTGGACACGATAGCGAACAATCTCGCTAACGTTAATTCCGTAGGATATAAGGCGCAGGTGGCACAGTTTAAGTCTCTCCTGTATCAGAACCTGCAATCCATTACGACGACGGCAAACGGTGACCCGAAACCGACCACCTCGCAGGTAGGTCTGGGTGTCCGCACCTCTTCGATCAACCAGATATTTACACAGGGCAGCCTTTTGGATTCCGCATCCGATACTTCTTTTGCGATTGAAGGCGACGGTTTCTTTGCTCTGCGCGGAGAAGACGGACAGATTTATTATACAAGAAACGGCGACTTCACATGGGCGCTTGCAGGCGGTAACCGCATGACTCTGACGAACGCGGACGGACTTCCGGTATTGGATGTCGAGGGACGCGCGATTGTTACCGACGCGGGGTACATAGCCAGCAATCTTTCGATTACAGAGGACGGGCAGATCTGCTATCCTGATGCGCAGAATAACCCGCAGCCCATCGGCATACAGATCGGCACTTTCCAGTTTAATAATCCCGGCGGCTTAAAGAGAGTGGGCGATACCCTCTTTGCGGTGACGGATGCCAGCGGCCGTGTTCTTAACGAGAATACAACGGACGGCATACAGAGGAGCAGAATCATCCAGGGTTATCTGGAAGGCTCCAACGTACAGGTGGCAAATGAAATGGTAAACCTGATCGTGGCACAGCGCGCCTACGAAATGAACTCCAAGTCCATCACCACATCCGACTCCATGCTCGAAGTCGCTAATAACCTGAAACGCTAAGAGCCGTGCAAAAGGGTGACTGAACAGATTGTGCATGCTTGCATGCGGCAAGCTGGGCAGGCGCACTTTTATAGGGCGACAGCCCGCATGACCAAGACGCGAAGCGGATTGGGAATGACACGGCTCGCAGCCGGGAAAATTTGGTGGCTTGGCAGATTGCGTATGCTTGCATACAGCGGACTTTTCAGGCACAATTTTATAGGGCGACAGCCCGCATGACCAAGACGCGAAGCGGATTGGGAATGGCACGGCTCGCAGCCGGGAAAATTTGGTGGCTTGGCAGATTGTGCATGCTTGCATGCGGCTCACAGCCTAGAAAATTTTGGAACTGCGCAAGGAGATTAATATGAACGATTTAACCAACTTATCCGCATACACAAATTACATGACCGACGGAAACCGCGTGGCTGCGGAGACACTGCAGAAAAATCTGCAGAACGTGCAGAATACGCGAAATGCCAACGGAACTGAGAAGACAAAGGAAGACGACGCCCTCTTTGATGCATGCAAGCAGTTTGAGGCGTATCTGTGGGAACAGGTTTATAAGGAAATGCAGAAAACTGTAGATATCTTTGGTGATGATGAGGATGGCTACGCTTCCAATATGGTGGATTATTTCAAGGATTCTGTGATTCAGGAGATTTCCAACCAGACCGCGTCGCAGGGCTCCAACTCTCTGGCGCAGATGTTATACGAACAGGCAAAGATCAACTACGGCATGATATAAAAACCGACTGTGCCCGGCGGTGAAAACCGATCCGGGCCACAGTTTTTCTACACCACACAGGTATTCTATGGAAACAGTCAAAGGTTTTATAGATCATATTATTTACCGCAACAAAGACAATGGATATACGGTTTTAAATCTTCTCACGCAGGAAGACGAGCTCACCTGCGTGGGTTTTTTTAAAACCATGGATCAGGGCGAGACGATTGAGGCGCAGGGGGAGTATATCCAGCATCAGGTATACGGAAAACAGTTCAAAATCGAACAGTATAAAATCTTGCCGCCGGGTGACGAAATCAGTATGGAGAGGTATCTTTCTTCCGGTGCCGTGAAGGGCGTAGGGGAAGCGCTGGCGAAGCGGATTATCAAGGCCTTCGGCGCGGACACCTACCGCATAATCGAGGAGGAGCCGGAACGTCTGGCGGAGGTGAAGGGAATCAGTCTGCGAAAAGCCAGAGAAATCGCGGCATCCCTCTACGAAAAAAGGGACGCGAGGGACGCCATGACCTTTTTGCAGGGCTACGGCATTTCCAACACGCTCGCCCTGCGCATTTATGAAGCCTACGGGATGGGCCTTTACGGTGTGATGAAAGAAAATCCCTATCGCCTGGCGGAGGACATTCAGGGTATCGGTTTTCGTATCGCGGATGAAATTGCGTCTAAGATCGGTATTCACACGGACTCCGACTACCGCATCAGGAGCGGCCTGCTTTACACTTTACAGCAGGCGGGCGGTGAAGGACACTGTTATCTTCCGGCGGACAGGCTGCTTGCCGAGGCCGGTGAACTTCTGGGAATCGAGCCTTCCCTGATGGAGCCGCAGCTCCGGAATCTGGCGATGGACAAAAAACTGGTAATAAAATATGTCCCCATTACTGAAAGTGATACGGCTGCTGGGAGTATAACCATAGGCGGATCTGGTGCGGACAATGCCATTCCGGCGCGTGAATGCCGGGTTTACGCCGTCAATTTCTATTATGCCGAATTAAACTGTGCGCGGATGCTCCATGATCTCAATATCTCAGAAGAGCTTCTTCCCGCCGAGGAGGAGGCGCTTTTAAAAAAAATAGATCAGGTGGAGGCGGATCTTGGCATTATGCTGGACAGCCTGCAAAAACGCTCCGTTCTCGAGAGCATCAGAAACGGTGTGTTCATTCTCTCCGGCGGCCCGGGAACAGGAAAGACAACCACAATCAACGCGATTATCCGTTACTTTCTTTCACAGGGAATGGACATCAGTCTGGCGGCGCCAACCGGACGGGCGGCCAAGCGCATGACTGAAGCTACGGGCTATGAATCCCGCACCATTCACAGACTTTTGGAGCTTTCCGGCGCGGCGGCTCTGGAAGGAAAAACGGCACGGTTTGAGCGCAACGAGGAAAATCCGCTGGAGGCGGACGTGATCATTGTGGATGAAATGTCCATGGTGGATATCTTTCTTTTTCAGTCGCTTTTAAAAGCGGTTTCAGTGGGAACCCGCCTGATTATGGTGGGCGATGTGAACCAGCTTCCTTCTGTCGGACCTGGGCAGGTGCTCTCCGATCTGATCAGAAGCAGCGCCTTTCAGACCGTAGTGCTGGAAAAGATTTTCCGACAGGCAACAGAGAGCGACATCGTTTTAAATGCTCACAGAATCCACGCCGGTGAAGATCCGGTTCTGGACAACAAGAGCAAGGACTTTTTCTTCCTTGAAAGAAATGACGTTAATGTCATATACAAACATATGATTCAGCTTATTTTAGAAAAACTGCCCCGCTATGTGGACGCGTCGCCGTATGATATTCAGGTGCTCACGCCCATGCGAAAGGGTAAGCTTGGGGTGGAGACGTTAAACGGCATTCTCCAGCGGTACCTGAATCCGCCGGATGACAAGAAGCGCGAGTGCCAGTCCGGAGACGTTCTCTTCCGGGAAGGCGATAAGGTAATGCAGATCAAGAACAATTACCAGCTTGCATGGGAAGTGGTGAGCCACTACAATATTCCGATTGATCAGGGAATGGGCATCTTTAACGGAGATATCGGCGTGATCCGCTCGATTGACGAATACGCCCGCGAGGTGGTGGTGGAGTTTGACGAGCACAGGCGCGTTACCTATCCATACACGGGACTGGATGAAATCGAACTGGCCTATGCCGTGACCATACACAAATCGCAGGGCAGCGAATATCCCGCAGTGATTATGCCGCTTCTGACAGGACCGCACATGCTTTTTAACCGGAACCTTCTCTACACGGGGATTACCCGGGCCAAGACCTGCGTCACCATTCTCGGGAGCCGCGCAACCTTGTCGGAAATGGTGGAAAATAACCGGGAAAACCACCGGTACACCGGTTTTCTGGACCAGATTCACTCGATACAGATCGGGGAATAACGTTACACCGGCTTTCAGGCCGGATCCGGGTGGGCAAAAGCCCGCCCCGCTCACATCAGAAAGGAATCTTCTATGAACTCACATCTTACTGCGTATCTTCGCGCAAATCCACGTCTCAGGGCGGCAGCCGGCGCCGCCGTAACGATCCTCTTTCCCAGACGCTGTCCTGTCTGCGACGAGCCTGTCAGGCCATGGAATGCGCTTGTCTGCGCAGCGTGCGTGCAGAAACTGACTTACATTCAGGCGCCGTGGTGTCTCAAATGCGGCAAACATATCGGAGACGGCGGAAAGGAATACTGCGACGACTGCGCTGCCCATCCGCATCTTTTCGACAGGGGACGTGCGCTCTTTTCCTACCGCAGCGTTTCGGCGTCCATTGCCCGTTTCAAATACCGGGGCAGACGGGAGTACGCTGCCTGCTATGCGGCCTGTATGCAGGAACGGCTCGGGGATTTTATCCGTTCCTGCCACGCGCAGGCGCTTGTTCCTGTGCCGCTTCACAAGAGCAGAAAGCAGAAACGCGGTTACAATCAGGCGCAGGTGCTGGCGGAGGCGCTCTCCTCTCTCACCGGCATTCCGGTGTGCGATAATTTGATTGAAAGAGTGGAGAAAACCGCGCCTATGAAAGACTTATCTGCCGCCGAAAGGCAAAATAATTTGAAAAAGGCTTTCAAAATCTGCCGCAATGATGTAAAATTAGGTATAATTATAATCATTGACGATATCTACACTACGGGCAGTACAATAGATGCCATGAGCCGCGAATTGAAAAAAGCGGGTGTAGAACGAATTTATTTCATAACTCTCGCTGTCGGCAGGGGGATATGAAGAAAAAATTTGTCTCAGGGAGGTAAGCTATGAACGTAAGAAATTGCAGGAAATGCGGAAATCTTTTTAACTATGTCTCCGGACCGCCGATTTGTATGGCATGCCGCGAGAAGCTTGAGGAGAAGTTTCAGGAAGTAAAGAAGTATATTCAGGATAACGGTCATGCCGGTATCCAGCAGGTGGCGGAAGCCTGTGATGTTTCCACGAACCAGATCCATCAGTGGCTCAGAGAAGAGCGGCTGGAGCTTTCAGCCGAGTCGGGCGTTACGCTTTCCTGTGAAAACTGCGGAGCGGCTATTTTGTCCGGGCGTTTCTGCGGCAAGTGCAAAAACAGCATGGCCAACGAACTGGGCGCAAGCATCAAAAAACCGGAACCGATCAAAGTGCAGAAGAAAAAGGATACGAAAGAAAATCCGAAGATGCGTTTCCTGAACTGATTATTCTGTAGGAAATTGGAGAAGTGTATGTTAAATGAAGAGAGAGTCGTTCTGATGACCAAGATGGCCTCCTACGAAGCCCGCGATGGCAAGAAATGCCTTGCCATCGGCAGTTATTTCCGGAGCGACTATATAGGCTGGCAGGTGCTTAAATCCATTATAAGTGCAACCATCGCATTTGTAGTGGTTTTTGCTATGTACATTTTTTATGATTTTGAAATATTTATGACGAAGATCTATAAGATGGATCTTCTTGAATTTGCGAAAAATGTTCTTTTCTTATATCTGGGGACGGTGGGTGTGTACGCCTTTCTCTCTTATATCGTGTACACAGTCAGATACAGCAGGGCGAGTAAGAGTCTGCGTGCGTATTATGTGAATCTGCACAAGCTCTCCGCCATGTACAAAAGCGAAAAAAACGGGTAACTATTCAGCAAAGGTCGAAGCATGAACTGCTGAGACCGTAAAAATATGATTCAATAATGCAAAATTCCATCGGCGAAGACGATTTAAAATGAATTTTGCATTGCAGCTGTACAGGTACTGAACAGTTGCGGGAACGGATAAAAGGATTAATTTACAATGACTACTTTACTGGTTGCGAAACAGATACTTTTGACCATTTACAGCAAATACGAGGTGTACATCACACCGCTTTTGAAGTTCCTTCTGGCGCTTATCACCCTTAGCCTGATCAATTCCAGACTGGGCTATATGGAAACGATCAGCAGGATAACGGTGGTGCTGATTGTGGCTCTTATGTGCTCTTTTATGCCGATGAATTTTATTGTGCTGATGGGCGCGGTTTTTGTGCTTCTGCACCTCTACACGTTCAGTCTGGAATGCGCCGCGGTAATCGGCGCGGGTTTTTTGCTGCTCTTTTTGCTGTATCTGCGGTTCTCGCCGAAGGATACTGTTGTGGTGGTGCTTATGCCGCTCTGCTTTCTGATGCGGATACCCTATGTGATTCCCATATCCATGGGGCTGGTGGGGGCGCCCACATCGGCGGTTTCCGTCGCCTGCGGCGTGATCGTCTACTATTTGATCCACTATGTAACGCAGAATGCGACAGTGATTGCGGCCATGGCGGACGAGGAGACGGCGGCAAAATTTAAGTTCATTATAGACGGCCTGATCAAGAACCGGGAAATGGTTGTGACGATTGCGGCCTTTGCCATTACGGTGATTATCGTTTATCTCCTGCGGCGGCTGAGCATTGATTACGCGTGGACGATTGCCATGACGGCCGGTGCGGTTGTGAATATCATGGTGCTTCTCGTGGGAGACTTGATTTTCGAGATTAACCAGTCGCTGCCAAGCGTGATTCTGGGGACGATTGTCTCCTTCCTGCTTGTGCTTGTATTACAGTTTTTCGTATTTTATGTAGATTACAGTCGAACGGAAAAAGTTCAATTTGAGGACGATGAGTATTATTATTATGTGAAGGCGGTGCCGAAGGTTACGGTGGCGAGGCCGGATAAAAAAGTGAAACAGATCAGCTCGGCAAAAAGTGTGTCCGGCAGAACGACCAGACCGACGCACCATTCATAACGCCATTACATTGACAGAGAAAGAAAATGACACAGAAGGCGGGTGATAGAGATGGAACAACTGAATAATTGGATTGGCGTCTATCTCGCAAGACTGCACATGCCTACCATGCATTGGAACGACGTCGCGGAAATCGCTATTTTGACTTTTGTGGCATATCATATTCTGGTATGGATCAAAAACACGAGAGCATGGGCGCTCTTAAAGGGCGTTATTGTGATTATGGTGTTTATTGTGATTGCCGCGATCTGCAAAATGAATACGATTCTCTGGATCGTTCCCAATATTATCAGCATTGCTGCCACGGCTTTTGTGGTAGTTTTACAGCCGGAGCTTCGCGCCGCGCTGGAGGAGCTGGGACGGAAAAATTTCGTCGCTTCTTTTCTGGATTCCAACAAGCGGGAAACGGGACGCTTTTCCGACCGCACGGTGAATGAAATCGTAAAAGCCTCCGTGGAAATGGGAAAAGTGAAGACAGGCGCGCTCATTGTCATCGAGCATGAGCAGTCTCTGAAAGAATATGAAAGAACGGGTATTGATGTGGACGGTATTATTTCCAGTCAGCTTCTCATCAATATTTTTGAGCATAACACACCTCTGCATGACGGCGCGGTGATCGTCAGGGGAAACAGAGTGGTGTCCGCTACCTGCTATCTGCCGTTGTCGGATAATATGGCTCTCAGCAAGGATCTGGGAACGAGACACCGCGCGGGCGTGGGTATTTCCGAAGTTACCGATTCGCTGACGGTGATCGTCTCCGAGGAAACCGGAAAAATCAGCGTTGCCTACGGCGGCGAGCTGGAACGGAGTCTGGATGCGGCCAGACTGAAAGAAAGACTATTAGAAATTCAGGATAAACCGATGGAGGAGAAGAAGCGCAAGCTTTTTAAGGGCAAAAGCATAGGAAAGGCAGGGGTTAAGAATGAAGAATAAGCTTACCCGGAACTGGGGCTTAAAGATCGCCTCCTTTCTCAGCGCGGCAGTTCTCTGGCTGGTCGTTACGAATATCAACGATCCCATTATGACCTATCGTGCGACGGATGTGCCGGTGACCATTAAAAACGCGAATCTGATAACCGACAGAGGGCAGGTTTACGAGGTGCTTGACGGCACGGATATGATCGACGTGGTTACGATTTCCGCGCCCCGGTCTATCATTGATTCGCTGGACCGGAGTAACATTGTAGCAGTGGCGGACGTCAATGATCTGACCAGCGTTGACACTGTGGCGATTAAACTTTCCACGAATAAATACAGTGATAAACTGGACAGCATACGCGGCAACATCGACAGTGTGCGCCTGAATATTGAGGAAAAGCGGGACAGATCCCTTCCGGTAAAATCCATAACTACGGGTGAAGTTCGTGAGGGATATGTGGTTGGAAAAGTTACCACGGATCAGAACCTGATCCGCATTTCCGGCCCGCAGTCCATTATTTCGCAGGTCAGCAAGGCGCAGGCGGAGGTCGATATTTCCGGCTTTTCAAGCGATATCAGCACGGATTCGGAAGTCCGTCTTTATGATGAGGACGGGAATGAAATTACAGCGCCAAACATTGAAAAGAGCATTACCAAAGTGCGGGTCAGTGTGGAAATTCTGGAGCGCAAGACCCTTCCCCTTACCTGCGAGGTGACCGGCACACCCGAAGACGGTTTTCGGTTTACGGGAGAGGTAACCTTTAGCAAAGCATCTGTTGCGGTGGCGGGTAAATCCAAGGTTCTGGAACATATCGAGGCGGTTTCGATTCCTTCGGGCGTGCTCGATGTGACCGATGCGTCAGAGGATGTGACCGCGCTTGTGGATATCACCGAATATCTGCCTGACAGCGTGGTGCTGGTGGAAGATAATTTTGCGGGCAGAGTCGACGTTACAGCCAGGATTGAGGCGGAGCGCGACCGTGCCGTGCGGATTCCGGTGGAACGGATCCGGTTTGACGGTCTTCCAGAGGGATTCAGAGCCGTAATCACCGAACCTGCCAACGAGTGCAGCATTACATTCAGCGGTCTGCTTGCGGTTTTAAACGAAGTGACGGCGGAGGAAGTGAATGCCGCGGTGGATATAGAAGCATGGATGGACGAAGAGGATATGGAGGAGCTTACCGAGGGCAGTTACTGGATGCCCGTAAACGCGGTTGTGGAAGGAAGGGATCTCAGGCAGAAGGGTGTCACGGAAATACGGGTGCACATTATTATAGCAGAGTGATAAGAACTTCTAAAACACGACGGCGGATTAATAAATGGAGGTGTGTATGAGCAGATTATTTGGTACGGATGGAGTCCGGGGCGTTGCGAACGAGGAACTTTCCCCGCTTCTGGCAATGCAGCTTGGGCAGGCGGGCGCGTATGTCCTGACAAGAGAGAACGAGCATAAACCGACGATTATGGTAGGCTGTGATACGAGAATATCCGGGGATATGCTGGCAAACGCGCTGATGGCAGGCGTTTGTTCCGTGGGCGCGAACGCGGTATATGTGGGGGTAGTTCCCACACCGGCTGTTGCGTATCTCACGAGAAAGTATAAGGTGGACGCGGGCGTTGTTATTTCCGCTTCCCACAATACCGTAGAGTTTAACGGCATTAAGTTCTTTGACGGCAACGGCTATAAGCTCCCCGACGCGCTGGAAGATGAGATTGAGGCGCTGATTAAGAGCGACATGAAGGGCGTTAAATTCCCTACCGGTGCAAGCGTCGGTAAAATCAAGTACCGCACGGACGCCAGAGAAGAATATATCAACCACGCCATGAAAGCGGTAAACGTGGATCTGCGGGGCATGAAGATCGTTCTGGACTGCGCGGAGGGCGCGTCCTACTATACCTCCGTGGAAACCATGAAGGAGCTTGGCGCGGAGGTAGTGGCGATCCATAATAATCCGGATGGCACGAATATCAACGCGAACTGCGGTTCTACCCATATGGAGGAGCTGCAGGCGAGAGTCGTCTATGAGAAGGCACAGCTTGGCCTCGCTTTTGACGGCGACGCGGACAGACTGCTGGCGGTGGATGAGCTGGGAAATATTGTGGACGGCGATCAGATTATGGCCATTGTCGGCAATCATATGAAGTCGCAGGGAAAGCTGAACAAGAATACCATCGTTGCAACCGTTATGAGTAATCTGGGCTTTTTCCTGATGGGTGAGAAAAACAAGATTAAGATCGAGCAGACCAAGGTGGGCGACCGCTATGTGCTGGAGCGTATGCGCGAGATCGGCGCAAGCCTTGGCGGCGAGCAGTCCGGCCATGTAATTTTTCTGGACGAAAACACGACCGGCGACGGCCTCCTGAGTGCGCTCCATCTTCTGCAAGTGGTTGTGGAGACAGGAAAACCGCTGTCGGAGCTGGCTTCCGTTATGGAAGTGATGCCGCAGGCGCTGGTGGGTGCGAAGGTACCTAACCACAAAAAAGAAAAGTTTATGGATTATCCCGAGATCGCGGAGGCAATCGCCGCTCTCGACAAAAAGTTTGCGGGTGAAGGCCGCGTACTGATCCGTCCTTCCGGCACGGAACCGCTTGTCCGTGTCATGATCGAGGGCAAGGACCAGAAGATCATTACGCAGGAAGCGAAGAAGCTCGCTGAACTGATACAGAATATTATGCTGTAGGACTTGAGATAAAGTATATAGATATGGTATACTCATAGTATCATGTAAGAAAGAGGAAAAGGCAATGGTAAGTCAGAAGGTAGTCATCAAAAACCCGACAGGGCTACATCTAAGACCGGCAGGCATCCTATGTAAGGAAGCGATGCAGTTTAAATCTCTGATAACCTTTACATTTCGTGAGAATACAGCGAATGCCAAGAGTGTCCTGAGTGTGCTTGGGGCCTGTGTCAAATGTGGCGATGAAATTGAGTTTGTGTGTGACGGTGAAGATGAGGAAGAAGCTCTCAAGGCGTTAGTCGACGCAATCGAGAGCGGTCTTGGAGAATAATGTCACGTTCGGACGACCCTGCTGTATTTTTATGCAGCGGGGTCTTTTTGCACGTAAGCAATGAGCAGTGCGCAGACGTAAGATGAAAAAGCGGCAGCCTG
>CARQVR010000025.1:20612-43435 GCA_949051815.1 uncultured Lachnospiraceae bacterium
CTGACGGCTTTTTCGGATTGCGGATGCATAGGGCGAAAGCCCGTGAGCGAGATGAAGCGAAGCGGAATCGAGCTGCACTGCGTGACAGAGTGCGCAAGTGAAAAAGCGGCAGCCTGCTGACGGCTTTTTCGGATTGCGGATGCATAGGGCGAAAGCCCGTGAGCGAGATGATAACATCAAAAGGGAGGAATACCAGTCATGTTAAATTATAAGAGATATCGCAGAAATCCGGTGGTGGATTACCCCGGGAGGGAGTGGGCAGACAAACAGATCGAGAAAGCGCCCATCTGGTGCAGCGTGGATCTGCGCGACGGCAATCAGGCGCTGATCGACCCGATGGTAGTGTCTGAAAAAATCGAGTTCTTTAATTATCTGATTAAGCTTGGCTTTAAGGAAATTGAAATCGGGTTCCCGGCAGCCAGCCAGATTGAATTTGATTTTCTGCGCCAGCTTGTGGACCGGAAACTGATTCCCGACGATGTGGTGGTACAGGTTCTGACACAGTGCCGCGAGGAGCTTGTGGAGCGCACTTTCGCGTCCATCGAGGGCTGTAAACAGGCCATTGTGCATATTTACAACTCCACTTCCACCCTGCAAAGGGACGTGGTTTTCCATATGAGCCGTGAGGAGATCATAAACATAGCCGTTGAGGGAACAAAGATGGTGAAGCGTCACGCGGAGAAATTCCCCGGAAAGGTTATTCTGGAATACTCTCCCGAGAGCTTTACCGGCACCGAGCTTGACTACGCGCTGGAAGTCTGCAACGCGGTACAGAGGGAATGGAGCCCGACCAGGGAAAATCCCATGATTATCAATCTTCCCTCCACAGTGGAAATGACCACACCCAATGTCTTTGCAGACCGAATCGAGTGGATGAACAAGCATCTGGAAAACAGGGAAGCCATTATTTTAAGCATACATCCCCATAACGACAGAGGAACCGGCGTGGCGACGGCGGAGCTTGCTCTGCTTGCAGGCGCGGATCGCGTGGAAGGCACGCTCTTTGGAAACGGTGAGAGAACCGGTAATGTGGATATTTTAAATATTGCCTACAATATGTTCTCGCAGGGAATCGACCCTGAGCTTGCCATCGAGCATGTAAACGAGAGCATTGAGATTTACGAAAGATGCTGTAAGATTCCTGTACACCCAAGACACCCTTACGCGGGCAAGCTGGTGTTTACCGCTTTCTCAGGCTCTCATCAGGATGCCATCAACAAGGGCACGAAGGCTATGCGGGAGCGCAATAACGAATATTGGGAAGTGCCCTATCTGCCCATTGATCCGGCGGATATCGGACGGGAATACGAACCCATCGTTCGCATCAATTCCCAGTCCGGAAAGGGCGGCGTGGCTTTCGTCATGGATACTTATTTCGGCTTTAAACTGCCGAAGGGAATGCACCGTGAGTTTGCCAATGTGATTCAGGCCATCTCTGAAAAACAGGGTGAGGTCAGCCCGGACCAGATCATGGAGAGCTTCCGTCAGGAGTATCTGTTAAAGAAAGAACCCATCCATTTCAGAAGACTGCGCGTGGATGATCTGAGTGAGGAGACGAAGTCCGAGTTTGATACAAAGGTAACCGTGGTTTACACCGACAAGGGCGTGGAGAAACGCTTCGAGGCGGTGGGCAACGGTCCTATCGACGCGGTGAAGCGGGGCCTGCAAGAGACACTTGATATCAATGTCAAGATTCTCGATTATGAGGAGCACGCGCTCCAGAGTGGTTCCAACTCTCAGGCGGCGGCCTACATTCATCTGCTGGATGCGGAGAGCGGCAGCGTGACATACGGCGTGGGCGTCAGCTCCAATATCACGAGGGCATCCGTGCGGGCAATCTTCTCGGCTGTGAACCGGCTGGGACTTGGGGAACACAAGTGATTAACGTTATTTCGTATATATAAATACAAAATAGCAATTGACTTGTCCTTTGGAATTTTCTATAATGAATGCAGGTGTTACCTTAAACGGTAAGCGGTTCACCTTTCGCCAAAATGAGTACATTTTGAGAACTTCCGGTATTCTGGGGGTGATACATATGGAAAATTTCCGAAAGGTAAAGGATATGATGATAGAAATGATCTTAGAGATTGCAGGTATCATGGTGACTATTATCAGTATTATTGTCACGATAAGCAGTATGATACAGTCTCACAAGACACATAAACATCAAAAAAGCAACCGCCCACACCAAGGATGAGTTGCTTTTTTGATATGTAACTGAAATCCAAGGTGAACCGTTTGCTATAGGTAACACCTTTAAAATTATAATATCGCAGGCATCCGGTCATGTCAACACATTTTGATAATAAATATCAAAATTAAATACGAGAGTTGACTTAATAACAAATACATTGAGTGTGAAGGAGGTAACTTTATGGAGAATCTTGAACTGCTAAAACAGTGGGTAAGCGAATCGGATAACATCGTTTTCTTCGGCGGTGCGGGAGTGTCCACGGAGAGCGGCATTCCGGATTTCCGGAGTGTGGACGGCCTTTATAACCAGCAATACGACTATCCGCCGGAAACCATATTGAGCCATACCTTTTACAGAAGAAACACTGACGAATTTTATCGGTTTTACCGGAATAAGATGCTCTGTCTCGATGCGAAGCCAAACGCAGCCCACTTAAAGCTGGCGCAGTGGGAACGCGAAGGCAGTCTCAAAGCGGTGGTGACCCAGAACATAGATGGTCTTCACCAGGCGGCGGGCAGCGAAAAGGTGTATGAGCTTCACGGTTCTGTCCTGCGCAATTTCTGCGAAAGCTGCCATAAGTTTTACGACGTGCATTATATTGCCGATTCAGAGGGCGTGCCGAAATGCACATGCGGCGGCGATATCAAACCGGACGTGGTGCTCTATGAGGAGGGGCTGGACCAGAACACGCTCACGGGCGCGATCCGCGCCATCAGCGAAGCGGACGTACTGATTGTGGGCGGCACCTCTCTGGCCGTTTATCCGGCCGCAGGACTGCTGGATTATTACAACGGAAATAAACTGGTGCTCGTCAATAAGACGCCTACCGCAAGGGACGGTATTGCGGATCTGGTGGTGCAGGGAAGCATCGGGGAGATCTTCTCGCAGTTGGACTGATATATGGTTTGAGGCGGACACCAGGAAACGGAGTCCGCATATCTTGAGAACTATTTTTGAATATACTATAATGCCGGCAGGCAATTAAGAAGCTGGTGGATCAATTGACATGAAATACGTTTTTTCGTTCTTGACATTTCGTTCTTCTGTCCTCTATAATAATTACAAAGCATATACGTTCTATTGACAACAAATATTCAGAGCCGTCTCATTATCAGCTCCGAAGTCATATGAAATCAGGGATTCTAACTGATTTTCCAGTCTTATATTCAGAATTTCTATGCTTTTAAATCAACCAATACAATTTAAAAGCAGGAGATTCTAAACCGCCGCAATACCGTAACGGCGGATGGGCAAATACCAGAACAATTGTCCCTTTTTCTCCTGCGGAACAGGAGGAAAGTCTATGGAAGTCAGAAAAACACGGGAATGGGAAGAAATGCAAAGAGAGGAACGGTTTATGGCAATGAAAGGCGGAAAGGGCTATACGATCGCGGATATTGAGGCGCTGCCCGAAGGAGAACGGGCGGAACTGATTGACGGGGAAATGTTTCGGATGGATGCACCTGCATGGACGCATCAGGATTTTCTGATAGAAATTGCATATGAGATCAAATCTTATATCAGAAAGAACAAGGGACGCTGTAAAGTTATGCCAGCGCCTTTTGCGGTGTATATTAAGAAGGATCGGTATAACTATGTGGAGCCGGACATTTCCGTGATCTGCGATGAGGAAAAGAAAAGCGAAAAAGGCTGTCAGGGCGCACCGGACTGGACAATCGAGATCGTGTCACCCTCCAGCATAAAAATGGACTGTGAGCGAAAGGTAAAGCTGTACCGCGAAGCGGGCGTGCGGGAATACTGGATTGTGGATGTGGAGAAGCAGGCAGTGACCGTGTACGATTTTGAACATAACGAAAACGCGGTACTGTATACTTTTACGGAGCAGATTCAGGTGGGGATCTTTGAAGACTTGTACCTGAATCTGGGAGAAATGGATATTTAAGCATGTAAAGGCAGAAAAGAAACGGAGAAGAGTATGGACATTCAGGTCGGTGATATATTAAAAATGAAAAAGAAGCACCCCTGCGGTTCCGCAGAGTGGGAAGTGCTGCGGATCGGCGCGGATTTCCGGTTGAAATGCACAGGCTGCGCACATCAGATTATGATTCCGCGGGTAAAAGCGGAGAAGAATGTGCGTGGCATAACACGCAAACAGAGTGTGATATAATAATAATTGACAAAAGCTGCCTCTGCCTGCCATGATTGCGTTCGTAATCGTGGAGAGGCACTGTCGGAGCATCTGATAAAATGTGCGCTTTTTCGTTCTTGACATTTCGTTCCACTGTTTCTATAATGAATACAAAGCATATACATTCTATTGACAACAAATATTCGGAGTTGCTTCGTCATTCGCTCCGAAGTCATATGAAATCAGTGATTCTAACTGATTTTCCAGTCTTATATTCAGAATTTCTATGCTTTTAAATCAACCAATACAATTTAAAAGCAGGAGATTCTAAACCGCCGCAATACCGTAACGGCGGATGGGCAAATACCAGAACAATTGTCCCTTTTTCTCCTGCGGAACAGGAGGAAAGTCTATGGAAGTCAGAAAAACACGGGAATGGGAAGAAATGCAAAGAGAGGAACGGTTTATGGCAATGAAAGGCGGAAAGGGCTATACGATCGCGGATATTGAGGCGCTGCCCGAAGGAGAACGGGCGGAACTGATTGACGGGGAAATGTTTCGGATGGATGCACCTGCATGGACGCATCAGGATTTTCTGATAGAAATTGCATATGAGATCAAATCTTATATCAGAAAGAACAAGGGACGCTGTAAAGTTATGCCAGCGCCTTTTGCGGTGTATATTAAGAAGGATCGGTATAACTATGTGGAGCCGGACATTTCCGTGATCTGCGATGAGGAAAAGAAAAGCGAAAAAGGCTGTCAGGGCGCACCGGACTGGACAATCGAGATCGTGTCACCCTCCAGCATAAAAATGGACTGTGAGCGAAAGGTAAAGCTGTACCGCGAAGCGGGCGTGCGGGAATACTGGATTGTGGATGTGGAGAAGCAGGCAGTGACCGTGTACGATTTTGAACATAACAAAGACGCGGTACAGTATGCCTTTACGGAACGGATTCAGGCGGGGATCTTCGATGACCTGTACCTGAATCTGGGAGCGATGGATATTTAAGCGGATAAGAGCAGAAAAGAGACGTCCCTTTGGCACGAAGCCATTGGGACGTCCTTTTTCATGTCTTTTTTCAGTTTACCGGTGGCAGATGACAGAGCTGTCTGCCTAAAGCCGGTTATTTACTTCTGGTGGTTTATGGATTCGGTCTGCGTTTATTCTCCGCCAGATCCGTTATCATCACCGCCACCTTCGCCACCGGTTTCACCACTATCGCCAGCGGCTGTCACCGTAATCTCTACTGCATCAGATGTTATATCACCTGCTTTAGCAGTAATTGAAAGCTTGGTATTCGCGCTCTCATTCGCCGAAACAGTTAACGTAGCCTGCAATTTATTCTGCTGATCAGCTTCTATCTTTGTACCCGTCTGTCCGTTGCTTACTGCCCATTCGATTTCGACATCGTTCATCTGCTTGCCATCGCTGCCCATCACTGTAGCTGTAAACGTTAATGTTTCGCCTGCCTTTACGGTAGTTGCATTATCCGCTGCCGCGATTGTGACAGACTTTACAGTAGGATCTGCAGGCGGATTCGGCTCCTCAGGCTCGGAAGTCACCGGAATGTCGTCCGTTGCGCCTGCAGTCGTAACCGTAGACTTCGTACCTACATCCTCTATCTTTTCACCAGTCATAGCATCGCTCACTTTATACTCATATGCGATCTGCGTGATTGCGCCTTCCGTCGCACCGTCTGCAAGGACGGTTGCGGAAGCGGGTGCTGTTGCGGGCGTTCTGGTTACTTCAAACTTGGTAACCTTCACTACATACTTATTAGCCGCAACGCTGTCAGCCGCTGCCTGTAAAGCTGCCTGCAGCGCATACTGAGTCGTAGGAACTGCCGCTTTTCCTTCGGGAACCTTACCGTCTGCACCGGCAACCGCATATTTGCTAATGACTGCCTTAAGTGCGCCTGCAAGTGAAACTGCCTCTGCTTTCTGTGTCACAACGATTTCCACGTCAGCAGTTTTGCCCTCAGCGTCGGCCGCTTTGGTTACATCTGTCAGGGTAACCTTGATCTTGTGGTCGCCCTGCGTCGCTTCCGCACCTGATCCGCTGTCGCCAAAAGTCGCCGGATCAGCCGCTGCTGCGGCAGTTACCTGAATACCGGAAACTACGGGAATATCAATGTTTTGCGCTGCTTCCAGAACTTCGGCCGCCGCTTTTGTTGCATCATTGTAATTCGCCTTTGTCACTGCGAAATCTTTCAGTGCATTGCCCACAAGTATAGATACTTCCGCCATGGTCGGGATCTTCTCGGTCTTAACGGAGAAGGTAACCATTCCGCCGACACCTGATGATGTAAATTCCACATTAGCAGGTATCTTATATATCTTGTTTCCATCGAGTTTATCTCTGTCGAGAACGAAGGTGATGATGTCCTTTCCGCCGTTTTCGCCCTTTACAAAGGTAACACTGTTTACTGCTTCCGCCGTTTTCTTATCGGTGGCGTTTTCAATTACTGCCGGGTCAATCTTTGCAACTGACTTAATCGAGTCATTAGACAGGGCATAGGTGAACTCTTTCCCCTCTGTCAGGACTACAGTCAGGTCTACCTTATTTCCGTTAATGCTTGCAACAGGTGTCGCCGGACTCTTTGCGAAGCTGAACTTCGACTTTAAATCCCCAGGCTCTTTCACAGTCACTTTTACAGTAACCTTAACACCAAGAGCTCTGATCTGCTCTGTAACCGCACCGGGCAGGTTCTCGTTCTTGGAACCCTTCGGGATCACATAGAGATCCACATTGCCGCTCTTAGGTGTTCCTTTCACCGTCAGGGTAACAATACCCTTTGCAAGTTCATCGGCTGTACCAGTCGCTGTCCAATCCTTCGATGCACCATCGCCTGCTGCTACCAGGGCAATGTTTACCGGCGCATTTCCGAGGCTGATTGTAGTCTGAACGCTTGCATTGTCGATACCGGCGATGCTGACTGCGGACGCCGTGTACTTAGGCAGAGCCTTGTCGCTTATCGTTACAGTGATCTTATCCTGCTTCGTGATAATATTACCAACGTTATTGCTGTACTGGTACTCGAGGTAACCGGTCAGATCGTTCTTGCCAAGCGCAGCCAGAGCTGTAAGACCTTCTTCCGTCTGCTTATCCTTCCTGATCTGCAGCATACCCTTGTCAACCACAAAGTAGTCGAAGAACTGGTTTGCCTTACCGTTTACGTTCGCGGATACTACTTTGTTGAACTGTACCATACCCTCTACAGGAGCGGACTTCGCCTCGAGCTTCACGCCCATAGCCACGTTCGGGTTGATGGTGTACTTCGTAACCGCTTTGACATTACCGGTCTTGTTTACTTTGATCGTAAGCGTTGCCGCCTTGGTCTTCGGGTAGAATACACCGTCTACTTTATTACCGTATACCAGAGCGTATTTCGCGCTGCCTGTAGCATAGGCGAAGACATCCTTTATGGTGAAGGTATCGTTCCTGATGTCCTCGATTTCCCCGTTTCTTCCGTATGTCGTATTCTCCGTTTTCCAGAGATTACTGCCGGAAACAAATGTCAGCTTCACTGCATCGTAACCGTTATTTTTAGTAACCGTGTAAGTTAACGTCTGCTTCATATTAGTGCCGTTTGTACCATCCCATGCGGCATACAGCTTATCCTTGGTGGAAGCCTTCGGAGCGGCTGCCGTCTGCCAGTTGTTGTCCTTAAAGGTATAGACAATGCCTTTGTCGCCCTTCTTGGTCTTGTCGGTGATGGTAACCGTCACGGTGTCTTTGTTCGGCGTAATAGTGTAATCACCGCTTGCAATAGCATCTTTACTTGAGGTAATCCTTCCGCCAGCAACTTTGACGCTATAGTTGTAACAGCTTGTTTCAGCATAATCAGCCCGCTCCATGCCATCGACTTTCGCCATCACAAAGAAAGAAATGGTCTCATTTCCTTTACCCATGTAGGTGTAGGAACGGTCGTCGATCTGATGGAACTGCTGTGCCTTACCGGATAGCTTTAATGTACCGATATCGTAAGTAACTCCCTCGGGATAGTTGATCGTGTACTTCACACTGGATGCGCTCTTCTTGCCGCCGTCCTTGGTGACGGCCTTGACAGTAAGGTTTTTCTGATAGCCATCAGCCACAACGTATGCGCCGAACTCATCATTCGCAATATAAATCTTGCCCTTGTTCGGGGTAAGCGTTACGAGCGAAGGATCGATCTCCTGTCCATTCTTGTCGGTCAGAGCTACCGCTACATCCTCTAAATCTCTGGTAGTGATTGTCTGAGGCAGTTCTTTACCATTGTTGTCTACCAGCTTGACAGATCCGATCTCCAGCGCCTCGCCGTTTACGGTAATCTTTACTTCCTCTTCTACCGTGTTCCCAACGTAATCGGCTGCATGTACTAACACCGTAAAGTAGTTATCATCAGGATCGCTGCCGATGACGAAGTCTTTCTTCACAGTGATCTTGTTGTTCTTCAGCACAACCTTGTCAAGATTCTTCTTATTGCCAATCTGGTTGGGGTCAAGTACATAGGTAAACTTCTGGGTCTGTGCCTTGACAGCCACTTCTTTATCATTTTTCCATTCCTTATCATACACACCGGTGGTCTTGAGGGTGACAGATACATCTTTTCTGACACCTTTCGCGTTAGCTACCATAGCGATCTGGCCCGGGTAGTCTATCAGAATTTCGTTGATACTCTTCTGTACCGTGATCGGCACTTTCGCGGAAGCGCGGTACATGCTGTAGTCTGCCGATTCTTCGGCGCCCTCTTTCTGTGCAGTCGCGTAGATCACCACGTCGTAGGTGCCTGCTGCATATTCTCCTGCACTCACCGTTACTTCCATGGTATCGGGATCAACTTTTCCGGCAGTTACTGATCTTGACCGGCTGCCGTCCTTATTGTACACAACGGCCTGAATGTCATTGATGTAGCCGGCTTTCTTACTGAACTTCGGAACCGCTACAACGACATTTTTCTGACCGGAGTAGAATTTGGTCGTTTTCTTGGTCACACCAAGTTTGTCTTCGTAGTATGCAGGGCGGGTCTTAAACTCCTTAGACAGATTCGTCTCGGAAGCAAATTTCACGCTGGCTGGTGCAAGAGCTGTACCTGTGGTACCTTCCTGAGGGTTGCCGGGTGTAACCGCCGTACCATTCTCTACAGCGACAAGTCTTACCGTAAAGGTATAGATGTTTTCCACAGCCTTATCCGCTGCATCCGCATTTACTTTGAAGAGCTGTGATACGGGAGCGATCTTGCCCTTTGCATCATAGTTCTCTGCGTTCAGATAGTACACGCCATCCTTCTTCGTAGTGGAGGCGCTGCCCTCTTTCTGGGCTACCGTCACTTCGTAATACAGGTCGAACAGCTCCGAAACGGGCTTGATGCCGGTATCGGCCGCAAGGTCAACCAGAATGTCATTGATGCCCTGATTGTTGCTGTTTACGCTCTTTACTTTCAGCTTGGGCGTCTGGCCTTCCACTTTGAATGTCAGAAGAGGGGTATCTTCCGCGCCCTTCGCAACAATGGTAATCTCACTAGTCGCTTTTTCTTCACCCTTCTTATCCAGTAAAGTGTTCACTACCAGATTGCCGTCTCTGATTTCGGCCCTGGCAACATCTTCCATGCTGGATCTTACCTCGAGCGCTTCTGCGTAATCCGCTACATTCAGTGTGTTTCTGCCCTCTTTCAGAGTGAGCGCATAGGTGGTAACACTGGTTGCGTCAAGTTTGATCGTACCGTTGTTTTTAATGCCCCTTGCAGTCAGCGTCTTACCCGCTGCATCCTTAGCCGCAAGGGTGATGGTTCCTGCCAGAACTTCGGTTTCTACCGTAATATTTCCGACCTCATGGGTATCTATCGTGTAAAGTTCTACGGCAACGTCAGCGTCTGCAACAGTGATTACCGCCTGACCTTTCCTGTCGTTTTCCTGATCCTTTGCTACTTCCACAGTGGACTTAGCCGCATCAGTCTTTACATATCTGGAAATTTCCGCAGCCGTATCATTGTCTGCACGCTGTAACTGTACATGTACTTTATTGCCGATCTTAACCTCGACAGCATCCTTGTCTGCAAGCTTATCATAAGACGCATTACCCTTCGGGTCTACATCATACATAATCTTGTACTCAGCCGGATTCTGTACGTCGATCTCAACTGTGTTATTGGTGGTTTCGTCCAGTTTTGTAACGAAGCTGTACTTGTTGCTGCCATCCAGCTTATCCGTCACGTCCGTGCCGCCTACTGCCAGGGTCTGGCCGGATTCTACTTTCAGGATGACGGTGGAACCTGCCGAAACATCAGCAGTGGTAGTCAAAGACTGAAATTCCTCATCCTGAGATAATACCTTATATTCCAGACTTTCAGAGTCATCAGCCAGCTTAAGGGTAACCTGCTCGGCAACTGCATCGCCGGTCGTGATTGTGTCAGGAGAGGCCTCTGTACCTGCCAACTGGTTCGCTACTACCTTATAAGAATAAATCCATGACTTTCCATCCTCGGACGGCTTTCTCTTCTCCAAGGTGCTTCTGACTGCACCTGTTGCAAAGTTTGTATCGTCAAGGACATAGCCGTAAGGTACGGTCAGATTAAACGCCAGCTCGGAAATTTCAGGCACCTTGACCGTTTCGCCTTCCTTTACTTCCTTGGTCAGCGTGTAAACGCCGTTTTCATCCGGTGTGATGCCTGCGGGAGACGTCACAGTTAAGTCCACGTTCTCGCCTGTTTCAAACTTCACAAACTTATCAGCCGTCAGCGCAGTTGCTTTCGTGCTGATGGTGATCGTCGCTGCCTTAGCGTCAGCGGAAAACTTATCATAGGTGTAAACCTCAGACGAAGCTGTCAGTATATCTTCATCCTTCGTTCCGTATGCAACCTTCTCTACGGTATAACCGTCTTTAGCCGTCACCCTGAAGGTTACGGATGCGCCGTCAGCAACCTTAAGATAATGCGCCTTGCCCAAATCCAGCGCACTATAGGAAGTGCCGCCTGCAAGGTCAGCTTCTACTTTATCAATGTTACCGCTTGGATCTGCGAATTGAATGCTGTATGCCTTCTCAGCGTCAAAATCCGTGAATACCTTGATGGTGGTATCCGCATTGACTGCTTTCAGCGTATACTTGCCGTTTTCTGCTGCAAGATCGGTCCATTCCGCATTATCTGTGCTACTCTGAACCTTTACAACCTTAAAGTTATTTGCATCCTCAGCCGCAAGCTCGAAGGAGAAGTCAGTGCCTTCCCAAACGCCTGCATATGCAAGGGGATTACCATCCGTTTCTGCGATGTCCTTTGCAACGGCATCCGCAGGTACTTTATTGTCAGCAGTTGCGCCGTTCTGATAAGCGTCCGCCTTGATGGTAGCCACCTGATCCGCAGTGAGATTCTCAGCCATAACAACGGTTACATCATAGCCCTTCGCCGCAATCAGTGCAACTTTGATCTCTGTAGATGCAGCATTCTCCTCTACAGTAAAACGGAATGCCTTCTTAGCGGCATTATAGTTCAGGTACGCATCCCCGAGCTTAACACTCTCTATTTTCTCCAGTGCAAGCTCCTTCTGATCAGCGCCGGTCACCTTGATGAAATAGGTCTCGCCGTCATTCAGTGCATATTTCTTCGCATCGTCACCTGTGGTTCCTTTCGGTGCGACAGCCGTGCCGTCCGCCGTCTGGATCGCAACGGTAACGTCTTCCTGTTCAGGCGTTGTTGTCAGCGTATAATCCACGGTGATCTGCTCGGTAGCGATGGTGAGCGTTTCTCCCTTTGTGGATGCGTTAAGGGCATCCGTAGTCACTACGGTGGCAGGAGAAATCGTCATATCGGTACAACCATCCGCCTTATGAGCTTCGGTGCCTTTGTGAATATAAGTAACTTTATTGTGCGCTTTCGCGGTTACCTTAAAGGTAACACTGCTTTCCTTCGTCTCAACCTTCCAGCCGTCCGTGGTAACGAGCGCCGGTTTGTAGCTTGTGCTGTCGGTGCTGTATTCTACCTTGGCAATCTTTGCGTCAGCCTCTTTCTTGATTGTGATAACATTGGTTTCCTCAAGCTCTACTGTCACAATATTATTGGCAGGGGTTTCAACAGGTTTTGCCACTTTAACGGTATATGTGGTTTCACCAGTCTCATCATCCGTCGCAGAAGTCGCTTCGGTTGTGCTGTCTGCCGCACCGAAATAAACAGCCTTGATGGTTCTCGCCTTAGACTCCTTGTCAAGTGCAGTAAATTGAAAGGAGATCTCATCCTCAGCGAAAGCCTCGATCCCACCTGTCGCCGGAACATCTGTGTATGCGCCGAACTCCCCGTCTTCACCTTTTACGCTGTATTTAGCGGTGAAATCTGTGCCGAGAGCGGTACCCTCTTTGCCTTTCACAGTGACAACAGCCGTCGCCTTTTTCACCTCATACGTCGCGGTAACAGCGTAGGAACCGTCACTACCTGCTGTCAGATCCGCCAGCGCAACGGTGAACTCAGCCATTTTGGTTGTCGCAGTCAGGGATTCCGTCTTTCCATTCACAGTCACGTCAACGGGATCTGCATTTTCTGCAAGTGTCGCCTCAAGCTTTACAGAAGCGCCTTTCTTTACCGCAACGGAGGTACCTTCGCCATACGCCTCTGCGGTGCTCTCCTTAATTTTCCATGTTACGTCATTCTCAGAAGCAGGAGCCGTCACGGTGTAGGTCTTGTCAACAACATTGACCGTGATTGCTACATTGCCGCTTATGGCATCATTTCCTGTCCCATTGGCGATGGTATATGTTCCCCCTGCTTCTGTCAGCTTGCCATCAGTCAGGGGTGCGTCGCCAACTGTAACGGTAACCGCATTATCCTCTGCAAGCTCATAGTCCGCCGCAGGAGTCACCGTGAAGGTGATAGGCGTTTCCGTCTGAACCGTATCGCCCTCGCCCAGGCAGTTCTCAGTGAACGCAACTGTAGCGGCATCCGCAGCTTCTGCGTCGCCGTTCTTTACAGAGTATGTTACGGTATACTCGGTCGCCTCAGCCATGACCTCACCCATAGCGCCTGCATCGGGCTTCTCAGTCTCCGCGTCAACAGCTTCATCCGGTGCAGGAGTTTCCTCCTCTACAGGAATCTCCACTTCTGTGTCATCCGGAACTTCGGTCCCGTCGTTCTCTTCCTCGGGATCAATAACAGGTGTATCGTTATCGTCCGGTGTTTCCTCAGAAGGATCTCCTTCCCCGGGTATTTGCTCGTCCTCTGTGGTGTCAGAATCGCCGGAATTATCGGGTTCATCTGCATCCGCCACATCTTCCGATTCTGTACTCTCATCAGCGTCTTCGGAAGTGTCTTCTTCGACTACTTCTTCCTCTACGTCGGGAGTGGTCTCAGCCGTAGCTTCGATCACTTCCTCTTCCGCTGCCAGAACCGGCATTGCAGTCTGAGGTACCATTGTCAGTACCATAGCTGCTGCGAGCATGATAGAAAGTGTGCGATTAAATTTCTTTAATACTTTTTTCATGCTTGGTGTTTTCCTCCTCTTTCATAATATATTTTTAGCCTCGGCCAACGGTAACATGAATGATAGCCGCGGCCAGTTTACATGAATAAGATGGGACAGGCGGAGCCACCCATCACACCTTATCACTGACCATTTTATCCCCCGACACCTTTTTTGTCAAGTCGACCCACTCCTCCAATATTGACAAAAAAAAGGAGGCTTTTCGTCACTTTGCCTATAAAGTTCCGGTACTTTCGTTCGACATGCACCAAATGTAGTGGTTTTTGTAGCACTTATATACAATTATGTAAATCTTTGGAAAAGGTGCGCCGGTGATTGTATTGTAAAAAGAACAATTGCAGGTGTTATGCAAACTTGTCGTAATTTCCTGCAACAATCAACAAGGGCGGCTTTTCAGCCACCCTTTGCATAAATTTCCTTCACGGTCCTTATGTCGGGCTAAACACGACGCGTCCAGCCTGAAAAGCAAGCAGCATAAGCTCAATTGCCTGCGCATCACACCGCCTGAATTTCAAATAATAATAAAGCGTATCCAGATAGTTTGTATAAGCTTTCTTCTTATCTCCGACGAGAGGGATATTCATATCCTCCCCGAGCATGAAACTGGCCAGTCTGGCCAGAAGGAACTTCTCATTCACATACAGCATTCTGTCGTCTTCCAACTGTTCCTTTAACTGAATCGGCTTTCTTTTCAACAGCCAGAAAGTTTCATACGCCTTAATCTTAATCTCATTTACACGCTCAATCTTCTGGTATTCCTTCAATCTCTGAATATCAGAATAATAATCCATAACCGCATGTGTCAACGCCATTTCATGCACATACGCGACATCCGCTAAGTCCATCGACTTTAAAAAATCCAGCATTTCCTCACTGATCTGCCTGATTCTGCCCTCAATCTCCTCCTTGCCGATAGCAGAAACCAATTCGTCATAACTGGCATACGTATTCTCGATATTATTCATAGCAGTCACTTCCCGTCAATTCATATGCAATGCGGCAATTCTTGCTCGGAAGGAAATCCCGGAAAAGCTGGCTCTCCCTCTCTTCAACTTCTCCCGTATGGACGCGTGCGCTGTTTCCCAACTTATGATTACGCACCACACCATTTTCAACTAATCGGAAGCCCCTTTTTGCAATCTCTCTTGCAGTCTGTACATTTCCGCCGTCCATCAGATTCCTCCTCGTCATTCAACAAGCACCGACTGCAGACAGTCCGCAGCTGTACTCACGCCGTTCTTTTCAATCAAAGAACGCTCTTTTGTATTCCCCTTCTTTTTCAGGGTTTTCTCTCTATCCTTATCTTCTCCGGACGGATGTGTTTTCAGGTACGCTTCTTCTAAAACCTTAAGGCGCTCAAAGAAATCCCCCATCTCATCCGCCAGACCGGACAATCTGTTTAACAGCTCCGTATACTCCTTGAACACAGGATCATCTTTATAATAGGGATAGGCAATGGCGTGGTCCACCTCACTCCACCCTTCCTCAAACAATGTCCGTACCTGTATCTCCAAATATACGCCTTGAAATTTGATAATGTAATGAACCGCACGATATGTTTTTCCACCAAGTATCTGCCCTGGTGAAAGCAACTTCTCATCCTCATAAATTTTCCGGCGGTCGCCATTCCGAAGATGAACCTTGGGTTCCTCCGCAAAGTAATAGTGCTTTTCGTTCTCGTCAAAATCTCGCAGAGCATCTTTTATATAGTATGTCGCATTGTTTTCAAACTGAGACGTAATATAATGATGAAAAGCCGTCCAGTCGGTCTTAAAAACCAACAGGCACCTTATCCCTATTAGATCTCTGATGATTTTCTCGTAATTTGATCTGTCCAGAGGTCTGTATACGGCATAATTTTCCTGCTTTTTACGAATTATCTTGGCAATCAGGTGCTCGGGATCTTTTATCCTCGTCCGGACAGAATGAACATTCACCCGTCTCTTCGGATCCTTTTTGTCCATATCCTTCAGATACGTTTCGACAAAATCATCCCTGATTTTTTCATATGTTGGAATTTTTCCCTGAAAATCATCATATATTTTGCAACAATCTTCCCAGGACATTCCCGAACTTTCAAATAAATCACAGCTGATATTATATTTTTCCAGAAATCCTTCTTTTGTAATCAAATCCTTACCCCAAAATACATGTGTACCTCATAATAACAGCATTTCACAGCAGGCGCAAGCTCTATTTACCACACTGTTACATATACGCTGCTATTCTCCCAACACCTCCACCGCCTTATCCAACTGATTATCCACATCTTCATCATAGTACGCGTCGCTGTCGAACTCGCAGACCACATCCGGCTCGATGCCGACTCCGTGGATATTGTTGCCCTTCGGTGTATAGTACGCGCTGATCGTAAGTTTCAGGGCGGTGCCGTCAGTCAGAGGCAGCACCCGCTGGACGATTCCTTTCCCAAAGGTAGTCGTTCCTACCAGCGTTCCCTTATCATAGTCCTTGATCGCACCCGCCAGAATCTCTGACGCACTCGCGGAATTGCCGTTCACAAGCACCGCCAGCGGCATATCCAGCTCATGCTTGCCATCACATGTATACTCGTCCCGTTCACCGTATTTGTCCTCGGTATAAACGATCAGCCCCTTGGGCAGGATCTGTCTGGCGATATCTACCACCACATTCAGGCTGCCGCCGGGATTGCCGCGCAGGTCGAGAACCAGCCCCTTCGCACCGGATCCCTTAATTACGGCCAGCGCCTCGGTAAACTGATCGGTGGTCACATCGTCAAATTCGGAAATCTGAATATAACCGATGTCATTATCAAGCATCTCATATTTGACTGTGGGCGCCTCGATCTGCCGCCGCTCCACATCTATTTCCAGATAGTCCGTCTCACCTTCACGGTAAATGGTAAGGTGAACCTTCGTGCCCTCCTCACCCTTTATGCGGGACACAATCTCGGAAAGCTCCATTCCCATGGTGCTCTCTCCATCCACGAGGTAAAGCAGGTCGTCCGCACGCAGTCCCGCTTCCTCCGCAGGCGTCCCTTCTATAACACCCGATATTTTACCAAGACCCGTGTTGGGATCAATCATCAGGTACGCGCCAATGCCATAATAGATACCCGCAGTCTCCTGCATCAGGTCATTCCACTCCTCCTCCGTATAATAAACGGAGTAAGGATCGCCAAGCGCATTCACCATTCCCGCATACATACCCTCCGTCATGGCGTCCACATCAATATCCGCGTCCTGGTAGTAGTATTCGTTGATTACATCCTCGATTGCCTCGAGCTTCTTCTCCGTGGTTTCGCTGACAACACCGGAAGCCGTCTTCCTTTTCGCCGGCTCCTTGGCGTCCATCGCCTCGTAAACCTTCATGCCCACAAAGACAAATCCGCAGATAAGCGTCGAAAGCGCCACGCCAAGTACCATCCCCAGAAGAAAGTTGCCGCCCTTGCCGTTATCATTTCCCGGCTGGTGAGGCTGCTGTGGAACGAAGCTGCCGTTATAACCGCCCGGACCGCCGTTATTATTATAATAGGGATTGTTCTGACGGCCATCCCCCGGGTAGGGATAGTCATTGTAATAACAATTGTTATTGTTTCTGGAATCCAAATCGGGTCATCTCCTTACTTCATACACTCATATGGTATTCGGCTTGCTTTCTCCCGTCCATGCCATTCGCAATCCGCCTCTTCGAGGCTCTTTGCTCATGTACGGCTTTCGCCGTATAGATCACCTCAAAATCAGCCTGCTGAAAGCAAGCTTTCATCATTCTGCTTTTGAGTCGCTCTGCATGGACTCAATGCTATTTCAGGTAGTTCCATGGGCTGACGTAGCTTCCGTTCAGGCGCACGCTGAAATGCAGATGCGGGCCGGTGGAACGGCCTGTCGATCCTACCGCCGCAATGTTCTGCCCTTTGGAAACAGTCTGCCCCTTGGAAACATACAGCGCGGAGCAGTGCATGTAAATGGTATAAAGTCCGCTGCCGTGATCGATCATAATATAATTGCCCATACTGCTGCTGTAGGCCGCCGCCACCACGTCACCGTCGTAAGCTGCCAATATGGCGCTGCCGGAAGCCGCTGCCATATCCAGTCCGTTGTGGAACTGCTGTGTGCCAAGGATCGGGTGAATGCGGTTGCCATACTCATCGGAGATCCGCTTATAGCTCGGGCAGGGCCACGCAAACATACCGCCGTTATAGACTCTCGCCTTTGCGTTCTCCGCTTCCAGTCTTGCCTTCTCCTCCGCCACCGCCTTCTCCAGCGCGGCAATCTCGGCGTTCTCCTGTGCAATCATGTCCTCGTATTCCTTGATGGCCGCCTCTTTATTGGCGATATCACCGCTGACGGAAACAATCTGGGCCTCTTTCTCCCCGATCAGGCTGTTGACGTTGGCTTCCTCCTGCTCTACCGCCTCTCTGGCCTCGTCCAGAAGCTGTTTCTCCACCTCCAGCTCTTCCTTGCAAAGTTCCACATACTTGCGTGTCTCCACATACTCATCCAGCTTATCCCTGTCGTAGCGGGACAGCGCCTCAATATAATCGGCGCGGTTCACAATGCCGGCGATACTGTTGGTGCCGAACAGCGTTTCCATATAAAAAGAGTCGCTGCGCTCATACATGAACTGGATGCGCTTCTTCATGGCCTCGTACTGCTGCTCCTGTCTGGCCTGCGCCTCATCCAGATCACGCGCCGTCTCCTCGATCTCTTTCTCTTTCTCGCTGATCATTGTATTATATTGCTTTATGTTCTCCTGTATGTCAGCAAGCTGCCCATCCAACTGTTGTACAAAGGCTGTCAGATCGCTTTTTGACTGCTCCAGCTCCTTTTTCAGCTTCTCCACGTCTGTCAGACTGCTCTTCAGGCCGGAAACCTGCTCCTTCGCCTTCTCGATCTCCCGTTCCTTCTCGCGGATGCTTTCGCTGGTAACCGCCTGCACAGAGGGTCCCGGCACGGCGCAGGAAACCACGAGCGCAAGGCATAAAGTAACGCCTGCTATTCTTTTAATCTTCTTCCGTATTTCTCTCTTCAAGCTATAACCCCTATATAGTCAGACTATCAGACTCTCAAGTGCCTTCTCACCGTCACGATACTTCCCAGAAAACCAATGCCCACGCCAAGTCCAAGAGATACAGGCACAAGCACATGAAAAACTTCCCCCACCGGCACGAAGCTCAACAGGGAAGAAAGCTGCGGAAAGCGGTCCGTCACATAAGACAAAACTACATTATAAATAGTATAAATAAAGCCAAGCGGCATCGCCGCGCCGATCAGTCCGATCATAATGCCTTCCACCACGAAGGGAGAACGGACGAAAAAGTCGGTAGCGCCGATATATTTCATGATATTGATCTCTTCCTTGCGGACGGAAATACCAATCGCCACGGTATTGCTGATTAAGAAGATGGACACCGCCAGCAGAATCGCAATGATACCCACGGAAACATAGGCAATCAGTGCGTTAATTCCGGTCAGGGTGGTTGCCACCAGCTCGGATCGGTTGACCATCCGCACGCCGTCTATGGATTCCAGATACGTCACAAGCGCGGACTGCATGGACACATCGTTCAGGTATACCTGATAGTTGGCGGAGTTTTCCAGCGGATTCTCTGTAAATCCATCGCCGTATTCGCCAAGGTATTCATCCCGGAAGCTCTCCCACGCATCCTGCGCGGAGATAAAGTCCATCTTCGCCACTTCGGGCCGCTTCGCAATCATATCTCCGATTTGCTGGATCCTGATGTCTTCTATGCCCTCATCAAAGAATACCCAGACAGAAACGCCCTCTTCCGCGTTCTTAACAATATGCTGGAAGTTTGCCAAAACGGCGTAAAAAATACCAAAAAGGAAAAGGCAGGCCGCAATGGTGGCTATGGATGCCAGCGAAAAGAGCTTATTGCGAAAAATATTGCGGAAGCCCTGCTTGAGCGTATAGAAAAATGTACTAATCCTCATCGATGTACCCTCCCTTTTCCTCGTCGCTGATAATAACGCCGCGGCGCAGGGTAACCACGCGTTTCTGCATCGCGTTCACAATTTCGCGGTTATGGGTAACAACAATAACAGTCGTTCCGTTTTCATTGATCTGCTCCAAAAGTTTCATGATTTCCCATGAATTTTTGGGATCCAGATTACCCGTAGGCTCGTCCGCCAGCAGAATCGTCGGCTGATTCACAAGCGCGCGCGCAAGAGCCACACGCTGCTGCTCACCGCCGGAAAGCTGTTTGGGCTTCGCCTTATATTTGCCCGCAAGCCCCACAATGGCCAGAATGCTGGGCACATTTTTCTTAATCTCCTTATTTGATTTCTGGATAATACGCTGGGCAAAGGCCACGTTCTCATACACATTTCTGTCCTTTAACAGACGGAAATCCTGAAACACTATCCCCAGATTTCTTCTGAATTTCGGGATCTTTCTGTGCTTGATCTTAGTAAGGTCATAGCCCATCACATTGATATAGCCGCTGGTGATCGTTAACTCCCGCAAAAGAAGCTTAATCAGGGTAGATTTTCCCGATCCGCTGTCCCCCACGATAAAGACAAACTCGCCTCTGCTGATATGAAGATTCACATCTTTTAATGCCGGCGCGCCTGTCGAGTAAGCCTTGCTTACATTCGTCAGGTTGATAATCTCATTCTCCACCGCGGGGGCTTTTCTTCTCTTCTTAACTGCCACGTTTCTTCACTCCTAAATTTTAATCTTCATTTTTACTTGTATTGTCAGAGAGCTCATTAACTTTCTTTTTCGCTTCATCCAAATCTTTACATCCATCCAAAATCATGGAAATCATTTTGATAATTCTATCAAACTGTTTGTCTGTCATGATTTACGCCACGACCTTTCCTCCATGCTAAAACTCGAACGACTCCATATATTTCATATATTTTACAACCATCAACGCAATCTTAAACGTGATGGCGTCCTCAAACACCCGCAGATCAAGCCCTGTGCTCTTCTGCAGCTTATCCAGACGATAGACGAGCGTATTTCTGTGGATAAAAAGCTGTCTGGAAGTCTCCGACACGTTCAGCGAGTTCTCGAAAAACTTATTGATGGTGACAAGCGTCTCCTCATCAAACTCATCGGGGCTTTTGCCGTCAAAGATCTCCTTGATAAACATCTTGCACAGAGGAATCGGAAGCTGGTAAATCAACCGGCCGATACCAAGCTCGCTGTAAGCGATAACGTCGCGCTCGCCAAAGAAAATCTTCCCTACATCCAGCGCCATTTTCGCCTCTTTGTAGGAACTGCTCACGCCTTTGATCTCGTTTACCACCGTACCGTAAGCAATGCGGACGTTTTTAAAGCTCTCCTTGCGCAGGTAAGCCGCCACCGCAGCCGCGCACCGCTCGATCTCCCGCGGACTGTCGTCCTCGGACAGATCCTTGACCACAATGACATTGTTTTCGTCCACAGCCGTAATAAAGTCCTTATTGTTAATGCCAAAATAAGCGCGCACACTCTCAAGGGCATTGCAGTCCTTGACATTGTCCGTCTCTACAATGAGCGCCACCCGCCTGACATCAGTCTGAATATGTAATTTCTTTGCGCGGCTGTATATATCCACCAGAAGGAGGTTGTCCAGAAGCAGGTTTTTTACGAAATTATCCTTGTCAAACCGCTCCTTGTAGGCAATCAGCAGGTTCTGAATCTGGAACGCCACCATTTTTCCTACCATGTAAACGTCCTCGCCCACGCCGCCTGCCACCAGAATATATTCAAGCTGCTGCTCGTCAAAAATTTTAAAATACTGATATCCCTGAATTTCCTGCGAATCAGCCGGAGACTGCGCGAACTCTGCGGCCGCCCTGCCGCACCGCTCCATTTCCTCCGTCGTCATGGCCGCTGCCTTCCCGTCCACATCCATAACGCTAAGTTCCACTCTGGCGATCGCTTTCAGACCTTCAATCGTGTTTTGCAAAATCTGATTTGAAATCATTCCCCCACCCCTCTTATGTTTCGTAACAATTCACTATGCCTTTTCGCCCCATATTTTCCGAAAAAGCAAAAGCTAGGTTCTATTTTAATCTATATCAACAAAAAAATCTACCTGCATTCGTGAATTTTTTGTGTATTTTTTAAGATTTTTGGCGATTTAATGGATTTTGCGGCATTGTTAAAATTGCATATTGTTACTATAACCGGAGATATGATAGAATGAAGTTGAAGAAAGGTTGGTGATTTTTATGGATATTGCAGGATTATCAATGGCTATGTCCACCGCCAAAACAAATGACGCCTTCGGCGTAGCGATGCTTGCCAAGTCTTTGGATCAGGCTGAAACCACTGGCAGTCAGGTTGTAGGCATGATGGATGCGGCTGCGATGGAACTGTCCGTCAATCCCCATATCGGCGGAAACTTTGATATGACAGTCTAAGCGAAAAATAACGGCTTAAACAGCCGTTATTTTTTTGCGTGCATAAACAGAGTCCGTGCGCGTTACCGACAGGATCCGATCAAACATCCCGGCCTTCTATGTGCCGGAAAGCTCCTGAAAACTCCCTACAAAAGGAACAGCTCCAGACTCATATACCCCAGACAGAGCACAATCGCGATAATGAGCGGCACGCTCAGAAGGTAATCCGCGCGCGACGGCTCCTCCGCACTCCACTGTACCGGCTGCGGCGGTATATCCGGCCGCGGCACATTCATGGGCTGCGGTATGTTCGGATATGACACATTAATCGTCACTGGCTGCGACCCATTCGGATGCGGCATGTTCATCGGCTGCGACGGCATTTGCGCATTCATCTGTGGCGGCACGTTCATCGGCTGCGGCGGCATCTGCGCATTCGGATATGGCGCGTTCATCGACTGCGGCGGCATCTGCACGTTCATCTGTGACGGCATATTCATCGGCCGCGGCGGCATCTGCACGTTCATCTGTGACGGCACGTTCATCGGCTGCGGCGGCATCTGCGCATTCGGATATGGCACGTTCATCGGCTGAGACAGCATCTGCGCGTTCATCTGTGACGGCATATTCATCGGCTGCGGCGGCATCTGCGCATTCATCTGTGACGGCACGTTCATCGGCTGCGGCGGCATCTGCGCATTCATCTGTGACGGCACGTTCATCGGCTGCGGCGGCATCTGCGCATTCGGATATG
>CARQVR010000026.1 GCA_949051815.1 uncultured Lachnospiraceae bacterium
AAAAAGAAGGGGGCGGATTCCGACAGGGAGCTTAAGGAGACGGCACAGCGTCTGGAACAGATTCTCGGTAATTTCGGCGTGAAAGTAAGCGTCACGCAGTACAGCAGAGGTCCGTCGGTCACCCGCTATGAGCTGCAGCCGGAACAGGGCGTCAAGGTCAGCAAGATCGTGGGCCTTGCGGACGATATCAAACTGAATCTGGCGGCTACGGATATCCGTATCGAAGCGCCCATTCCCGGAAAAGCGGCGGTGGGTATCGAGGTGCCGAACAAAGAGAATACGGCGGTGCCGTTCCGGGATCTGGTGGAATCGCCGGAATTTGAGAAATTCCCCGCCAACCTGATCTTTGCGGTGGGTAAGGATATCGGCGGCAAGACAGTGCTTGCGGATATAGCGAAAATGCCGCATCTGCTGATTGCGGGCGCGACCGGATCCGGTAAGTCGGTATGTATCAACACGATTATCATGGGTATTTTGTTTAAGGCGCACCCGAATGATGTGAAGATGATTATGATAGACCCCAAGGTTGTGGAACTGAGCGTCTACAACGGCATTCCCCATCTTTTGATTCCGGTGGTGACAGACCCGAAAAAAGCGGCGGCAGCCCTGCACTGGGGCGTTGCGGAAATGACGGAGCGCTATAAAAAATTTGCGGATTTCAATGTCCGCGATTTGAAGGGGTACAATAAAAAAGTGGAGGGGATGCAGGCGTCCGGAGATCCGAATGCGCCGGAGAAGATGCCGCAGATTCTGATTATCGTGGACGAGCTGGCGGATCTGATGATGGTGTCGCCGGGAGAAGTGGAGGAATCCATCTGCCGCCTGGCCCAGCTTGCGAGAGCCTGCGGCATTCATCTGATTATCGCTACCCAGCGTCCTTCCGTGGATGTGATTACGGGCCTGATCAAGGCGAATATGCCAAGCCGCGTGGCCTTTGCGGTGTCAAGCGGTGTGGACTCCCGCACCATTCTGGATATGGTGGGGGCGGAGAAGCTTCTCGGCAAGGGAGACATGTTGTTTTATCCGCAGGGATATCCGAAACCGGCCCGTATTCAGGGTCCCTTTGTCTCGGACGACGAAGTTTCGGATGTGGTAGAATTTTTGAAAGACTATGCGCCTGACGGCGCGGCGGATGAGGCGGTGGAGGAACAGATCAACAGTATCGCCGTGGAGTCCGGCCCTTCCGGGGCATCCGGCGGAGCTGGGGATGCGGATTCGGCTTATGACGAGTATTTTGCGGAGGCCGGCCGGTTTATTATAGAGAAGGATAAGGCTTCCATCGGTATGCTCCAGCGCATGTTTAAGATCGGCTTTAACCGGGCAGCGCGCATTATGGACCAGCTTTGCGACGCCGGGGTTGTGGGCGAGGAAGAGGGCACCAAACCGCGCAAGATTCTGATGAGCGCGGAAGAGTTCGAGCAGATTTTGGGAGGAGAGTGCTGAAAACAGGCATGATCCGCACAAGCTTCTGAAAGGAGAGACATATGAAAACAGATATTGAGATCGCCCAGGCGGCGGAGCTTACCCCGATTACGGAGGTGGCGCGGCAGATAGGCATCGAACAGGATGATCTGGACGTTTACGGCAGATATAAGGCGAAACTTTCAGAAGAATACATAGAGAAGATCAAAAAGAATCCCGAGGGCCGGCTGATTTTGGTGACAGCCATCAACCCCACCCCGGCAGGGGAAGGGAAAACCACGATTACCGTGGGACTGGGACAGGCGTTTGCCAGACTCGGGAAAAAAGCGGTCATCGCCCTGCGGGAACCTTCCCTCGGTCCGTGTTTTGGCATCAAGGGCGGCGCGGCCGGCGGCGGCTATTCCCAGGTCGTGCCGATGGAGGACTTAAATCTCCATTTTACGGGTGATTTCCATGCGATTACCGCGGCGAACAATCTGCTGGCGGCCCTTCTGGACAATCATATCCAGCAGGGAAATCTGCTGCGGATTGACCCCAGACAGATCGTCTGGAAGAGATGTCTTGACATGAACGACAGGGCGCTTCGCAATGTGGTGATCGGCATGGGCGGCAAGGCCAACGGCATGGTGCGTGAGGATCACTTTATCATTACGGTGGCTTCCGAGATTATGGCAATTCTGTGTCTGGCGACGGACTTCAAGGATTTGAAGGAACGCCTTGCGCGTATTATCGTGGCATATGATTATGCAGGCACGCCTGTGACCGCCAACGATTTACAGGCGGTGGGCGCCATGGCTGCGCTTTTAAAGGACGCCATGAAGCCGAATCTGATTCAGACGCTGGAGCATACGCCGGCTCTTGTGCACGGCGGTCCTTTCGCCAATATCGCCCACGGCTGCAATTCGGTGATGGCCACAAAAACGGCGCTTAAGATGGCCGACTATGTGATTACGGAGGCGGGCTTCGGCGCGGATCTGGGAGCCGAGAAATTCTTCGATATCAAGTGCCGGATGGCGGATTTAAAGCCGGATGCGGTGGTACTGGTGGCTACCGTAAGGGCGCTGAAATATAACGGCGGCGTGGCGAAAGAAGACTTGTCCAGAAAGGATATGAAAGCGCTGCAGGCGGGGATTGTAAATCTGGAGAAACATATTTCCAATATCCATAAATACGGCGTGCCCATCGTGGTCGCGCTGAATGCATTCTCCTCGGATACGCAGGAAGAAATTGACTATGTGCAGAAATTTTGCGAGGACAGGGACTGTGAGTTTTCCCTCGCACAAGTCTGGGAAAAGGGCGGAGAGGGCGGCACGGCTCTTGCAGGGAAGGTGCTTGACACGCTGGAAAATAAGAGAAGTTTCTTTGAACCGCTCTATGGGGACGAACTTTCCCTGACGGAAAAAATTCATACGGTGGCGTCGGAGATTTACGGTGCGGGCGGCGTATCATACACGGCCGGGGCCAAAAAACAACTGGAGAGATTAGAAACCGCCGGATTCGGGAGACTGCCCGTCTGCATTGCGAAGACGCAGTACTCGCTCTCCGATGATCCGAAACTTCTTGGGCGTCCTGTCGGATTTGAAATGCACGTGCGGGAGGTTTATGTGTCGGCTGGAGCTGGTTTTGTGGTGGCGCTGACGGGCGATGTGATGACTATGCCGGGACTGCCAAAGACACCGGCAGCTTATCGGATTGACGTGGACGACGAAGGAAAGATTGTGGGACTGTTTTAGCGTGAGAAGAACTTCTAATCACTCGCAGCAAAGGCTGCTTCGCGAAGAAGTTCTAAGTCTCACGCAGGAGAATGCCAGAGAAACGGTATTCTCTACACTGATTTAAGGTGTGGATATGGAAGAAAGGGATAAAGAAAGGATAGTGGAAAATGCCGCAGATCATAGACGGGAAAGCCATTTCGGCACAGATTAAGGACGAGTTGAAGGAGCAGGTGGCAGCGCTTGCCGCGCAGGGGAAAAAGATATGCCTTGCGGTGATACAGGTGGGGAACGATCCCGCATCCAGCGTATATGTAGGGAACAAAAAGAAAGCCTGCGCCTATGTGGGGATAGAATCTCTGGCTTATGAGCTGGAGGAGGAGACGACACAGGAGAAGCTTTTAGAACTGATCGGAGAATTAAATGAAAGAGAAGACGTAAACGGCATTCTGGTGCAGCTTCCTCTGCCAGAACAGATTGACGAGGACGTGGTGATCCGCGCCATTGATCCGAAAAAGGACGTGGACGGCTTTCATCCCCAGAGCGTGGGCGCGCTCTGTATCGGACAGCCGGGCTTCGTCTCCTGTACGCCCGCCGGAATCATCCAGCTTTTGAAGCGCTCTGGCATAGAGATTGCGGGCAAGGAGTGTGTGGTAATCGGCAGAAGCAATATTGTGGGCAAGCCCATGGCGCTCCTGTTGCTTCGGGAGAACGGTACGGTGACGGTGACCCATTCCCGGACAAAGGATTTGAAGGAAGTGACGAAACGCGCGGACATTCTCGTGGTGGCAGTGGGAAAACCGAAAATGATTACCAGAGAGTATGTGAAAGAAGGCGCGGTGGTGATCGATGTGGGCATTCACCGCAATGAAGAAAACAAACTCTGCGGCGATGTGGACTACGAGGATGTGGCGCCTGTGTGCAGCGCGATTACACCGGTTCCCGGAGGTGTAGGTCCCATGACGATTGCCATGCTGATGTATAACTGTTGTGCCACAGTTCAGAGGGAAGCGCTGTAAGCGCGTTTTGCGAACAGGCGTGAGCTGAACGCTGGCGATAGCAAAGAAGGGAACTGGCCTATGAAGTGCCCCCATTGCGGACATGAAATGCCGGACGAGTATCTGCTCTGCGACAAGTGCGGAGAGGAGATACAGATCGTTCCGGATTTTGAACCGGAGATAGAAAACAGCATAACGGAAACGCTTTCCACGCTTGTCTTTTCGCAGGAGGAGCCGGACGGTGAGAACGCCGGCACGGAAGACGGGTCTGCAGGGGGAGAGGAAAAAAGAAGTCGGAAACCGCAGGTAATCCTTGCGCTTGTGATTCTTTTTCTGGCGGCGTTTATTTCCTACGCCCTCTATGCCTACCATATCCATACGGTGGATTACCAGATCAATAAGGCGGTGGCCTATGCGGAAAGGGGAGCTTACAGCGAGGCCATTGCCTGTCTGGAGACTGCCTACTCGGATCATCCGGAGGAGGCCAGAATCCTTTTTCTGGAGGCAGATTATTATTATCTGCAGCAGATGGACAATTATGCATTGTCGGCGCTTATGAAAATCATTGACACAAAAACCGTGCCTAGATACGCAGATGAGGATGTGGAGGAGGCTTACGGCAAGATCGTCACAATCTATGCCAATCAGAAAGAGTACGGATTGATTAAGGATCTGCTGCTGGCCTGTGAAAATGAGCGGATTGTGAGCATGTATCAGAGCTATCTGGCGATGGAGCCGGAATTCAGCTATGTGGAGGGGAGCTACGCGGAGGTGATTCCGCTGAAACTCAGTTCCAACACGGCGGGAACGATCTACTACACCATGGACGGATCGAAACCGGATAAGAACAGTCAGATTTATACGTCCCCGCTCTTTCTGGAAACGGGAGAATATACGATCAGCGCCTTTTTTGTAAACGATTACGGCATAGAGAGCGATATCGTCACAAAGACCTATGTGATCAATCTGGCTGTGCCGAACGCTCCGGTGGTGGAGCTTTACAGTGGCGAATACACGGAGGCGACAATGATCGCCGTGGAACCTGCGGAGGGCTGCAAAACCTTTTATACCACGGATGAGTCTGAGCCTACGGCGGACAGCGTGCCTTATACGGGACCGATACCCATGCCCCTTGGAAAGACGCTGTTTAAGTTTGTAAATATCAGCAGCGAGGGAATTGCAAGCGAGGTGACGACGCGCACCTTTACGCTCAGACTGCGGGGGGCGGTTCCCCCGGAAACGGCGGTGACTTATCTGGTCAACAGACTGGTGGAGACCGGTTATCTGGACGACGCGACAGGGAAAAACCCGAGACAGAGCGGCGTTTTAAGCTATCAGTTCAGTTCTGTGCTCCGGGTGGGGGAGGAAGATTACTATACCATCAACGAATATTACGACGACGGGACGGGACTTTTAAGCCGCACGGATAAGGTTTTTCTGGTGCAGGTTTACACCGGCGCGGCAGCGCAGCTTGGCTATGACGAGGCCGGGGAATTTATGGCGAACCTGCTCTAGTGCGGGAGTTTTTCCAGGGCCTGTTCGTAAAACAAATATTATATCTTGCAAAATCCGTTATATTTCGCTATTATGAAATAGTTCGGATAAAAGGAAAAGGAGTGTTGAGATGTACAGGATTATAAGAGCGGAAGAACTTGCAGCGAATATCTATCTCATGGACGTGGAAGCGCCCCGCGTGGCGCGGTCCTGCCAGCCGGGACAGTTTGTTATCGTCAGAATGGATGCGGAGGGAGAGCGGATTCCCCTGACCATCTGTGATTATGACAGAGAAAAGGGAACGGTCACCATCGTATTTCAGGTGGTGGGAGCAGCTACGGAAATGATGCGCAATCTGAAAGCGGGAGACGGTTTTCAGGACTTTGTGGGGCCTCTTGGCTGCCCTTCCGAGTTTGTGCACGAAGAGGCAGAGGCGCTTAAGAAGAAAAAGATTCTCTTTGTGGCCGGAGGTCTTGGCACAGCGCCCGTCTATCCGCAGGTAAAATGGCTTCACGAGAGAGGGATTGACGCGGATGTGATCGTGGGGGCAAAGACGAAGGATCTGCTCATTATGGAGGAGGAGATGAAGGCGGTGGCCGGAAATCTCTATATTACCACCGACGACGGTTCTTATGGAAGAAGCGGCATGGTGACAAAGGTGATTGAGGATCTGATGGAATCCGAAGGAAAGTCTTACGATGTATGTGTGGCCATCGGGCCTATGATTATGATGAAATTCGTCTGCCTGACCACGAAGAAATATGAGCTGCCTACGATTGTGAGCATGAATCCCATTATGGTGGACGGCACGGGTATGTGCGGCGCCTGCCGTCTGACCGTGGACGGGGAAGTGAAATTTGCCTGTGTGGACGGGCCTGAGTTCGACGGACATAAAGTGGATTTTGATCAGGCGATGAAGCGTCAGCAGATGTATAAGACGAAGGAAGGAAGAGACTTCCTGAAAGCCAGGGAGGGAGACACCCATCATGGCGGGTGCGGAAATTGCGGGAGTTCAGAGTGAAAAGAATAGCGTGAGGTTTGTGTCCGCGCGCTGCCTGACATAACCCCGGTTTATATAATTGCAGTGCAGAAATGAGGAAAAATATGGAAGCAGATGTATTAAAGAAGGTTCCTGTACGCGAGCAGGACGCGAAAGTACGTGCGACGAATTTCGAGGAAGTGTGTCTCGGTTATGATAAAGAGGAAGCGATGTGCGAGGCGACCCGCTGCATCAACTGTAAGAACGCGCAGTGCATTAAGGGATGCCCTGTCGCTATCAATATTCCCGGATTTATCGGGAAAGTGAAGGAGGGCGATATCGCCGCTGCTTATCAGATCATCAGTGAATCCTCCGCCCTGCCCGCAGTCTGCGGCCGTGTGTGCCCGCAGGAGAGCCAGTGCGAGGGCAAGTGCATCCGCGGCATTAAGGGTGAGCCTGTCTCCATCGGCAAGCTGGAGCGTTTTGTGGCTGACTGGGCAAGGGAGAACGGCGTGAAGCCGGAAGGCGCGTCGGAAAAGAAAGGTAAGAAGGTAGCCGTCATCGGTTCCGGTCCTGCGGGACTGACCTGCGCAGGGGATCTGGCTAAGACGGGCTATGAGGTGACGATTTTTGAGGCGCTCCATGAACCCGGCGGCGTGCTCGTTTACGGTATTCCGGAGTTTCGTCTGCCCAAGCAGGACGTGGTGGCAAAGGAGATCGAGAATGTAAAGAGTCTCGGCGTGAAGATAGAGACCAATGTAGTGGTGGGAAAATCTGTCACCATTGACGAGCTGATGGAGGATGAAGGATTCGACGCCGTGTTTATCGGTTCCGGCGCGGGTCTCCCGAAATTCATGGGGATTCCCGGAGAGCAGGCGCTCGGCGTGTTCTCGGCCAACGAGTATCTGACCAGAAGCAACCTGATGAAAGCCTTTGACGAGACTTCCAACACGCCCATTATGCGCGGAAAGAAAGTGGCCGTTGTGGGCGGCGGAAACGTGGCGATGGACGCCGCGAGAACCGCTCTTCGTCTGGGCGCCGAGGTGCATATCGTATACCGCAGGAGCGAGGAAGAGCTGCCCGCCCGTGTGGAGGAGGTACACCATGCGAAAGAGGAAGGCATCATCTTTGACCTTCTGACCAACCCGACAGAAATTGTTTCGGATGAGAACGGCTGGGTGTCCGGCATGAAGTGCGTGCGCATGGAGCTTGGCGAGCCTGACGCTTCCGGCAGACGCCGCCCGGTGGTAATTGAGGGGTCGGAGTTCCTGATGGAAGTGGACACGGTTATCATGTCCCTTGGCACTTCCCCGAATCCGCTGATTTCGTCCACCACAGAAGGGCTTGAAGTCAATAAGTACAAGTGTATCGTGGCGGAGGAAGACTTTGGCGCGACGACAAAAGAGGGCGTCTATGCGGGCGGCGATGCGGTGACGGGAGCAGCCACCGTAATTCTTGCCATGGGAGCCGGAAAGGCTGCCGCGAAGGGCATCGACGAGTACCTCTCCAAATAATACATGACAACGAAGATCTGTCTGCCGGAAAGCGGCGGGCAGATTTTTTCTAAGAATTTCTTAATAATTTGCCACGCAGATTCTTTATAAGTATCCTGTATGATGGAAGTCAGGACACTTAGAAATCTGCCAAAACAGAAAGGTGTGAAGCATTTATGAAATTGACTGATCCGGACAATGATAAAAAGTGGGAAGAGGAGCAGGACGACGCGGGGAGCTTATGGCAGAAGACCGTGACGACGAAGGTGCTTCTGGGGGTGATTGCCTTCCTTTTGATTCTTATTCTGATTCTGCTTACCGTATTGGCCGGTAAACGGTCGGACAGACAGGATCAGACGGATCAGGACCTCCAGCAGAGTATTACGGATTATGCCAAAGAACAGCAGGAGCTGGAAGAGCAGGTTCTTGAGGAGGAAGAGGAAAGTCCGGAAGCGGAGCAACCCGCAGATGAAGAGGAGGACGAGGAAGAGGAAGAAGAGGCGGAGGAAGAAGAGCCGTCTTCTGCGGAAAATGAGAAAACTGCCATTGTGGTAGATATAGAGGATGAGAACGACGAGGCGTATACCAGGGAATACATTTTGAAGGAGGCCTATCCATTCTTTGCGGACAACAGGCAGGACGCCATTTGGGATCTGGCGCATTTGAAGCGCTATGTGAAGCTTTCCAAGGGTCTTGAGGGCACCGATGAATACTATTATCAGGGCGACGTGGACAGCGACGGGAAGCCGCACGGCACGGGGCTTGCCATCTATGAAAAGAACAGCTATTATTTCGGAGAGTGGAGCCACGGGAAAAGACACGGAAAAGGCACATGGTTCCGGTTTTATATCAATCAGAAGAATAAAAATAACGCCATGGGCATTTATATGTCCCACAGCTATTCCGGAGAGTGGGCTGACGATCTGCCAAACGGCCAGGGTGCGGAGCACTACGATGTAGATATCTCCAAACTTGCGCCCACGCAGGGCCGTATTTTGCAAAATGTGGTCGGTCCTTTTAAGAATGGTCTTTATAACGGGGATATGTACGCCAACACCGTGGACTATACGGGCAATGTACAGGAGTGGGACGGCATCGCGAAGGAAGGTGTGTTTACGCTGTGGAGAGATATGAGCGCCATCGGTGAGTGCGCCGTGTGGCGTTACAGGGATGACCATTCCGTCTGCCTGGACATAGATAAATCGGAAAATAAGAATCAGGGTATAAGGGAACTGACAGGGATTAAATAAGTCCGGGCGTCTTCTTTGCGACATTTTGTGTGCATCAATTGTTGCAATTTGTATAAAAGGATAATAAAATAGAACCGTATAGATGTTTTTGTGTGCAGATTTTCCAATTCGTAAGATAAGGAGGGTGTGTCTATGCCCCGATATCAGAGCAGCGAAGCAAAGGCGGAGGATAACAGATCCTCTGCATACACACTTCTGGCGGTCGGAGGAGTAGGGTTCCTTGCGGTGTTACTGATCTTTTTCAATGTGATACCGGTTTACAGAAACGCGGGGATTACCAAATATCTGGTCTGCGGCGTTATGGGCGCAATGTTTGTCCTCTTTATCGTATTCGGCTTCGTGTCCATGCGGGATTCCAAACTCCTTTTGGTAAAAGCGAAATCAGAGAACTCCCTGCGCTCCGAGATTGTCAGGTGGTGTCAGGAAAATCTGGACCGGAGCGTCATAGACGCGGAAATTCTGGAAGAGGGAGAGACGCTGGAGGAGCTGACGGAGGAGGAACAATACTACAGACGCACAGAGCGGATGCGGGCAGCCATTGACGACAAGTTTATGAATCTGGACGAGGCGTTCGTGGACGATTTTGTGGACGGGTATTATCAGGAAATGTATGAAGATAACGGTAATTACAATCGGTAAACTAAAGGAGAAATTTTTCAGTGAGGCGGTAGCCGAATATGCGAAGCGGCTGGGACGCTACTGCAAACTGGAGATCTGCGAAGCGGCTGATGAAAAAACGCCGGACAGAGCCTCTGACAACCAGCGGGAACAGATTCTGCAAAAGGAAGGGGAGCGTATTTTAAAGCTGTTGCCGGAAGGCGCCTATGTAGTGACGCTGGAGATCGAAGGGCGTAAATTTACTTCCGAAGGTTTCGCGTCGGAACTGGAACGGCTGGGAGTAAACGGCGTAGGACATATTGCCTTCGTGATCGGCGGCTCCCTTGGTCTGCATCATTCTATAAAGGCGAAGGCTGATCTGGCGGTCAGTTTTTCGGATATGACATTCCCGCACCAGTTGATGCGGGTTGTTTTGTTGGAGCAGATTTACCGGGCGTTTCGGATCATAAACGGGGAACCGTACCACAAATAACAATGTGAGAAGCAGGAGAAGCTTCGCATTCTCTGTGCATAATCTGCGGCTGTGCTCATATAGTATAACATGAGAAGAGAGAACAGACGTCAGTCATTTTCACCGTTTACCAGATCGAAGGAGCTTATTGTGGAATCCTTAAAGCTGCCGAAGGATACTATGCTGGGGGCGGCGATTGTGACGATCACGGGAAACCGTGAGGTATTTATTGAAAACTATAAGGGGATTTTGGAATATACGACGGAGTCTATTGTGCTGCAGGGAAAGAACGCCAAAATATGCTTTGAGGGGAGCGGCCTTTCCATCGACTACTACACCAATGAAGACATGAAAATCAGCGGAAAGATCGACGCGCTCCGCTATATCTGAGCGCGCGTGCAGGGGAAGGCGTATGCTTCATTGGATCCAGTATTTAAGAGGGTATGTGACTGTCAGGGTGTGGGGTTATTCTGTGGAGCGTCTTTTGAATCTTTGCGGCAATCATGACGTTCTGGTCTGGGATATCGAAGATCACGGCGATTATCATACCATGCATATCAGTATAGCAGGTTTTTTTGCCCTGAAACCTCTCCTGAAAAAAACAGGGACGAGGGTGGCTGTTACGGGCAAATACGGCCTGCCTTTTTTTGTGTCTCAAATGTGGAGAAGGAAACTGTTTGTGGCCGGGCTTTTCGGATGTATTTTTTTCTGGTGTCTGGCGTCGCGTTTTATCTGGGACATTCAGATTGAGGGGAACTTTGCCCTGACGGAAGATGTGCTGATGGATTATCTGGAGGAACAGGGCGTACATACCGCCATGAAAAAGAGCGGGCTGGATATCGGTGCTCTTGAACAGGAACTCAGAGAAGATTATGATCTGATTACATGGACTTCCGTGCAGCTTCGTGGAACCACGCTTCTAATCCATATCAAGGAAAATGATATGCCGCAGTACGATAACCGGAATACGGCGCAGACAGAAAAAGGTATGGATCTGGTGGCCGGAAAAGATGGTGTGGTGACCTATATCATCACCAGAAGCGGCGTGCCCCTTGTGTCCTGCGGGGACAGCGTACAAAAGGGAGACGTGCTGGTGAGCGGCGCGGTTCCAGTCTACAACGAGGACACCACGGTGCGCAGATACCAGTATGTGGAAGCGGATGCGGATATTACACTTAGCTATGCGCGGAATCTCTCGCTGGAGGAGGAAATTGCTTACGACGAGAAGTGTTATACGGGAGAAACCATTGAAATTCCGGTAGTAGGCACGGGGGAGAAGGAGGTCGCTTTCCGTTTTCGCAAGGTTCCCTACGCCTTTTACGATACGAGCGAGGAGAAAAAACAGGTACAGCTTCTGGATCATCTGTATCTGCCGTTCTATTACGGAAGCAGAACGGTGCAGGAGTATGAAATTGTGTCGAAAATGCACACGGAAGAGGAAATGAAAACACTTTTGCAGGAACGGTTTAGAAAAATTATCTCAACTTTAAATGAAAAAGGGGTACAAATTGCAGAAAAAAATGTTACAATAAAAAAGAATGAAAAAAAATGGGTGTTACATGCCCGTATGCAGCTTGAAGAATCGGCGGTGAAACTGGCGCCGACGACCGTTACGGAGCCTGTGGAAAATTCCGGACAGGAGGATTCACAGACAGACTAATGCGGGCTGTGAGTTTGAAAGGCGGAGAATGGACGCGTTTACAGTCAGTATTGATGTGCCAGTGGAGCACATGCGAAATCTATTCGGGGAGTTTGACTCCCACATCAAAAGAATTGAAAACGATCTGCATGTGGTGATCGTAGACAGAGACGGTACGGTACGGATATCCGGAGAGCGAAAGGACGCAGACAGGGCGGCCCGGGTGGTGGGCGAACTTCTTGCCCTGTCGAAAAGAGGAACGATTTTGGAGGAACAAAGCGTGGATTATGCCATAGAGCTTGGTAAGGAGCACAAGGAGGACATGCTGCTTGCCATGGACAGCGACTGCATCTGCCATACTGTGAGCGGTAAGCCCATCAAACCGAAGACTCTGGGACAAAAGCAGTATGTGGACGCCATGCGTGACAATATGATTGTTTTCGGGACAGGCCCGGCCGGTACGGGAAAGACGTATCTGGCGATGGCGATGGCGGTGACCGCCTTTAAGAATAACGAGGTGAGCCGCATTATCCTGACAAGACCGGCCATAGAAGCGGGAGAAAAGCTCGGCTTTCTTCCCGGCGATCTGCAAAGCAAGGTGGATCCGTATCTGCGTCCGCTTTACGACGCCCTTTATCAGATCATGGGGGCGGAGAGCTTTGCGAGAAATATGGAAAAAGGGCTGATCGAGGTAGCGCCTCTTGCGTATATGCGCGGACGGACACTGGATAATGCCTATATTATTCTGGATGAGGCGCAGAACACGACGCCTGCGCAGATGAAGATGTTTCTGACGAGAATCGGTTTCGGTTCGAAAGTGGTGGTTACCGGGGACGCTTCCCAAAAGGATCTTGCGCCGGACATGAAATCCGGGCTTGATGTGGCGGTGAGGGTGCTCTCGAAAATAGAAGATATTTCTTTTTGCAATTTAACCAGCAAGGATGTGGTCAGACATCCTCTTGTGCAGCGAATCGTGAAGGCTTACGACGATTACGAGACAAAAGAGAAGCGGCGCAGTGAGCAAAAATCAGGGAACAGGAATTACAGGCGTGGAAAATAACAGCAATCTTCAAAATAACAGCAATATTATCAAAAGAATCGTGATTTTTATGTTTATGTTTGCGCTGGCCGGTGTGATTGCATGGCTTGCCAGTGTATTTTACCGCAGTCAGGCGGACATGATGATACGAAATGTCGTTATGGTTCTGACCGGGACGGGTATTGTCATTTTTTCCTATGTAATGGGGGAGTCTGCCGGTTTTTTTGTCTATCGCAATGAGGGACGATACGGGAGATTTGCCCTTACCTATCTGATCTGTCTTGCGGCGGCGGTGTTTCTGCCGTTCCTTCCGGTTACGGGATGGCCGTATCTGGTGTTTTTTGTACTGCTCAGCGTTTTTTCAAACGGTATGACCGGGCTTGCGGCGGGAAGTCTGTGTCTGCTTTTGTCCGTGAATTTTGCCGGCTGTGACTATGCCATTTTCTGGCTGTATTTTATCAGCGGCATGGCTGGAATACTGGTATTTTCCACATTGGATGAAGAGTTTCTTGTGGGGATTCCGATGTTGATTTCCCTGCTGGTACTGGCTCTTAGTCTGACGGCGAACGTGATTCTGTTTGCGAAGGAGCGGCTTTCCATCGCTCAGTTCATGATACCGGGCATCAACCTGATGGTCTGCTGCATTCTGCTTCTGGTCAGTCTGAAAATGGTCAGCTCCATGGTAATCCACCGGTATCGGGACAGATATATGGAAATCAATGATCCGGAATGTCCGCTGCTTGTGCAGTTAAAGGAGCTTTCCAAGGAGGAGTATTATCATGCCATCCACACCGCTTATCTGGGAGACAAGGTCGCAAGAAGTCTCGGCATAGACGATGCAGCTGTGAAGGCATGCGGGTATTACCACAGGATTGGAAAGCTGACGGGGGAGAACACCTGGGAAAATGTGTCCGCTATCTGTGATAAGTACCATTTTCCGCCGAAGACAAAACAGATTTTAAAGGAGTATGTGGACCCGGATGAAAAGATTGTCTCCAAGGAGACGATGGTCGTGCTGCTTGCGGATTGCATCGTGTCGTCCATCCTGTATTTGTTTGCAAAGGATCCGAAGGCAGAGCTGGATTACGAGCAGTTGATCGACACGGTGTTTAAGAAGAAATTCGAGACGGACGAGCTTTGGGGGAATGAGATTTCTCTGAGGCAGATATGTGAGATGAAGAAAATATTTATCAAGGAGAAGCTTTACTATGACTTCTTACGTTGAGTATGAGACGAAACAGTCCTTTCCGTTTGACGGGAATGCATTGCTTGATCTGGTTGCGGAGGCTGTTCTTGATAGCGAAAACTGTCCCTATGAGGCTGTGGTGAATCTCCTTTTGACAGATGACGACGGCATCAGGGAATACAACAAAAATTACAGGGGTATTGATTCCGGAACGGATGTGCTTTCTTTTCCCAATCTGCAGTTTGAGACGCCGGGAGATTTTTCCGGAGTGGAGGAGCAGACGGCGGACTGTTTTGACCCGGACAGCGGCGAGCTGGTTTTGGGCGATATCATTCTGAACGCGGACCGGGTGAAGGAGCAGGCGGCGGAATACGGGCACAGCGAACGCAGGGAGTTTGCGTTTCTTCTGGCCCACAGCCTGTATCATCTGTGCGGCTACGATCATATGGAGCCGGAGGAAGCGGCTGTGATGGAAAAAAAGCAGGAGGCGGTTTTGCAGGCGCTCTCCATCACCAGAGAAGAGTGAGAATCGCTTCTGTAAGATAGTACTTAGAGGATAACGATGAATATACGATGGATGGCGAAAAATCTGAAAAACAGGATTGTCCTCTCAGCGGGGATTGTCTCTTATATGCTCCTTCTACTCATGCGGATTCCGCTTTCAAGGGTCATAGGGGATGCGGGAGCAGGACTCTTTGCCCCGGCTTTTGAGTTGTTTATATTGACTAATCTGGTCGTTTCTTATGGCATGTCCAGTGCCATGTCCGGTATCATCCGCTACCGGGTAAAGAGGGAACGGTACCGGAATGCGGGTAAAGTGTTTCAGACAGCATTTGCGATGAATCTTGTTATGGGCACGGTGGCTGCCTTATTTTTGCTGTTTTTTTCTTCGTGGATTGCGGAGACGCTTGTACTGGAAGAGCTGAGTCGTATGGCTGTCATGGCGTCGGCGCCCGCGGTCTTTTTTGCGGCGGTTACAGGTACTTTCAGAGGATATTTTAACGGTTACGGAATGGGAGTATTAACGGCCCACTCCCAATATATAGAAAAGATTGCCATGTTTGCCGGGGCACTGATCTGCGGCAGGGCTTTTTACGGATACGGACAGAAGGTGGCTGCTCTGAGACAGGTGGAGGCGCACAGCTATGCTTACGGGGCGCTCGGCGCGATGCTTGGCGTATTTATCTCTCAGGTAATAGCCCTGCTTCATCTGCTTCTGGTGTATGTGATCTATGCGGGGGCCTTTAAAGGAAGGCTGGGACAGGATAACAGCAGACGGGCCGAGAGCCGCTTTGAGATCCAGCGGATGATAGTGGTCAATATGGTGCCGTTTGCGGCTGTCGCCGTGCTGTCTAATCTGTTTATGATCGCGGACCAGCGTTATCTGAATTACTGCATGAATGTGACGGAGAACGGGGCCGCGCGCACGGCCGGATGGGGGTGCTATTACGGAAAATTCGCGCCGCTTTTAGGGAGCTGTGCGGCGGTTTGCTGTCTGTTTGTACACGGCATGACCGGAAAAATTGCAAACGCTTACGAGAGAGAAGAATACCGCAATATGCGGGAACGGATGGGGCGGGCGATACGAAACGCGTCCATGGTGTCCTTTCCGGCGGCGATCTATCTGGCAGTCCTTGGAAAACCTCTTTCCGTCTGCTGTTACGGGAGAGTGACGGCGCAGTCTGCGGTTTTGGCCGGTTGGATTGCAAAGGGCGCCGTTGTGGCTGTTTTGTTTACTTTCTGCTTTCTGTTCGGACAGATTCTTTATAAAATGCGTATGTTACGGGAACTTTTTCTGGCTGCCGCCGCTTCTTTTGCGGTGCATCTGGCTGCCGCCTATTTTATGACGCAGCGCGGGCACATGGGCGTGGAAGGACTGCTCTGCGCGTTGATTCTGTTTTTTGGCGTCTATATGGTTCTGGCCTTTGTATTCCTGAACCGGCGCGTAAAATACCAGCCGGACTGGTTTGGCGGCATTTTGTTTCCGCTTGCAGCCGCGGCGGTTTCCGGGCTGGTGGTATATCTGTTAAACATGCTGCTTTCCGGTTTTGCGGGGGCGGCGGTGTGTATGATAGTCTGCCTGCCTGTTGGTGTGTTTTTCCATATCTTTTTCCTTGTGATTCTCAGGGTGATCGGGGAGGGAGAGCTGCAGGAAATGCCGTTTGGTTTCTTATTCATTATGCTTGGCAGAACAATAGGCGTTTTATGAGATTGTTGTATAAAAAATAAGAATTGGCTGATACTGATTACAGGAAATCCGACAAGAGAGGTTTAAAACGGAATGAAACTTGTAAAACGTATCAGTCTTTTTATGACATTGTCTGTGATCATGTTAGGTCTTGGCGGCTGGGGCGCGCTAAAGGCGGAGGAGTTTTTCTATCCCCACCGGTACCGCCATGGCATAGAACAGGACGGCACGGAGAAAGCGGACGGATTTCAGGATTCCATATCCCGGATCACAAACGCGGTTTCGCAGGCTGCGCCGCTTTTGCAGGGAGGGCAGACCGGTCAGGCACAGACGGATCAGGTTATTGATACGCCGGTGGAGGATCAGGTCATTGAGGCGGCTGCTGCGCAGGAGCCTGTGGTGACGGCGGACACGCGGTATCTGCTGGAAATGGTTGATTTGACAAAGGGGACCGTCACAGAGAGCGAGGAGACCATTCCTGTCATGTACATCGGCCTGAACAGGGAGGAGCTTTTGCAGGCGTTATCCGCCTACGAGGACAATCCGCCGCTGACAGAGCTGGAACTGGGGTTTGAAACGATTGAGCTGACGGCCTTTTCCAAAGACCGGGTAGCGGTCTGTAAGTATTATAAAGAGAAAGTGCCGCAGGGGTTTTATCTGATGGTGGCGGATCATTTTATTGTGGTGTATGAGGAAGACAGGAGCACGCTTTACATGAACACGGATATTTTGCTGGAGCGGCTGCCGGATATCCTGCAAAGGGAAATCATGGCGGGTAAGTTTGTGGCGAGTGAGGAGGAGCTGTATCTGTTTCTGGAATCGTACTCCAGTTAACAACGTATGAAAAGCGGCATTCTCCGCATGGACTTGAAAGGGAACAAAGTTATGAGCAGACAGGTTGCGGTGATAGGCGGCGGCGCGGCAGGCATGATGGCGGCGATTCAGGCGGCCGGTGCAGGCGTGGCGGTGACCATATATGAAAAAAACGACAGAGTGGGAAAAAAGATTTTATCTACGGGAAACGGCAGATGTAATTTTTCCAATGAGGCGATGGGCGCAGAATTTTATCACGGGAGCGGGACGGTTTTACTTGGAAACGCGCTTTCTGCGTTTGGCGTGGCGCAGACGAAGGCGTTTTTTTCATCCCTCGGTATGCGGATCAGAGAGCGGGACGGATATCTCTATCCGGCCACCGATCAGGCTTCCACAGTGCTCGATCTGCTGCGCTATGAGCTTGACAGACGGCGTGTGACGGTACATACGGGGGAGGCGGTGCAGGCGATCTCCTTCGATCAGGACAGGAAAAAATTTTTCATCCAATGCCATGGGACGGAAGGCATCTATGATGCGGCTGTCCTTTGCTGCGGCGGCAAGGCAGCGCCGAATACCGGCTCCGACGGGGACGGCTTCCGGCTGGCGAAGCGATTCGGGCACCGTATTGTCAGGCCCGTTCCGGCCCTTGCGGCGTTGTGCTGTAAAGAATCATTTTATAAGCAGGTGGCGGGTGTGCGGTGCGACGCGGCGCTTACGCTCCGGATAGCGGGACGGACTGTCTGTCGGGAGCGGGGGGAATTGCAGCTTACGGATTACGGACTTTCCGGCATACCGGCGTTTCAGATTTGCCGGACGGCGGCTTATGCGCTCCTTGAGAAAAAGCCTGTCATGGTGTGTGTGTCCTTTCTTCCGGATTTTGATGAGATGTCCTGCGCCTCCTTCTTTTCCGAAAGGCTTTCCGGCCATGGTGAGGATGAGATGGAATTGTTTCTGACCGGAATAGTCAACAAAAAAATAAGCCGTCTGCTTCTCAAACTGTCGGGCATCCGTGAGACACAGCGGGCAAAGGATGTCTCTGCGGAAGCCTTTCACCGGTTACAGGCGCTGTATCTCGGTCTGGAGACGGTGGTTACGGGAACGAACGGCTTTGACAGGGCGCAGGTGTGCGCGGGCGGCGTGGACTGCGGCGAAGTGACGGAACATCTGATGTCGAAGAAACAGACCGGACTCTTCTTCGCAGGAGAAATTCTGGATATCGACGGACTGTGCGGCGGTTATAACTTACAGTGGGCGTGGAGCAGCGGCGCTGTGGCGGGAAGGGTGGCAGCCGGTGACAAAGCCTTCGCATCAGTCAGGATGCAGAACCGGGAAAGCGGGAAAACCGCAGCGCCAAAACAAAGAGCGTGAAAAGCGGGACGGGAGTATATAAGCTATGATTCGAATACAACAGGTGAAACTGGCTGCGGACTGCAGGGACGAGCGGTCGGCGCTTCTCAAAAAGGCGGCGAAACTTCTGCGGGCAGAGCCTTCCGCCATACAGGCGCTTACCATCGTGAGAAGATCTATTGACGCCAGAAAAAAGCCGGAAATATACGCGGTTTATACGGTGGATGTGAAGGTAGCCGACGAGCAGTCTGTCTTTCGAAAGCTACGGGGAAAAAGCGGGCAGATGCAGCTTGTGGAAGAGAAGCCGTATCGCTTTCCGGCGGCTGCAGATGCGGCTTGTGAAGCGGGAAATACAGCCGAAGCGGCAGAGGCTGGGAAACAGGTCGTGGGGAAGGCGTCGCCTTGTGACCGGCCGTTGATCGTCGGGACGGGACCTGCCGGCCTTTTCTGCGGGTATATGCTGGCGAAGGCGGGGTACCGGCCTCTTTTGCTGGAGCGGGGAAAAGAGGTGCACAGGCGGCGTGAGGACGTGGAACGGTTCTGGCGGGAAGGGGTGTTAGATCCCGCTTCCAACGTGCAGTTTGGGGAGGGCGGCGCAGGCACGTTCTCCGATGGGAAACTGACTACCACGATCAAGGATCCGAAGGGCAGAATGCGGGAGGCGCTTCGCATTTTCGTGGAGGCCGGTGCGCCGGAGGAGATCATGTATGAGGCAAAACCCCATATCGGTACGGACATTCTGATGCATGTAATAGAAAATCTGCGCAGGCAAATCATAGAATGGGGCGGCGAGGTCCGGTTCGATGCCAGGGTGACGGCCCTTCTCACGGAGAAAAACCGGGTCACAGGCGTGGCGGTAAACGGGGAAGAGCAAAGAGGCGGCGCGGTCGTTCTGGCTATAGGCCACAGTGCGAGGGACACTTTTCAGATGCTGCATGAGCTGCATGTCCCCATGGAGGCCAAATCCTTTGCGGTGGGCCTTCGCATGGAGCATCCAAGGGAAATGATTGACAGACTGCAATATGGGGACTGCGGCCTTCTGCTTCCTGCGGCGTCCTATAAAGTGACGGCGCAGACTGCCTCCGGCAGAGGCGTCTATTCTTTCTGCATGTGTCCGGGCGGCTATGTGGTCAACGCTTCGTCTGAGCCGGAGAAAACGGCAGTCAACGGCATGAGTTACAGCAGACGGGACGGCGCAAACAGCAATAGTGCAATGATCGTCACCGTATCGCCCGCAGACTATGCGCCTTACGGCGGGAACGGGCCGCTTGCCGGTATCGCGTTCCAGCGGCATCTGGAAGAACGTGCATACAAAATCGGCCGTGGCGCGGTGCCGGTGGAGCGATACGGGGATTTTTGCGCGGCAGTCCGGGACAGGCGGTTTCTCGGGGGAAGCGTTGAAAATGCGGGGCATTGCGCGGGGAAAAGCGGGTTTTTACGGATGGGGAAACCGGATGACGGTGCGCTGGAAGAAGTGCAGGAGATTAACCTTCACGGCGGGCTGCGCTTCCGGTATCCGGACTTTGCGCCTGCCATCAAGGGTGCATGGGCTTTTGCCCCTGTGCACGAAATTTTACCTGATTTTTTGAACGATGCGCTGACAGAAGGGATTGACTATATAGGTCAAAGAATGTCCGGCTTTGCCGAGGGGGACGCGTATCTGTCAGGTGTGGAGAGCAGGACGTCCTCTCCTGTAAGAATTTTGCGGGACGAGTCGGGACAGTCCGCGTTCAGGGGGCTTTACCCCTGCGGCGAAGGCGCCGGTTACGCGGGAGGCATCACGTCGGCGGCGATGGACGGCATTCTGATTGCGGAGAAGGTTGCATCCGCATACGGGAATGTGGTAAGATGACGAAAGCATAGAGCAGTGCATAGATGCAAGATGAAAAAATGGCAGCCTGCTGACAATTTTTTCAGATAGCAGATATATAGGGCGAATGCCCGACAGCGAGGAAAACCAGAGGTTTTTCGAGCTGGCACTGCGGCAGTGCGCAGATGCAGATGAAAAAATGGCAGCCTGCTGACAATTTTTTCAGATAGCAGATATATAGGGCGAATGCCCGACAGCGAGGAAAACCAGAGGTTTTTCGAGCTGGCACTGCGGCAGTGCGCAGATGCAGATGAAAAAATGGCAGCCTGCTGACAATTTTTTCAGATTACAGATATATAGGGCGAATGCCCGCAGCGAGGAAAACCGAAGGTTTTTCGAGCTGGCACTGCGGCAGTGAGCAAATGCAGATGAAAAAATGGCAGCCTGCTGACAATTTTTTCAGATTACAGATATATAGGGCGAATGCCCGCAGCGAGGAAAACCGAAGGTTTTGCGGCAGGCGCATACGAAGCACATATGTCGAAGGATGCATAGGGCGAGCTGACACTGCATAGATACAATCGGAAATGAGGATAACTTAAAATGATAGACAGAAAAGCCTTGATGGCGGACAAAAAACGAATTGTGATAAAGATCGGTTCCTCTTCCTTACAGCACAAAGAGACGGGAGATCTGGATTACACGAAGCTGGACGTGCTTGTGCGGGAGTTGTGTAACTTAAGAAACATGGGGAAGGACGTGGTGCTTGTCACCTCCGGCGCGATTGCCGTGGGAGAAAAGGCGCTTCTGCCGAACCGGGAGGAGGACAACCCCATCGCCGTGAAGCAGGCGTGCGCAGCGGTCGGTCAGGCCCGGCTGATGATGATTTATCAGAAAATATTTGCGGAGTACAATCAGGTGGCGGCGCAGATCCTGATGACGAAAAATACGATTGTGGATAATCTGAACCGCTACAACGCAAGAAATACCTTTGCGGAATTGTTTAAGCTTGGCGTGATTCCGATTGTGAACGAGAACGATACCATAGCCACTTACGAGATCGAAATCGGCGACAACGATACCCTTTCGGCTATCGTTGCTTCGCTGGTGGAGGCCGACGCGCTCCTTCTGTTGTCGGACATCGACGGCCTTTACACCGATGATCCGCGCACCAATCCCGACGTCAAATATATCGAGGTGGTGGAGGAGCTGACGGAGGAGCTGATGAACATGGGAAAAGCGTCCACCGGGAGCAGCGTGGGCACCGGCGGCATGACCACCAAGCTGCAGGCCGCTAAAATCGCCAGCAGCACAGGCGTCGATATGGTGATCGCCAACAGCAAAGATATCAAAGTGATCCATCGAATTTTAAGCGGGCAGAATATCGGCACCTTGTTTTTGGCGCATAAGGACGAACAGTTTGATCTGCCGCTCTATGTGCAGCAGATGCATGCGCACTGAAAAATGTACTCCCGGAATCTCAAATTATCTCACAAAATCAGGCACAAAGAGACTTCGGGAGTACATAAAATGAATCCGGAGGAATCAATATGGCAAAGAGAATGTTGGACTGCACAGCTTCTGACTTGAGGAATTTTACGAAAGCGGATTATCTGAGCGCCATTGCAGGAAGTGAAGGACGTGTACTGGCCTGTGAGTGTATCGGTATTACCATGCCCATACTTACGGATGTAACAAATGCGGAACTGGCGGCTTCCGTCGGGGCGGATCTGCTGCTACTCAATATGTTTGACGTGAATCAGCCGGTGATAAACGGTCTGCCGAAAGTGGAACCGGTCGAAACCGTGCGGGAATTGAAACGCCTTACAGGCAGGATGATCGGCATTAATCTGGAACCGGTGGAAGAGCAGGCGGCGCGGGAACATGACGATACGCTCTGGGCTATGTCGGCGGGGCGTATGGCCACGGTCGAAAATGCAGTCCGTGCATCGGAAATGGGCGTGGACATGGTGCTCCTGACAGGAAATCCCGGCAATGGCGTGAGCAACCGGGCAATTACCGATTCTCTGAGAGCCATAACGGCACGGCTTAAGGATAAACTGATACTGGCGGCTGGAAAGATGCATGCCTCCGGTGTACCGGGGGAAGGCGGCGAGCACATCATTACAAAGGAAGATGTGGACGAGTTTATTGATGCGGGAGCGGATATCATTCTTCTTCCCGCGCCGGGCACCGTACCGGGAATTACCATGGAGTATGTGCGGGAGCTGATCGCCTATGCCCATGAAAAGGGTGTGCTCACGATCACAGCCATCGGCACTTCGCAGGAAGGAGCGGATGTAGACACGATCAGACGGATCGCGCTGATGTGTAAAATGGCGGGAACTGATATCCATCACATCGGGGACACCGGTTATCCGGGGATCGCGCTGCCGGAAAACATCATGGCTTATTCAGTGGCAATCAGAGGTGTGCGGCACACTTATCACAGGATGGCGGCGTCTGTCAACAGGTGAGAAACAAAAAGACCTGAAACAGAATTTATGCGGCAGGAGAATACGGCAATGAACGTAGAACAGATGACAGCACGAATCAACGAACTATATCACAAATCCCAAAGCGAGGGGCTGACGCCCGAAGAGAAGGAGGAGCAGGCGGCGCTGCGGCAGGCTTATGTGGCGAATGTGCGGGCGAATCTCAGAGGACAGCTTGACAATATCTCCATTGTGGAGAAGGACGGCAGTATCACGAATCTGGGTGAGAAGAAAAAGCATGGATGAGAATGCGGAGAGAAAAGATATCAAAAAGAAGCGCATCCGTCTGGCCGCTTTGGCGGAGCGGGACAGCCTGACGGCAGAGCAGAGAAGAGACTACAGTAAGCGGATTGTGAAAAAAGTGACAAGTCTGCCCTGTTATCTGGATGCGGACGCGCTTCTCACATACGTCAGCTTTCGCAGTGAGGTGGATACTTTTCCACTGATGGAACAGGCTTTTGCGGACGGTAAGGCGGTGTTTGCACCGAAGGTTTTGGGGAAAGAAATGGATTTTTTCCGTATCTGTTCTTTTGCGGATCTGACGGAAGGCTATCGTGGGATTTTAGAGCCTTCCGGCGGGGAGTTGATTGATTCGTGGATCGGTGACCGGTTTGGTCAATTTGAAAAATTCCGGACGGAGAAGTCCTTGAAAGGCAAGGCGGCAGAAAAGAGTGCATTTGGTGCGTCGTCAGTTTTGGTTTGTCTGCCCGGCGCGGCCTTTGACAGGGCGAGACACCGGATCGGCTATGGCGGCGGATTTTATGACAGATTTTTAAGCAGATTTACAGAGAAGGAAGGCGGGACGGATGCAGTGGCTCATCCGCGGATGAAGTTTACCACCACCGCGCTTTCGTTTAGCTGTCAGATTTTTGAGGAAATTCCCTGTGAGGCGCATGATATCTGTCCGATGTGTGTGGTCACAGAGAAGGAGATTCTGCAGTGACAAATGCGGATGCCGGCGGTATGAAGCTGCTGCTTAACAATGATGGCTGTCTCATCAATATATTCAAATAGTTTGCAGACATTTGCGAAACGCTTTTATGGTTGTTGAATTTGCACAAAAAAGCCACGATTTGATAAGTTTTGCAATTACCCAAAATAGTTTGAAGGGAAAGGAAAACATATGATGGAAAGTATCGGCACGACAGAAATTGATGAATATTTAACGAAGCTCGGCGCAAAGGCGCAAATTGCAAAAACGGTTTTGCAGGGACTGGACGCCGCACAGAAAAACCATGCGCTAAAGCAGGCGGCGGGTGCGCTCATGCAAGGGAGCGAAAGAATCCTTTCGGCAAATGATAAAGACTATGCGCGCGCAAAGGAAAACGGCATGGCGGAGGGGCTTCTCGACCGTCTGCGGCTGACGCCTGCAAGGATAGAGGCGATGGCGGAGGGACTTATGCAGATTGCAGCCCTGCCTGATCCGGTGGGAGAGGTGATGGAGTCCTTTGACCGTCCCAACGGCCTTCACATAGAAAAGGTGCGGGTTCCCATGGGGGTAACCGGCATTATTTACGAGGCCAGACCAAATGTGACGGCGGACGCTTTCGGCCTCTGCTTTAAGACGGGAAACGCCGTGATCTTAAAGGGCGGCAGGGATGCCTCTTTTTCCAATCAGGCCATTACGGAGACGATCCGTGAGGCGCTTGAACACGAAGGCATTGACAAAAATGCCGTACAGTTGATAGAAAACAATGACAGAGCAGTGACCACGGCTTTTATGAAACTGAAAGAATACGTGGATGTACTGATTCCCAGAGGCGGTGCCGGACTGATCCGCTCGGTTGTGGAAAACAGTACGATACCGGTTATCGAGACGGGAACGGGAAACTGTCATATCTATATCGACGAGACAGCCGATCCTGCGAAGGCGGTTCCCATCGTCATCAATGCGAAAACCCAGCGCATCGGCGTGTGCAATGCCTGTGAATCTTTGCTGGTACATGAAAAGATTGCGGGAGAGATTCTGCCTGCTCTGGGAAAGGCTCTTCTGGAAAAACAGGTGGAGATCAGGGGAGACGAGACGGTGCAGGCACATATACCGGAGGCGGAGGCGGTCACGGAAGCGGATTACGGGACCGAGTATCTGGACCTGATTCTTTCCGTAAAGACGGTAGCCTCGCTGGAGGAAGCGGTGGCCCACATCAATCGATACAATACGGGACATTCCGACGCCATTGTGACAGAGGATAAAGCCCATGCGCAAAAGTTTTTGCGGGAGGTGGATGCGGCCTGCGTGTATGTAAATGCTTCCACCCGTTTCACGGACGGCTTTGAATTTGGTTTCGGAGCGGAAATCGGCATCAGCACACAGAAGCTCCACGCCAGAGGCCCCATGGGACTTAAGGAGCTGACTTCCTATAAATATCAGGTGACAGGGAACGGTCAGGTGCGCCCGTGACAGATGCTGAAAAATGATTGAAGCCCGCTTTCAAAATGTGAAAGTCGATTACAAAACGGGAACCTCGTCTTGCAATCGACGCAAATGATTGGTTTCGTGTAAAAATTCGTACCTTTTGCGTAAAAAAACATACTTTTGCAATATTTAGCTTTTAAAATGTAAGTAAATATGCTAGAATAAAATACACTGTTTGGCGTGTCCTTTTTATCGGGCAGCTACTCACCTTGCGATTTTTTGATAATATTATAACGCCTTAAAGTCGTGGGGGGGGGGTAAAAACGTGTAATATTATAAGATGCAAGGAGAAGGTAAGAATGAAAAAACAAAAGAAACTGAGCGTAATGGCGCAGCTCATGATGCTGTGTGTGATTCCGCTGGTGGTTATGGTTGCATTCGTTACCGTGTATGCAATCGGTACTATGAGAAACATGGTGCACGACGCAACAATGGAAGGATTGGAAAATCTCTGCCGCAGTGTTTATGCTGCTTACGAGGCGTTTGATCCGGGAGAATACCGGATGGAGGGAGAGACGCTTTATAAGGGTGATTATAATGTATCTGAAAATGTGAATATCATCGACAGTTTTGTGGAAGGGAGTCCCGCGGATGTAACGCTTTTCTACGGGGATACAAGACGCGCCACTTCTTTGCGCGATAAGGATACGGGTGAGCGCATTCTTGGCACGAAGGCCTCGGATGCCGTAATTCAGACTGTTATCAACGAGGGCAGAAATTACGAGACGGATAGCGTTACCATTAACGGGGAAAGCTACTACGCTTTTTATATGCCGGCGATTGACGCAAACGGCAAATGTGTGGGTATGGTGTTTGCGGGTCAGCCAGCCACAGAGGCGAATGCCAGAATAAACCGGAGTTCTCTGATGATTCTGGGAATAGCTGCTTTTATTCTTGTCATAGCCCTGTTAGTATGTATAAAAATTGCGAGCGCAATCGCAAGAGTCATTGTCCAGACAGAGACGCTTCTTTCCTCTCTGGCGGAGGGGGATCTGAATCTGACCGTAAACGAGAGAATCTTAAAGAGAACCGACGAGATCGGCGTTATGGGTCATGCGGTTCAGAGACTGTTGGAAGAATTGCAGAATATCATCGGCAGCATTAAGAAAAATACCGATACGCTGATGAAACAGGGTGATAATCTTGAGACCATGGCGTCCCAGACTTCGACCACGGCTGACGAGATCAGCAGCGCGGTGGAGGATATTTCCAAAGGCGCCGTATCGATGGCGGAGGATATCGAGTCCGCTACCGGACAGATCGCCAATATGGGCGCTATTATCGAAAAGATTGCGGACAGCGTAAAAGAGCTTGACAGTCTTTCGGAGCAGATGCATTCGTCAGATGTGGAGGCATCCAGAATTATCAATGAGTTGAGCGAGTCCAATGACAAAACGACGGATGCCATCAAGAAGATTGAGGTTTCCGTACATACAACCAATGAGTCTGTTACGAGGATTCAGGATGCCGTTAATCTTATCGCCTCTATCGCCAGTGAGACAAGCCTGCTTGCCCTGAATGCAAGCATAGAGGCAGCCAGAGCCGGAGAAGCGGGACGCGGATTCGCCGTGGTGGCGACCCAGATTTCCAAGCTGTCTGAGGATTCCGCACAATCGACGAAGACCATTGAGGATATCATTCACCAGTTGACCGTTGACTCCGAAGCGTCCGTTCAGATTATGAATGAAGTGAATGAGATTATCGTGGAACAGCAGCAGAAGCTGGTGCAGACCAAGGAGAAATTCGGCATCGTGAGCGACGGTATCGAGGATTCCAGAAAAGAATCCAACGTAATCAGCGTACAGGCAGACGACTGCAACAGAGAGAGAGGAAAGGTTGTGGACGTGATTCAGAATCTGTCCGCAGTATCTGAGGAGAATGCGGCTTCCACGCAGGAGACTACCGCTTCCATGCAGGAATTGAACGCGACCATCAATCTGCTTGCAGAGGCGGCTGGCGAATTGAAGTCGATGGCACAGATTTTGGAAGAGGATGTATCTTTCTTTAAACTGTAAGCCGGTTCAGAAAATGAGATATATTGAGGGAGATCTTTCGGGGTCTCCCCTTTTTTCGTTGTGCGTCGGCACCGGGACTGTCCGGTTGAAATAATAACTTGACAAAACATAGGATGTCATATTAAAATATGAACAAATAAACATATATAGAACAACCAGAAAGGAGGACGCTTGTGGAGGGAGCATATAAGGAGGAAGCGATTTTTGAACTGGCAGAGCTTTTTAAAATATTCGGTGACCCCACACGGATCAGAATTTTGTATGCCATGCTTGATACGGAGCGGTGCGTAAACGATATCGCGGGACTTTTGCAGATGAGCCAGTCCTCTGTCAGTCATCAGCTCCGGATTTTAAAAACCTCCAAGCTGGTAAAGAGCCGGAGAGAAGGCAAGTCGATTTTTTATTCTCTGGATGATGAGCATGTCCGTTCCATTCTCAATATGGGTATGGAACATATTATGGAAGGGAGCAGAGCTTAAAAATCTTTCTGTAATTATATATATGGAAAACTCAGGCAATTGCGAAACTCTCTTAAAGGTTGTTGAATTTGCACAAAAAGCCACGATTTGATGAGTTTCGCAATTGCCTGAATGAAAAACAGCGTGAAAGGAGAAAGAGGGAAATGACAAAAACTTACAAGATTGAGGTTGACTGTGCAAACTGTGCGGAGAAAATGCAGGAAGCCGCTAAAAAGACGGAGGGCGTGGCGGAGGCTGTCGTGAGTTTTATGACCCAGAAAATGAAGGTGGAGTTCGCTGAGGGCGCGGACGAAAAGAGCGTTATGAAACAGGTTTTGAAGGCGTGCCGGAAGGTGGAGCCCGACTGCGACATCGCTCTTTGACAGACAAAACAGGATGCAGGAAAAAGGAGCGGCAGGCCGGAGGGTCAGCCGCTTCTTTTTGCTGCCCTTCACATTCACGCCGGATTTTCTGTGCATGAAAAATGATTTGGTTTGAATTGCAACAATTTCCATTTAATAAAGAAAAGGTTGACGAAAGAGGCGGAAATCAGTACTATGTTTAGATAGGGGTATCAGGATTTTTTATACATTCGGAGGACAACTGCTTTGACAAAATACAAGATGATACTTGTCACCCTGCTGTCGGCTTTTCTGCTCACGGCCTGCGGGGAGGATGAGGAGCTGACAGCTTATCAGGAGGATATGAACACTTTTTTTGAACGTGCAGCCGAGTACAATGATAAGATGAATGCGATTGACCGCGAATCCGATACGGCGGTAATCGAGCTTTTGGGGTATCTGGATGCTTTTGCGGAGGATATCCAGTGGATGGCGGAGCTTACGGTGCCGGAACAGTTTTCGGCGGTGGAAAGCCTTGCCGATGAGGCGGACGAAAATATGAAGGAGGCGGTGGCCCTTTTCCATGCGGCTTACGAGGGGGAAACTTACGACGAGGGTTCCGAGCAGGCGGCGCTGGAATACTATGACAGAACCAATATACGCATCCAGTATATTATTACGATTCTGCACGGGGAGATTCCCGAAGGGGAGGGCGTCACTTACACGGAGGAAAGTCCGCTCCTTGGCGGCGGCTATCTGAACCGGAAGGATGAGGACGGTGAGTCGGAAGCATCCGGGGAGTCAGAGGATGGGCAGAGCGAAGAAGACGAAGGGGACGTGTCGGAGGATGATTTTGACACGGACGATACCGTCTTCTATGAAGAACCTGCAGAAACGGACGGAGAATAGATGAAGACACAGGAATTTCAGAATTTAATAAAAAATACGCCCCTGTTTCTGGACGGGGCCACCGGCTCTAATCTGCAAAAACAGGGTATGCCTGCGGGTGTCTGCCCGGAACAGTGGATTTTGGAACACAGGGACATCATGATCGGCCTGCAGAGGGATTTCGTAGCAGCGGGCAGCGATATTGTCTATGCGCCTACTTTTACGTCCAACCGGATCAAGCTGAAAGAGTACGGCATGGAAGGGCAGATTGAGCAGATCAACCGCGATCTGGTCGGGATCTCCAAGGAGGCGGTCGGCGGGAAAGCCTGTATTGCGGGCGACCTGACCATGACGGGCGAACAGCTTGCTCCCATGGGGCGACTGGATTTCGAGGAACTGGTTGACGTATATAAAGAACAGATCCGCTATCTTGTTGAGGCGGGTGTGGATCTTTTGGTGATAGAGACAATGATGAGCCTGCAGGAGACGAGGGCTGCCGTGATTGCGGCGAAGGAGGTCTGTGATCTGGCTGTGATGGCGACGCTTACCTTTGAGTCGGACGGCAGGACGCTTTTTGGCACCGACGCGGCTACCGCGGCGATTGTGCTGGAGAGTCTGGGTGTGGCGGCGGTAGGCACAAACTGCTCTGCGGGGCCTGATAGGATGGTGGACACGGTGCGCCGTATGGCGGAGGTTACCAGTATTCCCATCATCGCCAAGCCAAACGCCGGACTGCCCTCTCTGGATGGGGATGGCAATACGGTTTACGATATGGGGGCCGAGACGTTCGGCCGTCATATGCGGGATCTGATTTTGGCTGGCGCGTCCGTGATCGGCGGCTGCTGTGGTACCACACCGGCGCATATCCGGGCAGCGAAAGAGGCGGTGCGGGATATGGCCGTCATACACCGCGAAAAGCCGAAAGAACGGTTTTTGACGAGCGAGCGGCAGACGGTGGCATTCGGTTTGGAGGATCCCTTCATCGTGGTGGGCGAACGCATAAACCCCACCGGGAAAAAGAAGCTGCAGGCGGCGATTCGGGAAGGTTCCATGGAGCTGGTGGCCGATTTTGCGGAGGCACAGGAAGCCTGCGGCGCAAGCATTCTGGATGTGAACATGGGGATGAGCGGCATCGACGAGAAGGCCATGATGTTAAAGGCCATGGAGACGGTGAGCGGTGTCACAAACCTGCCCCTGTCCATCGATTCCAGCCATGTGGACGTGCTGGAGGCGGCGCTTCGCAGATATCCGGGCCGTGCGCTGATCAATTCCATTTCCGGCGAACAGGCGAAGCAGGACGCTTTGCTTGCTATAGCGAAAAAATACGGCGCTATGTTTATTCTTCTGCCTTTGTCGGATGCGGGACTTCCGAAAGATCTGGCGGAGAAGATTGCGATTATAGAACATATACAGGAGAAGGCGCTTGCACTTGGCCTGACAAAAGAGGATATTGTGGTGGACGGTCTGGTGGCTACCGTGGGCGCAAATAAAAACGCGGCCATAGAGACGCTTGAGACGATCCGCTACTGCAAGGAGAGAGGACTTGCCACGATTTGCGGCCTGTCCAATATTTCCTTCGGCCTGCCGGAGAGAGGGTTTGTAAACACCGCCTTTCTCACCATGGCGATCCGCGAGGGACTTACCATGGCGATTGCCAACCCGTCTCAGGAGCTTTTGATGAGCTGTGCATTTGCATCGGACCTGCTTTTGAATAAGGAGGAGGCGGACACCCGCTATATCCGGCTGATGGATGCCTTCCGGGAAAAGAAGGAGGCGGCCGGTGAGACCGCGCCCAAGGAGACGGGAATCCGTCTGAACAAGTCTGCGCAGGAAGAAAACAGTGCATCACCGGAAGACAGACTCCGCGCCGATGTACTGAAGGGAAAGCGGGACATCATCGTGGAGGACACGAAAAAGGCGATGGAGCAGGGTTTTGAGGCAAAGGCGCTTCTGGACGAGGTACTTCTGCCCGCCATCAACGAGGTGGGCGAGCTGTTTGACAAGGGCAAGTATTTCCTGCCCCAGTTAATTGCCAGCGCGGAGGCGATGAAGGCGTCGATCGAATACATGGAACCTGTTCTCCTGCAGGCGAGTGCCGGGGAGGACATGCCTGTCGTGGTGATCGCTACGGTGGAGGGCGATATCCATGACATCGGGAAAAATCTGGTGGCCCTGATGCTGAAAAATTACGGTTTCCATGTGATTGATCTGGGCAAGGATGTGCCAAAGGAAAGAATCATAGAGGCGGCCAGAGAGCATAACGCGCAGATCATCGCGCTCTCGGCGCTTATGACCACCACCATGCAGCAGATGCGCCATGTGGTCGATTACGCGAAGGAACGGGAGATTCAAGCGAAAATCATCATCGGCGGTGCGGTCATCACCGAGGAGTATGCACAGGAGATCGGTGCGGACGGCTATTCCAAGGACGCGGCCGACGCGGTGAAACTGACGCAGAAACTGCTGGGGTTGGATTGAACAGCCGGATATAACGAGCCGGTACAGATAACGAAAACAGTCACGAACAGACGATAGAAGAGAGGATAAGGTATATGATAGGTGCAGATGCAATCGTAAAATGTCTCGAAGCGGAAGGCGTTTCATATGTATTCGGGTATCCGGGCGTGGCCATATGTCCCTTTTACAACAGCATATTGGAGTCCGATATCCAGACCATTCTGATCCGCACGGAGCAGAATGCGGCTCATGCAGCCAGCGGCCTCGCCAGAGTGTCCGGAAAAGTGGGCGTGTGTGCCGTGACTTCCGGCCCCGGCGCAACCAATCTGATTACGGGAGTAGCAACCGCCTTTGCGGACAGCATACCGCTCGTATGTATCACGGGGCAGGTGAACAGCGAGCTGCTCGGATCGGATGTATTTCAGGAGGCGGATATCACCGGCGCGGTGGAATCCTTTGTCAAATACAGCTATCTTGTGAAAGACGCGGCGGATATTCCGCAGATCTTTAAAAAGGCCTTTCATCTGGCGTCCACAGGCCGCAAGGGACCTGTGCTGATCGACATTCCCATAGATATCCAAAATGCGCCTGTCGGGAAGTTCAAATACCCCGACGAGGTCAATATGCGGACTTACAAGCCGACAGTACGGGGCAATATGGCCCAGATCAAGAAGGTTATCAAGGAGCTGGCAAAGTCCAAGCGGCCTCTGATCTGTGCGGGCGGCGGCGTACTCTTAAGTCAGGCGGAAGAGGCTCTGCGCGCCTTTTCCGAAAAATATCAGATTCCCGTGGTTTCCACGATGATGGGAATCGGCGCCATGCCGACTGAGCATCCCATGTACTACGGTATGGTGGGCAACAACGGCAAGCCTTTCGCCAACAGGGCCATGAATGAGTCGGATCTTCTCCTCATGGTAGGCGCGCGGGTGGCCGACAGAGCAGTGAACCAGCCTGATCTGATTACGGAAAACAAAGTCCTTGTCCACATCGACGTGGATCCCGCTGAGATCGGCAAGAACGTAGGACCCGCCATTCCGCTGGTGGGCGACGCGAGACATATATTTGAGGATATCGAGACGGAGGAGTTTACCTGCGAGCATGAGGAGTGGATACAGACGTTAAACAACTACCGCGATACGATGCAGCCGGTGCGCAGGCCGAATCCCGCCTATGTGGATCCGGCGGCCTTTATCGCCATGCTCTCCCGCGAGATGGATGAGAATGCGGTTTATGTGGCGGATGTGGGGCAGAACCAGATCTGGTCCTGCGGCTATCATATCGTGAAGAAGGGGCGTTTCCTCACCACAGGCGGTATGGGCACCATGGGCTATTCCATTCCGGCGGCCATGGGCGCGAAGCTGGCGGACAGAAGCCGTCAGGTGGTGGCGGTCTGCGGCGACGGTTCTTTCCAGATGTCCATGATGGAGCTTGCCACCATGCGGCAGTTTGGCGTGCCTGTCAAAATTATTGTCCTGAAAAACAATTATCTGGGCATGGTGCGGGAATACCAGCATTACACCTACAAAGATAACTATTCCGTGGTTGACTTATCGGGCAGCCCGGATCTGGAAAAACTCTCCGCAGCCTTCGGACTTAAGTTTATGCGGCAGGAGACGATGGAGGGCGCACAGGAGACCATCCGGGCCTTTTTGGAGAAGGATGAGTCGGTGCTTCTGGAGTGTCTGATTGATCCGATGGATCTGGTGAAAGGATGAGAACCATTATATGATGGAGGGCAAGATGAAGAAAATTTATTCCGTACTGGTAGAAAACAGATCCGGCGTACTCTGCAAGGTGGCAGGACTGTTTTCCAGAAGATGTTTCAATATTGATTCCCTGGCGGTGGGGGAGACGGAGGATGCGAGCGTATCCCGCATGACCATCGTCAGCTCCGGGGATGAGCGCACCATCGAACAGATCGAGAAACAGCTCAACAAAAAGATCGACGTAATCAAGGTGAAGACCTTTGACGAGCCGTCAAGCGTAAGCCGTGAGCTGATGCTGATGAAGGTCAAGTATAATAAAAACAACAGGAAAGATATCATGGAAACCTGTGATATTATGCACGCGGATATCGTGGATATGTCCCAGAATATGTTTATCATCCAGATCTGTGACACGCCGGAGCGGGTGCGGCTGTTCATCAGCATGATGAAGGGCATCAGCATCGTGGAGATGGCCCGCACAGGGACTTTGGCGCTGCAAAAGTGTCTGGAGGCAGAAGAGTAGGTGGCGGCAGAGCGGTGCCTGTACTGCGAAGACATACCTCTGATCGCAGGCATTTGTGTTACCTGTCAACTAAAAAAGTAAGAAAGGACGCGTTCAGTCGAGTGCGTCCTTTTTGTATTTCATACTTTCTTTGGTTTCCACTCTAATATAAAACATTTGAATCTTAGAAAAAGTACTTGCTTATGACGTAACGTAATGAGGTATGCTATAAAACAGGAGGTGTGATATGAACAAACATAAAGCGATACCACAAGGCTATATGACCGTCGGTGAAGTCGCCAAAAAAATGAACGTTACTGTGCGGACATTACAACATTACGATAGAGAGGGCTTACTTTCCCCCTCTTCCATGAGTGAAGGCGGACGTAGGTTATATACAGATAAGGACATCGTCAAACTTCATCAGATTTTATCCCTCAAACATTTGGAATTTTCTTTGGACGACATAAGAAACCGGCTGATTCCCCTTGACACACCAGATGAAATTGCTGATGTTCTGCTGGAGCAGGCAGCCGCTGTCAGGCGGAAAATAGAAAGCCTGTCCGAATTACTTAGGGAACTGGAAGCGCTGCGGGAAGAAGTCCTTCAAATGAAGTCGGTTGATTTCAAAAAATATGCGGATATTATTGTTAATTTGCAGATGAAAAACGATTTCTACTGGCTGATTAAACATTTTGATGACCAGACCCTTGACCATATTCGCAGCCGCTTTGATAAAGACAGCGGCATGGCTTTTATGAACACTTTCATGCAGCTTCAAGACCAGGCAATCAGACTTAAAAATACAGGTGTTCCCGCAGACAGTGATGAGGGGCAGGCTTTTGCAAAAGCCTATTGGGATATGATAACAGATTTTACGGGCGGAGATATGAGTATGCTTCCCAAACTTATTGAGTTCGGGCAGTTTCTAAATACAAACCAGGAATGGAAAGAAACGCAGGAAATTGCCAACGGATATATCGGGCAGGCATTGGACTTCTATTTTTCACATTCAGGCGTCGACCCGTTTCAGGAGGAAACAGAATGAGTGAAGCGATAAAAATAAACAATCTGACAAAGAGTTATGGAACGCACGTTGTGCTGAATGGTTTGGATTTTTGCGTGCAGAAAGGAGAAATTTTTGCGCTGCTTGGCGTAAACGGTGCGGGAAAAACCACGTCTCTTGAATGTATTGAGGGATTGCGAAAATACGACGGCGGAAGCGTTGCCGTAAATGGAATCATGGGCATTCAATTACAGTCAGCTTCTTTGCCGGAACACATAAAAGCGCTGGAAGCTGTCAGGCTGTTTGCCAAATGGAATAAGACGCCGCTTGATCAGGAAACCCTTGCCGCGCTCGGTATTTATGCATTTTCCAAAAAACAGTATTATCAATTATCGACAGGGCAAAAGAGACGGCTTCATTTAGCGCTTGCTTTGACACGGAATCCGGATATTCTCTTTCTCGATGAACCGACGGCAGGACTTGATGTTGAGGGACGCATCTCTTTACATGAGCAAATCCGTCAGTTAAAAGCAATGGGAAAGACAATCATATTAGCAAGCCATGACATGGCAGAAGTGGAAAATTTATGTGACCGGATTGCCATTCTTTCCGGCGGCCGGATTGCCTTTATCGGGACGGTAGAGCAGTTAGGAAAAACAATCGGAAAGCATTATAACATCACAATTGAAACCGAAAGCGGAATGGAACAATATGAATCCGATAATATCGGAGACGCTTTACCTGTGCTGCTTATGCAGTATAAAGAAAAAGGGGAAACCATAGTAGATATTCAGATAGACCGGGGGTCACTGGAACAACACTTCATAAAAATTGCAAAGGGGGAGTAACCATGGGCGCATTTCTATATGGCGTTTCTTTACAATGGAAATTAGATATAAGGAGCAAAACGTTACTGATCACCTGCTATATTGTGCCGCTTTTATTCTTTGCAATTATGGGCGGTATATTTACATCGGTTATGCCGGAAGCGGAATATACGCTGATTCAGTCAATGACTGTGTTTGGTGTGACAATGGGCGCGCTGATTGGTCTGCCACCCACGCTTGTTGAAATATATAGCAGCGATATCAAAAAGGTCTATAAGGCAAATGGCGTACCATTAATCCTGGGTCTTGCTTTAACAAACATTTCGGCGTTTATTCATTTGTTCATTATGAGCATTATTTTATATATTGCCGCGCCGTTTGCTTTTCATGCCAGAATACCGGAAAATCCGGGTATGTACTTTGGCGGCCTTGCTGTTTTTATTGCGGTATCGCTCAGTATTGCCAGCATAATAGGTCTGGCGGTAAAAGATCAGGCAAAAACTTCTATGTTTTCTATTCTTATTTTTTTGCCGTCTGTCATGCTTTCCGGAATTATGTTCCCGAAGGAACTGCTTCCAAAAGCGTTTGAGACAGCAGGAAAATTATTTCCGGCTGCATGGGGATATAAGCTGTTAGCAGAAAGTGATTTTCAGTCTGAAAGCCTTTTTCCTCTGCTTTTGATTTTGGTTCTGGCTGCTGTTATGTGCATCGTTCTGCTTAGAAAAATGGATAAATAGCCATAAACAGGAAAACGAAATATATGTTAAAACCAGGCAGGAGCAATACTCCTGCGGCAGAGGTTGACTTTTCTCCTTTATGTTGCTACAATTATTGACAGTATTTATGCCGAAAGGTCAGATGCGGAAAAATGCGCTGACAGGGAACCGGAAGGAAGGATGTTACTATGCAGAAAAAGGTTTTTCAGTTGTTGGTAGATAATACATCGGGTGTTTTAAGCCGCATTGCCGGCCTTTTTTCCAGACGCGGCTACAATATTGACAGCATAACCGCGGGTGCGACGGCGGATCCCCGCTATACCCGCATTACCATTGTTACCTCCGGTGACGACGAGATTCTGGAGCAGATCGAAAAGCAGGTGGCTAAACTGGTGGATGTGCGCGATATCAAAGAGTTAAAGCCCGGGGAGAGCGTATACCGTGAGCTTGCCCTGATTAAAGTGAGAGTGACTTCCGCCAGAGACCGTATTGACGTGTTTGCGGTGGCGAACGCATACCGTGCGGATCCCGTGGACGTCTCTCCCGGCAGTATCACCATCGAGCTGATCGGCGATCAGGAGAAAATCGACGCTTTCATTGCTGTTCTGGACGGCTATGAGATTCTGGAAGTTGCCCGTACCGGTATTGCAGGCCTGAGCCGCGGTATCGATCAGGTCACCTATTTGTAGTTAGCTCAAGGGAGTTTCCCTTTCAGTTATAGAAGACATATATCAACAACCAATCTATCATAACGGAGGAAAAGAGAAATGGCAAAAATTTTCTATCAGGAAGACTGTAATCTGTCTCTTCTGGATGGCAAGACGATCGCAGTGATCGGCTACGGCAGTCAGGGGCATGCACATGCACTGAATGCGAAGGAGTCCGGCTGTCACGTAATCATCGGTCTCTACGAGGGTTCTAAGTCATGGGCGAAGGCTGAGGCACAGGGCTTCGAGGTATATACGGCGGCTGAGGCAGCTAAGAAAGCAGATATCATTATGATTCTCATCAATGATGAGCTGCAGGCAGCTATGTACAAGAAAGACATCGAGCCGAATCTGGAAGCAGGTAATATGCTGATGTTCGCGCACGGTTTTAACATTCACTTCGGATGCATCGTACCGCCCAAGGATGTGGACGTAACCATGATCGCGCCCAAAGGCCCTGGCCACACGGTAAGAAGCGAGTATCAGGCCGGCAAGGGCGTTCCCTGTCTGGTAGCTGTACATCAGGACGCTACCGGCAAGGCGCAGGATAAGGCGCTGGCATATGCGCTGGCAATCGGCGGCGCAAGAGCAGGCGTTCTGGAGACCACTTTCCGCACCGAGACCGAGACAGACCTCTTCGGTGAGCAGGCAGTCCTTTGCGGCGGCGTATGCGCGCTGATGCAGGCAGGTTTTGAGACGCTCGTTGAGGCGGGATATGATCCGAGAAACGCATACTTCGAGTGTATCCATGAAATGAAGCTGATTGTAGATCTGATTTACCAGTCCGGTTTCGCGGGTATGAGATATTCTATCTCCAACACCGCTGAGTACGGCGATTACATCACCGGTCCGAAGATCATTACCGAGGAAACGAAGAAGACGATGAAGAAGATTCTTTCCGACATTCAGGACGGTACTTTCGCGAAGGACTTCCTGCTTGACATGTCTTCCGCGGGCAGTCAGGTACACTTCAAGGCGATGCGGAAGTTAGCTTCCGAGCATCCCGCTGAGGTGGTTGGTGAAGAGATCAGAAAGCTTTATAGCTGGAACGGCGAGGACAAGCTGATTAACAACTAAGCGGTTCCCGTGTATACATACGGCAGGGTGAATGGCGTATGTAAGACGAAAGGCTGAAAATAAGAAAAAGCAGAGGCATTCCGCCGGTCATCCGGTCAGGGGTGCCTTTCTCCTTTTTGCTCCCTTTTGACAGCGGGTTAATATTTAGAAATATTTAAGAACTGGCAGCGGTTTCTGTTTAGATTTCCCGGTTATGATAGAGCAGTGTTAAGACAGAGGAGAAGTGGAAAAGCGCGTGCTGTGGAAAATAGTAAGTGGAGGAACAGATGATGGACTACCATATTTTGATCGTGGAGGACGACAGAGATATCAGAGAGGGCATAGAAATTTACCTGAAAAATCAGGGATATGTCGTTTTTCAGGCTGCGGACGGCGTGGAAGGGCTCTCTGTGATTGAGAAGGAAACGATCCATCTGGCGATTGTGGACGTGATGATGCCAAGGATGGACGGGATCAACATGATGATGCGGGTGCGGGAGCTTGGATACGAGTTTCCGGTGATTATGCTCTCCGCCAAGTCAGAAGAGGTAGATAAGATCATGGGGTTAAATATGGGGGCGGACGACTATGTGACGAAACCGTTTACCACCATGGAACTTCTGGCCAGAGTCAATTCCCATTTACGGCGTTACAGCCGCTTTCTGGAAATGAAAGACGGTAAAAAAGCGGAAGATGAGGAACGTGTCTATACGATTGGCGGACTGGAAGTACACGAGGACACCATCGAAGTATATCTGGACGGCAATCCCGTGAAGCTGACGCCCACGGAGTTTAAAATCCTTCTGCTTCTGATCAAAAGTCCCGGCAGGGTTTATTCCGCGGAGGAGATTTACGAGCGGGTCTGGAACGAACAGGCGATTAACACGGACACAATCATGGTACATGTCAGAAAAATCCGGGAAAAGATCGAAATGAATCCCCGGGAACCAAAATATCTGAAGGTGGTGTGGGGCGTTGGATATAAAATTGAAAAACAGTGAGACGAAAAATCAAAACAGACGGGAGAGGCTGCCGGGGGTTTTTGCAGCGGCGGTACTGATTCTTTCCGCCTCCCTGACTTTTCTGTCACAATATCCGGAGTTTAAGGCGCGGGCAGCGGCGGACGAGCCGGATATTCTTTCCGGAAGCGAGTTTTTACATGAAATTTATCAGGCCAATATTGTGCTCTATAAGCAGTTATGTGACTGGAAAGCCTTTTCTGAAACCGGGGAGGCGGCGTCCGGAGAGGACATATACCTCAGTGCAGAGATCAAAAAAGCGGAGAATGTTGACGCGTACTATAATTTTGGCGGGGAATACGAAACGCCCCTTTCTTATGCGGGAGAACATCTGGATCAACTTCTTGACCAGTGGAATCTTTCTTTGCAGAACGGGCTGGCACAGCAGCTCGACTATGAAATTATGGACTGGGAGAGCGGGCAAACCTTTGCCAATACCGAACGCGCGCTGCATTATCTTGGAACGGAGGAGGAAACCGTTTATCTGGAGGATGATTATTCCTATTACCTGAAAATGGACTTCGATGAAAGCGGGCTTTTGGATCATGTATGGGTGCGGGGCGAGGATGCGGATACCCTGGTGGAGAGTGTACAGCGCATGATGCGCAGCCGCTATCTGGAGAGAAGCCTGTATGAGAGCCTGTCTTACTCTGCCTTTGGAAATGTCAACTGGGAGGATGCCGTCTATTATAAATCGCCTGGCGGCGGTGCGGTGATGCAGATGGATCTGGCGGTTTTGAATATGCCGAAAAACTGTACTGTCTGCTATGCGCTGACGGAGGAGCAGTTGGAAAATCTAAAGGCGTCCTCCCGCCTGTTTCTCTCCATGAGTACGTCGGGCAACTATATGAACAGCGGCATTCAGGACATTTTCCGCCTTCTGCTTATTGTTCTTGGAATGACAGCCATGCTTCTGCCGTTTTGGAAAAAGTACCGCCTGCATGCGTATCATCTTTTGCCGCTGCATACAGAGGTGCTGACGGTGCTGGTATTCGCCACGTTTCTCATTCTGGGAGAACTGGCCGCCACACTTGTCATGTATTCCATGTCAGACAGTTGGGAGTACAGCCTGCCCTATATGCTCCGCAGCGTATTTCCGGGACTGAGTGCAGCGGTGGGAGCAAAAACCATTGTGTGGGTAATCAACCTCTTGTTTTTGACGATGGCATTTACCCTGTGGTTTACTTTGATTACCGCATACGCGCAGATCTATGTATTCGGCTTTCGGGGGTATGTGCGAAAACGGTGTCTTTGTTACAGAACGTTCCGTTATATGCGAGTTACAATCAGAAAAAAGCGGGCGCATATCAAGCGGGAATTTCTGCATATGGATCTGGAACAGAATATGAACGTGCCGCTGTTTAAACTGTTTCTGGCCAATTTTGTGATCCTTGCGGTCATCAGTTTCTTCTGGTTGTTCGGTGTGGTTTTGCTGATTCCGTACACGGTGTTTGTCTATGGGCTTTTGAGAAAGTATATCCGGATTGTTCAGGAACAGTATGGTGAAATGCTCAGGGCGGCCCATTCGGTGGCGGAGGGAAATTTACAGACGGAAATCACGGGAGACTGGGGTATGTTTTCCGCTTTTCAGGAAGAGCTTGCGGCGATTCAGAGCGGTTTTTCCAATGCGGTGGAGGAGGAAGTAAAGAGTCAGCGTATGCGCACGGAGCTGATTACCAATGTGTCCCATGACCTAAAGACGCCGCTTACCGCCATTATCACATACACAGAACTTTTGGGGGAGGAAGGTGTCACAGAGACACAGCGCAAAGAATATCTGTCGGTTCTTCAAAGAAAATCCCTGCGGCTTAAGACGCTGATTGAAGATCTGTTTGAGGTGAGCAAGGCGAACAGTGGCGATGTAACTTTCCATACGGAAAAAGTGGATATCTGCCATTTGGTGAGGCAGATGTATCTGGAATATGAGGATAAGGCGACAGAGGCTGGTCTGATCTTCCGATTCCGCTTCCCTGAGCAGAAAGTGTTCCTGATGCTGGACGGTGAAAAAACAAGCCGTATTTTCGATAACTTATATACGAATATCATCAAGTACGCCATGCCCGACACAAGAGTATATGTGAGCGTGGAAGTGCGTGACGGGGAAGTCGGAATCGAGCTGAAAAATATTTCCGGCTATGAGCTGAATATTCCCGCCGAAAGCCTGACGGAGCGGTTTGTCAGGGGGGACAGCGCAAGAAACAGCGAGGGCAGCGGACTGGGTCTTGCCATTGCCAGAAGTTTCGTGGAACTACAGGGCGGAAAGATGGAAATAGAGATCGACGGGGACCTGTTTAAAGTGCACTTACTCTGGAAGGGACTGTGAGTCCGGCCTTACGTCCTTTTCTATAAATTTTAATATGTTTTCGTTCACCGGCTGAATGCAGTGATACAAAAAACCGATTTCGCGTGGGGATATGGGTTTGGACAATTTGATTTCGATCAGGGAACCTGTCTGCAATTCCTGTTCCACAAACTGCTTTACGACGCAGGATACCCCGATCCCCATTTTCGCGAACTCAATCAGCAGATCCATCTCGTTCACTTCCAGGATATGCAGGGGGGTAATTTTATTTTGGGCGTAATAACTGTTTAAATGTCTGCGGGAAACGTTGTCCTGATCGAGCAGCATGATATTACCCTGTTCAAAGATCCGGTCATTGTCACAGTTTAACTTATCCCGATAGGCCGGTGTGCAGACAAAGATATATTCGATTACGCCCAGAGAATGATAGACCGCCGCACCGGGAGTTTCCGGCTTCGCCACAAGCGCCAGATCAATGTTTCCCTGCTCCACCATGGAACAGGCGGCAGAGGAGGACGTACAGGTGATGGAAATGTCGGTATTGGGATAACGCCCCGTAAATTCCTTGAGATAGGGCATGAGAAAATGTTTGCACAGCACATTGCTGGCGGCAATCCGCAGATATCCGGTGTTCTGACTGCGTTTCAGCCGCTCTTCCGTGTCTGCAAGTATCTGAAACGCTTTCTTTGTGTTTTCATATAAATTTCTTCCGTTTTCTGTCAGCTCCACCCCTTTCGACTTTCTGAAAAAGAGTGTGGTATTCAGGTTTTCCTCCAATTTTTTGATGGTTATGCTTACCGCAGGCTGCGAAATATATAACTGCGCGGCGGCTTTGGAAATGCTTTTGCATTCGGCAGCGGCGAGAAAAATTTTATATCTGGAAAGATTATCCAGGGCATCCATATCATGGCCTCCATTCATAATTTAAATTTATATATTTTATAAATTACATATATTTGAATTATATCATTAACGGAATTATACTACAAGAAAGAATAAAGATTCCAGATGCTGCCGATGGAACAATCGTTACTTTTTACACCCGCACCATGTACTTGCTGCATGGTGTCGGAGCCAGCGCCAAAATGCCGGTTTTTGGGCATTTTGT
>CARQVR010000027.1 GCA_949051815.1 uncultured Lachnospiraceae bacterium
ATAAAAATGGAGCCGTTGCTCCGGCAGATTATTCATCTACTTTTGCAACAGCCCCATTTCATAATAGCGAATAAAGAATGAGAGTGATATAATCAAAAATAAATACTTGTGGATTTAGAGCAGAAAGAATATAGAGAATTTATTATGCAGATAAGGAAATAAAGAATATGGATAAGAATATTTGCGAAGAAATCAGGCTTATTGATAATATTTTACAAGCTGAGGATTTTATAAGATTACGCATACAAGCAGGATTTGTTGAGATACCGGTGGAGCATGCTCGAAAGGCTTTGCGAAACGGTTTAATTAATGTTTCTGCCATATATAATGGCGAACTTGTTGGAATGGGGAGACTTGTTGGAGATGGTGCTATGTATTGGTATCTTCAAGAAATAATAATTTTGCCCCAATTTCAACGAAAAGGTATTGGTACAATGATTGTTAATCACTTAGTTGATTATGCAAGAGAAAATTCTGCTACTGGAAAATTTACAACAATCGGAGGTGTTTCAGCCAAAGGAAAAGAACCATTTTACGAGAAAATAGGGTTTGAGGTTATCTCAAATGGGATTAAAAAGATGATAGAAATTAAACCATGTGATTTTTTACAGGAAGGCGGAAATCAATAAAAAATTGATTCTGCCTGATGTGTATGCTGGTAAGGAAACACCATATTATTATGTGGGCGAGGGAAATATGACTGTTTATATTTGTTTAGGAAATGAAAGCGTACCGGCGGATAACATTACGCTAAAACGCCTGCGTTCTCACCTGCATGGATTGAAATTTTAAGTTCCAGCGCAGAAGTAAATTCCACTGTGCTCTAAAGATGGAAGGGGGAATATATGAAAAAGAAATTAAAATTAAGTCTGGTCATTGTTATAACGTTATTGATTTTTATAACGTTTATAGTATTTGCTTTATTCAGGAATGAATTAAAAACTTTGGCATCTTTGAGACAAATTGATAACTATGGAATGTATCGGATGATTTATTGTGGCGATTATGGTTTTGACGATTTTTTGAAGCAAGGCGCTGCAAGCGATCAGGACATAGAAGAATTTGTTACGAAAAGATTATTGAAAGGCATTCCGATTAAATTTAATGTTACGGATAGTGGATGTACTGCTTTTGTAACAAGAAATGAAAATGGAGATATTATTTTTGCCAGAAATTTTGATTTTACTTATGCACCATCCATGCAGTTATATACGGATCCCCCTGATGGTTATTCGTCCGTATCCACTGTAAATTTATCTTTTGCAGGATATTCAGAAGATAATTTACCTGTCCAGGGCATTCATTTTAATAATTTCCTGACGCTGGCTGCGCCTTATCTTCCGTTTGACGGAATGAATGAAAAAGGTGTGGCGATAGCTTTGCTTGCAGTTCCGGAAGCACAAATTCAAAAGGACGAAAATAAGATAACGCTCAACACAACAACGGCTATAAGATTAGTTTTAGATCATGCGTCAAATGTTGATGAGGCAGTAGCGTTATTAAAAGAATATAATATATATTTTTCAGGAGATATTTACTGCCATTATCTGATCGCAGACAGCACCGGAAAATCAGTGATTGCAGAATATTATGACAATGATTTGCAGGTGATCGGAACGGATAAAGAGTATCAGGCCGCGTCTAATTTTATTGCATACAATGATTTGAATATTGGTGAAGGATATACGGAATTTGAAAGATATGATAAAGTGATAAACAGAATAGAAGAGAGTGGCAATTCGCTCAATATAAATGATACGATCAACCTGCTGAATGATGTAGGAGTTTATGGAGAAGACGGCTCTGACAAATTACAATGGTCTGTCGTTTATAATCTGACAAACAGGTCAGGGAAATTATGGGCACACAGAAATGAAAATAATATGATGGATTTTGAATGCAGAATCAGGAAGAACTGATAGAGAGTATTGGAACAGGTATAGCAATCATTTCGCAGAAAACCTACAGTGAAATGAGAATAGGCAATTGCGAAACTCTTTTAAGATTGCTGAATTTGCACAAATAGCATAATCAACGCAGACACGCTTTCGCTCCGTTCCAAACGCAACGGTACTAGGCTTGTAAAAACCTCGCCAAGTACCGGCGTTTTCCAAGGGTCTGCTTATCATTATGCTATTTGTGCAATAAAAGTCGCGATTTGAAGAGTTTCGCAAATGCCTGGAAATGAGAAAAGGGAAAGGAGAGGGCGGGACATTTATGTATCATGCGATTGATCAGATCCATACAGGCATCAAACTGAAAATGCTGATAAAGGCGTCGGGATACGAGGTGAAGGACATTCAGGAGTATCTCTGTTTGTCATGTCCGCAGCCTGTGTACAGATGGTTTAAAGGGAAGATTTTACCGTCGGTGGAGCATTTATACGCATTGAGCCGGCTGCTGGATGTACATATGGAAGAGCTGCTGGTCGCGCAGGGACAAACTGTAGAGGACTGTGTGATTGACTGGATCAATGACGCCACGACTGTAAGAGCGGTTACATATAAGCGGCGCATGCGGGAAGCGGCTTAGAGGGATTGGACTATCTGTCCAATGACAAATGACTTATTTCAGGGTATCCTCCTGTATATAGGGAAATAGGCGGGGAAGGGGGATAATCTATGGGATACGACATTTATTTGAGAGACCCGGTGACGGGTAAAGCGGTGGATGTTCCGGGACATTTGATGGGCGGCGGAATATATGCGGCGGATTACCACCCGGAAAAGGGGTTGTTTACCGCAGCATTTCAGACGAAAGCGCATGTGAATATTACTTATCAGTATGGGCGTTATTATTATGAGGTCTATGAGGAGGAAGGAATCCGGGTGATTTATGGTTCATCCGGCTTTGACAGCATTTTGGTACTCAAAAAAATGATCGCGTTTCTACAGGAGAAATACAGAAAAAGAGGGGAATGGGTGATCACGAAGAGGTGTCAGACCATATTTTATGACGAAAACGGCAGGGAGACGGCACCGGTCGTTTCTGCAGGTAACGGGATGAAACCGGTCAGAAGCGGGGAGGTGGAGATTGAAGTAAGTGAGGGCGATACGAGCGAATATTTGCTGGCAACTGCAGCGAATGCCATAAGACCGCTTTGCCAGCTTATCGCATTGGCTAAAATGAGACCTGACTGCATTTGGGACGGAGATTAAAGCGCTGCCAAAGCGATGCGGCGTGACAGATGCGGGGGACAGCAGTGCACAGATGTTTTCTGATAAAGCAGTAGACTTTCATCCATGATTCTGATAAAATAGAATAATATATTAATCTCAGAAAGACAGCGGCATATATCTTGTGATTTTAAGGCGATCCCGGGATATATGCATTTCATTATGAATCAGGAAAGACTGGTAACGGCTATGGGCGATTTGGGTGGGGCAAAACAGCAGAAACTGCATTTTCCCATGATGGAAAATGACGAGTATCAGAAAGCGCAGCGACAGGAAATCAAACTCGGGAAAGAGGAAGGGTTGGATGTATCTATTTACTCCAACCCCGAATTTAACTGGCTGCAGATGGAGCAGATCCGAATGGGGCTCAAGGATAAGGTGGATGCCTCTGTGTATGCCGATCCTGCTTACAATTACGAGACCATGCGGCAGATCAGACTGTCTCTCTACTCGGCTATAGACCTGATTCCCTATCTGAAAAGGGGATTTGCGGATGACGATCTGGAGGAAATCCGGTTTGCGCTCATGAACCGGCTGCCGATTGACAAGTGGCTGCAGGATATGATGTGTGCGCCGCAGATCCATGAAATCAGGATCGGTCTGTGCGAGGATATTGATATCACGCCTTACGCCAATATCAAATATAACTGGATGCAGATGAAGGAGATTCGTCTCGGGCTTGAGAAAAAGCTGAATGTGTCGCTTTATACCAATCATCTGTTCAACCATGCGCAGATGCGGGAGATCCGTCTTGGACTGGAGGCGGGGCTTGACGTCACATCCTACTGCAGTCTGGTTTACTCAGCCACAGACATGAAGGAGAAACGGCAGGCGATTATCAACCGCAAGCGGGCAAGCGGCACGGCTGCCCCGGAGCCTGTGCAAAGCGTGGAGACGCAAAAGACGGTGGAGAGGGAACCGGCGAAAAATACGGATAAAGGAAAGAATGCCGTTTCGCAGGGCAAGAAAGAGAAAAGTTCTCTGGCAGCTTCCCTCCAGAAGAAAGAATTTTCCATAACTATAGAAGAAAACGGAAATAAAGCGTATGCCTATATTCCCTGGATTCCGGGCAATATCGTCACCGAAGAGGATATCTATAAAGATCTGGAGAGGCGTGAGATTGTTTTTGGCATCAAGGAAGATGCAATTGCCGATATGATTGACCGCAGAAGGCTGAATGAAAAAATTCTGATTGCCGAGGGAATCCCGGCCCAGAAAGGAAAAGACGGCTGGTTTGAATGGTTTGTCAGACTCGATCTGCCGCGTATTCCGGCACCGCTGCCGGACGGCGGGGTTGACTATGTCAATATAGAAGCGTTCGAGATGGTGGACGAGGGCGAGAAGATTGCCTTTTATCATCGGGCGGAAACAGGTATCAGTGGCAAAAATATATATGGGGAAATGATTCATGCCGAGAATGGTATGGAGCTGAAACCGTTAAGGGGAATCGGATTTGCGATTGAGCCGGACGGATGTACTTACACATCTAAAATGAACGGGAAATTTGAGTTTACGGCGGGACGTATTCTGATTACCAATATGCTGGTTGTCCGTGAGGACGTGACTGCCGTGACCGGAAAGCTGGAGGTGGACGGTTCTGTCTATGTGGTGGGCAGTATCTATTCCGGCGGCTATGTCAAGGCAACCGGGGATATCATTGTCGAGCATAACGTGGAGACATGCAGACTGATCGCGGGTGGAAACGTTATGATCAAAACGGGAAGCTGTTCTAAGAACGACTGCTTTATTGATGCAGGCGGCGAAGTTTCCGGAAGCTTTTTTGAGGCTGCCAATATCCATGCAGGCGGCAACGTCAAGGCAAATTACATTATGAACAGCAGCATTAAGACGATGGGCAGGGTGATCGTATCGGGAAGCAAGGGGATGCTTCTGGGCGGTACGGTCAGCGCAGTCAGAGGCGTGGAGACTTATAATCTGGGAAACAGACTGCACCTGAAAACCGTGCTTGACATCGGGCGCAACGAGTTGTACGAGCAGGCCCACGCGGAATATGAGAAAAAGCGGGAAAAACTCCTGAGCGATTTAAAAGCGCTGGAGCGGGAGTGGGGGAAAGTCGTACAGCTTGAGGAAGCGGGAAAAGAGGTGCCGGAGGAGATACAGCGTAAAATTTATGCGGCGATTGAGGTACAGGGACAGAAACTGGCAGAGATTGACGGTGAGGAGTCAAAATTAGCCAATCTGACAGGGCAGGCAGCCAAAGAACCTGTCTGTGTCAGGGGCAGAGCCTATGAAGGCAGTGTGGTCATCATAAACGGGATCAAATATACACTGTCGGCGGAGGTGCGCAGGGTTCTTTTTAAACTTCGCAACAAACAGGTAGTGATGGTAGCTTTGTAATGTGTGCGGACTGCACGGCAGATGGAACACGATGGGCAGCACAGCGCATTCTCTAAACAAGGAATGAGAAGGTACAGGTAAATTATGAAACGTGATACCATTTTAATTTTTGAGGACAACGAAATTGACCGTGCAATTCTGGTCGGATTACTGCAGTCGGATTACAAGATTCTGGAGGCATCGAATGGCAAGGAAGGGATTGCGCTTCTAAATTCCCATTTTGCGTCTATTGCGATTGTCCTGCTCGACAATCTGATGCCACTGATGGACGGTTTCACCGTGCTGGAAAATCTGAAGGAAAAAAATGTACTCAATAAGATTCCTTTTATTATGATCACCGGGGAAAGTTCGCCGGAGATGGAGAGAAAGGGCTACGAGTACGGTATCGTAAGCTATGTGAAGAAACCGTATCAGTCTGACGTAGTAAAACAGGTGGTGCAGAATGCCATTGGCTGGTTCCAGTATAAAATGCAGCTGGAAATGATGGTCAAAAAGCAGAACATCAGCATTCAGCAGCAGAACAGTGTGCTTCGCCAGCAGACGAAGAAGCTGAACCATGTAAACGAAATTCTGATTGATTCCCTGAGCAACCTTGTGGAGTTCAGAAATATGGAGTCAAAGCGGCATATCAAAAGGATACGGGAATATTCCATGTGTCTGGGCAAGAGCGTGATGAAGCTCTACCCGGAGTATGAGCTGACGCCGGAGAAGCTGGTGCAGATCGGATGGGCATCCTCTCTCCATGATATCGGGAAAATTGCCATTCCGGATTCAATTATTCTGAAACCGGCCAAGCTGACGGCGGATGAATTTGAGCTGATCAAATCGCACACGACGAAGGGTGCGGAGATCATCCAGCAGAGGGTGCGTCTGAACGACCGGGCAATCTACGATTATGCCTATGACATTGCGAGACACCACCATGAGAAATATGACGGGAAAGGCTATCCTGACGGGCTTAAGGGGGACGAGATCAGCATTGCGGCGCAGATCGTGTCGTTGGTGGATGTGTACGATGCGCTCACCTCGAAGCGGGTTTACAAAATAGCTTATGAATCGGATAAGGCATATCAGATGATACTGAACGGACACAGCGGAAACTTTTCCCCGAAACTGCTCAAGGCCTTTGCGGAAGTGAAGCCGAGCTTTGAACATCTGCTGGACATGTACCGCGATGAGGAATGAATCATATTGTATCTTTTAAATCGAGTGCACAGGCACTCGATTTTTCACTTTATCAGGAAAGTGTGACAGCGTAAATTATTGAAGGAGAATGCGGAAGTATATATTTTTTATTTGTGCAGTCAGCGGAATGAGTTAACGGAATGAAAACAGGCCATTGCATTTCCGTCGCTGTAATGCTAATATAGATTCGTTACAAAAAACAGGAGATATAGTACGAAATGGAGGAGTTTCATGAAAAAGAGAATGGTGACAGTAATGCTCGCGGCGGCAATGGCATGTTCCCTTGCGGCCTGTGGCGGCGGTGAGAAAGCAGCAGCGCCCGGGGCTGCGCCGGAGAGCACAGAGGAGGCGGCTCCCGCGGCGGATGCGGCAGAGACGGAAACGGCCGGGGAGGAAGCGCCGGCAGCGGAAGGCGAGACGGCGGCAGGACTTAAGATTGCGATTGTATCAAGTCCGTCCGGTGTGGATGACGGTTCCTTTAATCAGGACAATTACAATGGTATTCTTGCCTTTATTGAGAGCCATCCCGACAGCACGGTGACGCCCGTGCAGGAGACGACGGGTGACGTGGCGGCAGCCGTACAGGCGGTGGCTGACATTGTGGCTGATTATGATGTGATTGTGTGCTGCGGATTCCAGTTTGCGGGCATCACGACGATTGCACAGGAAAACCCTGATGTGAAGTTTGTGCTGGTGGACGCTTTCCCTTCCGGGGAAGACGGAAGCGATGTGGAAGTGGACAATATCTACGCGATGCAGTTTGCGGAGCAGGAGTCCGGCTTCTTCGCGGGTATGGCGGCAGCGCTGGAGACGAAGTCCAATAAGGTGTCTGTGGTGAACGGCATCGCTTATCCCTCTAACGTGAATTACCAGTATGGTTTTGAGTGCGGCGTGAAGTATATCAATGATACGGAAGGAAAGTCTGTTGAGCTTGTGGAGCTTCCCTCCTACGCAGGCACGGATGTGACCGGCGCAGATGTGGGCGGCAACTATGTAGGTTCCTTTGCGGACGAGGCGACCGGCAAGGTAGTCGGCAACGCGCTGATCGCTGAGGGCGTGGACATCATCTTCGTGGCGGCGGGTGCATCCGGCAACGGCGTCCTCACAGCGGTGAAGGAAGCTGACGGCGTTTACTTTATCGGTTGTGACGTAGACCAGTACGATGACGGTGCAAACGGGGATTCCAACGTGGTTCTCACCTCCGGGGTGAAAGTGATGCACCTGAACGTGGAGCGTGCGCTGAACGCAGTTGTGGACGGCAGTTTTAAGGGCGGAAACGTTACGCTGCATGCGGACACGGATTCCACGGGATATATCAATACGGACGGCAGACATCAGCTCTCCGCTGACTCTGTTACAAAGTTAGACGCGGCGTATGAGCAGATCAAGAGCGGCGCGATTGTTCCGGCAGCAAACTTTAACGGTGTGACACCGGAGGATTTCAGTTGGTAGGAAGCGGCGTTTTGTGCGCAGTCCGGCGCACGGAAAACAGCATATAACGATGATCGGACTGCGGGAGTATTTCTCCCGCAGTCTTTCTGCGCGATAAGCAGAGTCAGAAGACGGCAGGAGCAAGATGCATGCTTGCATGCAAGATTGCGCGTGACGGCTTATGACGAGCAACGCGAACGAAAGATGCGAAGCATCTTGAGTCTGCTTATCTGTAAAGTCAGAAAAACGACAGATGCAGGCAGAAGTATATATCTTGCGGGATATGCGACTTTGCCTTATACTATAAACAGATACGCGTTAGGTTGCAGAGAAGGGCAGGAGACCGCATATGTCTGATTTTATTATTGAAATGAATCATATCACGAAGCGTTTCCCGGGCATTGTTGCGAATGATGATGTTTCCATTCAGGTAAAAAAGGGAGAGATATACGCTCTTTTGGGGGAGAATGGGGCGGGAAAGTCCACTTTGATGAGTATGCTGTTCGGTATGTATGAGCCGGACGAGGGGGAGATTATTATTCGGGGAGAAAAGGTAAAGATTGCGTCCCCCAACCATGCCACCCGGCTGAATATCGGCATGGTGCACCAGCACTTTAAGCTGGTGAGCAATTATACCATAGCGGAAAACATTGTTATGGGGATGGAACCGGTAAAGAAACACCTTGGCATTTTTAAGACGCTGGATCAGAAGCGGGCCAATGAGGAGATCAGGGCCTTGTCGGAAAAATTCGGGCTGGAGGTGGATCCCGCTAAGGTGATTGAAAATATCAATGTCTCCATGCAGCAGCGGGTGGAAATATTAAAGATGCTGTACAGAGAGGCGGAGATTCTGATTTTCGACGAGCCGACGGCGGTGCTGACGCCGCAGGAGATCGAGTTTCTTTTGGAAATCATAGAGAGCCTGCGTCGCGACGGCAAGACGATCATTCTGATTACCCACAAGCTGGAGGAAATCAAAAAGATCGCGGACCGCTGTGCTATCCTCTGCAGGGGGAAGCTGATTGATGTGCTTGACGTGAAGGAGACGGACACGAAGACGATGGCCAATCTGATGGTCGGCAGGGAAGTAAACTTCTCCGTGGACAAGCCTGAGCCGGAATATGGCAGGGAGATCCTTAAGGTGGAGCATCTGACGGTGCACAACGAAGACAGGTTCGAGGTGGTGAAGGACGTCAGCTTTTCTGTACGCGGCGGAGAAATCTTCGCGGTGGCAGGCGTTTCCGGCAATGGGCAGGTGGAGCTGGCCGATGCGGTGGCAGGACTGTTAAAACCCTCGGGTGGCAGCATTACATTAAACGGAAAAGATATCACCCACGCAACGATCCGCAGCCGCAATCTGGAAGGCATTTCCTATATTCCGGAGGACCGGCAGAATGTGGGGCTGGTGATGGACCTTTCCCTGTCGGACAATCTGGCCTTGAAAAATTATTTTAAACCGCCCTTTTCCAAAGGATCGGTGATAGCGGGTGATGCGTTTACCAGATACAGTGATGAGCTGATAGAGAAATACGATATCAGAAGCGGGCAGGGAAGCGAAACGGTTGTGCGTTCGATGAGCGGAGGCAACCAGCAGAAGGCTATCATCGCCAGAGAAATCGAGCTGGATTCCTCTCTTCTGATTTTTGTCCAGCCGACCAGAGGACTGGATATCGGTGCGATTGAGAACATTCACAGGCAGATTGTGGAGCAGCGGAACAAGGGAAAGGCAGTCCTTCTGATTTCGCTTGAGCTGGATGAAGTGATGAATCTTGCGGACACGATCGGCGTCATCTATAACGGCAGAATCGAAAAGATTGCAGATGCGGGAACGCTGACCCCGGGCGAGGTCGGGGAATTTATGATGGGAGTGGGGGGACGCCATGAAAAAGCATGATCTGATACCGGTTTTTACGGTTCTTTTAAGCCTGATTCTGGGAATCGTGGTGATAGCGCTGCTGGGGAAGAACCCGTTTCTGGCATATTACAATCTGCTGCAGGGATCGGGGCTTGCGCCGAAGGCGTCCTATGCGGGGCACAAGGGAATGATAACGGATTTTACCAGCTTTCTGAATGCGCTGACCCCGATGCTTCTGGCGTCCCTCTCGGTTCTGATCGCCCTGAAGGCCGGGCTGTTTAACATCGGTGTTTCAGGGCAGATGCTGGCGGCTGCTTTTGTGGCGACGGTTCTGGTGGGCTACTCGGAGCTGCCCGCTGTGCTGGCGAAACCGCTGGTGATTCTGATCGGTCTGACGGTGGGCGCGCTCGTGGGCGGTCTGGTCGGATATCTGCGTCACCGGTTTAATATCAATGAGGTGGTGTCCACCATCATGTGCAACTACATAGTGCAGTTTGTAGCCAGCTTTTTTATCAACGTGTTTTTTGTGGATCCGGTGTCGAGACAGTCGAAAAACATTGGCGCGGCCAGCAGGCTGACGCTTGTGGATACGGTGGTGGGCGATTATAAGATGGATATTCCGCTTGGGATTCTCGTCGCGGCGGCAGCGGTTGCGGCCACGGTTTTCCTGCTCGGGAAAACAACGCTTGGCTTTGAGATCAAGGCGGTGGGCAGCAGCAGCCGGGCGGCGGAGTATGCAGGGATCCGTGTGGGACGAACCAGAGTGCTCGCCATGATGCTTTCAGGCGGCGCGGCCGGACTGGCAGGGGTGACCTACTATCTTGGGTATTTCTGCTCCATGCAGCCAAGAGTGCTGGCAAGTACCGGATATGACGCCATAGCGGTGGCGCTGCTTGGCAACAGCTCTCCGATCGGCATTATTTTCTCCTCTTTCCTGATCACTGTAATTTCCAAGGGGAGCACTTATATGAGTTCCACGGCGGGCGTGCAGGCGGAAATGGCTTCCGCTCTTACGGGAATCATTCTGTTAATCAGCGCATGCGGCGCTTATGTGAGAGAAAGATTAGAAAGATGGAAGGAGAACAGATGATATGAATACGATCATAATTGACGGTTTATCTTTTGCGCTCCCTCTGTTTATCATGGCGATTGGCGGTATTTACTGTGAGCGCAGCGGTGTGACCAATCTGGCGATAGAAGGTCTGCAGGGCTTCGGGGCTTTCTGCGGTGCGCTTTTTGCGGTCTGCATCGCGCCGTATTTTGCGGGTGATTCGCCGGTGCCCTTCTATCTGGCGATGGTATTTGCCCTTTTGGGAGGAACGCTCTTTTCCCTGCTTCATGCGATGCTGTGTATCCGCTTTAAGGCGAATCAGGTCATAAGCGGCGTGGTGATTAATATTCTGGCCATGTCACTGACGGAATTTATGACGAAGCAGATCAATGCCAGCATCTTTAAGGCGGCTTCCAACAAGTTTGTGCTGGGTGTGTCGGCACGTGTGACCGTGCCGGGGATTTCGTCTGTTCCTGTGCTGGGGGCGGTTTTCACCAATCTGTATCCCTTTGAACCGGTGATTGCGCTGATTGCGGTGATCGCCTGGTATGTGCTTTACAGGACGCCCTTCGGCCTGCATCTGAGAGCATGTGGCGATAACCCGCACGCGGTGGATGCGGCAGGTATCGAGGTGGGAAAGGTGCGGCTGATTGCGGTTCTGGTTTCCGGGGCGCTGTCGGGACTTGGCGGTATCTGTTTCGCCTACTCCATTTCCGCGAACTTTTCATCCAACATCTATTCGGGATATGGGTATCTGGCCATTGCGGCATTGATTTTTGGCAACTGGAAGATTCTGCCTACGCTGGGGGCGTGTCTGCTGTTCGGCTTCGCCAGATCGGGCGGGTATGAGCTTGTGAAGGTTCTGGAAATGCCAAGCAGTTATCAGGATCTGGTGATGGTGCTGCCCTATGTGCTGACCCTTCTGATGCTTGTATTTTTCGGCAAAAAGAATCATTCGCCGAGGGCGCTTGGCGTGATCTACGATAAGGGAGCACGGTAGGGGAGAAAAACATGAGTATTGCGTTTATCGGACTTCAGATTTTAGGAATATGCGCAGTCTTTTTTGCGCTGGCCCTTCTGTTGAACGGGGATGGCTCCAGAGAGCAGAAGATGATGGAGTACTTCCTGATGGGGGCTCTGATACAGAACATCGGCTATTTGCTGGAGCTGACGGCGCCTACGATGGAGGCGGCCATGGTGGCGGTGAAGGTACAGCATCTGGGAACCATGATTATACCGGTCTGCTACTGCTACTTTATCTATATTTACTGTTTTGAGGAGGCGCCGCTCAAGGTACTGAAACTTTTGGGCGTGATTGACGCGGGGCTTCTTCTGCTGATTCTGACATGCGACTACCACAGTCTGTTTTACAGATATCTGGACTGGGAGACAACGGCGGATGGACATTCCTACCTGTTTCTGGAGTACGGTCCGGGATATGCGGTCTTTATCGTATGTGCGACGCTCATCCCCTATGTGATGTCCCTGCGCGTGCTGATCCGTGCCAATTCCAGAAAGGGTGAGGATGCGGTGGACCGCAAGTACGGATTGATTTTGTCGCTGTCCTTTTTGCCGGTCGCTGCCCTCTATGCGTATGTCACGAAGCTGACGCGCGCCTTTGACTTTACGCCGGTCGTGCTGGGGCTTGTGCTTTCGGGTGTGGTGATTCTTGTGTGGAGCAGGAAAGTTTACGATTTCGGAAGTCTGGCATCGGGGACGCTGCTCAACAGGATGAGCGACGGTGTGATCGCGCTGGATGAACGGGGGAGGGTCGTCAACTACAATCCGGCCGCGGCTGCCATTTTTACGGGACTGAACAGTCGGGCAGTCGGCAGGAAAGTCGGGGAGATCGAGGATTTTCCGGAAATTGTTCTCGGGGAGGATGTGCAGGACGAGTTTTTTCTGGGAGAACGGTATTATCAGAGTCATGTGGAGCAGATCACGGACCGGTTCGGGGTAGTTAAGGGCTATGTGGTGCGGATTCTGGACATGACGGAAATGAGGAACTACATCGAGGAGATCAAGCGCATCAGAATACAGGCGGAGCAGGCAAACGAGGCGAAGAGTGAGTTTCTGGCCAATATGTCCCATGAGATCCGCACGCCCATGAATGCAATCGTGGGTTTGAGCGATATCATTATGGAGGAGAGTAAGGGACGGAAGGTGCACGATTATGCCTGCGACATCAAGTCGGCTTCCCGAAATCTTCTGGCGCTCATCAACGATATTCTCGATCTGTCCAAGGTAGAAGCCGGGAAGATGGAGCTGGTGTGCACGGATTATCATATTAAGAACATTGCGGACGAAGTGATTAATATGATGGACGGCGCGGCGTCGAAGCGGGGGATCCTGCTCAAATGCGAGTATGATATGTCCATACCGTGCCGCTATCACGGCGACGAGGGAAGGATCAGACAGATTCTGATTAATCTTTTGAACAACGGTTTAAAGTTTACCAGAGAAGGGTATGTGAAGCTTTCTGTGAGCGGTGGAGCGGGAGCGGATGCGGACACGGCGCTTTTGCACATTGAGGTGAGGGACACCGGCTGCGGCATTAAGGAAGAGGATCTGGGGAAAATTTTTGAGAATTTCAGTCAGGTGGACGCGAAACGAAACCGCGCCGTGGAAGGAACCGGGCTTGGTCTGTCCATCACCAGACATCTGGTGGCGCTGATGGGAGGAAGCATCCGGGTGGAGAGTGTGTACGGGGAAGGTACAGTCTTTATTTTAGACATTCCGCAAAAGATTGTGGACAGGAGAAGTCTGACGGAGGTGCCGGAGGAGACCGCCGGAGAGGAAGCTGAGATACAGATTTTCATGGCGGAAGACTGCCGTGTGCTGGTGGTGGACGATAACCTTGTCAACCGGAAAGTGGCCAGAGGTTTCCTGCGGCCTTACGGTATGATGATCGACGAGGCGGACAGCGGTCCGAAATCCATCGAATGTGTCAGACAGACGAAATACGATATTATTTTTATGGATCATATGATGCCGGAGATGGACGGCATAGAGGCGGTACAGATCATCCGCAGCGAATGCGGGGAGAACGGCACGCTTCCGGTTATCATTGCGCTTACGGCAAACGCCATGGAGGGTGTCAGGGAAATGTTTTTGCAAAACGGTTTTCAGGACTTTATCACCAAGCCGTTAGATAAGCTGGCACTCAACGAATCACTTCGTAAGTGGATACCCGAACAGAGGCGGAAAGCGCCGGATACCTGGGAGGAGAGCGTGGAAAAAATGAGGAAGGCGAAGCCGGAGGAAAAATAGAATCAGGAAGCGGCGGGAGTGCATTTGAGGCAATATTGCCAAAAATGCACTCCCTTTTTTGGTTTGGGTTACGCGATTAACCTATTGTGTTTATCGTGATATGAGATTACACTGATTCAAGAAGTGACAAGACAGAAAGAAATTTGGAAAGATTGCAGATCATGCGGAGAGACTATGGCGCAGAGAGTAAGGAAAGCAGATCCTGTGGAGGGACTATGGCGCAGAGAGTAAGGAAAGCAGATCCTGTAGAGGGACTATGGCGCAGAGAGTAAGGAAAGCGGATCATGTGGAGGGAATATGGCACAGCGGGTAAGGATAGCGGATCTGGCGCAGGAGCTGGGGCTGAGTACGGCTACGGTTTCCAACGTGATCCACGGAAAGACGAAAAAGATATCGGATGAGACGGTGAAACGGGTGCAGGCACTTTTGGAGGAGCGGCAGTATATTCCGAGCATGGCGGGGATTCTGCTTGCGAGGAACGATTCCCGCATCATCGGCGTGGTGGTAAACGACCATGAGAAATATGAGGGAAGGGCGCTGGAGGATGCCTTTGTGGCCGCGTCCCTGAACGCCCTGCTGTCTGCGCTGGAAAAGGCGGGGTATTTTATGATGATAAAAGCCACGCGGGACTGGAGCGAGGTGGAGCGGTTTGCCTCCATGTGGAACATGGACGGGATGGTGCTTCTGGGGTTTTGCGACAGCGATTACGAGAAGCTTCGCGAGAGAATGCATATTCCCTTTGTCGTCTACGATGGATTTTTTGAGAGGGACAGGGGCATTTGTAATCTGACAATTGATAATTTTGACGGCGGCTGTCAGGTGGGCGTCTATCTGCGTGGGATGGGGCACCGGCGGGCGCTTCTGATCTCCGACAATGCGGTCTGCATGGACGCGGAAAGGATGGCGGGCTTTCGGGCAGGTTTTTCGGGTGGAGAGACGGTGTTTCTGGAAGTGCCGATGAACAGGGAGGGACGGTACTCTTACTATCAGGAGAATCTGGGACGGATTCTGGCATGTACGGCGGCGTTTGCGGTCTCGGATGTGTATGCGGCGGAGTTTATGCACTTTCTGATGGAACGGGGAATTTCCGTGCCGGAGAAGATGTCGGTGGTTGGATTTGATGATAACGCGCTGTGTGAGAGCTGTTTTCCACGGCTTACCACGGTGGGGCAGGACGCGGGAGAGCGTGCGCGCATGGCGGTGCGCGCGCTAAGGGAACTGCGTGCCGGAAATGTAGCGCCGGTGGAGGAGATGCTGCCCGTAAAACTGATTATACGGGACAGTGTGGCGAGGCATACGCGGTGATACATTTTGTATACAAAACAGTTTGTATGCGGATTGGATCATAAAACTATGACATGGAGGAAGAGATGAAAGGGAGAGAAGACAGCTTTCGGGGAGATTTAATCGGCATAGCGCTGCCGGTTACATTACAGTCCCTTTTACAGTCATCCTTCGGGATGGTGGATCAGATCATGATCGGGCGGCTTGGCAGTGAGAGCATTGCGGGGATCGGACTTGGCGGAAAATTTGCGTCGGTTTATACGGTGGTGCTGGGAGCGGTGGCGGCGGCAGCAGGTATAATGGCGGCGCAGTATGCGGGCGCGAAGGACGGGAAGGGCATGAGCAGAAGCTTTTATCTGAACCTGCTTTTGGGGCTTTTGCTCGCCGGTGGTTTTATGGGAGTATGCGGTTTTTTTCCGGAAAAGGTCATGTCACTGTACACACAGGATGGGGGTGTACAGGCGCAGGCGGTGTTTTATCTGCGGCTATACGCCATTTCTTTTCCACTGTCTGCTATCTCTACCATTATGACAGTGTTTTTGCGCTGCGTCGGCAAAGCGGCGTTTCCGCTTGCTGCGAGTTTCTTTTCCGTGCTTTTGAATACCGGACTGAATTACCTTCTGATCTTTGGCCGGTGCGGGTTTTCACCTATGGGTGTGCGGGGAGCTGCCATAGCCAGTGTGATCGCGCAGGCGGCGGCTTTTGGCATGACGGTGGTTTATTTCTGGCGGGATGCCGGGTTTGGGTCTTATTTTCGAGGCGGCCGGATGCGGTCTTCGCTTCGCCTGACGGGGGAGGAGCGGCGGCAGTATCTGGGGATTCTTTCGCCTATTCTTGTCTGTGAGTTTGCATGGAGTCTGGGAGAAAACATGTATGCGGTGATTTACGGGCGTCTGGGAACGGCGTCCTGTGCGGCGATGACGATGACGGGGCCGGTACAGGGATTGATGATCGGACTGTTAAGCGGTGTCTCCCAGGCGGCCGGTATTATGATCGGCAGACATTTGGGAAAGGCGGATTATGAGACTGCCTGCAGGGATTCTGAAAAGCTCATGGGATGCGGTTTTGCGGGATCGGCGGCGCTGTCTGTGCTGCTGCTTTGGCTGGGCGGCGCTTATGTGTCGCTATACCATGTGGAACCGGAAGTGCAGAGAATGACATATTTGATTTTAGTTGCATTTGCCATAATCTCTCCCATAAAGGTACAGAATATGATTCTTGGTGGCGGCATCATCAGAAGCGGCGGTATGACGCGCTATGTGATGTGGATTGACATGATCGGGACATGGGCGATCGGCGTGCCGCTTGGTTTTTTGGCGGCTTTTGCATGGAAGCTGCCGGTTCATCAGGTGTATTTTATTCTTTCGCAGGAGGAGGTTGTCCGGTTTTTTATTTCGCTGGCCGTTTTCCGAAAAAAGAGTTGGATGAGACGGTTATAGCTTATAAACAATGCCGCCTTTGTGTCCGATATATATAACAACAGTTTAATAACCGCAAAGGACACAAAAGCGTCTGCAGCGTGTAGTTGTGGCAAACGGATTTGCCGCGTTGGCAGCATCACGGAGGATATGTGTATGGGCATAAAAGTAGGTACGAATCCGGCTCCCGGCCAGACCGGGGCTGTAGATCCTGAACCCTTTAAGCAGAGGACGAAGCAGGATATTAAGAATGAGTGCGCCGGCATTGCGGCGAGGCAGACGGCGAATGCCATCAGGATTCAGAAACAGAAAGCAAGTCAGAAGAAGAAAAAACTGAATTATAACTATAAAAAGATCTCGAGACAGATTACCATGAATAACACCTCCACGGGTGCACGCAGGGTTATTACGAAAGCCCGCGAGGAGGTGGTTTCCCTTCTCAGAAAGCAGATGAGCGGAAAATACGACGAGACGGATCTTCGTCACGCGATTATCCATGCCAGAAAGATGGAGCGGGTTGCGCGCAGGAAAAAGAAGCACCTGGAGGAGGAAGAGAAGGCGGCCGCTACGGGAAAGGGTCTTGTTGAGCAGGGGGCTGCGTCGAACGAAGACGAGCGGATGAAAAAGCTCGAGGAGTCCATGGAGAATCTGAAAGAAGAGGAACTGGAGCGGATGCAGGAGCTGATGGAGGAGTACGAGCGGCTCATGCAGGAGCTTGAGGATACCGGCGGGGTCAACGATCTCATGAAGGAGTATATGGGCGCGTCAGAGCAGGAAATGTCACCGGAACAGGTTGATAAGCTCCGGAAGAAACACCGCGCCGATGAGATGAAGGACATCGTGGAGGCGGATATGAAATATCTGAAAGCGATGTTCAATAAGCTGGAGAGAGAGAAGCAGGCGGTAAGCCAGCAGGCATTCCAGCAGGAGACGAATCCGGCGGTATCGCTGGAACTACAGGGAGTGGATATTCCGGTTTCGCCGGATGCAGGGCAGTCGGGGGCGGAGCTGGTGCAGGGCGCCAATGTGGATGCGCTGGCGTAGAGAGAAGAGCAGGGGGCCTTTGCTAGGAAGGATAGCAGAGGCTCTTTTATGCATATGCCTGTGCAGGGGCAGTTTAGCAGCTCAAGCGGCGCAGGGCCTGTGCAGGGACAGTTCCGCACAGGCAGCAGATTTCAGGAGAAAGGAATGGCAGATTTTCTGAAAACCGGAAAGAAATACGGACTGACCGGCGCCGTGTTAAAAAACACAGCGTATATTACGATGCTGATTGATCATTTCTTCGCGGTGGTCTTCCTGAATTATATGCAGGCGCATACGGTGGAGGGAAGATGGGATCCGCAGCTTGAGCGGATCTACCGCACCGGCAGGGCTGTGGGAAGAGTTTCTTTCATTCTCTTTACTTTTTTGATTGTGGAGGGCTTCTTTTATACGAGGAGCAGAGTTTGGTTTCTGGTACGGCTCTTTCTGTTTGCTTTGCTGTCTGAGATCCCTTTTGATCTGGCTCTTTCGGGAACCCTCTTTGACGAGAGCGGGCAGAATGTATATTGGACCTTGTTTCTGGGTGTACTGGTGCTGACACTGTGGGACTATCTCTCCTGTTATAGGAATGTTTTTGCAGCAGCGGGACGCTGGGCCGCGCTGTTTGCGGGGTGCGCGGCGGCGTTTCTTTACTCGACGGATTATCGGTTTATGGGAGTCCTTCTCATATTCGCTATGTATCAGACGAGGGAAAGGGACGGAGGCGTGCAGTTTATGGCGGCTGGTCTGGTTATGCTGTTCGGTACATGGGGCGCTAACCTGATCCGTTATGCGGAGAAAATCAGTGCAGGGCTGATTACGGCGGATTACCTGTTTCGCTTTTCACTGCGGGAAATGTATGGTCTCTTCGCCTTCCTGCTCATTTTTCTCTATAACGAAGAAAAGGGGCGGCAGCTTCCGAAACCTTTTTATTATGGATTTTATCCGGTGCATCTGTTGGTTCTGTATGGCATTGCGAGGACGATTGGAGTTATGTAAACATATGAGTGAGGAAAAAGAATCCCGGGATGTGTACAGGATCCCGGGATTTGCGATGCGTTATGTAAACCATCTGCCGGAAGCCCCGCATGGAAGCACGAGTCCGTTTGAGGAGACGGGCAGTCCGATCTCTGAGGATTCCACGTGACCGCCGAATGTCGGAACAAGGGCGGTGTGTATCATGTAGGTGAGTACTGCGGGCTGTAGTCCTGTGGTGTAGGAGTTGACAAGAAAAAACAGGGCGTTCTTTGACAGCAGCCTGGCGGCAAGCGTGATCAGAGGGAACACGTTTTCCTCTATCTTCCAGATTTCGCCTTTGGGACCGCGGCCGTAGGAGGGGGGATCCATAATGATGCCGTCGTAAGTGTTGCCGCGGCGGATTTCCCGTTCCACGAATTTGACACAGTCGTCCACCAGCCAGCGTATCGGTGCATCGGAAAGCTCCGAGGCGGCAGCGTTTTCTTTCGCCCATGCGACCATGCCCTTGGAAGCGTCCACATGCGTGACAGCCGCGCCTGCTGCGGCTGCGGCCAGCGTGGCGCCGCCGGTGTAGGCGAAAAGGTTCAGGACTTTGAGAGGCCGGTCGGGTTCCTGCGTCTTCGCTTTCTTTATTATAGAAGAAAACCAATCCCAGTTGACAGCCTGCTCCGGAAAAAGTCCCGTGTGCTTGAAGCTGAACGGTTTCAGACGGAAGGTCAGATTCCGGTAGCGGATGCTCCACTCCTCGGGCAGATCAAAAAATTCCCATTCGCCGCCGCCTTTCTGGCTGCGGTGGTAATGGCCGTTTTTCTTTTTCCAGTATGCGTCCGTTTTCGGGGTGTCCCAAATCACCTGGGGATCGGGACGCACCAGGATAAAACGGCCCCAGCGTTCCAGCTTTTCGCCCTTTGAACAGTCTATCACTTCATAGTCTTTCCAGTTGTCTGCAATCCACATATATACATGTCCTCTCCCGCGGTATGATGGGTGTAATTTGTCCGGCCGTACCTCTGCCAATCGAAGGTAACGTGTTATAAGTCATCTGTATGCTTTCCATAGGATAGCACATTTTCGGGGGTTGTACAACAGGGGATGGGATTTGGGCGGATGTGCGGGAAGAAAGAAAAATGTATTTGTTTCCCGAATCTTATATAGTATAATAGATGATATGGAGGGGCTTGCGGGATATTTCTTCGCAGGTTCGTTTGTTCTTAGGAAAAATATTTTCAGAATGTGAGGACTGACATATGAGTAAATCGTATAGGAAAAAGATTGTGTGTTTCGGAGATTCCAATACCTACGGTTATAACGCAGAGACGATTGCCCGTTTTACAGAGGAGGAAAGATGGACCTGCCTTCTTTCCAGGCATTTAGGGGAAGGCTATCATGTAGTGGAGGAAGGGCTGGAGGGGAGAACGACATGTCTGGATGATCCGTTGTTTGAGGGTTTGTGCGGTTTTCAGTATCTATACCCGTGTCTCATGACCCACAAGCCGGTGGATTTGCTGCTGATTATGCTGGGAACAAATGATGTGAAACAGCGTTTTTCCTGTACGCCTGCGAATGTGGCCAAGGGAATGGAAAGGCTGGCACAGAAAGCCATTGATTCCAAAATTGCATTCAGGGACGGCAACCCCAATATTCTGGTGATTGCGCCGCCTGCGATTGCGCCGGAGTATAGAGACACGAGTGTTTACGGAGAAATGGGAGAAAACTGTGACGTGAAAAGCCGCGCGCTTGCGCCCCTGTATGAGCAGGTGGCGGAAAATCTGGGATGCCACTTTTTAGATGCGGGACAGATTCCGGGAGTGGAAATGAATCCCTATGACTTTATGCACCTGAGTTTACAGGCGCACAGCGCATTTGCAAAGTATCTGGCAGAGAAGATTCCCAGCCTGATTTAAATGCTGAAAAAGGAGCATTCCATTGAATGGGAGGCTCCTTTTTTGATCTGAAAAAATATCAGGCAATTGCGAAACTCCTTCTTCATTATTGAAATTGCACAAATAGTATAATCAACGAAGACGCGCTTTCGCTCTCAATCATGGAGCCGTCAGATAACTGACTGCGACGCCAGATAGTTAGCGCCCCACATACCGGCGGAATTGCCGAGCGAAGCGGCGGCAATATGTACATGGGAAAAGCTGGGCATAATAAACCGGCTTTTTTTCTCCCCGATCTTTTGCAGGATCACAGGCTGGGACATGACGCCGCCTCCGAGAATGATGCAGGAGGGATTATAGATATGGGTCAGCGTTGCAAGTCCGAGCATGATTTCATCTACCCATTGGTCAATGACGCCGGACACCGTATCATCGTGGAGCGCATCAAATATTTTTCTGCCTGTGTCAAGATCCGGGCGACAGGACTTCATCATTTGCACAAGTCCGGTCGTGGAAGCGTATTTTTCATAACATCCGTCAAAGAAATCACTGCCTGAGAGCCGTGCGTCGCTGTGCGTAATGATGGCACCAAACTCACTGGCGGAATAGCTGGAACCATGGAAGACTTTTCTGTCGTTTATGACGGCGCCGCCGACCCCGGTTCCATAAGTCAGCATCAGGAACTGATCGTAATCCTGACCGGCACCGTAAACTGCTTCGCCCAAAGCGGCAGCATTTACGTCGTTTTCCACGGCGACGGGCACATGAAACAGTTCCTCCAGGGTCTTTTTATACTGGATGCCCGTGTACCCGGGAATATTCTGATTGGCATAAATAATATACCCGTCTTTGGCGTGAACCTGTCCGGCAGTGCTGATGCCGATGGCATCATAACCGGAGTGCTCCTGAATCAGGGAAATAACCGTTTCCAGTATGTGCCTGCCGCCTTTTTGGGCATGGGTGGGAACTTCTCTGGTATCGGTCAGCTCATTATCCTGACAGATACCGCATTTAATGGAAGTGCCTCCGATATCGAATACAAGATTTTTCATCAATCATTTCTCCTGTTAGAATGTCGGTCTTACTGTCCGCAGGAATACGAATGTACCTAAATATGAACCTTGCAGACTGCTTTTTTAAGGAACATATCGTCACTGACAGCGATGTTTGGCTTGTGGGGTTCCCCTGCCATGCAGATAATGAAGTTTTCCGTGCCGATCAGGCAGCTTCCCAAATCGGCCGCCTCCGCATTGCCAACATCGGTTTCCTCATTATAATTGAAATATTTTGCGGCTGCGCTGTCTCCGGTGTCCACCCGCTCGGTTCCGGCCAGATCCATCTGAATATCCATGTAGTTTTTGTGAAACTCATACTGCCTTTCCCCGACAGGAGCGGCAGAGGTTTCCATGACATTGATAAACACATTGTCCTGATCCACAACCGTTTTGCCGACAGGCAATTCGTTCAGATCATGGGAAACGATAAAGTCAATGGCGGTATCCAGATTCTTATTCATACCTTTATATAATTTGAGATTGGACATTTTATCATAAATCATACGAATCCTCCATGCCTGAGCAGTTTACTGCGACCATTCACTTATTTGATGCCGTTATAAAACCGCCGGGCTATTTCCAGAGGTCTGGTGATCGCGCCGCCTACGACTACTGCGTGTACGCCGAGTGAAAGCATTTTTCTGGCCTGCTCGGGCGTATGGATTTTTCCTTCGGCAATGACGGGAATCGTAAGAGCGGATACCAGTTTCTCTGCCAGTTCAAAATCGGGACCGTCCGTTTTGGGCGAGTAGTCCGTGTAACCGCTTAAGGTGGTGCCGACAAGCTGCACGCCGCATTTGGCGGCGTTTATGCCCTCCTCGACGGTGGAAATATCCGCCATTAACACAATATCAGGGTATTTTTCCTTAATCTGCGCAATAAACTCATTAATGGTACTGCCGTCTCCGCGCGCTCTCATGGTGCAGTCGAGTGCAACGATGTCGGAATCGGCCTCTACCAGTTCGTCTATTTCTTTCATGGTTGGAGTGATATAGGAAGCATAGCCTTCTACTACGCGTTTTACCAGACCGATCACGGGAAGGCCGGTGGCTTCTTTGATCGCAACGACGTCACGAATGCTGCTGGTACGGATACACTTGCTGCCGGCCTGTCTGGCAGCGTTTGCAAAAAACGGCATGATGGACATTTCCTGACAGTACATAGGTTCATCCGGCAGAGCCTGACAGGATACGATAATAGAACTTTTGGTGGCAGCTAGTATGTCTGCTAAGGTTGCTCTCATAATTTCCTCCATTCTTTCGATTTTGGTCGAATAGTAATTCCTTGATGCGTTGCTTCCATTATAGCATGAAAAAAATTTTCGGGCAAGAAAAAATAAAAAAATATTCATAAGCAAAATCGTGATGAAAATTTTTTTAAATTTATATTGACAAAGCACCTTCATACACAGTAGAATTTAAATACGCAATTGTTAACGATCATTGCATACATGAAAGGAGAGGAATATGAAAAAGTTATTGGCACTACTCTTAATCGGAGCTATGACCATTTCTACAGTGGCATGTGGCTCCAGCGCACCGGCTGCTGAGGAAGCAAAGCCGGAAACCACAGAGGAGGCTCCCGCGGCAGCAGAGGAGGAAGCTCCCGCGGCAGCGGAGGAGGAAGCTCCGGTAGCAGAGGAGGTTTCCGCAGGAGGCGATGCTGCTTCCGAGATCACTCTTTGGACTTACCCTATTGGAAAATGGGGCGATGAGGCTACGGTAAAAGGACTTACCGATGCTTTCACGGCAAAGACCGGTATCGCTGTAAACGTAGAGTTTCTGGCTTATGCTGACGGCGATGACAAAGTAAACACGGCGATCACGGCAGGGCAGGCGCCTGACCTTATTATGGAAGGACCTGAGCGTCTGGTTGCAAACTGGGGAGCAAACGGATACATGGTTGATCTGTCCGATATGCTGGATGATACCGACAAGTCGGAGATTCAGGCAGCGCCTTTGGCTGCATGTACTGCACCGGGCGGCGAAGTATATGAGTACCCTCTCGTTATGACGGCACATTGTATGGCAGTTAATATGAACGCTTTCAAGGAAGCGGGCGCTGACCAGTATCTGGATTTAGAGACACATACATGGACAACCGAAAACTTTATCAAGGCTGTTGACGCTCTCTATGCACACTACAATGATACGGTAGCAGCAGTTTACTGTGCAGGACAGGGCGGAGATCAGGGAACACGCGCTCTGGTGAACAATCTGTACGGCGGTTCCTACACGGATGCGGCGCATACCGCTTATACATGGAATTCTCCTGAGAACGTGAAAGCGCTGGAACAGTTAAAGGGCATGAACGGTATTGCTTTTGACGCTTCTCTGGCAGGCGGCGATGAGATCGCTAAATTCTATCAGGGTATTTTAAAGATGGCATTCTGCTGGAATATCGCACAGCAGTTAGACCCTAACGCAGCAGGAACAGGCGCAGGCCTTACCGTTACAGGTGAAGAGATCGAGTTCATGAGCTTCCCTTCCGAGACGGGTGAATCCAAACTGCAGGGTGGTATTTGGGGCTTTGGTATTTTTGATAACGGGGATGCGGCACGTATCGAGGCATCCAAGCAGTTCATCAAATATATGGCTGACTCCGAGGCTACTGTAGATGCAGTGAAGGCGGCGAACTACTTCGCAGTCCGTTCGGCGGCAGAAGGTACAGATTTAACGGCAATCTGGGCTGACAACGAGATCATGAATGAGTATCAGGTTCTGATGCCTCAGCTTGGTGACTACTATCAGGTTACACCCGGTTGGGCAGGACAGCGTACCGCGTGGTGGACGATGCTTCAAAAGATCGGCTCCGGCACGGACGTAACAGAAGCGCTTACACAATATGAAGGCGAGGCTAACGCAGCAGCGGCTGAATAATCGAACGACATACTGTTCTGAACAGAAAGTTCGGTCAGGGTGCCCCTTCCACCGGGAGTGGGAGGGGCGTTTTCATTAAAAACAGGTAAATCATACAATCTTCTACAGACAATGGGGGGAAAGGGGGCGCATTTTCTTGAGTAGTCAGGTTACGCAAAAAAGAAGCCGGGCTTTACAGCGCAGAGAAGATATAGCCGGTTATAGTTTTATGCTGCCCAGTTTGATTTTTTTTGCAGGCTTTGTTCTGATTCCGATGGTCATTTGTATCTGGCTGAGTCTGACGGATTCTAACATGCACACGCAGGGCGGCGGTAACTTTATAGGATTAACGAATTTCAGCAATCTGTTTAAGGATGAGGTATTTCTGGATGCGTTATGGAATACCTTTGTCATTGTATTTGTGAGTGTACCTGCCGTAACGGCATTCTCTTTGTGGGTGGCTTCCGCTATCTATAAATTGAAAATGCCTGTTCTTTCGGCATTCAGATGTATTTTCTATCTGCCTGTGGTTACCGGTTCGGTAGCAGTAACGGTAGTCTGGAAATGGATGTTTGACAATTATACGGGTATTCTGAATTCTGTATTAAAGACGACCGGCGCCATCGACGCCAATATTAACTGGCTGGGCGATGAGAAATATGCGCTTTGGTGTATTATACTGATTCTGTTTACCACATCGGTAGGCCAGCCGATCGTACTGTATGTGTCTGCGCTGGGCAACGTGGATGCATCACTGGTGGAAGCGGCGCAGGTAGACGGGGCCACGGATCTGCAGGCTTTCTGGAAGATCAAATGGCCGCAGATCATGCCGACGACTTTGTACATACTGGTCATTACCACAATTAACTCCTTCCAGTGTTTCGCGCTGATTCAGTTGTTGACACAGGGTGGTTCCGGAACACAGACGGTAATGTATTACATCTATTATACGGCCTTTAAGCTTACTGAGCAGAGCGGACATTTCGGCTATGCCAACGCAATGGGTGTTGTTTTGGCTATCTTCATAGGTATTTTGTCGGCTGTTCAGATGCGGCTGGCAAAAGAGAAGTAGAGGAGGAGAAGCGATGGAAAATAAAACAGGAAACAGTAAAGTTTATAAAGTTATTTCGCTGATCGTACTGGTGGTTCTGGCGCTCCTTTTCTTGTTCCCCCTCTATTGGATCATCACCGGTGCGTTCAAGCCGCCGGCAGATATTTATGCACAGAAGCCTGTCTGGTGGCCCAGCGAATGGGTAACGACGAATTTCAGTAACTTAATGAATAAGCGTACCGCGCCTATGTGGGAGATTCATCTGCCTTTCAGCAGATTTTTCACCTCCGGCGGTGAGAGCATCACGCTCGCTACGGGACCTACCGTTCCGGCAGTGTTCAGGTGGCTTCTGAATACGATTTTCATGGCGGTGGCGGCAATGTTTCTTACCTGCTTTACCGCTACGATGGCCGGTTATGCGCTGGCGAAGAAACGCTTCCGCGGACGCAGTATTTTATTCGGCCTGATCATATGCGCTATGGCGCTGCCCAAGCAGGTAGTGCTGATTCCTCTGTTAAAGGAAATGTCCGCCATTGGTCTTTATAATACCATTTGGGCGATCATATTTCCGACGGTTGGATGGCCTTTCGGTGTGTTCCTGATGAAACAGTTTTCGGAAGGCATTCCCGGGGAGATTCTGGAAGCCGCACGTATTGACGGCGCGGGAGAATGGAATACTTTTGCGACGATTGTATTTCCGATGGTAAAGCCGGGTGTGGGCGCATTGGCAATTTTCACCTTTATCAATTCATGGAATGATTACTTCATGCAGTTGGTTATGGTAAGCAGCAACGTAAATTATACGATCTCTCTGGGTATTGCTACCCTGCAGGCGGAAACTTCTATCGATGTGGGCATGCTGATGGCCGGTGCGGTTCTGGCATCCGTTCCGATCATCATTGTATTCCTGATGTTCCAGAAGTATTTTACGCAGGGTATTACGATGGGAGCGGTCAAAGGCTGATCGTGGTTGGCGGTACGGCTGTTATGGAAAGCCGGGGTAACCGGTGGCCTGGTATAGAGAAAGGATGATGCGAGAATGGACACGAAAAAATTTCGGGGAATTTTTCCGGCGCTGTATGCGTGCTATGATGAAGACGGAAAGGTTTCAGCCGACAGAACGAGAGAGCTTACAAAGTATTTGATGGATAAGGGCGTGCAGGGGCTTTATGTGGGCGGCTCTTCCGGAGAGTGCATTTATCTGAGCAAAGAGGACAGAAAGAAAACGCTGGAGGCCGTGATGGAGGCTGCCGGAGGCAAGCTGGTGATCATCGCCCATGTTGCCTGCAATAACACCGAAGACAGTCAGGAACTGGCGGCTCACGCAGAAAGTCTCGGGGTAGATGCCATTGCATCGATACCGCCGATTTATTTCCACCTGCCGGAGTATGCCATTGCCGGGTATTGGAATGACATTTCCGCTGCGGCTCCGAATACGGATTTTATCATTTATAATATACCGCAGTTGGCAGGCACTTCCCTGACACTTAGTCTGTTACGGGAAATGAAGAAAAATCCGAGAGTGATCGGCGTGAAAAATTCTTCTATGCCGGTACAGGATATCCAGCTTTTCAGAGACGAGGGAGTTATCGTATTTAACGGACCCGACGAACAGCTCGTTTCCGGACTGGCCATGGGGGCAGTCGGGGGGATCGGCGGTACTTATGGCGCCATGCCGGAGCTGTATCTGAAAATTTTTGCGCTTTTTTCTCAGGGAAAGATGGAGGAAGCAAGAGAGATTCAGAATGCGGCGTGCAGGATTATCTATAAGATGTGTTCTGCCCACGGCAATATGTATGCCGTAATCAAAGAGATAATCCGTCTGCAGGGCGGACCGGATGCGGGCGGCGTAAAAGCGCCGTTAGCGGGTCTGACAGAAGCGGACCGGGTGATCTGTAAAGAGACTGCAGATATGATTGCGGAAACGATTCAGAAATATTGTTAATAAAAATAGCATGGGTAACCATGCTATTTTTCCCCCCGGGGAATTGGAAAAAGAAAGGAATGCTGATTTTGAATACAACTAACTTGCTGCAGGATATTCAATTAAATTATAATCAATTTACAAAGACAGAGAAAAAAATTGCTGATTTTGTCATCGGGAATGTGAACAGGGTATTGTTCATGTCCATTACGGATCTGGCGGAGGCCAGCGGTGTAGCTGACGCGAGCGTATATCGGTTTTGCAGGAGCGTGGGCGCAAAAGGGTATCAGGATTTTAAGATGAAATTGTCCTTTAGTGCATCGGCGGATGAAGCGGATGCGGCGGAATCGGAAAATTTCAAGGTAGATTCCCTTGAATATACGCTGGATAAAATACTGCAACATCATATCAGTGTGTTAAAGGAAACCCGGATGTTAATCAGGCAGGAGGCGGTCAGAAAAACACTGCAAATGATGGAAGAGGCGAAAAACATATATTTTTTTGGAATCGGAGATTCCCTTCTGACAGCCAAAGAGGCCAGAAATAAATTTTTGAGAATCTGTAATAAGGTAAATTCTATTGACGATCCCCATATGCAGGCAATGACCGCTTCCATGGCAGGACCGGAAGATTTAATCTTTATCATTTCCTACTCGGGAGCGACGAAGGATAATGTATATGTTGCGGAGATCGCAAAAAGGGCGGGGGCGAAAGTGATAGGCATAACCCATTTTATCAAATCCCCGCTGACGGGTTATACGGATGTACTTCTGGTCTGCGGATCCAACGAAGGCCCGCTGGACGGGGGCGCTATGGGCACAAAGCTGAGTCAGCTTTATGTGATTGACGTGCTGTTTCATGAGTATTATTCCCGCAACAGACAGGTGTCCGTGGAAAATAATAAGAGAACCTCGAGAGCCGTGGTAGATAAGCTGTATTAAAAAAATCGAAAAAAAAGGGCAAATGTCAATCTAATTTCTAAAAATTCTTTGGTATAATGTACGTTTTTACGTTTTGCACAAGTTTTTGCCGTCCGTAGCAAAGGATTGTTGTGCATATTGTATATTTTGCCGCGACTTTCAGACCTCCTTGCGGCGGTCTGAAAGGGTGGCTCCCTTTACGTTTTTCCGGACGTCCGGAAGGTCAGGTAATGCCCAGACTTTTTTTATATTCTTTTGCACTCATGCCATTGAATTTCCGGCGGGGATAATTATTCACCCATTCCGTGATCTGCTCCCATTCTTCTGCCGTGTAGGCCGAAAGGTCGCCGCCTTTCTTTACCCACCGTCTCACAAACCGGTTCTGGTTTTCATTCTGCCCGCGCTCCCAACTGCTGTACGGATGACAGAAATATACCTTTGTGCGGTTCCTGTCCGGATCAGTAATGCTCCGCTCAATCTGGGAACCGTCTCCAAATTCCGATCCGTTATCAGCGGTAATGCTCTGAAATTTTTTACAGAATGATTCAAGCCCCATGCCTTTTTCCAGATCGTCAAGAGCGGTTATGACACTTTTCAATGTACGGTCTGCTATGCGGATGTAATATTCTTCTAAAGTTTTACGTTCTGTCAGAACAAGCAGAGCCGTTTTGCTTTTACAGCACTGGCCGCTGTAAACCGTATCAATTTCCCAGTGCCCGTAGCTGTCACGGTTTTTTATTTCAGACGGACGGTTTATGATGGATTTTTCCGGCGGCTTGCGGTAGCAGGGGCGTTGATCCGGTTCCTTCTTTTTCTTCTTCTTTTTATTTGACCTGATATAAAGATCAGCGTCAGAAACATCCGGAATCAGGCCAAGATGGATATACTTATACAGAGTTGTTTCACACATCATAAGCCCGTCGGGAGATTCTTTTTTCAGGGTCTGCAAAACAGCATAAGGGCTGTAATGACAGTCTTTTATAAGTGTTGAAATGCGGGACAACAAGGGCTGGTCGCCTGTCAGTTTGTACCGGATGCCTTTGTTGTGCCCGCGCTCTGTCGTTTTGCGCTGTGCCACGTCCGCGCAGTATTCTTTGCGGGTACTGTAGTCATTATTAAGAAAGGTAACAGTGCCCTTTTCTATCTCTTTATAGATTGTCGTGAAATGTTTGCCGAGAGTCCCGGCTATCAGTATTGGAGACGCGCCGTTTTTCAATGCCTTTTCGATATAGAACCTTTCCTCATATGTCAGATGTTTTCCCATGATATATGCCCCTTTTTTCCCAGAGTATACCCGAGCAGGGTATACACGAGCCTAGCAGGAAAGCCCTGCGCCGTCAACAAGCAATCTGTCTGAAAGGTAGTTGTTGACTGCACAGGGCTTTCCTGCTGGGCGGGGAAAAGGTTAAAGGGCACGCCCTTTTCTGAAAAAATCCCCCCTGCACCCCCGAGGGGGAAAATTTCCGTGTTTCTTCCTGTATGTGTTTCCGCTGTAGGGCTTAAACGCAAGGCTCCTACCCCTTGGGGTGTAATGGCTCCATACATGATTTTTAAACACCCTATGGGTAAAAATCATTGTGTTGCGCGGGGATAACCGCCTTGCAAGCCTTCCTTTCCCCTTTTTCAAAGGGGAAATTGGTTTGTGCCGGTTTTTTCCGGACGTCCGGAAAATAGTAAAGATTGTGTGTTTTTGTCGGGCGTAACGGAACTTCTCCGTAAAAGAAGGAGAAACCCGTTAGATGATGACGCATCTGTCGGGTTTCGTTCCTTTTTGTGAAGTACCTGAGTGACATATATTCTTTTACCGTTGCCATAGTACAGAATACAGCAGTTTTCTTTTTCCGGACGTCCGGAAAATCATCTGATTTCATAATAATTAATCTGCTGGTGCGCTTCGGGGATGGTCACCGATTTACAGTATTTAATGCTGCTGCCGTAGACCTTTAAAAAGTCCTCTTCATCGACTACAAAGTACTGCGGCTTTGCGCGGCTGATATTCCGGCTGGCATAGTAGCGGTGTTTTCCTTTCAGAAAATACCCTGTATCTTTTGTGATATACTTTGTTATATAGCTTGATACCCGCTCCGTATCATATACCCTTGTGGCGGTTGTAAAACCCCATGTCCAGTTAAGCACGTTATAGACCGGCTGGCCGTCGTCTGCATCATGACCGCTGTACTTAAAACGGAGACCCTCACAGCCGGATAACAGGCCGTGGAAATGATAGTGTTTTTTATCCTGATGCAGTTCCGGCACGATCAGGTATTTCAGATCGGGACATTTCCTCTGTTGCAGATGGTTTAAAAAAATCTTTAACCGGCGGACAATTAAGTCATAATCACTGGAATCCGTTTTTTCGCGGTCAAATGTAAGGGTTATGAACCATTCCCAGACATTGGAGCGGGATATGTTGTATATTCTGTTTTTTGTTCCTGACAGGCTTACCTTTTTGCAATGTTCCTCTTCTTCTTTTGTCCTGTCTTCGTTTTTGTATGTTTTTGTGAAATTCACGTTCATATCTACATTCATATCCGCTTCCACCTCTAAATCCTCCATATCGTCATTCCCTGTATCATCTGACCGTGTGATAGTCCGTTTGTAAATGGTGACATGCTGTCCCGCCGGATAATCATACACACGGCAGTTATATTCCATGATTACCCCTTTTCAGCTTTATTTTACTTTTTTTCAAAATGTGGTTCTGAAATATTGCTATTGTCAAGTAAGGGGCCGCCGCGGGCGTCCCGCCGCCCCGTCGTCGCCAGAAGGCTCCCCGTGCCGTCAGCCCGTCCGCGGCGCGCTTTCCTGTCCGGACACCATGTCCCCGAACAGCTTGTAACTGTCATAGAATTTATAAAACTTTTTTCCCGTGTAATATCTGGCAGACTCCCTGCTTTCCTTTTTCCGCATGGGTTTCATGAGCGTGTAATCCCGCCGGATGCACACAAAGAGGTTCCCGCCGCACAGAAGGGCGAGGATTTTCCCGAACAGCTTTATGCTTGTGACACATCTGCACTCGATCTCTTTGTGAAACTGTTCGCGTATCTGCTTGTCGATCTGGGACTCGTCCTGTGCGATCATGTAGACGGTATACCCCAGTTTCCTGTGCTGGGAGAAAAAGTCCAGCCATGCAAGGCGGTCACGGGCGTTAAAGGTACGGGAGTTGAAAAGACCGGCACACTCGTCAAGAACAAGAAGTGTCTGTCCTTCCTTTACTGATCCGTCTTTCCTTCTGTTGTTAAGATGGAAGTTACGCGCAAAACCCCAGAGACCGTTTATGTAACTGAACTGTTTTACCTTCGGGTCGATGTTAAGATAGGACTGGGTGGTAAGTTCGTCGTTGGAAACATATATAAACTTTCCCAGCTTCTCCGGATGGCGGCATCTGCTGAAATAATCCGTGTTGATCTCAAAGTTGGCGATCACGTTTTTTCCGCGCTTTAATTCCCTGTAGATTTTCTCTGCCATAAGCAGGGATTTGCCAGCCCCCGGCCGGCCTTTTACAAAAAAGATCATGTGTAATCTCCTTTCTTTTCCGGACGTCCGGAACAGTGCGTGTTTTTCCGTGCCGTTTCATGTCATGCACGGATCATCACGGGAACGGGATAAAAGACATAAGTTTTGTAATAAGCGTGTCCCAGAACAGTTTGAACAGAAGTTTCAGCACCAGCACCAGAAGCATACAGTTTACCCATACAAGAAAAAGGTTCAGGCAGACATCAACGGGCAGAAACCAGTTCAGGTAATATATATAGATCAGGTCGATGTCTGCCGTCTGGCCGGTAAAGGGCGAGTCTGGAAAAAGCCCGAGTATCTTTATTAACAGTATTTTAATTAAGTTCATCATTCTGCCAGATCACCCCACAATCCGATGACTTTAAAGGTCAGGTTATAAAGGCCGTATATAAACAGGAGGGTCAGAAAGGCGCGGGAGAGGGCGGCCACCTTATCAAAATCCGAAAGGTCGATTTTAACTGAGTAGTCAATGCCCAGCCGTTTAATGACAATGGGACACCGGATCACGGGGGCGCCGCTTTCCGATATGCCGAAACTTCCCCCGCCGCTTCCCTGCTCGACGGATGCAATGCCGCCGGTGGGGGGACGTGTGCTCCCGCCGCCGCCGTGGTCGCCGGATCCGGTACCGTCTGTGGGAGGACGAGTGGCTCCGTCGCCGCCATGGTCACCGGAAAGGGGCTGTATATCTCCTGATCCGGCAGAGTACAGCGCGGCGGTTTCCGGTGCAGGGGGCGGGACGGAAAGTAGCTCTAAAAGCGTCCGCATGTCATTGGGGATCGAAAAGGGAAATTTTCCTTTTGCCACCTCCCCGATCTCTGAAAAGGAACCGGCGGTTTCGTTTAAAAAGGAATCCGCTTTTTCCTCAAACTCCGCTTCGGTCATCTGTTCAAGCTGATCCTTTATGTCGCCCAGATCGCCCGTGATCCGGTCAAGGTATTTTTTTAACATTTCCCCCAGTTTCTCTATACTGTTCACCACGTCTGTCACAAACTGTCCCGCCGGTGCGGATATCTTTTCAGATATCTGGGTGACTTTTGCCAGTATCTTGGAAAGAATGCCGTTTGTGGTGCTTAAGTCAATGTCAACGTTTACGTCACCGCCGCCTGATCCGTCACCGCCGCCCTGATTGTTTTTCAGTTCTTCGAGAATCAGACGGAGAAGCTCTTCGATCTCACTTTCACTTGTGTTGTTGGTGATCTGGTCGAGGAGTTTGTCTATGACATCCTGCATGTCGTCGATGGTTTTCTGGAGGTCGTCAATGGATACCTGTAAGTCTTCAGGGACGTAATTGTAGTATTCGCTTGTGTAATAGATTTTGCGCTGGCCTGTGCTGTAGTTGATGAAATCGGCGGTAGTATTAAAAACCCTTATGTTACCGCCGTCTGTGGTAACGATATAAGGTTTCTGGTAATAATCAGAAAAATTCGTTTTATTAGGATTATAATGTTCTAAATATCCCACATGGCCAGAACTTTCCTCTACTTTCAGGTAAAAATCACCGTTTTCATCCCGAGCATTTGTAATATATTTATATATGGTACATTGGGCCTGAGCCCAGTCAGCATTATAAACCACAATATTACTTTGATATTTAACAAAGCCGCCCCCTTCTTTCATGATGGGCGTAACATCCCGAATAAATCCATAAGAACCCTTCGGGTCAAGAACAAGGTATGTATATGATTCGCCCCAAAAAGACTTGTAATAATCATAAGCATATTTTTTGTCAAAAGCACTTGCCGGAATCTGGGACAGCTTATAGGTTTTTTCCACTTTGAATGGCTGGTTCTCGGCGGCGTAGTCGTCGATTAATTTTTTAATTTGCGCCATTAAGTCAGCAGAAAAATAAAACCCGTCAAACTTTTCATTGTCATCAACATATATTCCAATATCAGATTCAAGTATTTCTTCCATAGTTAACCATGAATCGTATGCATCTTTATATTGACCGGTAATAACACAACCTACTTGTGAAGCCGCATAAACAAAAAAACCCCATGCATCAGTAAAATACTGTTCAATAAAAGATTGAACTTTTTCGCGATTTTCTTTACTTTCATGCGCCTTGATAAGCGTCCTTGTAGTCGAAGAACTACCCCCGCCACCATGGTCAGACGCATGTACAGAAAGAGGACAAGATACAAAAAGTAATAACGCCATTAAAAAAGAAGTAATTCTTACTATATTTTTCATATAACCTCCAATAAAAAAAGACGGTATCAACCGTCTTTTGGTGGGCAATATTTATAACGTTGCTGATTGTAATTCTGTTTATATATACATGTATTACAATCTTGCCTGTTTTTTTTGCTATAATATTGAATAGCCTTTATAACCAGAACAAACAACAATATAGCAAAAACAATTTTTACAATTATAACTAAAACGGCAATTACAGCAACAAACCCATTCGTAAAATCTAGCATTTGGCGAGCCTGTTCTGGTGTTAAGTTTCCCATACGCTTCCACCCCCTTACACAGAGGATTATACCATTTTTCGACGGTGTTTGCAAATATTCAGTTTTTTAGTTTACGAATGAAAAATAAAGGCTTATGCCTGCTGTCATAAATGTAGTAAAAAGTATTAAAAAAGGAAATAAAATACCTTTCACGGACATTGATATAACTGTTTTAACCAGATGCCCGCTGTTTTCAGAAGAATCATCATACAGCGCGTTTATAACATCTGCAAATTTGTCCAGAAATCTTTCTTTATCTTCTAAAAGTGCATCTAAAAGAAACGCAAGAGAAGATATACCTGAAAGAATTACCAATGTTACAATATATAAAATTTTCATTTCTTAATCATCCCGTAAAAAGTAAGAACGTAAAATGATTGCGCATAGAAATGCATTATAAATAGTCCAAAGAATTTCAAATAAAGTTTTCATACATTTTCACCTTTTATGATATATGCGTGTACCATTCCGTTACCCCTAAATCCCCTTGCCCGCACTAAACTCGTGAAATACCTCGTTAAGTGCCCCTCCCAAGGGGACTTAAAAAGCTGTCATATCTTATCTCTCTTTTACATGTATCTATTATAGATATTTAATACAATCTTAACTATAATAACTGCGAGAAGACGTCCAGTAACGATACCAAGAAAACATTCAGCTATAAATTCCAGAATAATTAATAAAGCATCCATACATTTTTCACCTCACAAGATATATGCGTGTACCATTCCGTCACACCCCAACCCCTCTAGCCCCACTAAGCTCGTGGAATACCTCGCTAAGTGACTTCCCTAGAGGGGCTATGATGTTATGGCTTCTCTTTGCGTTTTTTATGTGGGGCGGGATAGCGGCTTTTGAATTGGATTCCGGATTTTAGCTGTGGGGACATGAACCTTCCAGACAACATGTATTGTCGTCAGAAAGATATTCACAGCTACCACAGGCTTCCGGATTGTAAACCTTATTTTCCAGACGTCGGGGAAATCTTTCTTTACCGTATAAAAAAATAAGGCTGAGATAATGGAGCGCACCAGTGTAAAGGGATATAAGTTCTTCCTTTTTATCTGTAATGAATATCCTATTCACACAGCCTTTGAGCATGTCGTAATTATTATGTGCTGTTTGACGATCCATCCCGTTTTCTCCTTTCTAATCCTGTCAGAATCTGTCATTGTAATCCGCACCGCCTATCTTTCCCATGATCCGTAATATACCGATATGTTTTATCCGTGGATATAAGCTGGGATGGCTCAATATCACACAGCCGATATGAAACAAAATGGACAGGCGGATTGCCAGTAATTCCATTGGGTTACACTCCTTACACAAATCAAAACGGACATCCGGCACTCACATCCTGCCAGTCGTTACAGGTTTCTTTTCTTTCATGCAACACCTTTTCCTCTGCCCAGATGGCGGCAAGGCGGCCGTTTATAAGTGCACTTACCTTCTCCAGCGGCTCTCCGGCTTTCAGACGGTTTGTAAAATCATAGTCCGGCATGATGCCGAAACGCGCCTGATAGGCATATTCTACCGGCTTAAAGGTAAGTTTTGCCCTACTGGCCATTGTAAATGTCCCCCCTGAAGTCTGCCAGCATTGCGAGATATACCGTGAGAGCGTTTTCAGGGCAGTTAAATGACGCGATCTTCTTTTCATTGAGAACAACATCATAGCAGAGGGGACAGACACGGACTGACAGATCGGTCGATGCATTGATCTTCTCGGATATAAGCTGTGTGACTCCGGCTTTTAAAAAAATCCCGCTTATTTCCCGCTGCATGTCTTCTGACTGGTTTACCATTCCCATTTCTTTTTCTCCTTTTTTCCGGACGTCCGGAAACGCCCTTATTTTTTAAAACCCCGCAGGGGCGGTGAAACCTCTGCGGGGTGGCGGGGAAACAGTCCCCATCCGCAACGCATAGCCATCAGTTGGCTAAAGAGCGGAAAAAGTTGACGCCGAGGCGGATAGCAATGAACACACCCGCGATACCAAGACCGATCGGGAGCGCAACGGTAATGATCTCGAAAACGTCAACGCTAACCCCGTTAAGGGCAGTTGTAACAGCGTTCTTCATGGCTTCGGTCATCATACCGGTTGCAACGCCTGCTTCTGCTAATGTATGCATGCGCAATACCTTCCTTTCCGCATTGTTCCGGAACGTTGCTATTTTATGTTAAAAAGGCTTAGAGCCTTAAAAACACCGTACCCGAGAAAATCCAGTGCCGTGCCGAGAAGAAGACCGGACGGCAGTATGTACTGTATGAATATGTTCAGGTATTCGCCCATAAGGGCATGTATTTCAGCGTAATTTACGATTGTTTCCATGGTTATATACTCCTTATCCGGTGCGCATTCTCTGCCAGAAAGCGTGTGCGATCTTATGGCCGAGCATAAAGACCACGGTAAAGAGAAGCGCAAGGTCGACCGCAAGGGTATGCATCAGAAGCTCGTTGCCCTGCCGGTACAGCTTTAAACCGTTTTCATAGTAAGCAATACTGTTTTCACTCACCGACGCAATGTCAGCAAGGGCGTTGTCCATGACGGCAAGGTGCGCATCCATGGATGCAAGCGTCTCAAGCATTGCGGGGTGCAGATTTTCTTCCGGTTCTTCTTCCGGAGGTTCGTTTTCGTCTGCTTTGGAATCGTAGACGGCAACGCCGCCGGAGTCGCATATCTTTTCAATACTGAAATCCTTAAAGGTGCCGCCAAGGAAGCATTCCTTCGCAAAGTTCTGGTAATCCTCCAGAAAGACAGCGGGAGAGTCATAGACTTCCGTCTGCGCAACGGCATCCTCAAATCCCACTATGCTGACCAGATAGTCAACGGTGACGGGATAACTCCATTCCTCATATCCGGCAATGGGGATCTCCGGCGGGATATAGATATCCGATGCCCGCGACGCTTCCATACTCATCACGTCCACAAGGGAGCGGACGGAACCGGCAAGGGTTTCCACGTCGGTATCTTTCCGGTCAAGGCTTTCACGGAGACCGGCAAGGATATCCTGCATTTCACTGCCCGTTACAACGTCGCTGTCCCCAGCGGGGTTGTCGTCTCCGGCGGGGGGCGTGTCACCGGCGGGGGGCGTGTCACCGGCGGGGGGCGTGCCGCCCTCAGGGGGCGTGTCACCGGCGGGGGGCGTGTCACCCTCAGCAGGGGGCGTGCCGCCCTCGGGGGGCGTGTCACCCTCAGCAGGGGGCGTGCCGCCCTCAGGGGGCGTGTCACCGGCGGGGGGCGTGCCGCCCTCAGCGGGGGGCGTGCCGCCCTCGGGGGGCGTGTTACCCTCAGCAGGGAGCGTGCCGCCTGCATCAGGGTTAAAATCATCGGGGACATTTTCGGCAAATGCCGCAAAAACAAAGGGCTTAAAACTCATGTCGGAACCTCATTTCTTGACTGTCAGTCAGGTTACTGGAAGAATGCGTTTTGTCCGGAACCCCTGCGCCCATGGGTTCCCGTTCCGGACAACCGGCTGTGCCGGACACTCACATACAGGTGCTTCGCACGGCGGACAAGGGAAGGGGGGGGGGGGCGGCAGGCGGTAATATGCCGGTTCTGCCGTTATGTTTTTCCGGACGTCCGGAAAGCGGCGCAATTCGCATCCATGCATCCGTGCGTCACGTATCAGCGCACGGCGTAGGTAACGTAGAGCATCAGCACATCGGGGTGCGGGACTGCTACGTGGAAGCGGACATCAGTGCCACGGATGGATGCATTCAGAAGCATTTCATTTGCCGCATGGGTGACCCGCATTGAGAGTGTTTCCCCGATCTCTTCATCGTCGGGGAGGTTAAAGTTGACGAAACGCACATCCAGACACGTCACAGAGCGGCCGCCCGTCTGGATCGCTGTCTGCACTGCCTGCATGTTTTCTTTCGATGCGGGGCAGGGATCAGCAGGAACAGGAATCACATGGGCGGTTCCGTTCTTTCCCTTTTTTGACGCGCGTAGTGCAACGATGCGGGGAACGATGAGTCTTTTTGCCGCGATGTAAGCGACAATTACAATGATAAGAATAGATAGCATGTCGGACATGTCTGTTATCTCCTTATTGGTTTGTGTTGGTTTGCATTTTGTCTGGAAATGTGCTATATTACATACATGCACTTTGAACCCGTTGCGGGGGAGTCAGTCTGCAAACAAGTCCCCCGCAACAGAAAGGTGGTGATAAAATGAGTGCTACAGAAAGAAAGGGGGTGAGATCATGGAGGGGATATGCAATCTCATATACACATCTTTGAAAGATGGAAAGCAAACGGGGTATGGTATGATGTTGCGGACAATTCTGCAAAGCCCGCCGCTACTCGTCTTTTACACATACCTTATCGCAAGACGGATTGTGAAAAAGATTTCCCGCATAATCCACGCTTTCTAAAAGGCAACACTCAGAATATCTGATTTCAGGGAAGTGTCCCCATGCCCCGCGATCCGCAAAGGCACAGGGACAGTACAAAGGTTATGATAAGCGCGGATATGCGCGAATCACCATTACTTTGCCGCCTTTTCGGAAGTGGCAGCGGCAGGAGCCGGTGCGGATTTCTCAAAAGGACGGCCGTTGACAGAAAGAACCCGTTCCAGCCTGTCCGCTTTGAAAGAACCGTACTTGTCATCAAATGCCGTGACCAGAACAACCTCTACAAGGCCGTCCGGAATGGAATCGTAGATTTCTTCCGTGACAGAAAGGTTTGTTGCCTGTCCGTTCTGCATGACTGCAACACGGTAATACTTTGTTCTGCCGTCCTGAGACAACGTAGGTTCTGCTTTTCCAACCACCGTGATTTTCGTTTCGCTGTAAAGTTTCATGTTTTATTCTCCTTTTCTTTTATGAATTGTTGTATGTTTAACCTGTCATTTATTTTTGGATGGCAGGCTGTAGGAAACCTCTATAACCGCGTCGGGATGCTGGTTGAATACCCGCGCGACGTACTCATTGATCCGGTCAGCCTTTTTGTCGAAGTCGTCTTTTCCTTTGCAACTGATGAGCACGTCATAGACAACCGTTCCTTTCCCATCCACGATGTTTTCATCCCCTGTGCCGCCGGTGTCCTGTTCCTGTACGTCCTCCGTGTCCTCATTTTCGCCGTCACCTTCTGACAACTCCGGCAGAGCCTTTCCCATCAGACCCTTTACAAACTTTTTAATGTCGCGGACGCTCATAGAAGGATCGAGCGTATCAATCTCCGCATCGGTCAGGTTGACCATGAGGGAAAGTTTGGAGACGCTGTAGCCCTTTACCCGCTCGTCAAGAGATTCCGTAAGCGCTCCTTTTTCATCCCGCTTGGCGAACCTGTCCACCACGGCGATCAGACTGTAGCAGGTGGTCTTCTGATAGCCGAACTGTTCATCAGCGTATTCCGCGATGGAGGGGTAGCCCTCTGCCTTGAACGCCTGTTTCGCGTTGATCCAGTGCAGGTTAAAAGCGATTGTTTCAAAACTGGAATCTATCGCGCCGATACTCTTTCTGATCGCTTTTGTGCGACGGTGGAACTCTGTAAGCACTTCTTTGCTGAATGCGTCCGTGGACATAGATACCGCCGTTTCTTCTTTCCTGTCAGGCACCGGCAAGGGCACGGTTTCCGGCTTCTCCTCTGCCTTTTCTCCTGCCTTTGCAGGGGCAGGGATAGCTTTGGGCTTTGCCTTTGCCGTGGGTTTTCTGCCTGCTTTTTTATTCACATCAACTGTCATGATCGCGGCGGTAACGGATGCCGTATCGTTCTTTGTTTTTGTTGATGTCATGGTATGTACCCTCCTTTTCGGTAGATTTTCCGGACGTCCGGAAAATCTTTATTGTGGGAGGGGGAGTGTGTCCCCCTCTGGATTAATCTTAAAATTCACGTATAATCTCATTAAGCTGGCTATTGCATGCGGTGCTGATAAGGCTTTCCTGCTCTAAAAGTCTGGAAAGTTCCGCATTGTGTTCGGCCACAAGATTGCGGCGTTTGATATATAATGTCTCAGCCGCTTTTGCCCGAAGATACATGTCAGCAATAACAATAAAGCCGAAATCTACATAAAGGCGGGCAATTTGTTCCTTGCCGTTTACATCAGAAACAGAGGGATAAAAGCCGTATACTGTTTCAACGATCCTGTACTCTTCATCCGTGACGTCATTCACCTGATCGTCAGGAGAAAGAAGCCTGTTTACATGTTCTTTAAATTCTGCTTTTGTCATAACCTTGTACCTTTCCCTTTCCCTGTGAGTTTTCCGGACGTCCGGAAAATCTTTATTGCGGGAGGGGGAGTGTGTCCCCCTCAGTATTACTCTAAGTCATTTAAGAAGTCTGCAAGACTGTCAAACGTTGTGCCAACGATTGCACCGGTATCAGATTCGCGTACCAAAGCGGCAACATCTTCACCAAATCTTTCGCTTTCCCACAACTCATAAAGCCTGCCTTCTTTTTCTTTCTGATCGGTTTTAAGATAACCTCTTATAACTGTTTTAGAAGAGTCATTATAGTACCCCGCTTTTCGAAGTTCATTAGAAATATAATTCGCTGTTTCTTCACACTCAATAGAAGACGAAATGTTACCCTCTTCTAAGTAGAAAGATGCCATAGAAGAATATCCCAAACTTAAAATGTTAAGAACACTTGCGGGAGCCGTAACTGTTGAATCATCAATTTTAATCTTCATACCTTGTACCTTTCCCTTCCCTTTGAATTTTCCGAACGTTCGGAAAACCGTTTACTTTTAAGAGGTTGTGCACTTCCTCATTCCTTATAAATTAATTATAAAGGGAACAAAATCGAAAAAAAAGAGAAATTTCTCTTGCAATTCCCAAAAACTTCATATATACTAGTTTGTGCTGTGGCATGATAGCTGTGAAACGTGAGGTTGCTGCCCGCGTGGCAGGTTTTCCGTGGAGCGAATGTCAAGTTAGGA
>CARQVR010000028.1:0-34293 GCA_949051815.1 uncultured Lachnospiraceae bacterium
TGTCGGGCACGGACTGGAGCCGGTATATGCCGCTGATGGAGGAGCGCAAGGCGGCCATGCTGGAACGGCCGCATAACGACGTGTGGCAGACGAGCTTCGACGGTTTGAAGCTTCATGCCACTTATTTTCCGGCGCCGGAGAATCAGGGGAAACTGCGGCTTGTGATCTGTTTCCATGGCTATACCAGTCAGGGCATGTCTGACTATATCGGATTGTCGGATTACTACCAGAAGAGAGGATACGCCATGCTTTTGCCGGACGCGAGGGCACACGGTGAAAGCGAGGGAGAGTATATCGGCTTTGGCTGCCTTGACAGGCAGGACGCGCTTGGATGGATCAGATGGGCGCTTATGGAGCTTGGTGAGGAGACGGAGATTCTGCTGCACGGCACTTCCATGGGAGCGGCCACGCTTCTGATGCTGAGTGGTCTGAAACTTCCGGAGCAGGTGAAGGGTATTGTCTCGGACTGCGGGTTTACTTCCCCTAAGGAAGTGTTCACCCACGTGCTGCACACCATGTATCATCTGCCCGCTTTCCCGATTATACCGGGAGCGGATCTGGTGAACAGGAAACTGGCGGGTTACGGCATGGATGAGTGCAATGCCAAAAGAGAAGTGGAGAAGGCCGAAGTGCCGATCCTGTTTATCCACGGCGGAAACGACACCTTTGTGCCCTGGCAGATGTGCGGCGAGATTTATGAACACTGCGCTTCCCCGAAGAGAAAGCTGATCGTCGAGGGCGCGGCCCACGCGGAGAGCTACTACAAGGACATGGAAGGCTATGAGAAGGCGTTAACGGAGTTTATTGGTGAAGTGATAGAGTGAAAAGAACTTCTAAAGCTCAGCAGCAGAGGCTGCTTCGCTAAGAAGATCTATGTTTCACTCAGGAGAATGCCCAAAATACGGCATTCTCCGCACGGATTTAAGATTCCGCAGAGCGGAATCATGGAAGCGGAATGAAGGAGGGAGATATGAAAACAAGAAAGGGTTACAAGACATATCCTTTGACGGTGGCGCAGAAGTTCCATATTTTTTACATGGATTTCTGTCCCAAGAAGGAGGTGGTAAATATCGGCACCAGCCTGACCATCGAATACGAGCTGGATATTGAGGAGCTGAGAAGGGCGGTTTACAAGGCGTATGAGCGATGCGAGTCCATGCGGGTGCGCTTCGCTTACGATAAGAAGGAAGAGCAGTGGTATCAGTATGTGGCGGATAAGGAAGAGCGGGAGATCGAGTACGTGGACTTCACGGGAAAAACCATGGAGGAGGCGGCTGAGATTATGAAGGGCTGGACAAGGGTGCCTTTTCAGAGAGAGGACAGTCCCATGAACCGGGTCGTGATGATTAAGACGCCGGATGGCTGTCAGGGGCTTTATGTGCTGGGAGACCACATGCTGATGGACGCCCAGTCTCTGATCTGTTTCCTCAGGGACGTGATCGAGCTTTACTGTAACGCCAAGTTTGAGGGCGTTGCCTATCCGTCTGATATGCGTTCCTTTACCGAACAGTTGGAGAAGGATCTGGCCTATGAGGCGGAGAGTAAGGCGCAGGCCAGAGACAGAGAGTATTTTCAGAAACTGATCGGGGAGTCGGAGCCGGTCTTTAACGGCATCGAGGGACCGGGACAGCTTCTGGAAGCGCAGAAAAAATTCCCAGGGACAAGGGCGGCCTTTTCCGCGACGGCCAGGGTGGATTCCGCACTTGACATTTTCCATCTGGAGGAGGAGCCGACACAGAGACTGATGCGTTTTTGCGAGGAGCAGCACATATCCTTGCAGTGCCTGCTGATTATGGGAATCCGTACCTATCTGCAGAAGATGAACGATAATGACGACGTGTCGATAAACGTGGCCTATGCGAGAAGGGCGACTCTTTTGGAGAAAAAGTCGGGCGGCACAAGAATCCACTCCTTCCCGTTCCGGACCATTCTCTCCAGAGAGCAGACCTTTATGGAGGGCATTCTTGCCATCCGTAACGGACAAAACGAGGTTTTCCGCCATACGAATTTTAATCCGGTGGAGTACTTTGCCTACAGGAGTAAGCTCTACAATACGCCGCAGGGCGCCACATATGAGCCGATGTCCCTGACCTACCAGCCCATGACCCTGAAAGAGAAAGGTCTGAACCAGCTTGGCGACATCCGGTATAAGACGAAATGGTATCCCAACGGGGCGACCACACAGGCAATGTACCTGACGGTGATGCACCGCTCCGATGACAACGGACTGGATTTCAATTTCGAGCATCAGGTGGCGGCGGTAAGCCGTGAGACGCTGGAGCGTTTCTACTATTATATGTGCAAGATTATGTTCAAGGGAACGGAGAACCCGAACATGAAAATCGGCGATATCATAAAGCTGATATAGCGGGCGGGATGAAGCGAAGCGGAATCGGGCGTGCACTGCGGGTTAAACAGGGAAGAAGAAAATAGAAAAAGGAGGCTGACATCGTATGTTTGATCAGTTAGCGGAAATCATTACGAACTATGTGGAAGTGAAAAAGGAGGATATCAGGCCGGAGTCCCGGTTTATGGAAGATCTGGGTTTTTCCTCTTTTGACTTTATGAGTATGCTGGGAGAGGTGGAGGACACCTTCGACGTGGAGATCGAGGAGGAGAAGGCCGCAGGCATCCGCACGGTGCAGGAGGCCGTGGATTACCTCGGGAGCTTATAACGGATGGAAAAAACAGGGCTGGTTGTGCAGAGGCGTTACAGGTGATGCAAGCCGCAGCCTGCGGTCGTGCAGAGGCGTCACAGGTGATCACGGCCGCAGGGCAGTATTTGAGATAGCGCCTGCGTGCGGCACAGAACGCTTCGGAATGGAAGGAAATATGAATGAATTGAGCAGTACCATCAGGGAAATTTTGGTCAAGGCTTCCGGGGCTTACGGGCCGCAGGACGCGGTCAGGTATAAGGCGAAGCGCGACAAAGGAAACGGAAAAAAAGAGACGGTAGTCGTGGCAAAGACTTACCGGCAGCTCAGGGAGGACAGCGAGCGCTTTTCGGCGGCTCTTGACAGCCTCGGCGAGCAGGGAGCCCACATAGCGATTGTGGGTGACAACTCTTATCCGTGGCTTGTCTCTTACTACGGCACGGTGAACGGCGGCAGCGTGGCGGTGCCGTTAGATGCCAATCTGCCGGCGGAAGAGCTGTGTGAGCTGATCGACCGGTCGGACGCGACGGTGCTTGTCTACGATAAGGCGCGTGAGGCGGTGGCGGCGCTTTCCGGAGAGAAATGTCCGAAGCTGAAACACCGGATTGCCACAGATCCGGAAGCGTCTGCGGCGGATGTGCCGGAGGGAACATTGCTATTCCAGGAAGTGCTGGGCAAACAGACGCCCGGTTATTCCCACAGCCCGCTGCCGGAGGATCTGGCGACCATCATGTTTACTTCCGGCACTACGGGTAAGAGCAAGGGTGTGATGCTGACCCACAGGAATCTGGCGGAGAACGCCACGGCGCAGGACATGGGATTTGAACCGGGGATGGTGCTGCTTTCGGTGCTGCCGATCCATCATGCCTACTGCCTGAGCATGGACATCTTAAAGGGCATGTCTCTGGGAACGGTGATCTGCATCAACGATTCCCTGCTCCGGGTGTTAAAAAATATCAAGCTCTTTGAGCCGAACATCATCCTTATGGTGCCGCTTATGATCGAGACTTTTGCCAAGAAGCTGGAGGAGACAGACTGGCTGCCCGCGCCCCTTATCAAGGCGAAGGTTTTTGGCAAACAGTTCCATACCATATGCAGCGGCGGCGCGTACTTAAATCCCGATTACTTAAAGCGGTTCGAAAAGTACGGGATCACCATTTTGCAGGGATATGGCATGACCGAGTGCGCACCCGTGATCAGCTCCAACTGTCCGAAAGATAAAAAGGACGGTTCCATCGGCAAATGTATGCCAAACTGCGAGGTGAAGGTGGTGGACGAGGAACTTTGGGTGAGAGGCTCAAGCGTCATGCAGGGGTATTATAAAATGCCGGAAGAGACGGCCCAAACGCTTGTGGACGGATGGCTTCGCACGGGCGATCTGGGTTATGTGGACGAGGACGGCTTCCTTTTCCTTACGGGAAGGAAGAAGAATCTGATTATCACACCAAACGGCGAGAACGTTTCCCCGGAGGAGCTGGAGAATAAAATCGGCGCGGCCCGCCTTGTGCAGGAAGTTCTGGTGAGAGAGAAGGACGGCGTGATCGAGGCGGAAATTTTCCCGGATCAGGAGTATGCATCTAAGAAAAAGATCAGGGATGTGGAGGGAGAGATCCGTAAGATCGTCGATGACTATAATGAAAAAGCGCCGCTGTATAAACGTGTGGTAAGCGTGAAGCTGCGGGACACGGAATTTGAAAAGAATACCACGAAGAAGATTAAGAGATTTTGAGCCTGTACCTATAGCGTAAAAAAGACCGCCCTCCGCGTTATCGCAAGAGAGCGGTCCTTTTTATATGCGTGAGCGATTTCATAGACCGGACCGGTTCGATCCGTCAGACGGTGAAGTCAAAATTCTTTCCGGGCATCGGAATGGTTGTCTCTTCTTTTACAGTGTCCCAGTCAAAGTTTTTAATCTTTTCGAGCAGATCCTCTACGCTGTTAGCGGAGACGGTAGCGCGCTTGCTATGTTCGTAATTGTATTTGTCCTGCGCTTTGCCAGCCTTCTCTGCATCTGCTTCCTTTGCGGCTTCCTTCTTGTCTTCGCGCATTTTTTCCACAAATTCCTTCGTGCGCTCGCCGGACTTTTCGAGTTCCGCAAAGTAGGATACCTGGCCGTCCTTGCCGATGTTTACGCCGAGTGTTACGACCTCATCCTCACGGCCGGTTTCCTTTAACTCTTCCTTCATCTCACTGAGCTTGCCAAGAGACTCATCCAGAAGAGCGAAATTCTCTTTCTTTACGTCCTCATCGTTGGCCATCCGCTCCAGCTCTTCGGGATCGATTAAGATGCTGAAATCTTTTGAACCGCGGGAGAGATATTCGGCAGCCTCCTCCTCGGTCTCGTATTCAGCGACATAGATATCCGCGTTGTTGTAGGTTTTTTTCATTTCCTGTAAAAGCGCTTTCGCCTTGTCACTTAACTGTACGGAATTGCTGTTTGTCTTTTTGGTTTCGTCGGTCTTTTTGTCGTCAGCTTTTGCGGTCTTTCTGCTCTGCGCTGCAGGACTGTAGAGATTTTTCTGCATTGCATTATAGCTGCCGATACCGTTCATATTGTTCATGTTTTTGCCCTCCTTAGCTTTACCTGTTTACACTGTAAATCCGTTTACCTGTCGGGAGGTTTTCGGACTTCACCTCTTATTCTATATATCGCCCATTGGCAGATATTTCTTAATAGGGGAATGGGAAAATAGTCCTGCTTTTTAATTTTTTGGAGAGGGCGGGTTTCTTGACAGGGCATTTCTTTTATTATATAACTTTGATTAAGAAAACATATTAACACGATAGGAAAAATAGAGGATCAGGGACGGTTCGTCCCGGTGACAGGAAGGGGGAGCAGGGGGATGAAAATTTCCACAAAAGGCAGGTACGCGCTCCGGCTGATGCTGGATCTGGCGGTTTATGATACGGGTGATCCGGTCAGGATCAAAGATATTGCGGCGAGACAGGAGATTTCGGAAAAGTATCTGGAGCAGATCATTTCTACATTAAATAAGGCGGGATATGTGAAGAGCGTCAGAGGACCGCAGGGCGGGTATCATCTGACGAAGGCGCCCAAAGAGTACACGGTCGGCATGATTCTCAGGCTGACGGAAGGGTCGCTTGCACCGGTAGCCTGTCTGGAGGATGGGATAAACGCCTGTGCAAGGCAGGAGGGATGCGCTACTTTGCGGCTGTGGCGGATGCTGAATCAGGCGGTTGGAGACGTGGTGGATCGCGTGACACTGGCAGACCTTATGGAGTGGCACGAGGAGAAGAGCGGAAACGGGGATAAGTAACGGGTAAACCTCTGCACATATAAAAATCAGAAACCTCAGCCCGGACGCGCTGAGGTTTCTGATTTCTTCTGTATTTTTTGCAATTCTAAGAATATTCCCGTAAATTCACAAAATTCTGAAAAGGGAGTGCGTTTTTCGTGTATCCGGTCGTCCGGATTTCGATATTTCGACTTTTCTCCTTCTCAAACGCCTCATCCAGTACTTCGGCAAAGAATTTCTTCGCGAAGGCCTGAGACGGGTTCTGCTTGGACTGGCGATTTTTGTCAGAAGCTGCCTTCTTTACCGGGGTGACCGCCATAACCGCTTCCACTTTATAAGTCCATTCATTTGCATAGATTGCGGTGATCCCTCCTTGGATTCATATTTGTGCATTACTTTGATATGGCCATATCCTTTTAGCACAGCGAACTCCTTGTTCTGTTAAGGATATCGGCATGAATCCTTTTTCCTTAACCCTATTTTAACAGTTTTTTCGAAAAATGGAAAGAAAATAGTCTCAAAAAATACATAATAAATACAAAAAGAAAGATAAAAGATACGGTAAGGCGATAAAGACAGACAATAATAGATGAACAAAGAATAAGAATAGAGGTTGACGGATGACTACCAACAATGTATGATAAAATTATAAATGGTAGGCGGATGTCAACCTTTTGGCACGGCAGACCGGACGGCATTTGATGACAGGGCATGGAAAGCGCGTGTCAGGTGTGAAAGAGAGGATACATATGGTCAGATTATCGGAGGCGGAATGGAAAGTGATGGGGGTGCTATGGGAGGAAGCGCCGCAGACAATTATGCAGTTGACCCGCTGTTTTCAGGAAACTACGGGTTGGACGAAGCATACGATCATGACCTTCTTAAAACGGATGGAGGATAAGGGCGCCGTTTATTATGAGGCTGGAGAACGGGCGAAACTTTACTATCCGAAGATAGAGAGGCGTGAGGCGGTGCTGCAGGAGACGGAGGAGTTTCTGGAGAGAGTCTTTGACGGCCGGATGGGTTTGATGTTAAACACGATGGTGGAGCAGAAGGCGCTCTCGGGAACAGAGATCGCAGAGCTTTATGAAATCCTGAGAAGGGCCGAGGAAGCACAGCAGGATGAGGAAGAAGAGCAGTACCTTTCAGGGAAGGACGGTGAGCGGATATGATGCTTGAACGGATGATTACATCGACGGTATTGATTCTGGTGATTTTTTGTCTGCGAAAGCTGACAATGGGAAAGATCAGTATGCGGCTGCGCTATGCGCTGTGGCTTCTCGTGGCGGCCAGACTTCTTGTCCCGGCGTCCGTGGGGACGACCGCTTTCAGCGTGATGAATCTGCTGCCGGAGACGGTCCTGGAGCGTGCGCAGACTTTTTCTTCCGGCAGGGAGAACGGTCAGGGGCTGTCTGCGGAGGACGAAACGCAGCCCGTGTACGGCGGCGTGCAGGCCAGCGCATATTCCGATGGGAAAAACGGGGGAGCGGAACCGGCGGCTGGAGAGATAAAGACGAGGGCGGAAATGATGCCGGCGGCGGAAAGAGCGTCCGGTGAAAAGGCGCAGGAAAAGAATGATGCGGCGGTGCGGCCTGTCTCTCTTTCTCCCGCTGACGTATTGGGAGTGATCTGGATTTTGGGATTTTTGGCTGTGGGCGGTTACATGGTCACGGCACAATGGCGTTTTGTCCGGTTTTTGTATAAAAACCGGAAAGCGTTTCCGGCAGAGGCGCTTCCGGAGGCATTTGCGCAGCGTTTTTTGCGCCGCGGCATGAAGGTATATCAGGTAAAGGGACTGCCGGGCGCCTGTCTGGCGGGAGGGCATGTTTACATCGGAGAAGGAACCGGCGCGCAGGAGCAGAATCTGACGCATGTTCTGGCCCACGAATATTGTCATGCGCGGCACGGGGACGGGTTTTGGGCTTTCCTTCGCAGTGCGCTGGCGGCGGTTTACTGGTTTGACCCTTTTGTGTGGGCGGCGGCTTATGCGGCCAGACAGGACAGTGAACTTGCCTGCGACGAGGCGGCGGTCAGTATGCTTGGAGAGTCGGGACGGTTTGCTTACGGCAGGACGCTGCTTGCTCTTTTGGAGAACGGCGGCGGAAGAGAGAGGTGCCCAGGCATGACTATTATGATGGAAGGCAGTGGGCAAAACGTCAGGGAGCGTATTACGGCGCTGGCGAAAAAAGGGCGGACGAAAAGGCCGGTTTTTGCGGCGGTTATGGCAGCGGTTATTCTGGCTTGCGGCTGCGCCTTTACGGGAGCAGAGCGGGAAGGAGCGAACCCGGTGAAAGAGACGGGAGCACAGGATATGGCAGGAACGGGTGAGAACGCGCAGGGCGATAATGACAGTGGAACTGATGGGCGAAACAGACAGATGCAGGACAGGGAAAATAGCGGGGAATTTGCCAGCGTTCAAAAAGAATACGAGGACGCTGCCAAAAACGTAAAACTGTCAGAGGAGCAGATCAGGGCATTGGAAGAGAGCGCCCGACAGGAGGCAGACTGGCAGGCATTCACGGAAACTCTGCACTACCACGGCGCGATGGAGGGGAAAGACGACAGCGAACTTTCAAAAAACCGGGAATTTGACATACAGGGCTATTATGACTGGCTGGAGGGGAAAGGCGGTGAAAAACCGGAAGACGGCTGGTATCTGCTTTGTCGTGAAGACGGGGGGATGATTTCCCTTTACGGTCTCTATACGGAAGCGTTCGGGTTCCGTGGGTTAAAGACGCGGATCGGGACAGATGTGAATACTCTTGATCTTCCCTGGTGCGCTTCCTACCAGAACGGAAACAGCGAAAATATACGCATTTTGGAGATTGCGGATGGCGGATGGCCCAGAAGGTTTGTGTGGAAGCTGCCCACCGGGGAGAGCGCGCAGGTAGAAAAATGGCAGCTTTACGAAGGATACCGCTATGATACCGGCACGATTGATCTGAAAATCCTCACACCGGAGGCATGTGTCAAATGGGCGGAGAAGTATCTGACCTTTAACGTTGATCAGGAGGCAGCCAGAGTGCATGTGGTATACGATGAAGATATGTATCTGGGTGATATTGATATCTCGTCCTGGCAGGACAGGGTGATAGAGGATGTGCGGATCGTGCCGGATAGCGTCGGCTTCTGGCTGGAAGATCCGGAGAACGAAGCGAATAATGGCGGCGGCGCCGATGCTTACCAGACTGATCCGGATGGGGTCTGTGAGGGGACGGCGCATATGACGGTGGGACTGAAACTGAAAGGACTTGACGGGCTGTGGTTCCATGGTCTGCCGGTTTTGACGATACAGATTGTGGCGGATGAGAACAGCGATTCCGGATTCCGGCTGGTGCATCCTGAAATATCCGAAACATTTTCTGCCAAAGCGCTTTGGCAGAAGGAGGCGCTTAACGGGGATTAAAGGCCGTAACGGGGGGATTTAAAAACATTTTTGCAGGAAACGCGATAAGATTCTTCCTTATTGCGTTTTTTTGTGGTATAATCTCCGCGAAGGCAATGCGCAGTGCGCAAAAAGTTTTTTGTCTGCAACGGAATGGGGAAAGAGAATACATGAAATATAAGAAGATCAATGATGCAACGGTACAATGTATTGTCTCGGCGGACGACATGGCTGAGTACGGGCTCGCGCTGTCGGATATCTTTGAGCGCAATGAAAGGGGCGAGGAATTTCTGCGGGATATCATCGAGCGGGCGCATGACGAGGTGGGGTACCAGATCAACAACGGCAACATCGCTATGCAGATTACGCCGCTTAAGGACAACGGCCTTGTGGTGACTTTTACGGATGAAGGGCCGGCGGCCTTTAAGGAGATGCTGCAGAATCTGAAAGAGGTGCTGCAGGAATTCAGCGCAGAGCTTGCCGGACAGGAAGAACGGGAAAAGGCGCAGACGACGGGTGAGTATGATGAAAACCGGCGGATGTTTGTCTTTTGTACGATGCATCAGACGATGCAGTATGCGGCCACGATTCCGAATACATATTCCGTGAAGAGCCATCTTTTTAAGGAGGGCGGGAACTATTATCTGGTGCTTGAGAAAAACAGGCTGTCTTACAAGACGTTTAACAGAATCAGCGCGCAGGCGGTGGAATTTGGTAATCTGATCGCGGTTTCCGATGAGCGGATGCAGTATCTGGAGGAGCATGGCGAGTGCCTGATCAGGGATCGGGCGGTGAGCAGGCTTCGCAGGATTTACCGCGCTTAAAAAGCAGCGCGGGAGCGCAGAATAAAACAGAGAGTGGTTGACAGGTGCTGCCATGCCTCCAAAGCTGGCAGCACTTGTTCTGTCATAGAGTGAGAACAAAAACAGGATTAGCAGAAAGAGAAATGAGGAAAACATGAACAGAGAGAAAAAGAAAAAAAACGAACAGTTTGACGCCTTTTTGGAGAAGGAGATTCTGACGGCGAACCGGTATGACGGCAGCGCGGAGGAAAAAGAAGGAGAACAGGGCGAGGCGCTGCGCTATGAGGAAGCGGGACTTGACGGCAGGATTCTGCGGGCGGTGAAGGAGCTTGGCTTCGAGCATATGACGCCCATTCAGGAGCAGGCCATTCCGCTCTTTATGACAGGGCGGGATATCATCGGGCAGGCGCAGACGGGCACCGGTAAGACGGCGGCCTTCGGCATTCCGATCCTGCAAAAGATCAATCCGGAGAACCGCTCCCTGCAGGCAGTGATTCTGTGCCCCACAAGAGAGCTTGCCATGCAGGCGGCGGATGAGCTTCGCAAGTTTGCCAAGTATATGAACGGCATAAAGGTGCTGCCGGTGTACGGCGGTCAGGAGATTTATAAGCAGATTAAAAACCTGAAAACCGGCGTGCAGATCGTGGTGGGAACGCCCGGGCGCGTGATGGATCATATGCGCAGGCACACCCTTAAGATGGATCAGGTACACACGGTAGTGCTCGATGAGGCGGATGAGATGCTGAACATGGGATTCAGGGAAGACATCGAGACCATTTTGAAAGAAATGCCCGAAGAGCGGCAGACGGGACTTTTCTCAGCCACCATGCCAAAGCCCATTCTGGATATCACGAAAACGTACCAGAAGGACGCGGCTTACGTCAAAATGACGCCGAAGGAGGTAACGATCCCTTTAATCAAGCAGGCTTACTATCAGGTGCGCAAACAGGATAAGGAGGAGGTGCTCTGCCGTCTGATTGATTATTATACGCCGGGACGCGCATTGATTTTCTGTAATACCAAGCGGATGGTGGATGAGCTGACGGAGCATTTGAAGGGCAGAGGATATGAGGTAGAGGGGCTTCACGGAGATCTGACACAGGGACAGAGAGACACGGTGATGAACCTGTTTAGAAGCGGTAAAACAAATATTCTGATTGCCACAGACGTGGCAGCCAGAGGCATCGACGTGAGTGATGTGGAGGCGGTTTATAACTTTGACGTGCCCGATGACATCGAATACTATGTGCACCGTATCGGCAGAACCGGCCGGGCGGGTAAAACAGGGAGATCCTTCACGCTGGTGGTCGGCAGGGAGGCTTATAAGATCAGGGATATCGAGCGTATCTGCCACACGAAGATCAAGGAGCGCAAGGTGCCGGATGCGGCGGATATCACCGCCAGAAAAGCGGAAAAAATATTGAAGGAAGCCTATGCAGTGATAGAAAATGAAGATACCGGCAGGGCGACGGAATATATACTTGACGCCGTGGCACTTGGACAGTACAGTGCGATGCAGATCGCTGCGGCGTTTATGAAGATGAAACTGGGGGATGAGATCGAGGACATCCGCACGGAGAAATTTTTCTTTGAAAAGAGGCCCCTTAAGGGCGGCCGCGGTGACAAGGGCAAAAATGGCAAAAACGGTTACGCAAAAAAGCCCGGCAGCCGGGGAAACGACAGGAATAAGGGCGGTTACGGTTCCAGGACAGGCAGAGGAAGTGACAAGGACAGTTTTGCAAAAAAGTCCGGCGCGGACAAGGGCGGCTATACCACGAAAGGGGAGAAAAGCCGGGATAAGAGCAAATATGCGAACGGAAAGCCCAAGGACGTCAGGCGGGACGGCAGCGCGGTCCGCAGACGGGAATCCGACTATGAACCCCGCTACGGCGGTCTGCGGATCAGGACAAAGTGGGATTGATGAAAGAAAATGCCTTAAAACGGCATTTCTCACCGGCGTTTTATAAGATCAGCTCGTGCCCGTGCTCTTTCAGCCATTTGCGGTGGGTGCGGTAGTCCGGGCAGACGCGCTCTACCAGCGCCCAGAAGTCTTTTGAGTGATCCATGTGGGTCAGATGGCATAATTCATGTACGACCACATAATCCAGAACCGCAGGCGGCGCAAGCATCAGGCGCCAGTTGAAGGAGAGCGTGCCTTTTGCGCTGCAGCTTCCCCAGCGGGTTTTCTGGTCGCGGATGCTGATGCGCCCGAAGCTGCCACCAGTGAGCGGGAGAAAATAGGAAACCCGCTTCGGGAAATAAGCCTTGGCGGCTTCGATATAGCGCTTTTCAAGAGCCTTGCGCCGGGCGTCCGTCAGGTCGGAAACAGGGCGGTTTTCCCGCTGCTTCAGGGCATCCAGATAGTGTGTGATGATCCAGTTCTGCTTGTCCAGCAACAGGCGGCGGATCTGGGAATCGGTTGTGCCAAGGGGCAGACGCAGGGTTATTTCCCCTTCCGCCGAGATACTGATGGCGCATGTTCTGCGGCGGCTGTAGATTACCCTGTAGGGAAGCTCATATAATTTACTTTGGTATTTGATTCGGTGTATGTGTTCCATAGTGGTGATTATATAATGAGAAAAAGAGAAAAACAAGCGGCATAACTTTACACTTTTTTATAAAACGGATATAATAAAGCTGTAACAGGCGGGAGAGATTGCGCAGAGAAAGCAGGTGAATGTATGCCGACAGGTATTGAAGTTACAAAGACTGCACTTGATGACTTTAAGAAGATTCAGGAGTACATGCTGTTAGCAAGGAAGGAAAATGCCGTAGAAACTTACGCAAAGCTGAAAGATGAATATTTAATCATCAAAGCATTGCTCAGTGTATCAGGCGTTAACCTTGCGGATATTGACAAAATAAAGGAGTAGTACCAGGCAATAAAGGAAATAGAAAAGGAGAAATCAGTCATGGGAACAAAAAAACCGGCAGTATTGATGATTCTGGATGGCTACGGCCTCAATGAGAAGACGGAGGGAAACGCGGTTGCGCTGGCGAAGACGCCGGTGATGGATAAGCTGATGGCGGCGTGCCCTTTCGTGAAGGGAAATGCCAGCGGCATGGCGGTGGGCCTGCCTGACGGCCAGATGGGAAATTCCGAGGTGGGACATCTGAACATGGGCGCGGGACGCATCGTGTATCAGGAGCTTACCAGAATCACGAAGGAGATTCAGGACGGCACCTTTTTTGAAAATCCCGCTCTTTTGGACGCGGTAAACAACTGTAAGAAAAACGATTCCGCCCTGCATATGTTCGGACTGTTGTCCGACGGCGGCGTGCACAGCCACAACACCCATCTCTACGGCCTTCTGGAGCTGGCTAAGAGAAACGGTCTTTCCAAAGTATATGTTCACGCTTTCCTTGATGGAAGAGATACGCCCCCGGCAAGCGGCAAGGGTTATGTGGAGGATCTGGAGGCCGAAATGAAAAAGATCGGCGTGGGCGAGGTGGCTACCGTGACGGGCCGCTACTATGCGATGGATCGTGACAATAACTACGACAGAGTGGAGAAGGCGTATCTGGCGCTCACCAAAGGCGAGGGCTTAGAGGCGCAGAGTGGTCCTGCCGGGATTCAGGCTTCCTATGACAGGGACGAGACGGACGAGTTTGTAAAACCCACGGTGGTGATGAAGGATGGCGCGCCGGTGGCGACGATCGGCGACGGGGATTCCGTGATCTTCTTTAACTTCCGTCCGGACAGAGCCAGAGAGATCACAAGAAGCTTCTGCGACGACGACTTCAAAGGCTTTGCGAGGGAGAAGAGACTGGATCTGACTTATGTGTGCTTCTCGGACTACGATCCCACCATTCCGAATAAAGAGGTGGCGTTCCACAAGATTTCGGTTACCAACACGTTCGGCGAGTGGCTGGCGGCGCACGATATGAAGCAGGCGAGAATCGCCGAGACAGAGAAGTACGCCCATGTGACGTTCTTCTTCAACGGCGGCGTGGAGGAGCCAAACGAGGGAGAGACCCGCATTCTGGTCAATTCCCCCAAGGATGTGGCGACCTACGACTTAAAGCCCCAGATGAGCGCTTACGAGGTGTGCGACAAACTGGTGGAGGCGATCAGGTCAGGCACCTACGACGTGATTATCATTAACTTCGCGAACCCTGATATGGTGGGCCACACCGGTGTGCAGGAGGCTGCCGTCAAGGCGGTTGAGGCTGTGGACGAGTGCGTAGGCAAGGCGGTTGACGCTGTCAAAGAAGTGGACGGCGTGCTGTTCATCTGCGCGGACCACGGCAATGCGGAGCAGCTCATCGACGAGGAGACGGGCGCGCCTTTCACCGCGCACACAACCAACCCGGTGCCCTTTATTCTGGTCAACGCGGATCCCGCGTACAAGCTGCGTGAGGGTGGATGCCTTGCGGATATCGTACCTACGATCATTGAGCTGATGGGCATGGAGCAGCCTGCCGAAATGACGGGAAAATCTCTGTTGGTGAAATAATTCTTAAGATTGTTGGCGGAGGCTTGACATAGTCTCCGTCTTTTTTATATACTAAGTGTACCACCACAGATAGTACACTTGGTATTGTGCGTGGGGAGGGTATAATCCTGGGAAAGGAGTGGAGAGCATTATGATCATCATAGACTATAAAGATACCCGTCCGATCTATGAGCAGGTCGTGGAACGTTTCAAAACTTTGATTTTGAAGGGAGCGATACAGCCGGATGAGCAGATGCCGTCGGTCCGGAATCTGGCGATGGAGCTGTCCATCAATCCCAACACCATTCAGAAGGCGTATGCGGAGCTGGAGCGGCAGGACTTCATCTATACCGTGAAAGGCAGGGGAAGTTTTGTGTCCGGGGATGGGAAGCTTGTGGAGAAGAGAAAGAGGGAATGCCTGGAGGAGATTCTGCGGCTTGTGAGAGAGGTGCTGGAGCTTGGCATGCCGAAGATGGAGCTTACTTTGGAAATAGAGAAGCTGCAGGTATGAAAGGAGGAACCTTATGATAGAAATACATAATCTGACAAAGCGGTTTGAAGATATCAGAGCCGTGGATGAAGTCAGCGTAGAAATCAGGGAAAAGACTGTGTTCGGCCTGATCGGCACCAACGGCGCGGGCAAGAGCACGGTGCTTCGTATGATAGCGGGCGTGCTAAAGCCGGACGAGGGCACGGTAGCAGTGGACAATATGCCCGTGTACGATAATGTGGAGGCGAAAAAGCGGCTGTTTTTTATCGCCGATGAGCCTTACTTTTTCGTCAACTCCAACGCGAGGGCGATGGAAAAGTATTACAGCGGTATTTACGAAGCGTTTGACAGGGAAGAGTTTTACCGTTATCTGGAGAAATTTAATCTGGACAGGAATCGCAAGGTCAGCACTTTTTCCAAGGGTATGAAAAAACAGCTCGCCCTGCTCCTTGGTATCTGTGCCCACACGAAATATATTCTGTGCGACGAGACGTTCGACGGGCTTGATCCGGTGATGAGGCAGGGCATCAAATCCATTTTTGCGAAGGAGATGGAGGAGCGGGGGCTGACTCCGGTGATCGCGTCCCATAACCTGCGGGAACTGGAGGATATATGCGATCATGTGGGGCTGTTACATAAGGGCGGCGTTCTGTTGTCCAGGGATTTGGAAGATATGAAGTGCAATATCCAGAAAGTACAGTGTGTGTTTGGCGCCGTGGAGGATGAACGGAAGGCGTTAAGCGGGCTGGAAGTGTTAAAGAAGGAACAGAGGGGATCTCTTTGCACGATTACGGCGCGCAGCACGAGGGAGGAAGTGGAGGCGCGGTTCGCCACGGTGGATACGATCTTTTACGAGGTGCTCCCGCTGTCTCTGGAGGAGATATTTATCAGTGAAACGGAGGTGGCAGGTTATGACATCAAGAAACTCATTCTGGGCTAGCTGCAGGGAAAATCATAAAAGGCGGATCTGGGTCTGGATCGTGGCGGTGCTGTCACAGCTTCTCATGTACGGCGGCATGACGATGATTTACTTAAGCCGGATCAGGGGCTTTCATGCGGACGGAAGCTTCAAAACGCCGGGAGAATTTGAGCAGGCAATGTGTCAGGCGGCGAAAGATGCGCTGGGCTTCTCCGACAATCTGTACGGCTGTATTTTTATTCTGGCGGCAATTATCGGTATGCAGGGGTTCTCCTATCTGTTTGAGCAAAGAAAGGTGGACATGTATCACAGCGTTCCGGTGTCGAAAAACAGAAGATTCGCCGTGGTATATGTGAACGGCCTGATGATTTATCTGACGGCTCATCTTTCGGGAATGGTTCTGGGTATGATCCTGTCGGCTGCGCAGGGAGCGGTGAACGGGGAGGTGCTGGCGGAGGCCGGAATTGCCTTTGTGTGGAACTTTTTCTTCTTTCTTGTCTGTTATCATCTGATGATTCTCGTGGTGATGCTGACAGGAAACCGGTTTGTAACGATCTCCCTGTTTCTGGCGGCTGCATTTTATGAGATAGCCCTGAACAGTATGTTTGAGAGACTGAGAAGTGTTTTTTTCGAAACATACTCCGTCCATTTTTTACAGAGCAGACCGAAGTTTTCCGCACTTTATGACTATACGTCCAATATCTGGCAGCTTAAAAATATGCCGGATGCCGCGGCGGCGGCGCGTCTTTCCATGCCCCTTGTGGGGAAATGGATCGGCATTTCGGCGGTGCTTCTGGCTTTTGGCTGGTTTGCCTACAGAAAGCGCCCTTCCGAGACAGCAGGCAAGGCGGTTGCACACCGCTTCTTAGAGCCGGTTTTCAAGGTGGCGGCAGCGATTCCCGCAGCGTTTACGACGGGTGCGCTCGTGTACGACACTTCCTATCAGAATGAGGCGCTGCTGGTGGCCAGTATGCTGGCCGGCGGATTGATTGTGTGCGCCGTCATGGAGGTGATTTACGATTTTGATATCAGAAGCCTGTTTCACCACCTGTTTTCCAGCGGCGTTGCGTTAGCCGGCATATTGGCAATATTTTGTGTCCATAAATGGGACTTATTCGGGTATGACAGTTATATTCCGGCGCAAAATAAAGTGGAGAGTATTGCAATTTCGGCGGGCGGGTACTATGATAGCTATTGGGACGAGAACTGGCAGTATGTCGAGCAGGGCAGGTTTGAAGCGGATCATATGTTTCTGACGGACGTATCCCCTGTGCTGACCCTTGTCGAAGCGGCCGGACAGGCAGATCCGGAGGAGATGGAAGACAAGCGTTATGTGGAAATCCTTTACCGCTTACATTCGGGCAGGCAGAAATCCAGAAGAATCCTGGTCGACTATGATGATCCTGATACGGAAGAGACGCTCAACCGGATTTTCCGCACGGACGCCTATCAGAATGGCGTATTTCAGGTGATGCAGGATCAGAATCTGCTGGAGAACATGAACCGGATCTACTACAGCAACGGTCCTGCGCAGTCGGTGATTCCCGTGGAGGAGGCCGACAGACTGAAAGCCGCATGGCTTAAGGATATGGAGCAGTTTGACTTCACGCTTGTAAGGCATAACCGGCCCTGCGGTGTAATCTGTTTTGACTATAAAAATTATAACCGGAGACAGCTTCTTGTGTATAACAGCTTTGAAAACACGATTGCGGCACTGAAAGAGCTGGAGGCGTATTATCCGATGGAGCTTGACGCGGCGGATGTCGAGTCGGTTACGGTGACCTGCTACCACAATGAGCTGGCAGAGCAGGAGAATCCTGTGGATTACGGAATCGAAGCCAGAGCCGTGGCGGAGACAGAGGCATGGGACTATACGGATTACAGCGTTTCCGAAACGTTCTATGAGGAAGAGCAGATCGCACAGATCCTGCCGCATCTTTACTGTAACCGGGTCGATGCGCCGTGGAGCCGCTATAAGGATCTGGACGATAACTATTCCGTGGAGGTTGTATTTAAGAGAGATACGACTTATCCTTACGAGAGGGACAGCTATTATTTCGCTTATTCCTTCTACGCAGAGCAGGTGCCGGCGTTTGTGGCTGAGGCCACGGCGTACACGGGTGAAGAGTAGAAGCGTTTTTCTTCGCATGATAATGAGCAGATAATGACAGGATGGAATGGAAAGGAAACGGACGTGGACGATAACAGGTGGGATGAGCCTGTGATACAGGTAAAAGACCTCTATAAAGTATACCGGGTCGGAGAGGAGCGGGTGCGCGCCTTAAACGGCGTCAGCTTCTCCATCAGGCGGGGGTGCTTCTGCTCGATTGTAGGCGCCTCCGGCTCCGGCAAGTCCACGCTGCTCAATATGCTGGCGGGACTGGAAAAACCGACCAAGGGCGAGATTGTGATTGCAGGGGAGCACATGGAAAAGAAGACGGAGAACCAGCTTGTGGCTTTCCGCAGGGAACATATCGGGTTTATTTTCCAGTCCTTTAATCTGATGGGTACCATGAACGCCATCGAGAATGTGGCTCTGCCGCTTACGTTTCAGGGCATGGACAGGAAGAGCCGCAACAAAAAGGCGGAGGAGATGCTGGATCTGGTGGGACTGACCAAACATAAAAAGCACCGTCCGAACCAGATGTCCGGCGGACAGCAGCAGCGCGTGGGTGTGGCGAGGGCGCTGGTGGTAGAGCCGGAGATCATCTTTGCGGATGAGCCTACCGGCAATCTGGATTCCAACACCTCGGTGGAAGTTATGAACCTGATGAAGCGGGTGGTGCGGGAGAAAAACCAGACGTTAGTGATGGTTACCCACGACAATTATCTGGCGGGTTTTGCGGATATTGTGATCCGGATCAGGGACGGAAAAATACTGGAAATCGACGAAAGAAGCGGGCAGGATATGCCGGAGGAGATTGCGGTGCAGGAGGAAGGACAGGAGAGATGAGAGGAAAAATGGGAAGCTGTGGGAAAGCAGTGAGGCGTTTGGCGGGTGTGTTAGCCGGCCTGTTTTTTGCGTTGGCCGTTTCGGGGCCGGCAGGCTCGTGGGGCGAAGCGCTGGTGGTGCACGCGGAGGAAACGAAGGAGAGTGTCAGTGAGAACGATGCGGAAGAGACGAAATATATAGAGAGAAATTCCGACCGGGTGATCACGGACGACGACCGCTTTGACGCCGACGAGGATCTGCTCTACTATATGCAGAGTCTGGAAGTGAAATATCATCTGGATGAGAAGATGATGGAAAGCCTGCACAAAGTGTTCGACAGTGCGGTCTACTATATCGCCAACACGGAGATGTCCCTGACGGAAATGTGGGCCTATGTCAATTCCGTGAAATCGTCCATGGAATCCGCGGCGACAACGAAACTGTCTCAGACCACCAGCGAGTTTATACAGGTGGCGGACAACTGGCAGACGCCAGTGGTGAGCTACGGGCAGGGCGTGTCCATCGTGCTTCCTATCGTTAATTTTGGCACGGAAGAGCTAAACAACCTGATCGTGGAGCCTGTGATTTCCACGCTGGTGACGGAGTGGCCTTTTGAGCCGGATACCACCAACTATTTGCAGACAGAGCCTTTTATTCCCGGATGCCAGACGAAAGAGGCGGCTATGGCAAACCGCAGGGAGTTTACGTTCCATTTTAAGACGAGAAGCGACGTGATGACGGGGTATTATCCCCTGAAATTTAAGATATCTTACACGAAAGCGGGCATCCGCAGCGAGGAGCCGGCGGAGCTTACGGTATATGTGAAGACCATCGGCAAGCCGGGCAGCGGCGTGATCGGCGGCAACGGGCAGGAGTCCTCAGGGTCCAAGCCCCGTATTGTGGTGACCGGCTTTGAGACGAATCCGGAGAAGGTCTTTGCGGGGGAAACGTTTACGCTGACGATTCATGTGAAAAATACGGCCAAGGACACGACGGTGACCAACGTGCTTTTCGACATGCAGGCAGCGCAGGAGGGGGAGGATAAAACCAACACATACTCCGCCTTTCTGCCAACGTCAGGGTCAAGTTCTGTCTACATGGAGAAAATCGCGCCTGACACTTCGGCGGATATTGTGATTGAAATGACGGCGAAGGCAGATCTGGCGCAGAAGCCTTATGTGCTGGACGTCAACATGAAGTATGACGCGGCAACAGTTTTTGACCTGACGGATAAGGCCAGCGTGTCAATCCCGATTTTGCAGGAGAGCCGTTTTGATACGAGCATTCCGGAGGTGGTGCCCGATAATATCGAGGTCGGTTCCCAGTCCAACGTGATGTTCAGCATATACAATACGGGTAAGACGACTCTCTATAATGTGCAGGTGAAATTTGTTGCCGACTCCATTGCGGAGGCATCGGCTTTTGTGGGTAATCTCCAGTCCGGCAACACGGGGAATGTGGATGTGATGCTGACGGGTGCGGCGCCTACGATGGACGATGGCATAGTGAAACTGGAAATCTCTTATGAGGACGATGCGGGCAATGTGACCACGGCGGAAAAAGAGATCACCCTGTTTGTGAATGAGGCCATGATGGATGACGTGATGATGGGTGATGATATGATGATGGGCGACGATATGATGATGGAAGGCGAAGGGGGCGGTAAGCCCAAAACCGGCCTGATCGTGGGCGGCGTCTCTGGCGCGGCTGCCGTGGTGGGAACAGGTCTTGGCGTATTCTTTAAGCTGCGCAAAAAGAAAAAGGCGGCGGCAGCCGAAGCAGCGGAGCTTGCGGAGCTGGAAAAGGATCTGCTCCAATAGGAAGCTTTGACATGGCGTGGAGGTTTGGATGAAGTTTCTTGATTTGCTGCGGATGAGCAGCAGTAATCTCTGGAAAAGAAAAGTGAGAACGATCCTGACGGTGCTCGGTGTGGTGATCGGTGTGGCGTCCATTGTGGTCATGGTGTCTCTTGGACTGGGACTGAGCCGCTCTCTGATGGCGCAGTACGAATCTTACGGGAGCCTGACGCAGGTGACGGTGAACGAACCGTGGGATGATTCTTCCTCGGAAGAGGTAAAACGGCTGGATCAGAAGCTGATTGACGAGATCCTTGCGATGGAGCATGTGGAGTCGGTATATCCCATGCTGCGAACGCAGGCGCTTGCCAAGTACGGAAGCTACGAGGGGTATCTGCAGTTACAGGGACTGCCGCAGGCGTATTTCGAGGATCTGGATATCAAGGTGGGAGAGGGAAGACTTCCGGGGAACGACCAGAACCTGACCTTTTTCTACGGCTGTCAGGTGCTGCAGGACTTTTACAATTCCAAAGGGAGCGGCGGCAGCTATTGGCAGACAGGGGTATTGCCGGATATTGACCTGATGAAGGATCCTATTTTCGTGATTTTTGATATGGATGCCTACTATGCGTCGGGCACGCCGGATGAGAACGGACAGACCCAGAAACCGCCGAAGAAATATCTGATCGAGACCTGCGGCGTGGAGGCGTCGCCCGGTGAGGACGAGTGGTCCCAGTACGGGTGGTATACCTACTGTGACATCGACGAGCTTATCAAGGAATTAAAAAAGATATTTAAGAATAAGAGGATTCCCGGACAGCCGGCGACAAAGACCGGGAAGCCCTATAAGGAGATCTTTTATAACCAGCTTCTTGTGAACGTGGACAGCATGGAGAATGTGGTGCCCTTGCAGAAAGCACTGACGGATCTGGGCTATAATGCGAACAGTCAGGCGGAGTGGGTGGAGTCTGAGCAGAAGACTATGGGTTACATTCAGGCGGTGCTCGGCGGCATCGGCGCGGTGTCCCTGTTTGTGGCAGCCATCGGCATCACTAACACAATGATGATGTCTATTTACGAGCGGACAAAAGAGATCGGTGTGATGAAGGTGCTTGGATGTGATCTTCGCAATATAGGCAGTCTGTTTCTGATGGAGGCCGGGTTTATCGGCTTTATCGGCGGCGTGATCGGTCTGATTCTGAGCTTTATTCTTTCCGTGGTGATCAACAAGGTGGCGGCGGGCGCCAATGAATATATGGCGACTTCGGGCGGTATTTCCTATATTCCCGTCTGGCTGGTATTTCTGTCACTGGTGTTCGCGGTGATGGTGGGTATGGTAGCAGGGTTTTTTCCGGCGAGAAGAGCGATGCGCTTAAGCCCGCTTGCGGCGATCCGGAATGAATAAGGAATCTGTGTGTCAGTGCGGATTGTGAATGGAGAGAATACGGTATGCGGAAAAAATCAGGTGTTTTGGCAGGAATTTTGATCATAGGATTGTGTGCCGGATGCGGTCAGAGGGAAAATGCGGCGCGGGAGCAGGAAACTGTTGGCGTGTTGGATGAAGCTGACGGTTCGGATGATGCGGTGGCCGGAGAATCGGACGCAGACGGCGGAAATGATACATCCGATGCGGCCGGCGGACAGGCAGTGACAATGCAGGAAAACGAAGAAACGGCACCGTCCGCAGAGGAAGAAGAGCCCGATGAAACGGGGTTAGACATACCTGACAACGGCAGGAGGCTCACATCGGCGGAATTGGAAGAGTATACGGAATGGGTACAGGATCGCTCCAATTACGGATTTCTTTTGTCTGACTGGGAAAATCCCGCGCAGATTGATCTCTATCAGGTGTTTTATAGCGGCGCGGGTATAGCCAGAGAGGGGACGGAAGAGGAGAAACAGGCGCATCTGGCGCGTTGGAACCAACCGGAAATCTATACGGATTTCTGGGCGATGGACAAGGAGGACGTGGATGCGCTTCTCGTGGACAAGACAGGATTTACCTACGACGAGCTTGTGATGAAAGGCAGCGTAGGGATGGAGGACTGGTATTACGCAGAAACGGACAGTTTCTGTGCGGAGATCGGAGATACCAACTACTGTCAGTTTGTATGTACGGGTGGCGTGACCAACGAGGAGGGCACGGTTGTCACATTGCAGTGCGATGGAGACGACTGGGTGCGGACATGCGAGGTCGAAGTGATCATTATTTCGGAGCCTTGGGGTATTGTTGGCAACCATATTACAGAGGGTATGGTTCTTGACAGTTTTCTCATGGACGGGATATCATGATTCCCTGTATAAAAATGCTTGCTTTTTCCAGCCGGAGTGTTGTATGATAGATTTACATAATTATTTATTATGGTAATCTTTGATGAAAAACCGAAATAGTTGCACAAATGGAAAGGGAATCGGTTTTTGCAAAGGGATTTTTGATACGGATTGTGAATCTACACAGGATGGAGGCGTGCGCATGAAAAAATATAAAAGAGCGGCGAAAGTTTGCATGGTGACGCTTGCGGTCTGCGGGATGCTGCTTGCGCCTGCGGGGGCGAAGCTGGAGGTACAAGCTGAGGAAGTCATCGCCACGGTGCAGGGCAAGGTGATGGAAGGGACTACCGGCAAGCTTTTATATCTGGATACGCCGGACGGAAAAATGGAGATTAAGATTGACGGCAGCACCAGCACCGGTAACTGTAAGATGCTTTTGCCGGACAAGAAGATCAGCGTGTCGGTGGCGCATGGAAACGACGGCTATCTTCACGCGGTTACCATCTCGGAGAACGGAGAGAGTCCGAGCGTTTCACTGGACACCTCGAAGGTTTCCAATGTGATCGGAACGGTGAACGAGAGAACGACGGAGGATGTTCTCCATCTGGATACGGCACAGGGAGAGATGGAGTTAAAAATTGACAAGAACACGGATTTGAGTAACTGTTCTGTTCTGGTGGTGTCGGGAAAATACGTGGTGAGCTGCGCGAGAGGGGAAGACGCTTATATGCATGCCATCAGCATTGCGGATGTGGCGTCGTCTCCCGCCGTTGACGAGTCTCAGGCCGGCGCAGCGTCCCGGACGTACAGCCAGAGTCAGACGCCGGTGGTCAATGTGACAGGCGAGACGAGATCCGTGACGGGTACGGTGAAGGACGACACAGACGAAGCGACGCTTTATCTGGCGACCTCAGAGGGAGATTTCACGTTTAAAATCGACGAAAGTACGGATACGTCCAAAGGCATGGTTCTGACGCCGGACAATAAACTGATGGTTACTTATTTCAGAGGTTCTGACAGCAATCTTCACGTCACTTCCATTGTCGGTGTCAAGGACAGCTCCTCGGCCGAAGTGGATACGTCCTCCCAGGCGACAGTGACAGGAACGGTTCAGGGGAAGTCTACGGAGAACATTCTTGTGCTGGATACCTCTGCGGGAGAGATGGAGCTTAAGATGGACAAGGCGGCAGGGCCGTCCGGCTGTAAGGTTTTGGTGGAGGGCAGAAAAGTTTCGGTGACCTGCTCCAGAGGGGACGATGCGTACATGCACGCCCTCATGATTACGGCGGTAAAATAAAAGATCTGACTGTAATACATAAAAACAGGCAGATACATGTTTCAGACCTTCTCTGTGCATACTAGTACAGCAAATAACTGACATTAATTATTTGCTGTACCAGTGTACTGACACATTCATTCCCGGGCAGGATATCTGGCGGAATATGAACGTGTCGGGACATGGGACTTAAAAAGTGCGCAGAGGAGGTTTTTTATATGGGCAGTAAATTGAGGATTGTGGATGTACATGCAAGACAGATTCTGGACTCCCGCGGCAATCCCACCGTGGAGGCGGAGGTGACTGTGGAGAGAGAGGTGGGCGGCTGTCAGTACAAGGGGCTTGCGGCTGTGCCGAGCGGCGCAAGTACCGGCCGGTTTGAGGCGGTGGAGCTTCGCGACGGTGAGACGGTTTACTTCGGGCTGGGAACGACCAAAGCAGTCAATAATGTGAATACGAAAATCAGGGAAGCCCTTCTTGGCATGGATGCCTTTGATCAAGGACTGATTGACCGGGTGCTGATCGAACAGGACGGCACGGATAACAAGAGCAATCTGGGGGCAAACGCCACGCTGGGCGTTTCCATGGCATGTGCCAGAGCGGGAGCGGCGGCGCTGGGGATTCCGCTGTACCGTTATCTGGGCGGCGCCTACACCAGACTTTTGCCGGTGCCGATGATGAACATTTTAAACGGCGGCAAACATGCCGATAACACCGTAGATTTTCAGGAGTTTATGATTATGCCCGTGCAGGCGGAAAGTTTTGCGGACGGACTGCGCATCTGCGCGGAGATTTACCACAACTTAAAGAAGATCTGTAACGGCAGGGGACTTTCCACGGGCGTAGGTGACGAGGGCGGATTTGCGCCGTCTCTGCCGGACGCTTTTGCGGTGCTCGATCTGATCGTGGAGTCCATCAAGGCGGCGGGCTATGCGCCCGGGCAGGATATTAAGATCGCGCTGGACGTGGCTGCTTCCGAGCTTTATAATGAGGCGGACGGGGTGTATCATTTCCCGGGCGAGACGGAGCTAAAGCGGCACCGGCAGGAGACGGCGGGTTCCTTTGTGGCGGAGTGTTATGAGGCGGGCTGTCAGTCGCCGGACTGCGGTGAGATTCCGGAGATCACAAGAAGCACGGAGGAGATGGTGGCTTACTATGAGGAGCTGGTGGAGCGGTACCCCATTATTTCCATCGAGGACGGGCTGGCGGAGGACGACTGGGACGGCTGGCAGATGATGACGAAAAAGCTGGGGGAAAAGATTCAGCTCGTGGGAGACGATCTGTTTGTCACAAATACAAAGCGGCTGGACGCGGGCATTAAGCTCCATGTGGCCAATGCGATTCTGGTAAAAGTGAATCAGATCGGCACTGTCAGCGAGGCCATGGAAGCCATAGAGACGGCGCAGAAAAACGGGTATAAGGCGGTGATTTCCCACCGCTCGGGAGAGACGGAGGATACCTTTATCGCGGATCTTGCGGTGGCGGTGAACGCCGGACAGATCAAGACGGGCGCGCCATGCAGAAGCGACCGGGTGGCGAAGTACAACCAGCTTCTCAGGATAGAGGAGGAGCTTGGGCGCGTGGCCTGTTATAAGGAGCCGTTTAATAAGATATAGGGGGAAATAAAAGGCAATGTCATTGTGCATATTGTATATGCCGTCACTTTTCAGGTCTGCTGACGGAGGATACAAGTGCACAATCCGGCATTGCCGATTCGCGGTAAGTTGTTTTGGGCGGAAAAGGAAGCACAGGGCGTATGAGACGGAAACGGCAAACGCGGCAGGCATAGAAATGAGAGAGATCAGGAGAGGGCAATGAAACGGATCGGTGTGTTGTCGGATACCCATGGGAAGCTGCGGGAGGAAGTGGTGCAGATCCTGCGGGGATGCGATGTGATTTTACATGCGGGGGACATCAATACCCCAAAGGTGGTGGAGAGCCTGCGGGCAATCGCGCCGCTCTATGTGGTACGGGGAAATGCGGATAAAGAGTGGGCGGAGGGGCTGCCTGAGAAACTGTCTGAGGAAATCTGCGGCTTGCGGGTTTTCATGGTACATAACAGGAAGAACATGCCAAAGGAGATGGGAAATTACGATCTGGCGGTGTCTGGTCATTCCCATAAATATGAGGAGCGCAGGGAGGAAGCCTGTTTTTATCTGAATCCCGGGAGCTGCGGGCCGAGGCTGTTTTCCCAGCCGGTGACAATGGCGGTGGTGGAAGTGGAAGAGGAAACGGGAAATTTCCGGGTTGTCAAAAAAGATATTGTGCAGGATGTGGCGGAAACGGTGTTTTCCGCGGAGAGACTGCAACAGATTTTGCGGGATGTGGATCGGGGAAAAAGTGTGTCCGGAATCGCCGGCAGGTATGGAATGACAGAAGAAACGGCGGAACAGATCTGCCGCCTTTATCTGACCCATCCGGGCATCGATGCGGCGGGTGTAATGGAAAAGATGGGGCTGCCGAAGGACCGGTAGGAGGAGTGGGATCATGCAGATTATAAAGAGCAATAAAACACAGTTTGAATATGACATACAGGCGCTTTTAAAGTCCTTTTATCCGGAGTGGGAGCCGCGAATGCTTGCGCCGGACTCAGAGATCAGGGACAGAAGGATTCTGGAGGGCGAGCCGGTGATGGCGCTCTTTTTCGGGGAGGAGGAAGTGACGCTTGAGATATTTGGCACGGACTCCCGGGCCGAAAAGGTTGATAGTTTACATAATATAAAAGAGGAGGATGCACCGGACGCAGAGAGAAGCGGCCATGTGTATACGTGGCATCCGAAGGAAGCGGCGGGTACGCCCGCCTACAAAAACGCTTTCAAACGTTTCTTTTATCTTTCCATGCAGGAGGAGACGGGCATCACTCTGCCGTGGGGCAATCTGACGGGCATTCGTCCTACGAAGATCGCCATGACTATGATGGAGCAGGGAAAGAGTGAGGAGGAAACGGCTGATTATCTGAAAACCATGCATCTGGTGAGTGAGGAGAAGACTGCGCTGGCGCTGGATATTGCGAGGCGGGAGCAGGAGATTTTAAGCACCCTGCATTACGAGAACGGCTACAGCCTTTATGTGGGGATTCCCTTCTGTCCGACCACCTGTCTGTACTGTTCCTTTACGTCCTATCCCATCGGTGCGTGGAAAAAGAGGGTGGGGGAATATCTGGATGCGCTGGAGAAAGAAATTGACGCGTCGGCTCTGCTTTGCCGGAATAAGATATTAGATACGGTTTATATCGGCGGCGGTACGCCCACGTCCCTTTCGGCGCAGGAACTGGACCGGTTTCTTGGTAAACTGAAAAGCGCGTTTGATTTTAGCCTGGTGCAGGAGTTTACGGTGGAGGCGGGGAGAGCCGACAGCATCACACAGGACAAGCTCAGGGTACTTTACAGACACGGCGTGACGCGCATTTCCGTGAATCCCCAGACCATGAAGCAGGAGACCCTTGACCTGATCGGCAGGCGGCATACCGTGGAGCAGGTGGAGGAGGCGTTTCATCTGGCCAGACAGACCGGTTTCGACAATATCAATATGGATATTATTTTAGGGCTTCCGGGAGAGACGGCGGCGGATGTGGCGCACACCATAGAGCGGATCAGGGCGCTTTCGCCCGATGCGCTGACGGTGCACTCTCTGGCGGTGAAGAGAGCGTCGAAGCTGGGAAGGTGGATTGAGGAAAACGGCGCTACGGCTTACAACAACACAGAAGAAATCATGGAGATTGCGGCCCGCGGAGCGGCAGAACTGGATATGGTGCCCTATTACCTTTACCGGCAGAAAAACATGTCGGGCAATTTCGAGAACGTGGGATATTCCAGACGGGGGAAGTACGGCATTTACAACATTCTGATTAACGAGGAAAAACAGACGATCGTTGCGCTTGGCGCAGGCTCTATCACCAAGGGCGTTTTTCCAGGGGACCGGATCGAGCGGTGCGAGAACGTGAAGGACGTGGCGCAGTATATCGGGAGAATCGATGAGATGATTGAGCGGAAACGACAGCTTTTAGAGTCGTGATGACTGTATTTGGAAAAACGGGACCGGCATACAACCGGTCCCGCTGATGTATCTGCCCGCCCGGAAGGGCGGTTCTTTTATTTCATAGAAAATTGCGACAGTGCAAGCCATTCAAGGAGAATGCTTTTATTTTCCAAGACGCTGTTTAAAGTCCGTATAGGCAAATCGCCGAAGGTTTTGTACGTTTTTGTCCGTATGCAGTACAGAAATGTCCGGCAGAGCCATGCCATTGAAGGTGTTATTTTTACACATCGTATAGATCGCCATATCGCCGAACAGGAGGAGATCTCCCTCTTGCAGGGGCGCGGCGAAGCTATAATCTCCGATCACATCTCCGGCCAGACAGGTAGGCCCGCCCAGACGGACGCTGCAGGGCAGCTCTCCCGGTTCCCCCGCCCCGTACAGCGGCGGCCGGTAAGGCATTTCCAGCACATCCGGCATATGACAGGCGGCGCTTGTGTCCAAAACGGCGGTCGTTATCCCGCCATTTTGCACGATGTCCAGCACGCGGGCAGCCAGATAGCCCGCATTCAGCGCACAGGCTTCCCCAGGTTCCAGGTAGACTTGCAGATCCCATTTTTCCTGTGCAAAGCGGATGCACTTTTCCAGCTGGGGTATGTCGTACCCGGGTTTTGTGATGTGGTGTCCGCCGCCGAGATTGAGCCATTTCATCCGGGGGAGCACGTCGCCGAAGCGCTGCGCCACTGCGCTTAACGTGAGTTCCAGCGCGTCGGCATCCTGCTCGCAGAGTGTGTGGAAATGCAGACCGTCCAGCAGGCCGGTCAGTTCTGCGGACATGTCCGCGTTCCACTGTGTGCGTGTGACGCCCAGACGGCTGCCGGGGGCGCAGGGGTCGTAAATGGCGTGGCCTTCCTGGGTGGAGCATTCCGGATTGATGCGAATCCCGATGCTTTTTCCGGCTTTTCTGGCTAAGGGGCCGAACCGCGCCAACTGGCGGGGGGAGTTAAAGACGATGTGATCCGCGTATCGAAGCAGTTCGTCAAACTCCTCTGGCCGATAGGCGGCGCAGAAGACATGGACTTCCTTTTCCGGCATTTCCTCCGCGCCAAGTCTTGCCTCATACAGCCCGCTGGCTTCCGTCCCGTCCAGATAGGGGGCTAAGACGGGGTAAAGGTCGTAGTTGGAAAAGGCTTTTTGGGCAAGCAGAATCCGACAGCCCGTGCGTCTGGCTACTCTGGCCAGAATCCCGCCGTTTCGACGCAGCATGGCCTCGTCCAGTATATAGCAGGGCGTAGGCAGATTTTCAAATAATTTTTGTGGGGACTGGCCGTCCAGCCCTGCAAAGCATGGACGGCTTTCTTTCGCGCGGGTATCCATCAGTCCACCAGCACCGGTGTCCGGCTTTCGCTCCTTGGCAGGCCGTACTTGTCAAGCGCTGCAAGGAAGGGATCGGGGTCAAACTCTTCCACCGTGTAGACGCCGGGTTTGTTCCACTTGCCGGTCAGCAGCATCAGCGCGCCGCACATAGCGGGTACGCCTGTGGTGTAGCTGATGGCCTGGCTTCCCACCTCCTTGTAGCATTCCTGATGGTCGCATACATTGTAGATATAATAGGTCTTATCCTGGCCGTCCTTTTTTCCGGTGAAGATACAGCCGATGTTGGTCTTGCCCTTTGTGCGTGGGCCGAGGCTGGCCGGATCGGGCAGCAGGGCTTTCAGAAACTTAATGGGTACGATCTGTTGTCCTTCAAAGTCCACGGGACTGGTGGAGAGCATACCCACATTTTCCAGACAGCGCATGTGATCCAGATAGCTCTGACCGAAGGTCATGAAGAAGCGGATCCGCTTTACTTCCGGAATCGTAAGCGCCAGACTCTCAATTTCCTCATGGTGGAGCAGATACATGTCTTTGTGTCCCACCTGATCAAAGTCATATTCCCGCCTGATGCTCATGGGGGGAATTTCTACCCAGTGTCCGTTCTCCCAGTAGCTGCCGGGGGCGGAAACCTCCCGCAGATTGACTTCCGGATTAAAGTTGGTGGCGAAAGCGTAGCCGTGGTCGCCGCCGTTGCAGTCCAGAATGTCAATGGTGTCGATGGAGTCAAATTCATGCTTTTTGGCGTGGGCACAGTAGGCCTGCGTTACGCCGGGATCGAAGCCGCAGCCCAGAAGAGCGGTAAGCCCCGCCTCTTCAAACTTTTTCCGGTAAGCCCACTGCCAGCTATAGTCAAAATAGGCGGAGAATCCGGCCTCTTTACAGCGTTTTTCGTAGACAGCCCGCCATGCCGGATCATCGGTGTCCTCCGGTTCATAGTTGGCGGTGTCCATGTAGTTGACGCCGCAGGCCAGACAGGCGTCCATGATGGTCAGATCCTGATAGGGGAGGGCGATATTCATTACCAGATCCGGCTTGCAGGAGGTGATGAGGTCGATGAGCTGCTGCACGTCGTCCGCGTCTACCCGGGCGGTGGTGATTTTTGTCGCGGTTTTAGGGGCAAGCTCTGCGGCCAGCTTATCGCATTTGGATTTCGTCCGGCTGGCGATACACAGCTCGGTGAACACTTCGCTGACCTGACAGCATTTGTGGATGGCAACGGATGCAACGCCGCCGCATCCGATCACAAGAACCTTACTCATAGTGGGTGATCTCCTTTATCTGTTTTATTTTTCTGTAAAGCTAAAATCAATTCCCGCAGCGCCTTGCAGGCGGTGGCGGTGGAAACGCCGCCCGGATCTAACATGGGGGCCAGTTCGTTGACGTCGGCTCCCACCACATGGGCGGTGCAGACTGTCTCGATGGCTTCCAGAAGATTTAAGAAGCTGACGCCGCCCGCTTCCGGGGTACCCGTTCCGGGAAATGCGGAAGGGTCCAGACAGTCCAGATCAATGGTGAAGTAAACGGGTACCTGCTGTTTTCGCAGGGACGTGACGGTTTCCTTAAGACCGTCAAAGGAGAAAGGGTGCATATCCGTATGCGCATCGGCAAAACGGAACTCCTCCCGGTCGCCGCTTCGGATGCAGAACTGATGGATGCGTCCGTCGCCTGTCAGCTCATGACACCGCCGCAGGACGCAGGCGTGGGAGAGCTTTGCCCCCAGATAATCGTCCCGCAGATCGGCGTGGGCGTCAAAGTGGATGATGTGAAGCTCCGGGTACTGTTTCACCACGGCACGCACCGCGCCCAGCGTGACCAGATGCTCTCCGCCAAGCAGCAGGGGGAATTTTCCGTCTTGCAGGATTTCGCGGGCGCGTGCCTCGATGTCCGAAAGCGCCGTCTGCGCGCTGCCGAAACAAAGTTCCAGATCGCCGCTGTCAAACACGGCGCAGTCTGTCAGATCCATGTTCTGATAGGGGCTGTAAGTTTCCAGACCGAAGCTCTCATGGCGCATGGCGGCGGGGCCGAACCGTGCGCCTGGCCGGAAACTGGTGGTGGAGTCGAAGGGTGCGCCGTACAGGACGATGCCGGCCTGTTCATAATCGCTGTCACAGCCGATAAAAGTTTCAATATTTGGTTTCAACATGGCTTATCCCTCCACTTCCCGCAGCATTTCTTCCAGAAAGGCGGGCAGACAGAAAGCGCCCACATGGAGTCTGGGCGTATAGTAGCGCGTGTGCAGATTCAGTTTCTGCCAGGCCGCCGTGTCCAGATCGTCGGTGGGGTGATACTTTTTGCTGGCGAAACCGAACAGCCAGTACCCTGCCGCGTAGGTGGGGATATGGGCCTGATATACCCGGCTGATGGGAAAGGTGCTGACGATGCGCTTGTGGCTGCGCTGCATGGCTCCGGCGTCCTCGGCGTAGAAAGGGCTTCCCTGCTGGTTGACCATGATGCCGTCCTCCCGCAGCGCGTTGTAGCAGCTCCCGTAGAACTCTCTGGTAAACAGGCCCTCGGAGGGGCCGAAAGGGTCGGTGGAGTCCACGATGATGAGATCGTATGCCGCCTCCTGTCTGCGGATGAATTTCAGCGCGTTTCCGAAGTGGATGTGGACCCGCCTGTCGTCCATCCGGCAGGCATTGCTTGGCAGATAGGTCCGGCAGGCTTCCACCACAAGGGGATCCATTTCCACCAGATCAATGTGCTCTACCCGGTCATATCTGGTCAGCTCCCGCACCACGCCGCCGTCTCCAGCACCGATGACCAGAATGTCCCGGATGCCGGAATGCACCGCCATGGGCACATGAGTAATCATTTCGTCGTAAATAAATTCATCCCGCTCCGTCAGCATCACGTTGCCGTCCAGCGTCAGCACACGGCCAAATTCCGGCGTCTCGAAGATGTCGATACGCTGGTAGTCACTCTGTTTGGAATAAAGGTGCCGGTTAACCCGGATACTGTGCTTTACGTCCGGGGTATGAAATTCACTAAACCACATTTCCATATGTCGTCTCCTTTCACGCAAGTACATTCAGCCGCTCCAGCTCCGGATCCTCCGGGCCGGTCATGCTGCAGCCTTTTTCCTTGGCGTATCTGATATGTTCCAGAATCTCCGCTGTGACCCGCTCTCCCGGGGCTAACAGAGGAATGCCTGGCGGGTAGCACATGACGAACTCGCTGCATACCCGTCCCTCGGTCTCTGCCAGAGGCAGGCTGCGCTTTTGGGCATAAAATGCTTCCTGAGGGCTTGCCACCACCTCCGGTTCCACATATTCCTGATTTAAAAGGCCCGTCGGGTCCTTCTGGTAGCGACGCCGGATCTCCGCAAGGGCGCTGACCAGACGCTCCACTTCCTGAGGGCGGTCGCCCATGGAGAGATAGGCCAGAATGTTTCCGATATCGCCGAACTCGATCTGGATGTCGTATTCATCCCGCAGGAGGTCGTACACCTCAATGCCGGCCAGACCGATGTCCAGCGTATGCACACTGAGCTTGGTGATGTCGAAGTCGAATACAGAGTCTCCGTTCATCAGTTCCCGGCCAAAAGCGTAGTAACCGCCCACGGCGTTGATTTCCTGTCTGGCGTACTCCGCCAGATCCGCTACCTGATGGAACACGGTCCGCCCCCGCAGGGCCAGATTCCGGCGGCTGATATCCAGACTGGACATCAGCAGATAACTGCCGGAAGTGGTCTGGGTCAGGTTGATAATCTGCCGCACATACCCCGCGTGAATATCGGGGCCAACCAGCAGGAGGCTTGACTGGGTCAGACTGCCGCCGCTCTTGTGCATGGATACGGAGGCCATGTCCGCCCCTGCCGCCATGGCAGATACCGGCAGGCCGCCGCCGAAATAAAAATGGGTGCCGTGGGCCTCGTCCGCAAGGCATTTCATTCCGGCGGCGTGAGCCATTTTGACAATGGCCCGCAGGTCGCTGCAGACACCGTAATAAGTAGGGTTATTTACAAGCACTGCCACCGCGCGGGGATGCTCGGCGATGGCTTTCGCCACCTGCTCTCTGCGCATTCCAAGAGAAATGCCAAGCCGCTGATCCACGTCCGGATTGACGTACACCGGCACCGCGCCGCACAGAACGAGGGCGTTGATCACGCTTTTATGTACGTTGCGGGGCAGGATGATTTCGTCACCCCGCTTGCAGGCAGCCAGAATCATGCTCTGCACGGAGCTTGTCGTGCCGCCCACCATCAGAAACGCGTGGGCCGCGCCAAAAGCATCCGCCGCCAGTTTTTCCGCCTCCAGAATGACGGACACCGGATGGCAGAGGTTGTCGAGCGGCTTCATGCTGTTTACGTCCACGCCGATGCACTGCTGCCCCAGAAACGAGGTCAGCTCAGGGTTGCCCCGGCCCCGTTTGTGTCCGGGCACGTCGAAGGGGACAACCCGCATCTGGCGGAAGGATTCCAGCGCCTCGTAAATGGGCGCGCGGTTCTGGTTGGTCTGATTGGGATGGAGCTGCGTATTTTTCAATTTTTTCCTATGCCTTCTTTCTGATTGCTGGCAAAACAAAACCGCAGGCTGCACTGTATGCACAACTTGCGGTTATCAATCAGATCATCTTCATACTTCCGTTTTCCGGCAAAAGGTCTATCGTCGAAAAGGTGACAGAAAATATGCAAAAAACGGGATGCTGGCATCTGTTCAGATATACGGAAGATCAGAGTCTATATAGCAATACTACTTTTACCACTCTTATTGACCGTTTCAC
>CARQVR010000028.1:34303-38987 GCA_949051815.1 uncultured Lachnospiraceae bacterium
TTTCGGTTATGAAGTAACCAACTTATAAAATTTGAGCTTTTAACTCAATCAATAGGGCAGCGCATGGCCGCCAATCGGCAGTGGACCCGGCTGTCCGTATGGCCTTGACTCCAAATGGAGTGGTCCGAGTAATTGCTTTGAAAAGACTCTGGAAAGGACCTTTTCAACTGCTGACATGCTATCACAGGATCCGCGTTTTGTCAAGAATGAAATGGCGGAACCAAAAACCAAAAATTTTTCCGCGCATATTATTTATATAGGATTAGTAAAGGAAGGATCAATCCTTAGCAGATTAGGAATGAGGTGGTTTCGATTGAGTCAATTTAATATGAACTGGATGTTGCCTCCGCCGAACCTGTTTGGCATGAGAGCGCCGAACAGAAACGGCAGTCAGTTTGCAGCCCGGCCCTCCGCTGCGAATATGTGCGGGGAACACATGGATCTGTCCGGGCGCGTGCAGCAGACAGGTATCGCCGGAGCGGAGGACATGTTGGAGCCGCAGTGCGATCCCTGTACATGCGGGCAGCCAGGGCCCATGGGACCGAGGGGAGAGCCGGGACCGCCCGGATGTCCGGGGGAACGGGGAGAAACCGGCCCGCAGGGCGTTACCGGTCCGCAGGGACCGCAGGGAGCTACCGGACCGATGGGGCCGAGAGGAGACCCCGGGGAACGGGGTCCGGCGGGGCCGTCAGGCTATCCGCAAAATTATATATTTGCGTCATATACGGGGCAGGATCTGGTATTGCAGGATGCGGCCTGTCTTCCGCTCAAAACGCAGATCCCCGATATCACACAGAATATCTCTCTTTCTAGCGACGTTTCTATCAGATTGACTTCTGGCTGCTATGCCGTCAGCTATTATATATCCACGATGATGAAAAGACAGGGTTTCATAGAGCTTACGCCGGTGCTGAATGACTGCTGGCAGAATTTGTATACTGCGTATGCAGAGACCACAAGGCGGAGAGAAATGCTGACAATAGCAAGATACTTTATCATGGAAGTGCCGACAGATTCCATCCTGTTTTTTGCATGGCGTTCTTCGGCCGAAACTTCCCTGACCAGTATGAATGTAATTTTGGAAAAATTTTGCAGACAGTAAATTCGGATGGGAGAAAAGAAGATGCCTACAATAAGTCTTTGTATGATTGTCAAAAATGAGGAGGCACATATTGCACGCTGCCTCGACAGCATAGCAGAACTTGTGGATGAAATCATAATCGTAGATACCGGTTCGACGGACCGGACGGTAGAAATCGTTTCCAATTACACATCCAGGGTTTACCAGTATCCCTGGAAGGATGATTTTTCGGAGGCAAGAAATGATGCCTTTTCCCGGGCGTCTATGGATTATTGTATGTGGATGGATGCGGACGATGTTCTGGAAGAGACGGAAAAGGAAAAATTTTTGCAGTTAAAGCAATCTTTGTCATCGGACACGGATATGGTAATGATGAAATACAACACTTCCTTTGATGAGGCGGGCAAGCCTTCCTTTTCCTATTTCAGGGAAAGGTGGATCAGGAATTGTGACAGATACCGCTGGGTCGGCGCTGTCCACGAAGTCATTCCCCCAAACGGCAGGATTGTATACTCGGATATTGCGATCTGCCATAAAAAAACAGGAGCCGGGGATCCGGACCGGAATTTGAGAATATACCGGAAGCTGCTTGCGGAAGGAAAGACATTGGACCCACGGCAGCAATATTATTATGGACGGGAATTGTATTATCATGGGCAGTATGAGGAGGCAGTTTCCGTGCTGGAAGCGTTTCTGCTTTCAGAGGCCGGGTGGGTCGAAAATAAAATAGAAGCATGTTCTGTCTGTGCAAACTGCTATGATAAAATGAGGCAGGAGCAGAAGGCGCTGCTTATGCTCCTTCGCAGTCTGAGCTTTGACCTGCCGAGGGCGGAACTGTGTTGTGAAATCGGCAGGCATTTTCTGGAACACGGCAACATCCATAATGCAGTCTATTGGTATGAGACGGCACTGCATATCCCGAAAAGAGAATATGTGGACGGGTTTGTGCTGCCGGACTGCTATGATTATGTTCCCTGTTTGCAGTTGTGCGTATGCTACGACAGATTGGGAGAACAGCAAAAAGCGAGAGAGTATAATGAAAAGGCTGGGGCATGTAAGCCGTATTCTCCGGCGTATCTCTATAACAGGCAGTACTTTGACGGTCTTTCGGGAAAAGAGCGGGAGTGACGTGTGCGGGAGAAAAATCCCTTTTTCGACAAAAAGTGGCAATACGGGAAGAGTCACATAAAATATTTGTAGAAAAAGATACTTTTAACAAATAATTCGGAAAGGGTGAGTTACGAGTGAATCAGAATAATTCGTGTAACTGTTATTCCAATCAGTGTTTTCCCAACTGTTGTGAGCGTGGGCCTGAGGGACCGAAAGGTGATCAGGGACCCGCAGGTCCGCAGGGAATGAAAGGAGATACCGGCTGTCCCGGCCCTAAGGGAGACAAAGGCGATCCCGGCCCCATGGGTCCGCAGGGTATTCCCGGTGCACCGGGCGCAAGAGGCCCAAGAGGAAATACAGGACCGGTAGGGCCTACCGGTAACACCGGACCAAGAGGCTGTGCAGGCCCGAGAGGCTACGCAGGCCCGCAGGGAATTCAGGGTGTGCAGGGAGTCCGTGGTGACATTGGCCCGAAAGGAGACCCTGGCTGTGAAGGTCCGAAAGGAGATATGGGTCCCCAGGGTCCGGCAGGCCCGAAGGGAGATGTGGGTCCGGCAGGGCCACAGGGCGATATCGGTCCACAGGGTCCCAGAGGGATTCCGGGTCCTACGGGTCCCAGCGGTCCTACAGGTTCCATGGGTCCGCAGGGCGTGACCGGTCCACAGGGTATTCAGGGCGAAACCGGCCCGATTGGTCCGCAGGGCCCGAAAGGATGTCCGGGCGACGAAGGCCCGACAGGAGCAACGGGTCCCACAGGCGCGACGGGGCCGGCAGGGGCCACAGGCGCGACGGGTGCGACAGGTCCGACAGGAGCAACAGGAGCCGACGGCGCGACAGGAGCAACAGGAGCAACAGGAGCCGACGGAGCGACAGGTCCGACAGGAGCAACGGGAGCCGATGGAGCAACAGGAGCAACGGGAGCGACAGGAGCGACAGGAGCCGATGGAGCAACAGGCCCAACGGGAGCGACAGGAGCCGACGGCGCAACGGGGCCAACGGGAGCGACAGGAGCAACGGGAGCCGATGGAGCAACAGGCCCGACGGGAGCGACAGGAGCAACGGGAGCAACAGGTCCGACAGGAGCGACAGGAGCCGATGGAGCCACAGGTCCGACCGGTCCGACAGGAGCAACGGGAGCCGATGGAGCAACAGGTCCTACAGGAGCTGACGGTGCAACGGGTCCGACGGGAGCGACAGGAGCCGACGGTGCAACAGGCGCAACGGGCGCAACAGGCGCGACAGGAGCCGATGGTGCAACAGGTCCTACGGGAGCCGATGGTGCAACAGGTCCTACGGGAGCAACGGGCGCAACAGGTCCGACCGGCGCGGCGGGCACGGGAGCGATTATTCCGTTTGCGTCAGGACTGCCGGTTTCCCTGACGACAATAGCGGGAGGACTTGCGGGTATTCCGGCTTTCGTAGGTTTTGGAAGCAGCGCACAGGGACTTACACTGTTGGGAAGTACGATCGATATTACAAACGCAAGCGGAACGCTCTCTAACTTTGCGTTTCAGGTTCCGCGTGACGGTATCATCACTTCATTCAGTGCATTTTTCAGTACAACGCTGGCGCTTTCTCTGGTCGGTTCCAATGTCACGGTCAGAGCGCAGATTTATCAGTCTGCAACGCCGAACAATGTATTTTCTCCGATTGCGGGAACGCTCATCAACCTGACGCCGACACTTACCGGAATTATATCTGTAGGAACATTGTTAAATGGAGCGCTTACAGGACTCAATATTCCGGTGGCAGCTCAAACACGGCTGATGCTGGTATTCTCGGCAACGGCAAGCGGTTTAACATTGGTTAATACGGTGGCTGGCTATGCAAGCGCCGGTCTGGCTATTAACTAATACGGCAGGATAACGGAAAATCCCGGAGATTTCGATTATCAGGAATCTCCGGGATCCTTTGCATGTAAGGGATGACTTTATGCAGATATATGCCATACAGCAATTCCTGTTGCTTTCAATAACTAAATTTCCTTGTCAACCGTTTGCAAATTTATCATAGCAACTATTTGTTTCGGGAGAGGCTCCCATTAAAGCCGTTACAAGCGAATTAGTGTCAAACTGTTCCAGCACTTCTTTCAGCTCCTTTTCAGAAATTGTTGAAATTTTTAATAAAACTTCTAAGTTGGGAATAGTCGCTCCTGTTTCCCATTTTGATATTGCCTGCCTTGATATGCCTGATTCTTTTGCTAAATCATCTTGTGTGTAGTTGTTGCTTTTACGCAAAAATTGTAAGTACTTTGATATGATATTCATATTCATAAAAGTCGCCCTCCCTATTGCCATTATAAGGTATATGGCAATAAGAATAAAGAATGCAGTAAGTGCTAAATAGCATATTTAAAAATAATTTTAAATAGTTCTTGACTGCTCCATACAAATTTTGTATAATCTATTTAAATATTTATTGAAATAGTGAGGGGTGGCATATTGGCGGTAAATGAGATACTTGCAGCATTGGCAGATGAAAACCGAAGAAGAA
>CARQVR010000029.1 GCA_949051815.1 uncultured Lachnospiraceae bacterium
CCCTAAGGGAAAATCAGACAGAGAAGTGATGGCTTTCTGTCAGAGCTTTATGACAGAGCTTTGCAAACATATCGGCGCAGATACCGACGTGCCTGCCGGAGATATCGGTGTCGGTGGAAGAGAAATCGGTTTTATGTTCGGCCAGTATAAGAGAATACGCAACCTGTATGAGGGCGTGCTGACCGGTAAGGGGCTTACCTACGGCGGTTCTCTTGCCAGAACAGAGGCGACCGGCTACGGTCTGCTTTATCTGACAGAGGAAATGCTGAAATGCAACGGTAAGGATATCAAGGGTAAGACAATTGCGATTTCCGGTGCTGGTAACGTGGCGATTTACGCGACCCAGAAAGCAATCCAGTTGGGCGGCAAGCCTGTGACCTGTTCCGATTCCACGGGCTGGATTTATGATCCCGACGGCATCGACGTAGCAACTTTGCAGGAAGTGAAGGAAGTGAAGCGTGCACGCCTGACGGAATATGCGGCAATGCGGCCTAACGCAGAGTATCATGAGAAGAAGAACGGCGAGCACGGCGTATGGAGTGTGAAATGTGATATCGCGCTTCCGTGTGCGACCCAGAACGAGCTGGATTTAGAGGATGCGAAGATGCTTGTGGCAAACGGCTGCTTCGCTGTTGCAGAGGGCGCAAACATGCCTACTACCATGGAAGCGACGGAGTATTTGCAGAAGAACGGCGTGCTGTTCTGTCCCGGCAAGGCATCAAACGCGGGCGGCGTGGCGACTTCCGCCTTGGAGATGAGCCAGAACTCCGAGAGACTCTCCTGGACATTTGAAGAGGTAGATTCCAAGCTGCAGGGTATTATGGTAAATATCTTCCACAGTCTGGATGAGGCTTCCAGGAAGTACGGCAAGGAAGGCGATTATGTGACAGGCGCGAATATCGCGGGCTTTTTGAAGGTGGCTGAGGCGATGAAGGCGCAGGGGGTAGTGTAAGAAGTAATGAGGAGCCCGGAAACGTCGAGTTTTCGGGCTTTTTTAATTATCAGAATCTTCACATCACGGGTGGATTCAATGTCCAAAAGCTCCACGGGACGCCGCTGTCTGTGAAGTCGAAGACGATCTTTTCGTGGTGCACCGGAGAGCTGATTCTTGAGGGAGCGCTTGTATTTTTCCCATTTTCCGAAAAGTTTCGCAAAGGTGGGGGTATTTGCGCTTACGTTTTACGATACCGTTCGATTGTTCTTCAAGATAGGAGATCCGCACAGCCCGGGGCTTTCTTCTGGAGCCGCTTAATTTCACAACACTTCCGTAGCCGTTTGGCAGTTTTATTGTTTGACAGATTTATTTATAGAAAGTCCTCAAAATATTGTAATGAGCTGTATTTTAGAATGCTTGCGTTTCTGGGATTATCACGGTGTTTCATAGCCCGCTTATACTGTCTGATGTATTTGGAAAAGTCGTATCGTATTTTATTTTCGTTTCTTTTCAGGATAGCAAACTCTTTGCTGTCAATGGTGGGCGCATCTGCAGATAAATAATCAGGATTGGAAATGACGACAGCCTTTGTAAAATCAATTCCGGCTTCTCCTATGGTATGGAAAGCGTATGGGTGCCTGATGTGATGTCTGAACGGGATTGCAAACAGCAGTCCGTCTACTTCCAGAGTAAGGCAGGCATAAGGCCGGTTTTCCTTTTTTAGCAATTCCGTGCAGTTGGCATATGTACTGTAAAAATTTTCTGAAAGTATTTTTAATAACATCACGCGTCTCCATAAAAATACCCCCTGCATTTGCAGAGGGTACATCCATTGAGCCTTCTTTTGTTTAAGCTCCTTGCGCTCTACAAGGAGAATCATCCATTGAGCCGTCTTTATTTTTAGATCGCCCTGCTCTCAGGCGATATTTATATTGTACTCTCATTATATTCAATTATTTAGAAAATCGCAATAGGTATCCCCAAAAATCTAAAATCTTCTAATCATTCTGCCCATACAGCGCACATTTTCAAACGTACACAATTTATGCATCAGAATTTGAAGTCAATTCCATTCTGCTTCATTATAGCATTGGCGGTATGATGCGATTTTATGAAACATTCAGAAAATGAAGCTCGGGAACCGCAAACCGTGTACGCTCCAGCAGAACATCAAATGATCCGGATTCAAGAACGAGTCTGGGTATATTTTCATCCGGAATAAGAAGTTGCATTTTTTTACCATCAGTGTTCAGTCTGCGAATGGGCTTGCGATTATTATCTTGATATAATATACTGAAATAGCTTTCTGTGTCACGGCATACTACGTCATTAATAAAAGAAGTGCCTGATATGAAACGCACAAAATTATCCGAAGAGGTGTCCGGCTCGGACTTTAAGAAATCTTTTATTAAACTTGGTCTATTTCAAGAAAAGGGGTTAGATCCATTGACCGGTACAGGTCAGCTTATGTCTGATCTTGGAGGTCAACCATTTTGTGGGCGGCTGCTCCTCTTTATGATCATTATAGTTTGGAGTGAGTAATCTTTCAGGACGTATTTGAAAAAGACGGAACCAGACGGAAATCCGCCCAAAAAACAGAGAGAGAGCAATTATGAATAAAAATTTTTATATTGTGTGGATTTCAAGATTAGTTTCCATTTTAGGAAGTAGTCTGACAACGTTTGGTGTGAGCGTCTGGGTTTTTGGAGAAACGGGAAAAGCGACGCCTATGGCGGTTACTATGCTCTGCTCGATTCTGCCGTCTGTTATGTTCGCACCATTAAGCGGTATGATCTGTGATTATTTTAACCGTAAAAGAGTAATTTTGATAGCGGATTCGATAGCAGCCATAACGAGTTTACTGTTATTGATGTATCTCATGACAGAAAGATTTGATTTTGGGATGATCTGTGCTTTTAATTTTGTGAATGCAACGGCAAATATGCTGGATAACAATGCCTATCAGGCTTCTTTATCTACACTGGTAAAAGAAGGGGATATAAAGAAAGCGGGAGGCATGAATCAGATCATTGATTCCATCAATAGCATGATTGCTCCTGTTTGTGCCGGAATACTATATTATCCGGTTGGTTTAAAAGGATTGTTAGTGATTGACTTGTGTACATTTATTGTAGCGATGATAATTTTTATAAGGGTGCCGGCGTGTGCTTTCTCTGATCCGGATAAAAAGAAAAGGGAGCATGAAAATATCTTTGAAAACATGATGGCAGGGTTTCAATTTATATTTTCCCAAAGAGGTTTGACATTATTAATGATTTTCTTTACGTTTTTTAATTTCCTTATCAGTGCGACAGATTCCCTGACAGAACCACTGGTATTATCTCTGGGTAGCAGCCTTGATATGGGATTGGTAAAGATGGCAGGAGGGATTGGTATTTTTCTCGGAAGCCTGTTTATTACCGGAAAGGATATAAAGTATTCTTATAGCAAGAGTATTTTTATTTCGGCAATTTTGGCGGGTGCATCCATCTGTGTCATGGGGATCAGAAATAGTGTCTGCTTTGTTATTTCAGGTAAATTTGTATTCCTGTTCGTAACGCCGATTGTAAATACGCTGGCGGGAACTTTGTGGATTTTAAAGACACCGAAAGAATTGCAGGGCAGAGTATGCGCGGCCAGAAGCATGGTGGTCAGATGTACCATTCCGCTTTCTTATTTATTAGTTGGTCCATTGACAGATCACTGGATTCCGGCATTTTTTGCATTGTTCTTCTTTTCCCAAAAAGAGCTGCGCCGGCTGGAATGAGATGGAAGCGTTCGTTGACGGGCGCTTTCCGGTTATATGTTATGGAGGATAAACGATATGTCTGGACATCCTGGATTTTCATATACAGGACTGATTTTTCTGCTCATGCTGATGATTCCGAATCTGATCTGGGTGAAAAAACAGCCGCAGGGTTACAGCGCGGAAAAGGAGAACAGATTTTTAGCCGTGCTGGAGCGGATGGGAGAGGCGCTGGTGACATGCTGTGCCCTTATCTTTTCGGATTTCAACCTGCGGGAGTGGTCGAATTGGTCGTGGTGGCTCGTTGGAGCCTTTGCGCTGATGGTCATGTACGAAATCTGGTGGATCAGGTATTTTAGGAGCGAACGGACACTATCGGACTTTTACAGCAGCTTCTTAGGGGTTCCCGTGGCAGGCGCCACGCTGCCGGTACTTGCCTTTTTTCTGCTTGGCATCTACGGAAAAGTGGTGTGGATGCTGATGGCAAGTATGATTTTGGGAATAGGGCATATCGGGATCCATATGCAGCATCGCAGGGAGAATCATGCGTAAACGTCACCGGTTAGTGAACGGTACACCTGATCGCACATGTGGCAGTCAAAAAGGGCCCGATGCGCATTGGAAGTATCAATGCCGTAGTAGCTGCAGAGTGTGGTCTGCTTATGGTTACTGAGATTCGGCAGTTTCTTCCGCGCAAGAGGCAGGGTGTCTGTTACCTTATTTTTGACAGGAGGAAGTCCGAGATCGGAGCAGGCCTTATTGATAAAAGGAAGGTCAAAGGATTTTATGTTATGCCCTACAAGCGCGTGATTTGCAATAAAGGAGAGAAATTTTGGCAAAACCACATCTATAGGGGAGGCATCCTGCAGGGTTTCGTTTGTTATGCCGGTCAGCGAAGTTATTTTTGCCGGAACAGGGGCAGAGATGTAAACATATTCATGAAATTCAGCCACCGCATCTTTCGTGTGTCTGACAGCGGCAATTTCGATGATCTTGTCAGCGGTATAGCTAAGGCCTGTCGTTTCGATATCGAAAACGACGTAAGATGACGGCACAGCGCTCTTTTTCCGGACTGTCCGTGTCTCCTTTTTGCGTGGTGATGTGCCCCGTGTCTTCATCTCGAGAAGATACCCGGAATGTATTTTGATCATGGTACCTGCGGCGTTTATAACCAGTATGGCCCAGGTTTCAAAAGCCTGATCGTAGCCCGCAATTTCGCAGGGAATGGGTACTGTGGAATCAGGCGCAAAGTATTGAAAGGGCGGCAGACTGGTTTTTGTCGGGGAAACCAATCCGTATTTTTTTAAAAACTCTAATTGTTCTGTTTCGCTGTGAAATTCGTTCATAGTTTTCTCCATCTCTGCGCATTTTTTTGCGCATAACCGAGTTTGTGTCAAGCAATGCGCAGACACAAATCTCGCGATTGAAAATTTTAATTTTCAATCTTTTTCCTCTGGTGTATGTAACTGAAATTTTAGGGATCGTGTCTATCATATTAAGTCATTTGTGTGGGAGAATCAATATAAATCGAAAAATCGGGAAAAAGTCTGTTTTGCATCAGACACCTCATGCCCGGTTTGCGATTGACCCCGATATCATGTCTCCTTTGGAGGCATCCACATTCTGCGGCAGTTGTGCGGCATCTCACCGCACTTCCATTGTCTCCCGAAAAGGAACGTGATATAATACCACTCTTAAGGAGGCGGCTATGATTACGATTGCAGTCTGTGACGACGAAAAATATATAGTGGATCAGGTCAAAAAGCTGACAATCCGTTTTTTTCGTAAAAAAAATATGGAGGCGTCCATTGTCACGTTTTCGGGCGGAGAAGAATTGTTACAATACGACAAAAGCATAGACATTCTTTTTCTCGATATCCAGATGAAAGGGATGGACGGCATGGAGGCGGCAAGGAAGCTGCGCAGCCGGAATTTTAAAGGTTTTCTCATTTTCATAACGGTCCTGAAAGAGATGGTTTTCCAGTCCTTTGAAGTGCAGGCATACGACTATCTGGTGAAACCCATCGGGGAAAAGCAGTTTGCAAAGACAATGGAGCGGCTGCTTGTGTCTGTGAAAAATGTCAGTGAGGAAAAACTGCTTGTGCAGAAAGGTTATGAGAGAAGTATTATTTCTTTTGAGGAGATTGTTTTTGCTGAAATAATTGACAGGAAGGTGTATCTGCATCTGGCGTCGTCGGATGTGGTGGATTTTTATGACCGGATTGAAAATCTGGAGGCCAGACTGGACAGCCGTTTTTTCCGGTGTCACAGAAGTTATCTGATCAATCTGCAATATCTGAAAAGTTACAAAAACGGCGTGGCATATATGGAGAACGGGAACGAAATTCCTGTTTCCAGGCTGCGCAGTAAGGAATTTTCCGGGGTGATTTTGCAGTATATGAAGGAATGGAGACTCTGAGATGGAAAATTATACCGACTTTTTTAACAGATATGTCATAGGAATGATCCAGATGCTTACCGGCCTTTACTTTTATAGGAGATTTTTACAAAAAAGGGAACGGGTTTCTGTTTATCTGCTGTCCGCCGCAATTGGATGCGCCGTGGTGCAGGCAGCGCCTGTGGGAAGCATTGCACAATATCTGATTTATACGCTGCTCCTTGTAATTATCGGGATTTTTGTATGCCGTGCCGATTGGAAATCCGTCATTTTATATGCCGTGTTGACAGTGGAGATCATGCAGCTCAGTTTTGGAATAGTCAATTCTCTGTCGGGGATTGTGCAGCCGAAGTTGTCTTACGCACATCAGCATACTTCCGCAGTGTTGTCCGTACTGCTTGGAGTGGTGGCTCTTGTGACGGCGATTGTCTGTTATGGTGTGGTATGCCGTTATTTTTTGTACCATGAGACGGTAGAGAAACAGTATCTTTTTATGATTCTGGTTCCGATTCTGATGATCTTTTTTATGGATGAATACATCGGTTCTATCATATACGGAAACATAACGGTCACGAATGCCGGGGGTGTCATCGTAAAGGCTAATGATTATCAGATGCTTGTGATACAGCTTTTCGGTATGGCAAGTTTATTCTGTCTTATGTTCGCGTATAAAAAACTGCTCCAGAATTTTCAACTGCGCACGGAACTGTCGCTGCTGGAGCAGGAGGAGAGTTCTCTGAATCAGTATGTGGAGGAGGCGAAGACGCGTTATGAAAAGACACAATCGTTTCGCCACGACATAAAAAATCATATGACGGTGGTCAAAGATCTTCTGCGGAACGGGGACCCGGAGGAGGCGCTTGCTTATATTGGCGATTTGGCGGAAATGACGGAGGCGCTTTCCTTTCCGTGCAGCACAGGCAATCCGGTGGTGGATATTCTGCTGGGAAACAAGCTGGGGATTGCCAAAAGTACAGGGATTGACGTCGACTGTTCTTTGATTCTGCCGTATCCGTGCCCGGTGCGCGATATTGACTTTGGCATTATCCTGTCGAACGCTCTGGACAATGCTGTCCATGCATGTCGTGATGTAAGCGGCGGTGCGGAAAAGTATATCCGTATGTCGGGGCGTTTGCAGGGAGATTTTATTTTGCTGGAAGTGGAGAACAGTTTTCAGGGAAAAGGGCGGGCCGCAAAAGGGACGGGCCTGTCAAATATCAGGGCGGTAGCGGAAAAGTATCAGGGCGCAATGAGCATCAAAACACAGGGGAATTCCTTCCTCTTAAGCGTGCTGCTTGTCATTCCACGGCATACAGAGAGCATCCCACGGCAAATCGGTTAAATCCTTTTTTCTCTTGTCGAAATGGATAGTGAGATTCAGCAGATAAGATGCTGTGGAGAAAAGGAGGATTGGCATATGGCAATGGAAATCAACGTAAAAGGGAGCGCTTATAAGACCGATTATGCGGATCGGCTGCAGGCACAGCGGGAGGCGGCAGTGAAAGCCGAAAACAGCCGGAATGCGGAAAAGGCGGCAAAAGCCGAAAGCAGGCAGAGCGAAGAAAAGGCATCAAACCAGAACCGTGCGCCGCAGGATGCGTATATCAGCAGCGAAAAGGCAGGGGAGAAGCCAAACGGCCTGTACTATGTAGGGCAGGACGAGAACGGTAACAAAAAAGTTTATTTTAACGATCCGAAGAAGGATGGTTCCGAAAAGGAGGGAGGCAGCAAATCTCCAAAAGTAAATGAAGACGCTTCGGACAATGGCGGGGAGAAATGCACTGCGAACACGGATAAGGTGGAGCGGGAAATCCGGGAATTGAAGGAGAAGAAGAAAAAGCTGGAACAGCAGCTTAAGGCAGTTTCTGGGGACGAAAAGAAAACGAAGGAGCTGGAGAATAAACTGGCGCAGGTGGAGCGGGAGCTGAGTCAGAAGGACACGGACACATACAGGAGGCAGAACACTGAATTTACGGAGCAATAGTCATAAAATATTGACACAGAACAGAGGAGTGGTATATTTATCACATAAAAGAAGTGCTGATTTTTGAATGGAGGTCGTGAAGCGTGGAACACACCATACTTTTACTGGAAGATGATACAGACCTGATTGACGGGCTGACGTATTCCCTGAGAAGGGAAGGGTATATCGTGGATGTGGCGCAGACGCTGAAAATGGCGTATGCCTGTCTGGAAAGGCAGGCATACAGCCTTTTGCTGCTGGATGTCACCCTGCCTGACGGAAACGGTATGGATGTGTGTCAGTATGTGCGGGAGAGGGGCAGGCATACGCCTATTATTTTTCTGACGGCAATGGATGATGAGGTCAATGTGATCCGGGGATTGGACAGCGGCGCGGACGACTATATCACGAAGCCGTTTAAGCTGGGGGAGCTGTGCTCCAGAATCCGGGCGCGGCTGCGGCGGAGCGGGCTTGGTGATGCGGGCGGGGAGAACCGGTTTTCCTCCGGGCCGTTATCCATTGACCTGTTTGGGGGCGGCGCGTTTTTAAACAACCAGCCTCTGAACCTGACCAATGCGGAATACCGGCTGCTTTGTCTGCTCGTCAGGAATGCGGGGCAGACGGTTTTGAGAAATACGATTCTGGATGCGCTTTGGGACGGAAACGGTAATTTTGTGGACGACAATACACTGTCCGTCTATATACGCAGGCTGCGCGAAAAGATTGAGGAGGATCCGTCCAGTCCGGAGCATCTGCTGACGGTGCGGGGCTTCGGGTATACATGGCGGAAATAGAGGCCTTCTGCATGGGGCGTTCTCATATAGCGCGCAGGCGTGTGTTGTGTTTGTATTTGCGGGAGGCGGAAGGAACGGGTGGTTGATATGAATGTGCTGCAGGATAAAGACAGTCGGCGTTATCTGACAAGTCTGATTTGCATGGTGGGGGCCTTTGTGGTACTGGCCCCTTTTTTCGCGTGGTTTCACGGAAAAGAGGCACAGGCCCTTCTCTTTGAACGGGAGCGGACCATGGTGTCTTCTCTGATGGAGCAGGGGATAGATCCGGTCACGATTGCACAGGCCATGAAAAATACCGAACCAACAGGAGCGGGTGTGGAACTGCTTAAAAAGATCGGACACACGGAGACTGCCTCCGTCAGGATTTTTCCGGATATAGACAGATCGGTGCGTCTGTTTGCGGGGGTTGCGGGCGGCATGGCGGTCCTTGCGGCTGTGGTCCTGACTGGCATGTGCGTTCTCTATTTAAGGAAACGGGAGAAACTGTACCGGCAGGCCGAAGGCATCATCACCCGGTTTTCCAACGGGAATTTTGAAGAGCATCTGCCGCAGAACCAGAGTGGAAGCATATACCAACTGTTTTCGGCGGTGGAGGAGCTGGCTGTAGCGCTGCGTGCGCAGAGTGAGAAAGAACAGCAGGTGAAGGGCTTCCTGCGGGATATCATTTCTGACATTTCCCACCAGTTGAAAACGCCGCTGGCAGCTTTGCGCATGTACACGGAAATTATAATGCAGGAGCCGTACCATGTGGAAACGGTAGAGCGGTTTTCCGGCAAAACCATGCAGTCTCTGGACCGGATTGAGCAGCTTGTGCAGATGCTGCTTAAGGTCAGCCGCATTGATGCGGGCAGTATCGTCTTTCATAAGGAATGGCTGTCTGCATCCGGGCTGGTTGAAAGCGCTGCGGGAGAGCTGGCCGTGAGGGCGCGGAGGGAAGGAAAACAGCTTGTGACACAGGGAGATCCGTCACAGATGTTTCCGTGTGACAGGGAATGGACAAGGGAAGCCGTCGCAAACCTGATTAAGAATGCGCTGGATCATACCGGAGCGGGAGGTACGGTCACGGTTTTCTGGGAGCGCTCTCCGGGCATGTTTCAGTTGTCGGTGGCAGATGACGGCTGCGGCATTGCAGCGGAGGACATGCCGCATGTGTTCAAACGGTTTTACCGCAGCGGGGGAGAGGGCGACAGGCAGGGAATCGGGCTGGGACTGTCTCTCGCGAAAGCCATTGTGGAAGGACAGGACGGCATCCTTTCGGTGAGCAGTCAGCTGGGAGAGGGGGCCGTTTTTACCATTTCCTTTCTTACAGATTCGTAAGACTGCATTCACGGGATTGTAAGCTGTTTCTGCTATTCTGATCGGGAAGGCGCGATAGAAAAAAAGCGAAGGAGGATCAGCGATACAATGGAAATTATGGAAGTACAGAATTTGTGTAAGACCTACGGAAAAGGCGAAGCGAAAGTGGAAGCCTTAAAGCATGTCTCTTTTACACTGAAAAAAGGTGAGTTTGCGGCAGTGATCGGGGAGTCCGGTTCCGGAAAAAGCACCCTCTTAAACTGCATCGGCGCGTTGGATGAGCCAACCGGCGGCAGAATTTTGCTGGATGGGCAGAATCTGTTTGGCATGGGGGAGGAGGAGCGGACCATTTTCAGACGCCGCAACATCGGATTTATCTTTCAGGCATTTCATCTGATCCCGGAACTCAACGTGGAGCAGAATATTATTTTCCCTTTGTTATTGGACTATAAGAAGCCGGATCCCGGGCAGGTGGATGAGATTCTGGAGGTACTTGGACTGCGGGAGCGGCGGGGGCATCTGCCGGGGCAGCTTTCCGGCGGACAGCAACAGAGAGTGGCAATCGGAAGGGCACTCATTACAAGACCGAAACTGATTCTGGCGGACGAGCCGACGGGAAACCTTGACCGGAAAAACAGCAGGGAAGTGATGGAGCTTCTGACGAAGGCGTCCAGACAGTACCAGCAGACCATTTTAATGATTACCCATAATCCGAATCTGATTACCTCGGTGGACCGTGTTATGCAGGTGTCGGACGGAATGCTGACGGATTTGGGAGGGAATGCCAATGAAAAATTATCTTAATCTGATTCCCATTTCGGCGAAGCTTCACCGCAGACAGACCCGTATGACAAGATGGTGCATTGTGATCTCCGTTTTTTTGATTTCCGCGATTTTCGGTATGGCGGATATGTTCCTGCAAAGCCAGAAAAATCTGGCCATTATGACGGACGGCGCGTGGCATGTGATGTTTCGCGGGCTGGATGAGGAACAGACGGCGTTTCTTGCCGCAAGGCCGGAGGTGGAGACGCTTGCCCGCTACGCCGCCACAAACTATAAGCTGGATATGGGCTATGAGGTGGGAGGTGTGCAGACAGTTCTGTGCGGTTTCGACGAGACATTTTTTGAGATATACCCGCAGGCACATTTGCTGGAAGGCGCATTTCCAAAGGAGAGAGGTGAGGCGCTTGTGACGGAAAGTATGCGGGACAGGCAGGGGCTTTCTGTGGGAGATATGGTGGAGGTAATTACGCCGGAGGGTTCCCTGGCTTTTACGATCAGTGGCTTTGTGGAAGATACTTCCATGCTGTTAAAAACGGACGCTTATGGTATCTTTATGAATACAGACACATATCTGTCCTGCTTTTCTGACGCGACGTCCGGGGAGGATTTTGCCTGTTATGTGGCGTTTGTACCCCGCTGCAGGATACAGAGAGCGATAAAAGAGATTTGCGGGCAGATGGATATTCCGGAAGAAATGGTCAGTGAAAATGCCAAATTGATGGGGACTCTGGGACAGAGCAGCGACCACTATATTATGGTGCTTTATCTGACGGCGTTTGTTCTGGCGGCGCTGGTGGCCGCTTCCGGCATGATGATGATTCTGGGCAGTATGAACAGCAATGTGGCACAGCGGACGGAATTTTTCGGGATGATGCGGTGTCTGGGAGCCACCGGCAGACAGGTGCGGCGTTATGTGCGGACAGAGGCGTTTTACTGGTGTCTGAGGGCGATTCCGCCGGGGATTTTCGGAAGTGTGCTGACGGTGTGGGGGCTTTGCCGGATGCTAAAGGTGATTACACCGACCTGGTTTGGAGAAATGCCGGGATTCGGAGTCAGTCTGCCCGGTGTGGGTTCCGGCATTCTGATCGGCCTGTTGACGGTGCTTGCAGCCAGCCGGACGCCTGCCCGCAAAGCTGCAGAAGTTTCGCCGCTGACGGCGGTTTCGGGCAATGCCGGTACGGTGTTTGCAGCGAAGAAGGCGGCGCATACCGGACGGATGCATGTGGAGACGGCGCTGGGGCTGCATCACGCTGCGGGCAGCAGGAAAAACCTGATTCTGCTGACCTCATCCTTTGCATTCAGCATTATTTTGTTTCTGGGGTTTGGCATAGGGGTTGACTTTATGGGACATGCGATTGTGACGCTTCGGCCCTGTACGCCGGATATCGCCATTGTCAGTTCCGATAACGCCTGTTCCATACCGGATGCATTGTATCGGGAGCTGAGAGAGAATGTGCAGATAAAACGGATTTTCGGCAGGCGCTTTGCTTACGATATGCCGGCCCGTATGGCGGGAGAGGAGAAAACAGTTATGCTGGTTTCTTACGAAGCGTATCAGTTTGGCTGGGCGGCGGAGGAACTGAGGCAGGGAGAGATGGAAAGTGTGAGGGACGGAGCGGGTGTTTTGCTGGTGGAAAAAGAGGGATTTGAGGCAGAAGCCGGAAGCGAAATAGAACTGGAGACGAAAACGGGATTACAGAAAGTGAGGATAGCCGGGATTCTCAGCTATGCGCCCTTTGACGGTGGCGGAAACGTGGGAACGGTGATCTGCTCCGAGGATTTATTCCGGCAGTTGACAGGCGGTACGGGATACACGATTCTGGACATGCAGTTAGAGAATCCATCGGATGCCGTGGTGGAAGAGATCCGCCGTGCGGCGGGGGATGGGTACCGCTTTTTTGACAATCGGGCAGACAACAGGGAAACGCGGGCGGTCTATTTTTCCTTCGCGCTGTTTGTCTATGGCTTTCTGGCGGTGATTGCGCTGATTGCCGCCTTTCATATCATAAACAGCATTGCCATGAGCGTGGCAGCCAGAATGCGGCAGTATGGCGCCATGAGAGCCATCGGTATCAGCATCAGACAGCTACAGGTCATGATCGCGGCGGAGACGCTGACTTATCTTGCGGGCGGTCTTGCGGAGGGGCTTTTGCTGGGGCTGCCCCTGCATTATTATCTGTACCGTCAGGCGATTACCGCGAGATGGGGAGACGCATGGAGCCTGCCGCTCATGGAGTGTATGGTAATTGCGGTGGTGATGATTGGCTCGGCGGCAGCAGCCATGACAGGGCCGGTGCGGAGGATTCGTGAGATGTCTGTGGTGGAGACGGTCGGCATGTAAGGCTTGCGTGCGGCGTTCCGCTTTGTCACAGGCGGGGGTCGGTTCTGGATTCGGGCGGCGTAGCTTAGTGCTATGCCGCTTTTTTTTATAGGAAATTGCGACAGTGTAAACCATTCAGGGAGAATGCGAAGCATTCTCTGAATCGTCGCTGCCGAGCGACGATTTTTTTATGAAAATAATGAACCACACGCAAAGTCATGGCGAATATAGGGTGAACAGGCAGAGGAGGTGAAACAGTGACCGCGGCGGAAATAGAAAAATGTATGGATGATTTCGGTACAGATATCTACCGGTTTTGCCTGAAACTTTGTCTGGACAAGGCGGATGCCGAGGATCTGTATCAGCAGACTTTTCTGAAAGCGTTGGAAGCAGAATGGACGCTGGACTGGGAAAATAACCCGAGAGCGCTGTTTTTCTCTCTGGCTCATAATCTTTGGAAAAGCGACAGAAGAAAACAGGCACGCCGAAACGCGATTGCTCCATGCGGCAATTTTGATGAGGAAACGGAGGCGGTACTGCATACGCAGGGAAGCATGGAAGACGATTATCTGCAAAAGGAGCTGCTCACTAAAGTGCGTAAAATCATGCAGACACTCCCGGAAAAATTTCAGGTGCCGATGATCCTGTTTTATCTTTCTGACTGTTCCATAGAGCAGATAGCGGCTATCATAAAGAAACCGGCCGGTACCGTAAAAAGCCGGTTGTTCAAGGGAAGAAGTTTAATAAAAAAAGGATTGGAGGATGCCGGTTATGAGAGAGTATCGTTCTGACATGGGGATAGAAGAAGCCATCCGGGCATCTATGAAAACAACGGCTGCACCGGACCCGGAGCTGAATCGCAAACTCAAAGCAGCGTTGTACCAACAGGAAGCCGCCTTGCGAAAGCAGCCTGCCATGCATCAATTATCAATCTGGTATTTGCCGATGGTTTTGAATTTGATCGTGTTTTCTTCGCTGGCCTTTCTGGCATGGATCATGATTGAAAACAGGTATTTATCTTACTTTGCGGCGGGTATCTGTATCTATGTCTGTGTGGCCGGTATCCTGCTTACCGTGGTGGGTGTAAAAAGGGCGGACATAAAGGAAAAAATCATAATCCGCATTGAGAAAGGGGTGTTGGCATGAATCATAGGAAGAAAAACGGGCGTCTGCTTTATGGGGGCATTCTGGTTATCTTTTTGCTTGTTTTTTTACGGATCGGCCTGTATTTTTGGAAAAGCGACGGTTTTAACGGTCTTTCCATGCAGTTCCTTGCGCTGCTTTCAGGCTTTATCCTTTTTGCACAGTGTACCTCTGTTTTTTTTGCGGCATGGGTATATCAGGATTGCAAAAGGCGGGGTGACGATCCGGTACTATGGGCGGTTGTGGTCTTTGCGGTCACGCCCTTTGTCGGATTACTGATTTATTTCCTGCGCCGGCCGGAATGCAAAAGAAGCTGTCCGGCATGTGGACAACGAATTTCCGTTAAAGCAAAATATTGTGAACAATGTGGAACACACGTTGAAAAGGAGGATCATGAAATGATAGTGGAACAGGGAACGCATCACTTAAAACTGATCGCAGCCGGTATTGTGAGCATGGTGTTCATGCTTGTATGTCTGACCGGTTTTATCGTCAGTGCGGCCACCGGAAAGGGAATCAACACAGACGCCGCTTCCGACGACCGGATATGGAACTTAGGTACAATCAGCATGAATTATAACGCTTATATGAACGGCGTCTGGAAGCTGGATTTTAGAAGCGCCAGCGAAGGGTTTGTGAAAGAGCAGGATATGACGATTGCGGATGCGGATGCACAGCAGCTTTATGCTGACATTTCCTGCGGCACTGTGCCTGACGGGGCGGAGCTTATCCTGTGGCTGGTACAGGGAGAGGTGGCAAAATCTATGGATGTCACCAGCCTTTCCGGGCCGTTGGAATATCCGCTGCATGAATTTGAGAATGGAAAAGTGCATGTCAGGCTGGAAATCAAAGGGGTAAAAGACACGGTGTCGGAAATTTATGTCCAATAATCTGACCGGCAGACAGGGGCCTTCTTTAATGGCCCCGGCCGTTTTTGGCTTTGCATATGAGCTGTGTCATGGTTCCCATGGGACAGTACACGCACCAGGAGCGGGGCTTGCATAAAACCATTGTGAAAAGGCCCAGCACGGTGGAGGTGAGCATCACGCTGTAGAAGCCGAATGCAAACTGTGCGACGCCATCGGAAAACAGGGTGCCGTGGTATGCCCAATGCCACGGAAGCTTAAATGTCCATAGCAGCGTTACCACGGTGCCAAGATCTCTGGCCCCGGCAAACACCAGCCAGGTGTTCCACAGCATGAGGAAAAACATGGTGAAGAAAAAGAGTAAAAATCCGTATCGGAAATAGCCGGATTTCATCCATTTTGGGATATCTTTTTTCCGGGAAAGTCCGAGGCGGCCGCCGAGCAGGGCAAATAACTGCCCTCTGCCGCAATATTTGTTACAGTAAGCTTTGTTGCCTTTTATAATCGCGATCAGAAGCGGTATAAAGAAGCAGAGCAGCCCAAGCCACGCAAAGAGGATGTTGAAAAATCCCAGAATCAGATATGTAAGAGAGACAATCCAGAGATAATCATACCATTTTTTCTTTTTTTTCATGCTTCTTCCACCTCCAACGAGAGAATACTGGCAGGGCATTCTCTGACACACATTCCGCATCCGACACACAACGCCCTGTCTACCACGGCATGGATGCCGTCAGGAACGGTGATTGCGTTCCGCGGACAGACTTTTACGCAGCATCCGCAGGCAACGCATTCCCGGGTGCTGACAACTGCTTTTTTCTTTACCATAGTAAGGCTCCTTTTTCTTTTCTTTTATTATACACGATGATACAGGAAAATAGAATCAGGCATGGTTTCCGGTTTCCAGGCACCACTTTGCAATTTTTTCAATCAATGCCGCGTCGATCTTGCCATAAGGAATGCGGATCGTTCCCTTATCGGTTTTGTAATTTTGAAGCTCTTTTGCAAAATGCATGACAGCTTCCGGTCCCGGATAAAGTCCGATGTGCCCCTTGGAGGCGGCAAAGTGAAGGATATTATGCTTTTTCCAGAAGGTTGGCATACTCCAGGAGATCCGTTCTTCCGCGTCTGGCAGTGCATTGTGGAGGATCCTGCGGATATGCTGCAGTTCTTCCTGTTTGTCCGGATCCTGCCGCAGAATATACTCGTCAATGGTTTTTGGCTTTTCGCCACAGTAATGACTCTGCTCTTTTTTCTGAAATTCCCTTCCGCACCTGGGGCATTTCCACATAGTCGTTTTTTCACTTTCCCTTTCTTGCAGAACCACTTCGACCACATCGCCAAAGCTCTTGCCGATCTGTCTGCGGATCTGTTTGGTAACGCCGATGATGTAGCAGGGCGTGCCCATTTTTACCACCTGTCCCCGGTAGGGAATGCCGTCGAAAGTGGCGTTGACAAGCAGGCGTCCTTTGCCAAAGAGCGCTTTGATATCATAGGGGACTTCTACATAAGCGGCATCCATGTTTCCGTTTTGCAGTATTGTTGCACGGAATGTCAAACAGTTGTTCATCTGATATCATATATTCCTTTCCGTAAATCTGTTTCGGGCTGATATTTCATTTATTATATGGCATTTATCGAATAATAACAATCACTAATGCTGTTAAAAATTGTAATTGACAATAGTATAACATAATGTTATATTTAATGCATAACATGGTGTTATACATAGAGGAGAAGAGACTTATGCTGCAAAAATTATCTGACGCAGAGTTTGAAATTATGAAGATCATTTGGGAGAACACGGAGGAGACGACGCTGTTTTCCTACCTTATGGAGGAACTTGCGGCGCGGGGGAAGCCCTGCCAGAAAAATACGCTGATTGTCCTGCTATCCAGACTGGTCAGTAAGGGATATCTGAGCGCGACGAAAATCGGGCGGCGCAATGAATATGTGCCTCTTATTTCGGAGCAGGCATACCAGACGACACAGACCTGGCATTTTATAGATAAGGTCTATGAGGGGAACGTGAAGGGGCTGGTCACCAATCTGATTGCGGGAGACCTGCTCACGGAGGAAGAGTATGAGGAGCTGAAAAAGCTGTTGGAAGGAGGGCAGAGAGGATGACGCAGATTTTAATGACTGTTTTGTCCATGTCGCTGTCCGGTACGCTGCTTATTCTGGCGCTGCTTTTGACTGGCTGGCTTTTGAAGGGGAAACCCGGCAGACAGTGGCAGTATTATATCTGGCTGATTGCTGTGGTGCGGCTTCTTCTTCCCTTTGGGCCCGAGGTAAGTCTGATGGAGGCTGCGCACCAGACGGCAGACCGCGTAATCACACAAAGAACACAGGCGGCGCGAGAGGCAGGCCTGAGCGGGCAGGGAATGGAGCAGAATTTCCGGCAGATGACGGGACAGGGTTATGCGCCGGACCCTGAAAAGGAAGACGGACGGAGTCTGGGGAACAATCCAGGACAAAGCGACTGGCGGGACACAGATGCGGAAGGAACCTCTTTTCTTATGGAGGGGGCGGTCTTTGCAGGGAAATATCTGTGGGCGGTCTGGCTGGCCGTGGCGGTTGCCATGATGATACGGAAAATAACCATTTACCAGAGTTATACGCGTTATGTGAAAGCGGGAGCGGAGCCGATCGGAGACATGGCCCTTTTGGACCGGCTTACAGTGACGGCGCAGAGTCTGGGAATCGGCAGGCCGGTGGAGCTATGCGTGAATCCACAAGTCTCTTCGCCTATGCTTGTGGGCTATTTCCATCCCTGTATCATTCTGCCTGATGCGGACATTAGGGAAAAGGAGTTTCGGTGGATTGCAATGCATGAGCTGACGCATTACAGGCGGCGGGATATCTGGTATAAATGGCTGGTACAGGTTACGGTCTGTCTGCACTGGTTTAATCCGTTCGTGCATCTGATGAGCAGGGAGATCGACAGAGTCTGCGAGTTTTCCTGCGACGAAGCGGTGGTGTCAGGGACAGGCTACGAACATGCGGCGGATTACGGGAAAACGCTGCTTAACGCCATGGCAGCAGGCGGGATATACAGAGAACCGCTTGCCGCCGTTAATATGAGCGCCAACAAAGAAATGTTGAGAGAAAGGCTGGGTGCGATTATGAATTGCAGGAAAAAGACGAAAGCAATGGGGATCATAACAGCGGGGCTGACGGTGGGTATCGTTCTGGGAGCGGTTTTTATCGGCGTGTATCCGGTTAAGACTGCGGCTGCGGAGCCTGACCGCGGCGGGGAAGCGGTGCTGTCTGAAAAGGAGACCGGGAAAGAGGGCGCCGGAGTGCGGGAAGAGCAGGCTGGCGTAAGCGGGACGACAGCATGGGCGAAAGTGGAACAGTATTACAAATCGCGCAGTCTGCCTATGGTTCATATCGTATTTTATGAATTGGAGGAAAAGGAGCAGGAGCTGTGGCTTGACAGGTTCTATGCGGACGACGAGATTGCCTTCTTTTCTGTGGGTGCAGAGAGTCTGGATGCGGACAATCCTTTGATACAGGCCTTTGCGGAGAAGTTTTATCAAGCGGATGAAATTGCCTTTTTCTCCGTACTCACGGATATAATGGAGAAGGAAGCGCTGGAGGGATGGCTGGAGCGGTCGCTTGCAGATGAGAAGAGCAGCTTTTGTTCGGTTCTCTATGATGAGCTGGGCATGGACGGGGAGAAGAAGGAGCTGGAAAAGGCGATGGAGGAGGAACGGCGAAAGGAATATCGGGCAGTCGGTGTTACCCTGAGCGGGAAAAACTGTTATTATCAGGGACAGCTTGTGAACATTTTTCTGGATATCCATAAACCGGACGAAGCCTTTTATACGCTGAACATGAATCCGGCGGGAACGGTCAATGTGAAGATTATACGCGCGCAGGACGGGAAGATCACGGGCGCGGCATATATGACAGAGGCGGAAGTGGAGGAACTGTTTGGGGAGTTATATGGAGAGGAAGAGGGCAGCGGGAATGAGGCAGACGGGGAGAATGTCGTGACATTTCCGCAGGAAATGACCGTGTGTATGCCTGCGTGCTATATCAGGGAAGGCGCCGGGGCTGAGTTTCAGGCGGTCGGCCTGCTGGGCAAGGGAGAAGTTGTCACCGTTCTTGGACAGAAAGAGGGAACTGGCGGCCAGATGTGGTATCTTCTGGATCAGGAGTCGCTTCCGGAGCAGATGGATGTATCTGTGAAAGCGTGTTATATCAGAGGGGATTTGCTGGAAATGAATTAATTCGTATCATTTATCCGTATATACATGGGCCGCCATCTGGCGGCCTGTTTTGATATATCTGCATTTATATTGTCTTATTCTGGTGAAAGATGTAAAATAATAATCATAGATATTTCGTATCATTTAATGTCAAATCAGGTAAAAGGGGAAGCCGATGAATGCAGTTATTAGAGATATATTCCGTGCTATTCATGAGGGTAAATGGATCAGCATCGAGTACCTTAACAGAGAAGGGCAGACTACAAAATATTGGATCGGCATTCGCAATTTAGATGTTCGAAGATGCACACTGGCTGTAGAGGGGCTGCATCTCGTGCAGCATACAGTGGAGGCTTTCGACAAAATCAGGATAGACGCCATCCAAAATTCAAGAATTATAGAAGGCTCTTATTATCCGATTAATGAAGAACTTGTTAAGGATATTTATTTAAATCCTCACAAGTACAATTCCATATTTGACAATACCGCTAATTTAAAGATACTCGGTTATCTTGAAATGTGCAACCGATTGGATACCGTGCCTTATAGGTCAGATTTCAGTCTTGTGCAGTATCTTGATCACGATCATATCAGAGGTGATCTGTACCAGTTGAGTGCGGAACAGTTTCGCGAAATTGTGAAGAACTTCCAATATCAGACGGAGAAAAAGGAGCATGCAGATGGCAGACTGCAAATTAAGCAGCTTGCTATGAACGTTTTAAGTATTCATATGGCGCAGGGACTTTATGTTCTGGCCTACCGAAAGCTGAATCTGGATGTGAAGCAACGTGCGCTGAAACCAGATGATGAGATTACAATTTGTACAGAATTTACCATAGATGGAACGAAGCAGAGCATCCGCAGGTTTTTGGATGGGGACGAATACGAACTGCTTGCCGATTTTGGAGCAAATCAAGAGACGATAAAAGACTGCATTACGAGGCGCATGAAACAGGGCGGCAGTAATGTGGATGATATGCCCTACATAATAGGCTTAGAATCAGATATTGCACTAGATCTGCATAAGGAATATCAGTCCATTATGAAAATGTATCAAAAGGATGACGTAAAGATTCCTGTGCCGATCAGGGCATTTTTTGGAGATTTACTGGAACGTCCGAGAAGGACGGCGGCTTACCCGATTGCTTTGATTAACCAGCGGATCAATATGGATCAGCTTCTTGCGATTCATAATGCTATGAAATATCCGGTGGCGTATATTCAGGGACCGCCCGGAACGGGAAAGACAAATACAATCATAAATACCATTGTGACGGCGTTTTTCAACGAGCGTACAGTCTTGTTTGCGTCGTATAATAATCATCCGATCAACGGCGTGTACGAGAAGTTGTCTGCTATTAAATATCGAGGAAGAACTATTCCCTTTCCTATTTTGCGGCTGGGAAATAATGAGAAGGTGAAAGAAGCGCTTATCACCATGAATAAGCTTTACGAGGAGGTAAAGAATATAAAGGTTTTTGAACGGACGCTTGACCGCAATAAAGATGACCGTAAAAATCGTGCGAAGCGCTTGTCAGAAATGTTAAAGCGCTACGAAGATTTACTGGATTTAAAGGAACGCAAGGAAACGATTGACAGAGTACTTGAGTATGAAAAGAAAAGGGGAATCTCTTTTGAGATGATGTCTTTTGAGGAAGACTTGAGAATCAGACAGCAGGAGCAGATTAGAAATAGAATGAAAGCAACGGGGGAGGTATCGGAGGAAGAGGCGATCTCACTTTTGGATAAAGATATTGAGACGTTGAAGGAATACCTCTATTATACTTCTGCTGGATATATAAAGAAAATCGGCGCGCCCAGAAATGCACAGCTCAGAGAAATACTGGAGATGGAGGAAGGAGAAAAACAGCTTGAGGCCTTTACCAAATACCTTGGTCAGAAAGAGAACATTAGCAGGCTTCAAAAAATATTTCCGGTTATTGTCACAACCTGCATTTCTGCGCATCGTCTTGGAGAGCCGACGCCGATGTTTGATATGGTAATCATGGATGAAGCGAGTCAGTGCAATGTCGCAGTCTCTCTTGTGCCGATCGTGCGTGGAGAGAGCCTGATGCTGGTGGGTGACCCACAGCAGCTTAATCCGGTTATCTTGCTGGACGAGATCACGAATGAAAAATTGAAAAAGCGTTATAAAGTTACAGATGAATATGATTACCGCAAAAACTCTATTTACAAAACGTTTCTTGCCTGTGATGCGGTCAGCGACGAAACGCTTTTGCACAATCACTATCGCTGCCATAGGAGCATTATTGAGTTTAACAATCGTAAATATTATCATTCTCGTTTAAACATTCTCTCAGAAAGCAAGGAGGCGCAGCCGCTGCTCTATGTAGATATGCAGGAGGCATTTTCGGACTATAAAAATACAGCACCTGCTGAGGCTTGTATGATTGTGAAATATGCATTGTCTAACCGTGATAAAAATATAGGTGTCATTACACCTTTTGTAAATCAGAAAAAATTGATTGAAGAGGAGCTGGAACGCGCCAGAGTAAAGAATGTAAGTTGCGGAACCGTTCATGCTTTTCAGGGAGACGAAAAGGATGTGATTTTGTTTTCTACAGCGATTACAGATCAGACACAGGCTGGTACATATGAATGGCTGAAGAATAACAAGGAATTGATTAATGTGGCGACTTCCAGAGCGAAAGACAAACTAATCGTACTATCCAGTAAAAAGAATCTGGAGCGTCTCCATCAGAAGGAGGGGGATGACGATTTATATGAGCTTGCGCAATATGTGTGGTCTAACGGGACATCCAAGGTGACGCCGAAGCAGGCGGCGTCCAGAGCTTTGGGGGTAAAGCCTTTCAGCAGCGCGACGGAGGAGGCTTTTTTACAGAATCTGACCCATGCGCTGGAAAATATCTGGCTGACACAGAGTCGGTATACGATATATAAGGAGGTTGCCATTGCGCATGTCTTTCAGAGCAACGAGAGCTATAATGATTTATTTTATAATGGACGCTTTGATTTTGTAGTTTATGAAAAATTAGGAAAGAGAGAGCTGCCGATTCTGGCGATTGAGCTGGACGGCAAAGAGCATTTTGAAAATGACGTTGTTATGAACAGAGATAAAAAGAAAAATGCGATCTGCGAAGAGCATAATCTGCAATTGATTCGTGTGGAAAATTCATATGCCAGAAGGTATAATCATATCAAAGAAATTCTAATCAATTATTTCTCGGTTATGCACTGATTGAGATATAAGGAGGACTGGGGCTGTGCAAACAATTCGCCTCCTTAACGTCCATCTTCCACCTCCACCTGCAAAATATCTGCAAACCGGATCTTTGTGTTCACGATCTGTAATAACCGGCTGGTCTCGTCGATACGGGCGACCAGACCGGTTATCTGAATGTATTCTCCGTTTTGGAAATAGACGACAGTGGCCATTTTTCCTTTGGCGAGCTGATGCATCCGCATGTCCAGCTCCTCCTCCATTTCCGGGGAAAGCTCGATTTTCGGGACGAGAATTTTCTCCTTTTTTGCAAGGGCGTCCGGCAGTCCGCGCAGCGCAGCAAAGGGCATAAACTGCTTGGCTCTGTCTTCTGTGGACATTTTCGTTTTCGGTATTTTTGTCATTTTTCCTCCCATTTCCGGCGGTATAAGAAGCGGCTTAGAAGACTCACTCGGCCCTGTGGCCTCCGATCTGGTGATTGCGCTCCTTTGTGGTTGCGCCCTCCTGTAAATTCATGCCTTTCAAAATAGCGTCTTTGCCGAATTTATTCTTGATGCTGATGACGGCTTTCTGCACTTTGCGGTTTTTTTCAAGCTCCTCAGCGTCCATGAAGAAATTGTACTGGTGGTATTCCTCCGGCAGCACATGGTTGCAGGTCAGGTTAACGCGGTGGATAGACCACTCGGGATTCACGATTTTTTCATAGAGAGCTGTCACCGCAGGAATCAGAATGCGGTCTGAATTGGTGTCGGTCTGTAAGTCAGCCGTGCCGTGGGCGGACGGCGCATTCATGCGGTTGGAGTAGCCGACGTGGAGTGTGACGGAACGGGTGACCAGATTCTTTTCCACCAGATCCAGACACAAAAGGTCCATCATTTCCTTGACGATTAAAAGTCCCTTGTCAAAGGGGTAGTCGCTGCCGAGCACCTGACCGCTGGTGAGACAGTTGGTGCGGGGACGGTAATTTTTAATATCGGCGATGGTGACAGGTTCCCTGCCCCATGCGTGGTCGATCAGAAGTTCTGCGTCGACACCGAACAGTTTGTAGAGCAGTTCTTCGTCTGCGCCTGCCACATCGCCCATTGTGCGGATGCCGAAGGTATCAAGCCGTCTGGCCGTGCCCGCGCCGACGCGCCAGAAATCCGTGAGGGGCTTGTGGGTCCAGAGGGTTTCCCGATAGCTTTCCTCCGTGAGCTCGCCGATAAAGTCGTCGGCGTGTTTGGCGGTGATATCCAGCGCGATTTTGGCCAGATACAGGTTGGAACCGACGCCGCAGGAAGCGCGGATGCCGGTCTGTTCATAGATATCCTGCATGATCTGAAAACCGAGCTGTCTGGCGGAGAGCCGGTAGAGCGCAAGATAATCCGTCACATCCATGAATGCCTCGTCGATGGAGTAGACGTGGATGTCCGTTTTGGATATATATTTCAGATAAATTTCATAGATGTCTGCGGAGACGTCCACATACTTCTGCATACGGGGCGGCGCCACGATATATTCCACTGATTTCGGGATTTCGAATATGCGGCAGCGGTTTTTAATGCCGAGCGCTTTCATGGCGGGGGTGATGGCAAGGCAGATGGTCTTTTCTGTCCGGCCCGGGTCAGCTACGACCAGATTCGTGGTCATGGGGTCTAAGTTTCTTTCCACACATTCCACTGAGGCGTAGAAAGATTTCAGATCGATACAGAGATAGGTACGGCTCATTTCCTGTTTCCTTTGCAATTGGTCATCATGTCTGTGTTTCGTCGTTTTCTCAACTATAGTCATAGCATAACATAAGAACGTATGTTTGGCAAGTGCAAGTGGCGCGACGAGGTGCCGGAAGGCTGACAGTTATTGTTATACCCTCTGTGCGATTTATTTCAGACAAGCCAAAGAAAAATGAGGACAAATTTGTAAATTAATGTTAGAATACCCTTATATGTATGAAGGGGTAAATAAAAATGAGCGTTATCAGCAGCAAAGACGTCAACGAAATCATCCGGAAAACTCTCGGCATCATCAACAATAAGATTATGCATCACGGGGAGATCACGGGATATATCTTATATAAGATGATGGAGTACGAAAATACCTACACCGATCAGAATTATACGGAGCAGGAACTGGTGGATTACACCATGCTCGGTATTTTGCACGACATTGGTCTGTATAAGGAAGACAATGTCAAGAATGTGTCGGATTTTGAGACGAAAAATCTATGGCCGCATTCCATTTATGGCTTTCTCTTTTTGAAATATCTTTCACCTATTGGAGACCGGGCGGAGATCGTCCTTTATCATCATCTGGATTATAACCGGTACAGTATGATACAGAGCCGTTATCTGCATGTGACCGAGCTTTTGAATCTGGCGGATAAGATGGATACGGTTCTGCATCTGAAAGAGGAGAAACTGGAGCCGGATTATTTTTCCAAGTACCGCAATATCAAATTTTCCGGCATGGCGATGGATCTTTTCCAGAAGGCGGAAAAGTGCTACGGGATCACGGAAAATCTGGTGAACGGCAAGTATCGTGAGGAGCTGGATGTGCTTCTGGCGAAACGGGCTTTTTCCGAGCAGTATAAAAAGGGCTTTTTGGAAATGCTTGTCTACACCATTGATTTTAGAAGCGAACATACGGTGATACATACGCTGGCAACGGTGAATTTTGCGGAGAAGCTTGGCAGGCTGGCGAGAGTTTCCGGCAAGGATCTGCGCGATCTGCATTACGGCGCGCTTCTGCACGATCTCGGCAAGATTGCCATACCCCTGCATATTCTGGAATCCACGGGGCGGCTGAGTGACGATGAGATGAAAGTGATGAAAGCCCATGTACGGATCACGGAAATGATTCTGGAGGGTGTTGTGGATGAGGCGGTGCTGCAGATTGCGGTCAGACATCACGAAAAACTGGACGGGACAGGCTATCACAAAGGACTTTCCGCGGCGGATCTGACCCTGCCCCAGCAGATCATTGCGGTGGCGGATATCCTGAGCGCGCTATACGGCAAGCGCAGTTACAAGGAGGCTTTCAGCAAGGAAAAAATTCTTGATATCATGAACTCCGATGCGGACAAAGGCAAGATTAACCGCAATGTGGTGGCAACACTTGAAAAGAATTACGACAGCATTATCACGGAATTTGAGAAAGAAAAGGAAAATACCATCGGGTTGTACTTGAAAATCAAAGAGCAGTATGCGATAATGATTGAACGTTTTAAAAGGTTTGGCTAAACGGTAGAAAAGAAGAGGAGGCACTGATTTATATGGAACAGGCAAAAGTATATTTTACATCCTTTAAGGCGACGGAGCACGAAAATTTATTGCAGAAGCTCCACCGCCTGATGAAGACGGCGGGTTTTGAGAACATTGATTTTCAGGATAAGTACACCGCCATTAAGATCCATTTCGGAGAGTACGGAAATCTGGCGTTTCTGCGTCCGAACTATGCGAGAGTGGTGGCGGACTATGTGAAGGAACTGGGCGGCAAGCCTTATCTGACAGACTGCAATACCCTCTATGTGGGCAGCAGGAAAAATGCGCTGGATCATCTGGAAACAGCCTATGTGAACGGCTTTTCCCCTTATCAGACAGGATGCCATGTGATTATCGGCGACGGTCTGAAAGGGACGGACGAGACGCTTGTGCCCATCGACGGGGAGTATGTGAAGGAGGCAAAGATCGGCCACGCGGTTATGGATGCGGATGTGTTCATTTCCCTGACCCATTTCAAAGGGCATGAGATGGCCGGTTTCGGCGGCGCACTGAAAAACATCGGTATGGGCTGCGGCTCCAGAGCGGGTAAGATGGAGCAGCACTGTGACGGGAAGCCGGAAGTGGATCCGTCCCTCTGTGTGGGATGCGGCGCATGCGACAGAATCTGTGCACACGGCGCGCCTGTGATTGAAAATGGCAAGGCGCATATCGACCATGACAAATGCGTGGGATGCGGGCGGTGCCTTGCGGTTTGCCCGAAGGATGCGATTTCCGCAAGTTTTGAGGATTCCATCGCCATGTTAAATTACAAGATGGCGGAGTATGCGTGGGCAGTCTGCAAAGACAAACCGTGCTTCCATGTTTCCCTGATCTGCGACGTGTCGCCCAACTGCGACTGTCATGCGGAAAACGATATTCCGATCATTCCTAATGTGGGAATGCTGGCATCTTTTGACCCGGTAGCGTTAGACCAGGCATGTGCCGATCTGTGCAATAAGATGGCTCCGGTGGAGGAGAGTGTGCTCGGTGAAAATCTGCACAAGCACGGCAATGAGGAAGGACATGACCACTTCTTCATGACCCATCCGGACACGGAATGGAAGTCCTGTATCGCCCATGCGGTGAAGATCGGTCTGGGGACGGACCAGTATGAACTGGTGACGATCTAAAAGAGGGAAGCAGGCACTACCGTGCTTCCCCCGCGTGGGGAATATTGGTATGCTCCGAGATTTCCCGGCTGATGGTACACAGGTCATCCACGGATAATCCGTGAATGTCTGTATTGCCGGTTATGCGGGCAAAGGTTTTTAATTCTTCGGCGGAACACCGCAGGTAATTTTCCACCCGCTTGGCGGCGGCGTCAATGTGCAGTCTTTCCCGCAGTTTTTCATCCTGCGTCGCCACACCAACCGGACACATGCCGCTGCCGCAGATACGGTACTGCTGGCAGGCAGCAGCCACCATAGCCGCAGAGGCCACGGCAACGGCGTCCGCGCCCATGGCGATTGCTTTGGCAAAATCAGAGGACACGCGCAGTCCTCCGGTGATGACCAGATCAATGTCCGAACCGACGGCGTCCAGATATTTTCTGGCACGGTAAAGGGCATAGAGGGTCGGTACGCTTGTGGAGTCACGGATGATGGCGGGAGACGCACCTGTCGCGCCGCCTCTGCCGTCTATGGTGATAAAATCGGGTCCGGCGTAAACGCAAAATTCCAGATCTTTCTCAATCCGGCCGGCGGCGATTTTGATACCGACCGGACGTCCTTCGCTTCTTGTGCGCAGTTCTTCCACCAGCTTCTTTAAGTCGTCCGCGCTGTCTATTTCCGAGAATCTGGAAGGGCTGATGACGTCCTCCCCGAGCGGTTTGTTTCGTATTTTTGCGATTTCAGGGGTTACCTTGCCGCCCGGCAGATGGCCGCCCATACCAGGCTTCGTTCCCTGTCCGATCTTGATTTCAATGGCGTCGGATGTTTTGAGGTTTTCGTCGGTAACGCTGTACCGGTTCGGGACATACTCAAATATGTATTTGCAGGCAGCCGCTTTTTCTTCCGGGAGAATGCCGCCTTCCCCGCTGCACATCGCCGTTTCCACGGCAGCGCTTCCCTTTGCCATCGCGATTTTGGTCTCCCGGGAGAGGGCGCCGAAGGACATGTGGGAGATATAGACCGGCATCGCGAGCGTCATCGGTTTTTTCGCGCGCTTTCCGATCACGGTCTGTAAGGACACCTCGTCATGCTCATTTAAGGGCATCGGATTTAACTGCGCGCCCAGAATCAGCACGTCGTCCCAGCATGGCATTTTCATCTGTGTGCCCATGGCCTCTATCGCAGATTTCCCGGAGACGGCCATCTCGTGAATCTCTTTCATATAACGGTAATCGCTGTCCGTTTTTCTCGTCTCCTGCGGATAGCTCAGGTCCGGATTTCCGGCATTTTGGCAAGCTGCGCCATTTTCCGGCGCCGCACAGGCGGCAGCGGGTTTTTCGGATTCCAGCGCGTTGAATTTCTCCGGCGGCTGTTTACAGATGGGACATTCTGTCAGCTCTGAAAAGGGTTTTCCTTCTTTTTCCTCATCGTATTCATACCCGCAGATGCTGCATTTGTAGATCATTGCAATTTCCTCCTTTGCAGTTTTTATGTTGACAAAGACATCAATCAAAAATTAGAATTATTCTAATTATAATATAGATTTTGACGTTTGTCGAGGAAAAGACTGGTATAGGGACAATTTAGGCGGATCAGACTAATTGTGACAGAGAATGCCGGCTGCGAATAGAAATATTGGAATGAAGATGAAAAGAATGCCGGCGTTATCGTGCCGGCATTCTGAAATCCGCGAGGGCGCGGTTCAGATAATCGTTGAAAGGTTTCATCGCCTCAAAAATTTCTACCATTTTTGGCAGGAATGTTCCGATATCCAGCAGTTCCTGGTCTTTGACCGGATATTCCAGATACCAGCTCTTATATTTCAGGTATTCGGCCTGCGGGTGTTCTTTGTCATACCCGGACGGCACATTTTTGAGAGCCGTTCCCTGTACCGTAAAATATCTGGTAAAGGTGTCCGCATGAATGATTTCTTCCCACGCATCGGGATGCTTCGCGATATAGTCCCTCACCATGGTAGTGGCGTCCTTGAACATATCGGCAAAAAGTCCGCCGCCCAGAAAAGATTCATCGCCTGGCTTTATCATCAGATAATAGCCCACAGGGACAGGGAGTTTTCCCATGGCGCCGATATGGGCGCGGAAGGCGGGATTGTACGGTGATTTGTCGTGGCTGAAACGGGTATCCCGCACCAGTTTAAAGGTAAGCTCCTTTGGCACATTCCGGAGGATCCTGCTGTCTGTTTTTCCGATTGCCAGAATCAGTTCCTGTACCAGCTCTTCAAACTGCGCGTTTGCGTCCTTATACTCTGTCTTATGCTGATGATACCATTCCCGGTTGTTGTTTTCCTTTAAGTCGGATAAGTATTTGAAGATCAGTTCTGTGTTCATCATTTCCTCCCATTCCTGCCTGACACAGATAAAACGCAAAAGATGCTTTCTCACATTACAGGGTGAACTTTCATGCTTCTTCTGTGCCAGAACTTTTTTCGCGTGCGTCATTTTCAGGTTATGCGTTTTTTACGACCGATAGAGAAGTAGAGTTCAGAAAATCCCTGATAAACTGTCTGGTCTGCTCCGGGGTCGCATAGAGTCTGGCAAAGGAGAAATTCTGGGCGAGATCGTCGATCTCTTCCATGGCCTCCTTCACGTCAAGCATGGTCTGTCTCCCGATCTCCTCTGCGGCGGCGAAATCCTGATGGGACGGATGGATCCTGTGGTTTTGGATCGCATAGTTGATCCGGCCCAGGCACCGGCATGTCCCGTTTCCATATTCGCCGCAGTATTCGCTTAAGAAATCAGCCATCTTTTTGCGCACCCGTGAGAGCCGCTGCCGGTATGCTTCCGGCGTCATCCCTAAAATTTCACCGGCTATGCGGCTGTCTGCATGGAACATTGTCCCGAGCACAAAGATGCAGCGGCTGTCCGTATCGAGACATTGCAGCATCACATTGGTGCAGGACAGTTTCAGCTCCTCTGCCAGAAGCGCCTTTTCCACGTTCTGCGTTAAGTCAGGCACATCATGGATGTTACCGTTTTTGATATCTTCCCCGTAAAATTCAAAACTTAACGGACGCTGGGCAAACATATGCTTTTTGTAGTTTTTCAGATGGTTCACCGCAATGCGGAACACCCACGTCGAAAAGGCGCTCTCCTTGTTGAAGGAGGACAAGTGGGTGATGACCTTTAACAGGATATCCTGCGTCGCGTCCTCCGCGTCGGCAAAGGTGCCGAGCATACGCAGGGACAGGTTAAAGACCAGATCCTGCACATTCAGGATAACGGTTTCCAGCGCTTCCCTGTCTCCGGCGGTCGCCTTGTCGACCAGGGCAAATAATTCTTCTGTATTTTTGTCCATAAATTTTACCTCCTATATCATTAGACAACGCTGTGGAACTTTTGTGACATCTTTTTTATTATTTTAGTAGGAAAATTACTCAATAGACAGGGATCATTCATTCATGGGTGCAGATTCATTCAGCATGAGAGTTTGAAGCTTCGAGATATCAGAGAAGACGATTTTCTTTCCACGTGCGTGAAGCTGTAATATTCGTTTCATTTTTGTTCGTACCTCGGATTGTATTGAGAACTTCACAGGAACAGGGTTATTATTTCGGGTATGCATGTGGTCAAGATATTTTTCTGTAATAGGGAACATATTTTGCAGAAGAAATGCAGCTGGTTTTCCGTCGTATTCTCCCATAACAATAGTCAGGCAGTTACCATATTTTTTCTGCTGCTTTTCATAAATGGAAAGATATTTCTCAACACGGCTACTGAGCGGAACCAGCCAGAGCAGGGAGGTTTTTTGGTCGCGCATACAATAGAATGTTGGGCGGTAATTGCCGTTTTCTTTATTTTGCATAAGGTTTGGATCATTTACTTTTTTGAAGTATTCGTCTTTAATATGATAAACATATCCTTCCTTATAGTTCATATTATTTCTCCTATTAAAAAATAGCCTTATCACATGCGCGATAAGGCTGGAATTTTCAAGCCGGACATTTATTAGACGCTTCCGGTAAGCGAACAATATTTTCGAGCCGTACACTTATGAGTCGCAGACGGTGTGCGAACAATATTTTCGATGGCGGATGACTCCGTCTCTGATAGTATTATATGAAATTACATAAAGTATGTCAAATAATTTTTGTATTGTCTTTATTTCAACAATCCCTTTTTCCTTGCATACCCACAGATCAGACATCCGGATGCAAGGATCAGAAGAATAGAAACGGCCAGCATGTCCCACACGTCGAAGAAAGGATCGGAGATCATTCCTGCCAGCACGGCGTTGATGGCAAACACAAGCGGAATTGCGGATAAGAAAATGATTCCCGCGATTGTAAATTTTCCGGCTTTTCCGATGCGCCGGCAAAGTATAGCGATGATCCACAAAAATAAGATGGAGACGAAAGCGACTGCCGTCCCGATGGAAAAGACGCCGGTCACTCCGGTCAGGCGACTTAACACAAACAGGTAGGGAACGGTAAACGCGCTCAGTGACACCAGACTTGCGAGGATGCCCTTTTTTCCTAAAATAATGGAAGGGAAAGAAACCACCCATGCGTAGATGATGGAGCTGATCGGAATCAATGACCAGGTCAGGGCGCCGGATATGGCGATGTTGCAGATCAGGCATACCATCATGCCGGTCAAAAGTGCCATGGAAAAAAGGATAGCGATGATTTCATTTTTGGTCATATTATTTTCGTCTTTTCTTTTCAGTGCGATCAGGTTTGCGTCCGCTGCTTTTTCATAGTTTTCCATTGTGATAACCTCCCCGCTTAACAATTCGTTGACAGTGATGCCTAATATTTCGCAAAGCTCTAACATGATAGAAGAGTCAGGCATACTTTTTCCGGTTTCCCATTTGGAGACGGCCCGGTCTGTAATACCCAGCTTTTCGGCAAGCTGCGCCTGCGTTAGTTCTTTGTCCTTGCGGCGTTGGGCGATGAAACGCCCGATTTTTGTCTGGTCCATTTGCATTCTCCTCTGTTTTGAAGTGTGATCTGTCTGTTACATCATATACCAGAGAGGTGTTTTTGTACACAAACCGTTGGTTGAGTCCTGCAGGTTTTTCCATCTGTGACAAAAAAAGGGTGATTGATGACAAAGCGACTTTAGAAACAGGTTCTGCATACCGAAATAAATAACAGCACAGGGAAATGGATACGCGGTCATATAAGACAGAAAGGCGGTTGGCGTTTATGAATATTTCATGGGATGTGACAAGCGGTATTTTGCGCAGGATGAATGCCGGCGGAATGTTAAAGAGTACGCAGGATAGAATGGAGCGTCAGGAAGAGACACAGAAGCAGGTGGAATTTTTTGAGAAGCAGAAAGAAAATCTGAAAAACGTCTCCTGCGAGAGCGTGGAAGAGATTGCCGAAAAGCTGAAAATGTTCCAGTCATATGAGGATCAGATTACGTCAATTAAGGCGGCTTACAATCAGGAGCAGATGTTCCATATTCTGGATGAGTCCACGGAACGCGGAGAGCAGATCGCGGAGGCGGTAGACAAGATGGAGCCAAAGACTCCGGAGGAACGTCTGGAAGAGCTTGTCGAGGAAGCGCTGGGCACAGAGGATACCGGCGAACTCGGAGAGATCATGGAAGAAATCGAGGAAGTGGTCGAGGAACTGACAGAGGAGACCATCGGGGAAATGGTGGATGGAGCCGTGCAGGAATCAACGGAGGAGCTTGCGGAAGAGGCGGCCGCTGCGGAGGCGGTTCCGGAGACGCTGGCGGAGGAGCTGAGGACACCGGAAGGGTATGTGCCGTTTGACGTGAGATTATGATGGTTTCATTGATTCAGGTACATACTGTCTGCATCACCGGAAAACGGGAAGGCAGGTTTGTTTTTATCACGTTTACTTCACAGATGAGAAGGGACGGTACATGGCGTACCGTCCCTGTCTGCATTTCACGAAGCGGTGGCGCGGCCTTTACGGATGGAAGTCCGGGAAGGCTGTTCTTTTTGAAATCAGTGGAGAAGACAGCGGGACGGGGCGGGAAGTGTGACCACCTCTGTAGCCACCGTCTCCCGAAACCGCACATCGTGCTCCACAAAAAGAAGTGTCGGCTCATACTTAAGAAGCAGCTTCTCTATCTGCATCCGGGAGAAAACGTCGATATAGTTTAACGGTTCGTCCCAGATATAAAGGTGGGCCGGTGTCAGCAGGCTTGCTGCCAGCAGCGTCTTTTTTTTCTGTCCTTCCGAGTAGTCCTCCATGTTTTTCATAAACTGCACGCGCTCAAAGTCGAGTTGTCTTAAAATGGAGCAGAACAGGCTCTGATCCAGATTTTTCTTTTTACAGAAGTCGGCAATGCTGCCCGCCAGACCGGAAGTGTCCTGACTGACATAGGAGATTACAAGTCCGGAAGCGGTTTCACAGAGTCCGTCTTCTGAGAACTTCACAGGAAAATTTTTAAATCCGGCTCTTTGCAGAATCACTTTTATAAGAGTTGATTTCCCGCACCCGTTTTCCCCGTGCAGAGCGATCCTGTCCCCGCGCCGGATCTCAAAGGTTACCCCTGTAAAGACAGGCGTCTGCGCATCTTCGTATTGCAGGCTGTAGTCCCGTAGCTGTACAAGCCTTTCCTTGTGGTGGGAGAGCGGTGCAAGTCTTAAATCCACCGTTTTTTCCAGATCCTGCAAAAGTCCTTCCTTCTCCTCAATCTCCCTGTCTATCCGCTGTTTCATCTGAGTCACCCGGCTCTGCATTTTCTTGGTTTTGGCGCCGATATAAGCTCTTGTGCCCATGCTGCGGTCATGTTCTTTGACAGGGTCATAGCCGATCTTGGTGGCTTCGTTTTTGTCGGCCCACGCGGCGGTGCGTCTGGCTGCCTGCTTTAGTTTTCCGATCTCCTTCATGTGTTTCTCATTTTCTGCGATCACAAACTGGTCTTTTCTCTGCTTATTTTCCCACCAGATGCTGAAATTACCGCTTTGCACTTCAATGGTCTGTCTGTTTAATACAAGGACGTGATCGGTGCAGGCGTCTAACAGATCCCTGTCATGGGACACAAGAATAAAGCCCTTCTTGCCGGTCAGATAATTTTTAACGGTTTCTCTGGCGTTCTGATCCAGATGGTTTGTCGGCTCATCGATCAGCAGGAAGTCATTTTCACCGGAGAATAAGACGGCCAGCAGAATCTTGGTCTGTTCTCCGAAGCTTAAGGTTTGAAAAGGGCGGTAAAGGATATCCGCGTCTTCGTTTAGCTGCGCCAATTCACAGATCACCCGCCACTCCTCGCATCCCGATTTCAGCTCTTCAAGGAAGGCGGATGCCGGGAGCGTTCGCTGCGCCCTGGTGACAGCGTAGGGGAAGTAATCAAAAGCGACAGACGCGTTTATGTTTCCACGGTAAGCATAATTTCCTGTCAGCAGGCGCAGAAAAGTCGTTTTTCCCTTTCCGTTTCTGCCGATAAATCCCAGTTTCCAGTCGGTGTCGATGGAAAAGGAGGCGTTTTCAAAGATATTGTCAAAGCTCCCCTCATAGGAAAATGTCAGATTGTTTACAAGTATTTGCGACATACACATCTCTCCTTTCACAGATCGCCGTCAGACGCGGAGGTGTGTCCCGGCTGCCGGATTTTCCGTGCAACGAAAAAAGAACCCTCCGCCGCCGGAAAGTTCTCTTACACGCGTAACCGCTTCTATGGGAAGTGTGGCACATGGAAACGCATCAAAACAGTGCACACAAAAAGAGAGGCGGTGAGAACATAATCCACTTCTGGCGGCACGAAAACAGTATGGAACCGAATCTCCATACCTTGAAAACATTCATGCAATCAAAAGCAGATTATTTCTTCATCCTTTCACCTCTCTCTTCAAAAGACAGACTTATTCTAGCACGGTGTTCTTCTTTTGTCAAACATGGAATCCGGGATGCCGGAACCAGTGCCTGAAGGCCTGTTTTGTGGCTTTTTGGCTTGCGTTTCCACAGGCGGGATAGTATAGTAAAGAGAAGAGAAAAGATGCAGGAGGTATGAAATCGTATGATTATAAATTTTGACGCGATGGAAGAGCAGGTGCTCCCCAATTTTAAAGGCGGGGAGAAGCAGTTTAAGACGCGCATGTACGCGGACGAGGCATGTAAAATCATGCGGGCGTCCCTGGAACCCGGGGCAAGTATCGGTCTGCATACCCACGAGACGGACAGTGAAATTGTTTTTATGCTACAGGGGACGGGTGTGGTTATAAGCGATGGTGAAAGGGAAGTTCTGCCTGCCGGGAGCTGTCATTACTGCCCGAATGGGCACAGTCACAGTCTGCGCAATGAGAGTGACGAGGTGATTGCGTTTTATGCGGTGGTGCCGGGAACGGGGCAGAAATAAGTATAAGGGTAAAAATTATGCGCGGTGAAAGGCGCGGAAATGAGGTGGGTATGAATACGATAGAAAAACTGCAGGCGCTTCGGGGGGAGATGCGGAAAAGAAATCTTTCGGCGTACATTGTTCCCACGGAGGATTTTCACTGCTCCGAGTATGTGGGTGATTACTTTAAGGCGCGGGAATATCTGTCCGGATTTACGGGGTCTGCGGGTACGCTTCTGGTGATGCAGGACAGGGCTTTGCTGTGGACGGACGGCAGATATTTTCTGCAGGCGGAAGAACAGCTTGCGGGCAGCGGCATTGAGCTGATGAAGAGCGGACAGCCGGAGGTTTTGACGCTTCCGGAGTTTCTGGGAGAGCATCTGGGAAGGGGAGCGGTAGTCGGGTTCGACGGACGGACCGTGACGGGCGCTTTTGTGGAGGAACTCAAGGAGAAGACGGCGGCGAAGCAGGTTACTTTTTACGGGAAAAGGGATCTGGTTGACAAGATCTGGGAGGACCGGCCGCCCATGTCGGCGGAACCTGTGTGGGAGCTGGGAATATCCTATGCAGGTCTTTCCAGAGAGGAAAAACTTGAGAAGGTGCGGCAGGAAATGGAGAAGGGGCGGGCGGACGCCCTTCTGGTGACGGCGCTGGATGAAACCGCGTGGCTTTTAAACCTGCGTGGCGGCGATGTGCGCCACACACCCGTTTTTCTCGCCTATATGCTGATTACGAAGAAACGTGCCCTGCTGTGCGCACAGAAGAGCGCTTTTTCCGAAACGATATGCGGCGAACTGGCGAAGGCGGGGGTAACCCTCCTGCCCTACGAGAGCATAGAGGATATGACGGCGTCCCTGCCTGCGGGACAGAGAATCCTTGTGGATAAAAAGAGAGTCAGCTACCGGCTGTTAAGGCTGATTTCCAAAGGCGTGGAAAAGATCGACAAACCCAGCCCCATCGGCCTGTTAAAGGCAGTGAAGACAGAGCGGGAGATCACCCGTATGCGCTCGGTTCATGTGAAGGACGGGGTGGCGGTAACACGGTTTATTTACTGGCTGAAATCCCATGTGGGCGGGGAGGAGATCACGGAGATCAGTGCGGCTTCCAGGCTGGAAGAATTTCGGGCGCAGACGGAAGGATATCTGGGGCCAAGTTTTGATCCGATTATGGCCTACGGCCCCCATGGAGCCATCGTGCACTACGAGGCGACTCCGGAGACGGATGTGGCGATGCGGCCGAAGAGCTTCTGCCTTGCCGATACGGGCGGGCAATACAGCGAAGGCACCACGGACATTACCCGCACGATTGCGCTGGGAGAATTGACGGCGCGGGAGAAAAGAGCTTACACGCTGGTACTGAAAGGACACTTGCGTCTGGGTGCTGCGAAGTTTTTGGAGGGCGCCTGCGGACAAAATCTGGATGTGCTGGCGAGACAGCCGCTCTGGGAGGAGGGGCTGGACTATAACCACGGTACGGGCCATGGTGTGGGATATCTTTTGAGTGTGCATGAAGGCCCCCAGAGCTTCCGCTGGCGTATGGACGGCGGGACGGCCTGTGTACCTCTGGAGGAGGGAATGGTGCTCTCCAATGAACCGGGGCTGTATCTGGCAGGGCAGTTTGGCATCCGGCATGAGAACCTGGTGCTTGTCAGGAAGGGAGAGAAGACCAATTACGGGCAGTTTATGTATCTGGAGCCGCTCACCATGGTTCCCTTTGACAGGGATGCCATTGATGTAAGTCTGATGACACCGCGGGAAATCAGTCTGTTAAATGATTACCATACAAAGGTGTACGAGACGCTTGCGCCTTATTTTACGGGAGAGGAGCTTACGTGGCTGGGGGAGGCTACTGCGGCGGTATAGGAACGGAAGATGGAGTGGAGTCTGGTATTTTTTATAAAAAGCGCACTTCTCGGCGTCGGACTCGCCATGGATGCCTTTTCGGTTTCTATGGCTAACGGATTGAACGAGCCGGACATGAGACGGAAAAAAATGTGCGGCGTGGCAGGCATATTTGCCGTTTTTCAGGCAGTCATGCCATTGATCGGATGGATATGCGTCCATACGCTGATCCGGTATTTTACGGTATTCAGCAAATGCATACCGTGGATTGCGCTCGTTCTGCTATTATATATCGGCGGCAAGATGCTGCGGGACGGCATGAAAAACAGCGGGGAAGAGGAGACAAAGATCCGATTGGGTCTGGCTGCGCTCCTGGTGCAGGGTGTCGCCACTTCGATAGACGCTTTGTCGGTCGGCTTTACGATTGCGGAATATGGGTTTATGATGGCGTTCGTGTGCGCATGTATTATTTCAGCGGTCACATTTGTGATCAGTCTGACAGGGCTTAGCATCGGTAAAAAGTTCGGGACGGCGCTTTCCGGCAGGGCGGCGGTGTTAGGCGGTGTTATCTTAATAGCGATTGGTATCGAAATTTTTATTTCAGGGGTATTTTAGCGGCAAAAAGCACAGTCCGCAGGCAGACGGAAGGGAAATCTGACAGGCGGATGTATGCAGGCGGGAAGAGTGATTGTTTCAGGACGGAGGAAAATCATGCCGGAGGAAAAGGCGGTTCGGGAAGAGATCTGCGAGATCGGGAGAAGGATGTACGGGCGGCGCATGGTGGCGGCCAATGACGGCAATATTTCAGTGCGGCTTTCGGAGAATGCGATAATCTGTACGCCCACAGGTGTTTCCAAGGGCTTTATGAAGCCGGAGCAGCTTTGTAAACTGGATATGGAGGGAAACGTGCTGGAAATGGCGGAAGGGTTCGGGCCGTCCTCCGAGGTGAAAATGCATCTGCGGGTATATAGAAAGCGGCCGGATATTACGGCGGTGGTACATGCGCATCCCATTTTTGCCACCAGCTTTGCGGTGATGGGAAGAGCGCTTGACAGCCCCATTATGCCGGAGGTGATCGTCAATTTCGGGAAAGTGCCCCTTGCGCCTTACGGCACGCCCTCCACGGCGGAAATTCCGGATGCCATCGAGCCTTATCTGGCGGACTATCAGGCGATCCTTCTGGAAAGCCACGGTGCGCTCACATGGGCGGCGGATTTGCAGACGGCTTATATGAAGATGGAATCTGTGGAATTTTATGCGGAGCTTCTGTACCGGACAGCGCAGCTTGGCGGGCCGAGGGCGCTCAGTGAAGATAGGCTGGAGCGGCTGTATCAGGTGATAGACGGGCCGAAGTAAAATTTCCTGATATACAAAATGAGCATAATAGAATGATATCAAAAAGAACGGGGCTGTTGCAAAAGTAGATGAATGATCTACCAGAGCAACAGCTCCGTTTTTAT
>CARQVR010000030.1 GCA_949051815.1 uncultured Lachnospiraceae bacterium
CTTCGTCTCTTTGGAATCTTTTCAGGGTTGCATTACTGTTTATTTGTCAAGGTGCCCTGAGGCTGGTCCGCCGAACCTGACCTCCTGGTAAATCCCTTCGGGATTCATCGCAGTTTCGCCTCGCGAAACCATTTCAGAATGCTTCGCATTCTTCTGTGTGTCATCCTGCTTTCAAGTATTTCCCGCAGGCGACTTTTGTATAATAGCAGAAGAATAATTGGATGTCAACGGGTTTTTAGGAATTTTTTTGAAATTTTTTTTGAAACCCTTTTTTTGAGGAAATCAAAGCACATAAATTCCGAAATGAGCCAGCGCCTTGTATGAAAAATATGCAAGCAGGACAGCTTCTGCTGCGCCCATTACCGCACCCAATACTTTGTTAATACCACTTACTATAGAAATACTTCCGACCGCCAGCAGCGGTGCAAAGACCAGACGGCACAGTTTGAAAAGGATGCCAAGCAGAACCAGCGCAATAATACATGCCGTCAGAATGTGCGTGGATTTGCTCAGAGCGCTGGTAACTGCAAGAAAAACCAACGCCACACACGCCAGAGAAATCACGCCCGACAGAAGGTTGACAATTTCCTGCATCATGCCGCAGGCATACCCTTCCCGCATTCTCCATATAAATAGCAAAAGCACAACCGCCAAAAAGGCAGACATAACCAATTCCTGTTTCATCGCAATTTTAACCTGATTTATCTCCACTGGAAGCTGTTCAATATTTCACAGCCCTGATGCAAAATCCTTTTCAGGCGATCTGTCACCACGGGATTTTACACATCCATCATGTTCTCACGGTCCCGGCAGTACACGCTTCGACCTGTATCTGGCAGTTATCTCAACTCTATCGTATCAATGGAATCCGGCGTTACCACCATATAGGTGTATGACGCGCTCTGGGGTATCAGCATCAACGCCGTCTTGTTAAATTTTCCGGCGTATTTCTCTGCCCCTTTGCTGTTATAAATCTGACAGTCCGATTCATTATAAATGATTATCTGATCCTCATGGAACAAAACATCCCTGCATTCTATATCATACTCAATGGAGCATACAAAATTACCCGACTTGTGGTACACGTCGAGCCGGTATCTGCTGCCGCTCTCCCTGCTGTTAAAGACAAGCCCCACATACTCGCTGCCGTAATAAACACCGCGCACTTCTTCGTCCAGCAGTTTCTCCGCTATGCTGACAGGCTTCTGCGCACCGCCGAAAAACATAATCCGGTCGTCGGACACCGCAAAGAGAGAGCGGTTATCAAGGAAACGCGCAAACGGCACCACCGTATCTATGTAATCATAGCCGCTCACATAATTGTCCGTATTGTTCTGCCCCACTGCGCCAAAGTTATAAAAAGCCACGCTGGACTTCATATGTCCGCTGTCCACATACAGATACGAAACACACACAAGCTCTCCGCTCGGTGAAATAGATACCTCCGCCGGATAGCCGCTTTCCTTCATCGTCGTCCGGAAGCGTACCAGTTCCTTCCCCTTCGCATCATACAGACAAATTAAAGTGACATTTGTGTCATCCAGTACCGCCGCAACCACACCGCCCGCAGACACGCAAAAGTCACGTACCGGCCGGTTGGTCGTGATATTACCCAGCACGGATTCCGTGTTCATCACGTAAATCTGCCTGCCATTATAATCTCCGACCGCCACCACGTTCTGATTGATATCCACCATGGGATTCTGCATTTCAAAGGTCTGATTCCACACCGCATTGCCCTTGGTGTCCATGCAGCTTATTCCGTCCTTACTATAGGTAAGAAGATGTGACGCAAAGGGCATCATCTGCGCATCGGACGGAATCCTGATCTCCACGTTGGAAAGCTCCACGCTCTCCGTATAAACCTTGTTCTGCCATTGTATAAAAGCTACCGCGCCTAAAGCGGCAAGCAGCATCAGTACGAGAGTCACTCTGTAAAACACGGTAAATTTATGGCTCTTGATCTTTTCCCGATAGCTGATTCTGGGCGGCTTCTGTTCCTTATCCCGCTTCTCTTTTTTTCTGAAATATTCTCTGATATTTGCCATCTGCCGTATCCTTAAATTCCGGTTGCCGCATTCCGGATCATTTGTCAGCAAGCTGCCTCTTGTCCGTCCTGCGGCTTCGCACCGCTCATTGCCAACGCGTACATTATACCACAGCCTTACTTACTTTTCTACGGCAGGATTATTCTTTGCCCTGAGCGGATTTTATCGGGATCCGAAATCTGGTTCAGTTCACAAATTTTTTCTACGCGGGAGTTATTCCCATAAATTTTCTGGCTGATTGTATAAAGCGTGTCCCCCTGTTCCACCTCGTAATATCTGGTTATGCTTCTGGAAAGCGCTTCCTCATTTTCCTCTTCGCTCTGTTCCTCCGGCTCGTTCTCCTCTTCCTTCTCATCCCCGGCTACGTCAGAAGAAACCTGCTCCTTCTGCTGTGTGTCGTCTGCGTCTTCTGCCTTATCCGATCCGGATTCCTGCCCGAAATTCTGATCGCCCGTTTCACCGGAATTGCCCTGTACGGATTTCAAGACCCCCTCTGTCTGTCCCTCCTCACCTGCGGGCGGTTTCTCTCCGGGATCCGTATCTTGCGCACTCTCTTTCTCCGTCTCTCCGGAATCTCCATCTTCCATCCGTTCTTCCGCTCTCCCATCGGCCTCCGGCTCTTTTGTCGCCTCGTCACCCTGCTGTTCCTTTCCGGGTGCACCGGTCTCTCTCTCAATCAGAATCTCCTTATCACCTGCCGACTCCCTCGCCAGATCCTCCGCGCCATCGGCGTCCGCATCCTGAACCGTCTCTCCTGCCTCCTGATTTTCTATGGCAAAGAAAACCTCCTTCGCCGACCGGTTCAGTTCTTCCATCTTATCATAACTATCGGTAGAAGTTATGACTATCGCCACAAGCACCACCAGAATCAGACATAGCTGCACGGACATAGCCCCATGCGCCGTGCGTTTTTTCTCTTCCTTCGGAAACAGCGCCGGAACAGACAGCCTCTCCTGTTCATCGCTTTTTTCCGCCATCCGTTTCTTTCCCGCACTGCCTGTCCATTCCAAGAGGTAATTCTGCATCGCCTCATTATTATCATAAAAAATCTGAAAACCGGTTGTCCTGCATTCGCCGTCCGGTTCACGCACGAGAAAAACCGGTCCTGCCTGCGTAAGGCGGCACACCAGTTCGGGAATCGGCTCATATGCCGCAAATGCCGGGATCTCTTTATCGCGCCCCGCTCCGTAAACATACAGCTTCCTGCCGTTCTCCTGACGGGATCCGTAGAAATAAATCTCGGACAGTTCCAGCGAGTCCGCCTCACGTCTTAAATAGGACAGGACATATTCTTCCACATAAATATGATACTTTTTCTTTCTCTCTTCTCTCCCAACAACTGCCGACCCGGATTCCATCTTTTCCCCCTGCGCCTGTTATTTGTCTTCTTTTGTGGCGAGTATACCATATCTTCCCCGCGAAAGATGGCGTAAAGCGCGGCAACTGACAGGATAGCTTGCATGTATGCATAAATTCGCTCTCCGCCGCATATAAACAGGCCGGAAGCGCTCAATATATAAGCACAAATGCCGCCACGTATGCTACATGACGGCATTTAATCTTCTGTTTTTTATCTGTTTTTATTTCAGCCAATATCAGGTCCGGAATGCGCACCCGATTTTAAACAAACTGGTAAATCGTCTCCGCTTCATAATCCTTTCCCGGCCCGAACACAGCCTGCGGGAAATTGGAATGATGGATGTTGTCGGGGAAATAATGGGTTTCCAGACAGAATCCCGTGCGGGGCACGTATCGTACACCGCCCTTTCCGCTCTGCTCTGCGATACAATTTCCGGCGTAGAACTGCATACCCGGCAGATTGGTAAACACTTTCATTCTGCGTCCGCTCTCCGCGTCATCGGCTTCCGCGGCCTCCCGCATAGTACCATCGGCTCCGTCGATCACAAAGTTATGGTCATAACCCTGCACCAGTTTAAGCTGTTCGTAATCCGCACTGATCTCCGCGCCGATCCGCTTCCTTTCTGTAAAGTCCAAAGGCGTACCTGCCACCGGCGCAATCTCTCCTGTGGGGATCGCTCCCGGAAGCACCGGCGTAAAATTAGCGGCATGCAGGCGCAGAAATTGTCCCTCTATACTGCCGGAGTCGTGCCCCGCCAGATTAAAGTAGGTATGATTCGTCAGATTGAGCAGCGTTTCCATATCGGAAGTCGCATGATATTTAAGTTTCAGCTCATTATCATCCGTAAGCGTATAAGTCATGGTAATCTTTTTATTGCCCGGAAAACCCAGATCGCCGTCTTTCCCCTCAATCGTAAGTTTCAGGCTGTCTCCGTCCTCCTCAGACACCCAAAGGCCTTTCTGATAACCGCCATCCATATCGCTGTGCAGGTTGTTCGGCCCGTCGTTCACCGGCAGATGATACTCTTTTCCGTTTAACGTAAAGGCTGCACCGCCGACGCGGTTCGCGTTAGGCCCTATGGTCACACCAAAAAAACTGGGATTGGAAAAATAATCTTCCGCTTTGTCAAATCCCAAAACCACATCCGCAAACTCTCCCTTTTTATCCGGTACCATAAGGCTCACCACCGCTGCTCCAAAATTCGTGATCTTTGCCTCCAGACCGTTTTTATTTTTCAGGGTAAACAGATAAATCTCCTCACCCGACTTCGTTGTCCCGAATTTCTCTTTTACAATCCCCACTTCCCTCACCCTCCTTTATCTATTGTTCCGGCCGCCAAAAAGCGTCACAGCTCCACCCGGCCCTCCAGCGCCCGCAAAAGCGTCACTTCGTCGATATACTCCAGATCGCCTCCCACCGGCACACCGCTGGCTATTCTGGTTACCTTAATGCCCGTAGGCTTGATCAGCTTGCTGATATACATCGCCGTAGTCTCGCCCTCCAGACTGGAATTGGTCGCAATAATCACCTCTGTAACGTCGCCCTCCAGCCGTTTCATCAGCTCCTTGAGTCTGATATCTCCCGGTCCGATTCCCAGCATGGGAGATATCGCGCCGTGCAGCACATGATAAACGCCCGTATATTTTCCCGTTTTTTCATAAGCCGCCAGATCTCTCGCGTTCTCCACCACCATAATGACACTGTGATCTCTGCGTGTATTCGCGCAGACCGGGCAAATCTCCTTGTCCGTCAGAGTAAAACACTCCTGACAGTAACGGACATTTTCTTTGGCCTCCACAATCGTCCTCGCAAGACGTTCCACCCGCGACTGTGGCATATTAATCAGGTGAAAAGCAAGGCGCTGCGCCGATTTATGTCCGATCCCCGGCAGCCCCGCCAACTCCTCTATCAATTTATTGATATGTCCGCTGTAAAGTTCCATATTTAAAAGAATTTCAACCTTTCGTCAGGACTTTGACTCATCTGCACGGCTATTTAAAAGGGCAGACCTCCGCCAAGACCCAGCCCGCCGGTCATCTTATTCATCGCTTCGGAATTAGCCTCCTCCGCCATGCGCAGCGCCTCATTAGCCGCCGCCATCACCAGATCCTCAAGCATTTCAATATCGTCCGGATCCACTACCTCCCCGGAAAGCTTCACCTTTGTCACCTCGCGCTTACCCGTCACGGTAACTTCCACCGCTCCGCCGCCTGCCTTGGCCGTAAACTCCTTTGTCTCAAGCTCTTTCTGACTCTCCTCCATCTGACGCTGCATTCTCTGCGCCTGCTTCATCAGATTACTCATATTGCCCGGCATTCCGCCGCCCGGAAATCCGCCTCGTTTTGCCATTTTCCCTATTTTCCTTTCCTGTATTCCATACATTCCATATATATGCGCGGAGAATGTCTTCTTTCAGGCATTCCCCCATGCGGGGTCTGGAAATTTTCCGCAAAGCAGCCTTTACTGCAAGTCACCGGAAATTCTTCCCGCTTTATTCCTCTTCTATCTCCATATGGATTAACCGGGACAAATCCACATAGCTCTGCTCAAAAGTTTCTCTGTCCTGCACCGCCTGTACCGTCACGTCAATCTCCCTGCCCGTCGTGTCCGCCAACAGCCGCTCCAGCAGTTCTTTATGACCTTCCTGACGCAAAAAATAGTCGGAGGCCAGACCATCCTCCACAACCACCATCAGCCGGTTGTCTCCGCCCAGACTCAAACGCGCCTCTTTCAGATACTGCTTCATAGGCATATCCGCACTCTCCACAATATCCGGCCACCGGCTGACCGCCGCCTGTACATCTTCCGGAACTGCCTTCGGCAGAGGCGGACGCTCCTTAGCCGGAACGGACGCAGAAACACTTTCCCCTGCGCCTGCTCCCACAGCCGCCACCGCCACAACACCGTTTTCCAACTGTTCCTCAATCACTCTGACCCGCTCGGCTACGGAACCAATATCCCGCTCCATGTCGGGTCTGCAAAGTTTAATAAGGGCAATCTCAATTAATATTCTCTTCTGCGGCGCATACTTAATCTGCCCGGAAAGCTCAGAGAAAATGCGGATATAACGCATCAGCGTCTCTGTCTCCAGCATACCCGACTCTTCTTTCAGACGGAGCAGATTATCGGAAGACACATCTATGATATCTTCAATGTCGTCAGAGGACTGCAGCAGAAGAAGGTTTCTCAGATACCATGTAAAATCTGTCACAAACTGGGAAAGCTCCCGCCCCTGCATAACGATTTCTTCCAAAAGTCCGATACAGCCTGTTACCTCCCGGCCGATCACATGGCGCAGCAGCCTGCTGAATACCTCCGTATCCACCGCACCCAGCACATCGAGCGCTTTATCATAAGTCAGTTCCTGCCCGAAGTGAAAAGCAATACACTGGTCTAACAGACTCAGCGCGTCACGCATGGAACCGTCGGCAGTCTTCGCGATATAGCGAAGCGCCTTTTCTTCCACCTGCACCTGCTCCTGTTCCATCAGTTCCCGCAGCCTCTCCGCAATCGTCTCAATCGAAATCCTGCGGAAATCATAACGCTGGCAGCGGGAAAGAATGGTAATCGGTATCTTATGCACTTCTGTAGTCGCCAGTATAAAAATCACATAGGACGGCGGCTCTTCCAGCGTCTTTAACAGTGCGTTAAAAGCACCGATAGAAAGCATATGCACCTCGTCTATGATGTAGACCTTAAACCGTCCCTCCGCCGGTGAATAGGACACCTCCTCCACGATCTCACGGATATTGTCCACACCGTTATTCGAGGCAGCGTCAATCTCAATCACATTCATACTGACGCCCGCCGCAATCGCCTTACAGCTCGCGCATTCCCCGCAGGGGCTTCCCTCTACGGGATTTTCGCAGTTCACCGCCCGCGCAAATATTTTCGCTATGGAAGTCTTACCCGTACCTCTCGTTCCGCAGAACAGATACGCATGACCGATGCGGTCCGCCTTTATCTGATTCTGCAGAGTGGTAACAATATGCTCCTGCCCTTTCACGTCCTCGAAACGGCCCGGGCGGAACTTACGATACAGCGCTGTATATGACATAAAGTTAATCTCCGTTGCTGCTGTTTACGCCTTGAACAAACCTGATTGCACCACAATCTGATATAGCGTTGACAGCGGCTAATCTCCGAAGCTGATACCCACCATCTTTGCCTCCTTAACAATGGTCGCATCAGGTGATACCATTTTCAGCTTGCCGGCCACTTCCTCAAGCGGCACTCTCACAATCTCTCTGTTCTTATACCCAACCATGAAACCGTACTCGCCCTGTAAAATCAGCTTGCCGGCTTCCGCACCAAGTCTGGTCGCAAACACTCTGTCATAAGGACAGGGGCTTCCTCCGCGCTGCGTATGTCCGGGAACCGTAACGCGCACATCCATGCCTGTCTTTTTCATAATCTTATCCGCTATCTCATAGGAAACGGAAGGATAAGGATTGTTCTTCATCTTCTCCTTCAATTCCTTTTTGGAGAGCTTCGCATCCTCCTTGGAGATCGCGCCCTCCGCCACCGCCATAATGGTAAAGCGGGAACCTCTCGCCGCACGCGCGTTGATCGCCTTGACTACACTGTCAATATCGTAGGGAATCTCCGGAATCAGAATGATATCCGCGCCGCCTGCGATACCGGCATTCAGCGTAAGCCATCCAACCTTATGTCCCATAACTTCCACGATAAAGATACGCCCATGGGAAGAAGCTGTGGTATGAATGCAGTCAATGCAGTCCGTGGCAATATTTACCGCGCTCTGGAAACCGAAAGTCATATCCGTTCCCCACAAGTCATTGTCAATCGTCTTGGGCAGCGTAATGACATTAAGTCCCTCTTCGCGAAGCATATTCGCGGTCTTATGCGTACCGTTTCCGCCCAGAATTACCATGCAGTCCAGTTTCAGCTTATGATAATTCTGCTTCATCGCCTCCACTTTATCCAGCCCGTTCTCATCAGGCTCCCGCATCAGTTTAAAAGGAGTTCTGGAACTGCCGAGAATGGTGCCGCCCTTCGTCAGAATGCCTGCGAAATCATGCCCCGTCAAAATCCGAAAATCCCCGTAAATCAATCCCTTATAGCCATCCAGAAAACCGTAAATCTCCACATCCTCGCTGCTACAGGAAAGGCACTTCACCACGCCTCTCATAGCAGCATTCAAAGCCTGACAATCCCCACCGCTGGTCAACATTCCGATTCTCTTCATCCCGCATCCTCCTTACTATACCCTTTACTCAAAATTTTTCTGGAAACGCCTTTTTCCGGCATTCTCCTGTGTGGGAAAAGCCTGTGTAGCAGATGTAACCCTTCTTCCCACACGCTCCACATATAATTATAGCGTATTTCTCCACGCGTCACAACTTTTATTTCACAGATTTTCCTCTCCGGCGGCTTTCTCCCCGTCGTCCATTTTTGTCTGTAAAACCGCTTCCGCCATCTGCATTTCCCTGCGCTGCTGCTTTTCTATGCGGTTTCTCTCCCGCAGTTCCTGAAAGAATTTTTTCAGGATCGCCTGACATTCCTCCTCCAGAATGCCTCTGCGAACAATCACCTGATGGTTGAACGCCTGCATTTCCAGAATATTCAGAATCGAGCCGCCGCATCCCGCCTTCGGATTCATGGCGCCGATCACCGTCTCAGTGACTCTCGCCTGCACAATCGCCCCTGCACACATCTGACAAGGCTCCAGTGTCACATACAGCGTACACTCTTCAAGCCGCCAGTCCCTCATCGCACGGCTCGCTTTATTGATCGCGGTTATCTCCGCATGGGCCAGCGTATTTTTGTCTGTATTGCGGCGGTTATATCCCCTGCCGATGATTCTGTCCTGATATACGATTACACAGCCAATCGGCACCTCTCCGAGCGCATATGCTTTTTTCGCCTGCCTGATGGCTTCCTTCATATATTTTTCATCCCGCGTCATGCCGTCCTCCATATCAGAGCCGCAAGCGGCTCCATCCGCACCGCTTCATCGTTATATTTTCAATCTACCTTTGGTTTTGTACCATTATAGTTTACCACATGTACCATATTCAGGACACCAAAAGATTTCTGTAAAGATTTTTAGAAAAATAGTAGACAAGCATTCCATTTCCACTTATAATCTAATTCGTATGGAGACGTATCGAAGTGGTCATAACGGGGCGCACTCGAAATGCGTTAGCCCTCCGGGGCACGAGGGTTCGAATCCCTCCGTCTCCGCTGAAAAAGCCGAAGCTGCAGCTCCGGCTTTTTTCTATACTATAAACATAAACATTTTATAACTGCCTGTACAGTTCCGCCCTGTACTCAGGATCCGCAGCCGCTCTGGCCAGATCATCTGTACGGCCCTCCCGCAGCAAAAATGCAGTCAGTTCGGCAAATCTCGCTTCCCCCTCCGCTCGTCCTTCTTTACGTCCTTGCTCGCGTCCCGCTGCATGGCCCTCCGCGCGGCTGACCTGACGTTCCTCGTCAAGCACCTCATTCAGTGTGCCATGCAGATTCGCAATATCCAGATACAGGTCATCACAGACCCCCACTTTAATGCGCTCCGAAAACGGATGCAGCGCAGGCTGGCCGCTCTGCTCCCAGCAATATACCGTTACCTGTCTGTGCCCGGGATCGACAATCCAGTATTCCCGCACGCCCGCCTCTCTGTAAAGGGCCAGCTTGCGCACATAGTCCATTTTCCGATTGGATGGCGAAATAATCTCTATCACCAGATCCGGCGCCCCCAGACAGCCTTTCCGGTCCAGCTTTTCCTTATCACAGACCAGCGTGATATCCGGTTCCACATAATTATGGATATCCTTTTTAATACGCACGCCAAACCGCGAAGGATACACCCGGCATTCTCCTTTTTTTCTCTGGATATAGGCTTCGATCTGAAAACTTAAGCCCATCAGAATATCCTGATGATTTTCCGCGGGTGTTTCCATTCTGACAAACAATTCCCCGTCAATCAGCTCCGCGCACACACCCTCCGGAAGCGCCTCAATATCCGCAACCGTGTACTGCCACTTTCCTTTTCTGGTCAATCCCATTCTCACTAAGTCCTGTTCCGTCAGATCCATCGTTGTTTCCTCTTCCCTGATTTTTGCAAACTCCATAAAATACCTCCTTTGTGCCGGCACGGCGAAAAGTGTATCTTACGGATTCCCTGCATCCCCCATCCGCTTCCGCCGTTTCTTTCAGTTAACAGTAGTTGAGTAAACGGCAGAGACTGCCTGAATGTGCGAACGCACGCTTCTTTGTGATCACTCTGTATGCCAGAGTATACAGGACAGAAACAAAGATGTCAATATTTTATGATAAAAATTATAAACGAAATATCGTTTTTCTAATTTTCTGACAGATGCTTTGCCTGACCGCTGCCTTGGAAACACCGGCAAATCATCAATGCAAACAGACAGATATCCCGCAGCATCAAAAAGACAAGAAACCCGATCAGAAAACCAACCGAATTTGCTGCCACATCATCCAGTTGGCAAAAGCCAAGCTGATATTTTAGCTGCAGGGCTTCTATACATATGCTGCAAGCCATAGCCACCGGCAAAGATATAAGAATATGGGCCACAACTTTTCCGAACATCGGAAACAACACGCCAAACGGAATAAACATAATGATATTCGCAAGCAGAAATGCTTTCTGACTGTCGTTTTCATTCCACCTGACCAGAAACCGCCAGTCAATGCCGCCGTAATTTCCGGGTTCTCTGGACAGAATCGTAAGCTGCAAAACGCAGTATATGTATGCGCTAAAGAAAAAGCCGACCAGCAGCCGCCACCAGAAAAGCCTGCCGGTTTTCCGGCGCAGGCCGAATTTCCATATAGTGTACAGTACAAGCGCAAAGCAGGTGATTCCTGCCGCATATGCAAAGCCGGCGGGAAGATAGCCCAGCGCGGATTTTAGTTGTGCGATTACTAGGGTTTTTACCTGGGACATATTTGTGCTCCCTTATTAAAATGATACCGGTGCCATCACCAGACGCAGGGTATCTGTTTTTCCTTTACTGACTGTTTCATGGGACATACCGTCAGGCAGACATGACATCCTGTACATTTTGTCTGATCCACTTTTGGGTACTCAAATCCCTCTTCATCCGCAACCATATCTATGGCTGACTTTGGACAGACAGCATAGCACGCCGTACACCCGCAGCATTCTTCCTTTTTATCAAAAAGTACCATTACTTCCTTTCCCACTATTTTTTCACCAGCCTTCTTTTTATCTTTCCAAGCCTGCGCCTTAGCCTGGTCATCGTTCCATTTCCACCATACTTTTTAACAATATATCCAAAGTTCTTTTGTGAAAAATCATTCCAGAACAGATCTCTTCCAGCAGGTCTGGGAAACGGTTCGCGCAAAGGGGTCTGCATACTATCTTCCATGCGCGTTGCTTTCCAATCAACCTCGCTTTTTACTGCATCAAAAACATTTTCGCCAACACTATTATTAATCAGAACAAGCGATACGCCCCTGTTATCATCAAATCCCGGCGCCGCCTTCTCGATTCCCCAATAATCTCCAATTGTAATATCACCCGGATGTACAGTTGATTTATATGGGCAGACATAACAGCTCGGCCTTAAAATCATATGTCCGTAAAAGAGTTCTTTAAAGATTGCGCTGTTTATTTTCTTACCATTGTTAAGTGTCAGTGTTTCCATGTGTTCATGCCAGCCAAAGTCTTTCTTATTCCGAAAATCTGCATCTTTTACCAGTGCCCCATTACGTGCTCCCTGCCAGTCCAGATATGCCCTCCAGACTCTGATGCTCGGTACGCCATGGCAAACAATGTCCACGCAAATCAAATTATCATAATTCCTTCCAAGAAAACCTTTCAGACCAGCTATCTGACATGATGTCCCTGTAAACAAGACGGTTCTCTTTTCAAGCAAATCAGCTTTCACGCTGTTAAATGTGTTCCTAAGTCTGCTCTGAATATACTTCGATCCACGCATTTTGTTCCGCCCGTCGGCACAGTCAGCTCTTATATGTACTGCACTAAAATCCCCAGTCAGTACACATCCATAAACTACCCCTTTATTACCAAACACCCAGTCTGAAATGGCTGTAAAAATTCCGCCCGATCGCGATGCAGCTCTCACCTCTTCATTTTTATGTCTGACCGCATATACTTTTGGCTGTTCCCAATCCATTATGCTGCCCTCCCCGTAAAATGGGCTTCATACCGGATCACACACCATACAGTATCAATATCTGGTTTATTTACCCCCCCCCCTAATACTATATGTAGTACATGAATGTTTTTAATGACCGCTGATACACTTCTTTTAACCCGCGCTTTTATTGAAAGCATTCCATATTTTTTCATAACAAATCCAATTCCCTTCTTCTGATAATCAGCCCAAAAGGTTTCCCGCTTTTCGGAGACTGTCGTCGGTCTTTCCAGATTGATCTGCCAGCACTGCTCTTTATTACTTACCCGATACTCTAATCTGCCTTTTATTTTCTCAAATAGGGCATCTCCCTGATCCGTATGAATCAGAAAAAGAGAGCATCCATTTTCATTATAAAAATCCGGTATTGTTTCCTCGATGTGCCAGAAATCCCCGATTGTCAGATCGGTTTTTCTTTCTATTGCCGCATATTGACATTTATAGCAGGATGGACGCAAAGCACACCGGTTATAAAAAACCCTCACATAATCACGTATCGGTATCTCCGCGCCATTTATTGTAACGAACGCCAAAGGTGATCCCCATCCATTTCTCTTGTCCTTAAATGTCAAATATGAAATCTTCCCTCCATAACGCTGTTCAAGCAATTCCGCATATTCTCTCCACAATTTGGGACTTGGAGAACCATAGCAAACGATATCCGCAATGCAGACGTTCTGCCTTATTCCCATAAGCTCCGCATACTTTCTAAAACCGTCAGCCTGACATCCCATCCCCACAAACAAAATCTTTTTGTCCTTGTGTGCTTTTATCCACAGATAAGCTTCCCGAAAAACATTTCCGGGTGTACTCTGCATATATTTTGAACCACATGCCCGATCCCTGTCTTGTTTGTTATATAGCATTTTAAATTCTGTAGTATGTGTCTGGTAATTATACACAGCAGACACAACAGCATCGCCATTTTCCAAAAATGCATCTGACAAAACCGTGTACGCCCCGCCAGATGAACTATTCATTAAAACCGTTTGGTCTTTTGACCGTCCTGCATATACTTTTGTTTTGATGTAAGTCATAAAATCACTTTCCCTTTTTTATCAGTTTCAAAAATATCTGCAGGCAGCACGGATTAACTATAAAATTCAAGCCGCTTCCTATTGCCGCCAGTAAAGTTGTAATAATCACCGCATATATAACAAACTGCCCATAATTATTTATATTCAATGACAGAAATTTTCCACACACCACTGCAATTACAAAAAGCAGATAATTAATCCCCAATATTGAAGCTGTTTTTTTATATGATCTGTGCATAACCTTTTTATCCGAAATATAAATGCACCATAATACCTTGAGCGGCAATGCGGCTACTGTAGCCGCCAATACGCCGACAATTCCAAATCGTCCCACCAAAACGAGAGATAAAAAAATATTAGTAATTGCTTCTGCCATGGATATATAGCTCGTCTTTTTCGCATATCCTGCAACACCAGTCAGATTTCCTCCGATATATCTGCTCCATGAGATTAACTGAACAAGACAAAACAATAAAGGTACAGTCTCGTATATATAGTCAATATCTGTAACCCCGTGCGTATACAGCCTGATAAACGGAATACAAAGAATATATGCGGTTGACACCAAAACCGTCATTCCGCCCACAAAAACGGACATAAACGCATCATGCATTTTCTCATATTTCTTCAAATCATTATGATACGTCTGGCCCAGCAGATAGTTTATACTGGAATACACCGCGTTTAAGAGCATGTTCAATCCGCTGAAAACCATGTTATAAACATAATAAACACTGGACATTTTGGTATTGACAAATACAGACAGAACAATCATATCTGTTGACGAAAACAATGTCCATGCAACTTCGGTAATGATGTACGCATTTCTGTCTTTTAATTTTTCATGCCCGGATGCCGCATGCAGATTAACCCATGCATACTCTTTTCTGAAATAAATATAATAAAAAATGACCTTGGCAACCGTAATCAAAAAGTAAGCAGTCTGAAGCAACACGATATTAACGCCACAGCCTGCCATTATAATTCTCACTGCGTAACACAAAATTTTATCTGTCACAATGATTGCATTATTGATGTAGCTTCTCCCATCAGCCACAAGCATCGTACTAATCGTCTGTACAAAAAAGAAAGAGAGAACTCCTGACATTCCTTCCAGCAAAACCACTGCGGCTATTACATCTGCCGTTACTTCCGTGTTTAATACAAACGGCGCTACGACCGCCAGCAAAACGACCCCCGCTCCATAATAAACCGTCAATCTCCTAAAATAATTACGGGAAATTGACAATATAAGAGATATGCCGCTCTGGTCGTTTTTTACGATAGGCTGGTACAACGCATTTTTTGCAGCCTGTCCAATTCCGGCTTCCAGAAGCGCCATATAAGAAAAAATCTGCGAAACGGTTCCCAGCAATCCATTGATATCAGAGCCGTATCCGGCAATCATTACTCTGGGAAGTACAAAGCCCAGCAGCATTACAAGTATCTGTCCCCCGATACCGACAGTCACATTTTTTCTCAATTCTGACCTGCTCATAACTCGCACATTTCTCTCAGACATGCCATGGATTTTTCTCTGTATTCACTCAATTTTATTTTCACCTTGTTATAATCTATCGGTTTCCAATACCGGCTTTTCTCTTGAAAATCCTTTTGATCACGCACAATTCTTTCCTCCAATTCCAGATAAGCCAGAAGATTTTTTACGCGCTCTCCCGTTTTTTTATGCAGCAGCACTGTAAACTCTTTTTCCATTAATATGGCAAATGCCACGCCATGAAATGAGGCGCTTACAATATATTCTGCCTGATCTGTTTCATTCAAAAAATCCAATGGCCCATCCGAAAACTTATTGATTCCATAGCGGTTGATCAATGCTGACTTATCATATTTCCTTGGATAATGTACCTTCGCCTTTATAGAAACAGCTATCGTTTTTGCTATCATAGCCGCCTGTTCTTTTCCTTCATCTATGTAATAAAGAAGAACATATTTATGCCTTATCGGGGGCATATTTTTAATTATCTTTTTCCACTTGTCCCGGCTTAACAAAAATACAGGATCGCAGACAACTTTACTGGCAATGCCTCTTTTTTTCAACGCATTACAAAGCTGTTGTTCCCGCACGGTAATCATCTGAATTTTAGAAATTCTGTCCACTTCGTCAATCAGATACGCCTCACTGCCGCAGCTTGCTCCATAGGCCGCCGTGTGCTCTCCTGTAAAAGCCAATGTATAGGCAGGGATATCTTCTTTCCCTATTATCTCTTTATTCCAGATCTGGTCGCTCCCTGCAATATACACATCATATGAGGCATTTGAAATGGTATCTGCATCATATTTTTCTTTGCTGATATTTAAATAGTTTTCTCTGAACTCCTTATATTTCCTTTGACTGATTACTGTATTCCGAAAATTTAAAATGATATACGCCGTTCGCTTTAAGATATGCAGCAGAGAAGATCTATGCTGCACATAAACCCGGTTATTGTACGGCCGCTCAATTGCCGGGCTATAATAATCAATCGTTTCCACCTCCATGCCCAGCATTATGACAGCCTGCTGTAATGCATAGTTTTGTAAAACCGCGCCGAAATTGTCTGCTCTGTGAAATGTTACAAGTCCTATTTTCTTCATATTTTTAGAATTATGCAGCTCGTTATATTAACAATCTTTCATACCACTGCATTTCTCCCCACAAATTTTAATATCCAATTCGATTGCTTATGTAATATAATCACACACCAATACAGGCCAAACAGTTTATGCCGCAGCATAAACTTTACCGGCTTATATTTTGAATCAGCACAGCAGTTATTCACAATCTCCCGCTTTGCCGTGGTTTCAAAGAACTGTGCCATAATATGCTTAAATTCCAAAACAGAGCACTGTCCGGCACAACGGCAGGCACATCTGTGTATAATTTTCAGAAAAAATCCGTTCATATCCGCCTCTTCCTGTTGTGACAGAAAAACATGTTTTATCTCGGCTAATTCCCGTTTTTTTCTGTATGTACAAAATTCATCCCAAATGTCATTTTTTGAAAATTTCTTTATTGCACTGTTTTGGCTCTGATAATACGCATACAACTGCCCCCCCCCCCCGCACAGATTGACTCGCAATATTTCAAATATTCGCAGACGAAATACCCATCCTCCGCAATCCGCATGGACTCGTCAAATCGAAGATTGTTTTCCTTAATTATAGAATAATTAAATAATCTCGACCAACAGGTATTCATGAACGGTGAAAACAATAACATTTTCCTGATCCAGTCATCTGAATTGCCAAAGTCCGTATCCGGTAATTTGACTTTTTTCTCTGTGCCATCCGGAAAAACATCGCTCCACTCAAATATAACCATATCACAGTCTGCATTCTGCATGGCAGATTGATACAGCAATTCGTCAGCTTCCTGAAAAAGGTAGTCATCTGAATCAACAAACATGACCCTGTCCCCTGTGCAGATTTCCAGACCGGCATTTCTGGCCGAGGAAACTCCTCCGTTTTCTTTGCGCCTGGCAATAAATCTGTCCGATATTTCCGCGTAATCCTGAATAATCTCCCATGATCGATCTGTACTGCCATCATCTATGAGAATACATTCCCAGTCTGCATGTTTAAGGGCGAGTATAGAATCCAGACATCGCGCTAAATATTTTTCGTCATTGCAGACTGGGACTATGATTGAAATTTTCATGTTATTCTGTCTCCCTACTTTCTCTAAGCTAAAAACATTTCCATTTCCTCCTCACATTCGCAAAAAGAAACCAGAGCTTAGAAGTAGCATGCAGGCCGAAAATCCGGACGATTTTTGATAAAATCACATATTTTTTCTTCCGCGTATATGCCATGATAAACCTATATGTATTTAAAGAAGAAAATATTTTACCTGCTTCGCTTTTTTTCAAATCATTAACCGCATACAACGCACCATAATAATGACCCGAAAAGTTATCACAGAGCAATACTTTCAATTCATGCTCCATATCCATTTCCATTACTTCTTTAATATTCTTAACGCTAATATCTACCATGCTGCTTACCAACTGCATAGAGCTCTGCGTTAATTGCCCTTCCCTCACAATCCGGTATTGATAGATTGGTTCCTGTATAACGACCATTTTTGAAGCACACAAAATTATTTTGTATAAGACTTCCTCATCCTCATATGCATAGGTGTGGGGATTAAAATTGATGTGACTTTCCACCCACAGCTGTCTTTTAAAAGCGCATAACCAAGGGAACCATTGGTATGTAATTTTTTTGCCCAATACATTTTTTAAATATTCTTTCCCCGTATATACTCTTGATTCATCCAGAAAATTTATATTATTATTTCTCAACTCCCGTGTGCCATCTTTTCTGACAATCTCATGCTGGAATACAATAATATCCATGGATTTTCCCCGGGAGGCAGCAGCTATCTTTTCCAGCCCATACTTATTTTTCCACCAATCGTCACCATCTAAAAAAATAATATAATCTCCTGCGGCTTCCTTTAGCAATATATTTCTTACCACAGCCACGCCTTGGTTTTCGTTTTGAAAAAGAGATCTGATACGATTATCTTTTCCGGCATAAGCTTTTATGATGTCATCCGTACCATCCGTTGATCCGTCGTCAACCAAAACAACCTCCCAATCCTTATATGTCTGCCGGATTACACTTTCCAAGCACTTTTCCAGATACGGCGCTATGTTGTAGCAAGGAATCAGAATACTGAAAGTCATATTTTTAATAAATCTCCTTAACCATTGTTGCCTGAACTTCTTTATTTAATATTTCTCTTCTGTCCAGCTTTATTAAAAATTTTGTAATGAAAATGATATAAGCGTTCCTTCTTCCATATTTCGTTCTTAAAATTTTAATGCATGTTTTTAAAAGCTTTCGATAGTCTCCATTCATCTTGTTTTGTAAAGCAATCTTTGATATCAAAAAATACTCTTTCATTTCTCTTATTTCTTTCTTTCCTTCCGTTGAAACGGGGAAAGAATTTATAGTTGCCGTACTCAACACATCTATCACTTTTCTGTTTCGACCTAAAAAGTATGTTATACACCTCTGCTCCGCCTTATTTTGCCTGGATATTCCCAGAAAATTATATCTGTATTTTAAAAGAGGTTCCGGTATGTTCCCCAGTCTGGCACCAGACAGCACCGCCCGTAGTAAAAAATCATAGTCTTCGCAATAGTTTATTTCTCTATAACCCGACATTGTTTCAAATATTTCCTTTTTGCCAAGCCAGGTGGGATGCATCAGACAGCTTTTGTAACGCAGAATATATTTGATATATTGATTACTAACCGGCATTTGCGCTGCGACTCCGGGCATTATATCAGAATTTTCATCGATAGCAACAATATCGCTCCCAACAAGATCCAGATTATACTTTTTTAAATGATTGAGTTCCTCCTCAATGCGACGATTTTCCGAAATATCATCCGCGTCCATTCTGGCTATGTATTTTCCGGTGGACATCTCCAATCCTTTATTAAGGCTATATACCAATCCCATATTTTTTTTATTTTCACAGACTCTTATTCTATTATCCTTCATAGCGTACCGATAAATAATATTTTTAAGTTCCGCATTATCAGGATCATCAACAATAATGAGAAACTCAATATTCTGATACGTTTGTCCTAATATGGATTCTATAGAAAGATTTAGCCATTCCTTTTTTTCCTTATAGCAGCTCATAATTACACTGACTTTTTCATTGGTCATTTATTCTTTTCACCTTCATTTTTTCCTGCCAATTTTTCATGAATGATAAACTAAGCATTAACGGTATAAATTCATAGTAAACTTCACCTTTAATTTCAAATAATAGAAAAGTAATAATCAACAGCAGAATCATTTTTGTGTGAGAAAAACGTTTCATCGAAAGCAGTGTTGCTATATAAGCCAAAATAGTCCCCGGCAATCCCCAAAATAATATTTGACGCATAAATCCCGAGTCGGTCTTCATATAATATGCATTGTTAAAGACATATCGTCCGTCTCCTAATATTAGTGTTTTAAACTCCGGTATAAATATCATATTTTTTAATAATCTCTCAACAGAGATATTATTAAAGCTTCCCATAGTAATAAGATTTTTAAACGGAGTTGTCATCCATAGATACCATTGATTAAGAAATATATTCATATTTCTTAGCCAGTTTATCATTATAAATACTGCACCAGCTGCTAACATCCATTTAGCTAACATAGTAATTTTTACAATTTTGTAATATAATGACGCAGCCAATATACACAAAGCAGAAACAGCAACTCCACTTCTTCCATAAAACATGTTGCCCATAAAAGAAGCTGCAAATAATAATGCAAATTCAATATTATTTATAATATGTTTTTCATAATATAAATAAAGAAGAAATACAATAGATAAACTGCATCTTAAAGTATTACGAAATCCGGAAAATCCCTGCCATCCTATCCGTGTTACATACCCGTAGCCAGAAGTATAAAGTTCCGTAATATTTTCGCTGCTCACACATCCCATCCAAAATGTTCGCAATGGCACAAATCCCAAAAATATTAAAGTAGACACTACATATAAAGAGGTAGCAACACAAAAGTAATACATAAACATTTCCGGAATTGATTTTTCTTTATATTTTTTTATTATCACTTCACACAGGAAAACATAAATAAGTAACTTTCTAAAAACAAAAGTAATTGCACTGATATAATGAAAGTCATCTGTATGATGCAGTACTGGATAAACTATACTTGCTAAAGTCAAAGTAAGTACTAAAACCAGACACTGAAACTGACTTTTCTTCATTTTTCCAATAAATCCGGCTGATAAATTATAATTTAAAATAACATATATAAAAGGAATCCCATAAGTAATTGTATAACTGAAAAGAGACGCTCCATTAACAACAAACGGATAAATATAATAACAAAATATCAAAACGATCCATTTATAAGTTTTTAAATCCCGCATATTGCCTTAAAAATCCTTTCACAATTTTGAGTGTCATAAAATTTAAAATATTCTTTATGCGCCCTCGTAAAATCATCCGTACATTTAAATTCATTTTCTACTATTTTCTGAAATTCTTCTAAAACTGAACTTAGATTTGTATAACTTTTCCCAAATGGTGTATTTTCGTAATTAAAATATCCTTGTTCATACTGGAACTTCCGAAAATCCTCCCTGTCAAATTGATAAAATATAATCGGTTTTTTCATGTATATCATATCGAAAAAGACACTGGAATAGTCAGTTATCATCATTTCTGATGTTTTAAGCAGATCTTGAAGATCATACTCTTCCCAAGAGGCTGCCACTATCTTACTGTTCAATCCCTCGCAAAACTTTTCTAAATACCTCTGCATATTTCGATGCGGATAAAATATAACTTCAAGCTGAAACTTATCAATCAGGTAATTCAATTTTTCACTTTGTAATAGTTCTTTCCATTTAAATAAATACTCGGACTCCGCAAATTCATTCTGCAGGCCGCTTTGCCTTCTGGACTTTAAAGTAAACCATTGCCTCCAGGTTGGCATAATAATTATTCGATTTTTTTTAACAACCACATTGTGTAAATTATCAAACCGTGGGAGCCCGGTTAATTTTACAATCTCTTTTTTATAACCAAATACATCGCTTATAAAATTTTTTTCCAAAGGTACAGATGCTACAATCATGTCAAACTTAGAGCAATCAGAATGCATCCATTTCAGATTATTTATTGCAATTCCGTGTTGTAAAAAAACATTATGCGCATTATAAAATCCATTCAATTCAATAAAGGAGCACAACGCTGCATTAGGTTTCCCTCCCTTTTGCGAACTGATATTATGCCGGCATGTAAAATAGACAATCCAGTGCCTTATGCTTCCATATTGAATAACCTCTCCTAAGTTTTTCACTTTTGCGTAATCAACAGAAGATTTGTCTATGGCATAAATACAATGTTGATCGGGATGATTCTCTCGCATTTTCCGAAAAAACCAATAACCATTATCTCTGGCTTCCTTTGGCTCTTCGCATATAAGCCAGGTATTCTTATATTTACTTTTATAAAAGGGAACAGCAAATAAAGCCGTCATCATTGGAAATATTGCCTTTATATCCGATATTTTGACGTCTTTTGCTTTGTTTAAAAAATATTTAAAGCTAATCATGCTTTACACTAAACCTATCCAGCTATTTTGTTTATATCTCTTAGCACGGAGAAAATTATCCGAAAACCACTTCATCATTCCATCCGGCAAAATAAAAAAGAAAACCTCTGCACTGCATATAACCAGTAAATCCGTCAGCAGACATCCTTTTCTTTTCCAATGCCGCCAGTATACATACAAAGCGCTCCTGAAATTATCCCGGCTCTTTCTCCTTTTATAGTTCTCCCTGTTCACACGGTAAAGATATAAATGCTCTCCGAGATTTTTCGCCCTTGCACCCCCGATCAGCATCCTTGAAAACAGGTCGAAATCTTCTTTTCTTTTAATCGGTAAATATCCGCCGGCCTGAATCACTGCCGGCTTTTTAAACATAACAGTCGGATGGTTAAACGCCTGTCTCCTGCGCATAAATCTTTTAATCTGCTCGTACTCTGACGGTACAACCCTTGAAGTCAGAACATTTTCCGGTTCTCCCTCAAACTCATCAATGTTGCACCCGCAGATATCCAGCGTTTCGTCTTCGCAGAAACACGCAAGCTCCTTTTCACACCGTTCCGGCAGCGAAATATCATCCGCATCCATCCTTGCCACCAGCTCGTTGCGGCAATGCTTTAACCCCTCGTTCAGCGCATTTCCCAGGCCGCCGTTTTTTTCCAGCGGAACAATTGTAAACAAATCCACATAATAGCGCTGATATTCATAGACAGGCTGCAATAACTCATCCAGCACCGGCCCGTCTATCACTATTACAAACTGCTCCGGCGGTACTGTCTGCGTCAGCATACTATTGACTGCCTCAAAAAGATATTCCGGTTTGTCCTTCGCATATACTGACATAAGTACACTGTATTTCATCTGGGAGACCTGTTTATCCGCAGCTTTTCCCATTTCGCTCATGCCGTCAAATCCCTCTTCTTAAGCTCCACCTGCATCAGCCCCGCCGACTCCTCGCTGAACCCTTCCGTACTCTCCGGAATAAACAGCACCTTTAAAGTCAGCATGATCAGCTTCAAATCCAGAAACAGGCTTCTGTTTTCTATGTAGATCAGATCAAGCCGCAGCTTGTCATATGCGCTTGTATTGTACTTTCCGTAAAGCTGCGCGTACCCGGTCAGGCCGCTCTTGACCTGCAGGCGGTAAGCAAACTGCGGCAGCTCTTCCGTATATTTCTCCACGTTTTCAACCCGCTCGGGTCTTGGCCCCACAAGGCTCATATCCCCTTTTAACACGTTGAGAAGCTGCGGGATCTCGTCGATGCGGAAACGTCTGATCACCGCGCCGACTCTGGTGATCCGGCTGTCATTCGCCCTGCACAGCATAGCGCCGTCCTTTTCCGCATCCATGACCATACTGCGGAACTTGATGATGCGGAATCTCTTCCAGTCCTTTGTGTAGCGTTCCTGCCGGAAAAAAATGCTCCCGCCATCCTCCGCCTTGATCGCCAGCATGGTAATCAGGGTGATGGGAAGTGTTACAACGAGTCCGAACAGGGACACGCCGATATCCATACACCTTTTGAAAAAGGCCATGCCAAGCGACTCCTGATAGCAATTGTACTTCATCAGAGGGCTGTCTATGAAATGGCGGTTCTCAAAGCCGCTTGCGACAATATCCGTAATGGTAGGCGTCACATAGAACACCTTCTGCTGGTTAATGCAGTAATACATCAGCTCTTCCCTGAGCTGATAGTCGATCTGATAAAGAATCACGGTCTCCGAGCAGTCTATGGCCGCTTTCAGCGCATCCATCCCCTCCCCGGCGGACACTTTCTTATGTATGTTAAAGAGGTTCCACGGCTTCTCTTCGATTTTGCGAAGGAACCCTTTCACACTCAGATCGCCATAAATCACAACCGTCTCCTGCGGGGTAATATGTCCCAGATAATACCTCTTGGCAATGACCGCCCACAGGCAGGTTACGAGAAACTGCACGATAACCGTAAGGAAACCGGGCAGAATGGAAACATATCTGCGCGCAATAAAGCAGCATTCCACATAGAAGATCAGATCGGTAATTCCGAACGCAAGAAGCTGGGAAAATACCGTTTCCCCGATGGAATACTGTGCCACCTTATCCGCCCTGTAGATCCGCACCAGTCTGCTGTAAATGATATAGTAGAGCAGGAGTGATATGGTTCCCCCCGCTACCCGGTGCGTGCGGAAAGCATATAAGTTATAAAAAGAGATCCAGATATACCCAAACATCAGAAGGTGGAGCACAACAATTGACGCAGAGGTTATCCGTGAAAAATGATTCTTTCTGGTTCTGTTTTCCTGATGACGTTCTTTCACCGCTGGTTCTCCTTCCTGACTGTTTGATATAAATTGTCAAAGTCAATGGTCTTTTCGTTACCCCTTATACCCCCCCCCCGGGTATTTTTTCGTTATTTGCCATGGCGCCCGCCACATCCTCAAGCGGCTCGGTCGGCTCCTCGCCATAATGGCCGTACTCCCCGTACTTGCCGTAACGCCCATAGCCGTACTTGCCATATTTGTTGTAGTAGCCTTTATAGTGTCCGGAATAGTAGCGGTTATAATAGCCGCCGCCCTCCATCTTTACTTTATTGAGCACCACGCCAAGAATATTGACGCCGGTCACCTCAAGCTGCTTTTTCACGTCCTGCAGATAGCGGTAGCTGATCGCCCCGCTCTCCACCACGAGCACCACGCCGTCACAGTTCGGCGCCACAACTGCCGCATCAATAACCCAGCCAAGCGGCGGACAGTCTACAAGTACCACGTCGTACCGTTCCTTAAGCGCCCCAAGGAGATTTATGAACAGTTCGCGCCCTAACAGCTCCGTAGGGTTCGGCGCAACCGGCCCGGCGATAATCATATCAAGGTTTTCTATGTTGGTATGGTTGATTACTTCATCCATTTTTTTCTGTCCGGAAAGGTAATGGGAGAGGCCAAACATTGTCTCCTCGGAATGAATGCGGTATCTTCCCACGAATACGGATTTACGCAGATCCGCATCCACAAGCACCACTTTCTTGCCGTCGTCATTTAAAGATCTGGCCAGCTCCATCGTCACCGTGCTTTTTCCCTCATCCGGCGTACAGCTTGTAAACATGATCACTTTATTGTCCACACCGCAAAACTGCAGATTGGTGCGCAGGGAGTTAAATGCCTCCCTTCTGGCATAAGTCTGTTTTTCTAAATTCTGGAACAAGATGCTGTTAGCCATCTGTCTTTTTCCTCCTGAACCGTTTCCGGTATTTTCCCGCTTTTTTACCGGCGCTTCTTATCTGCTTTCCCTGTCCGGCTTCTCTTACCTGCTTTTTCCATCCGGCTTCCCGCCTGCTTTTTCCCGTCGGGCTTTTCCTGCCTGCCCGCTTTCTCCGTCCGGCTTCCCTCTACTTCTTTTTCCCTTTTCCCGCCTTTTTCTTGCCGAAGGGAACTTTTAAGCCGCTTTTTTTCCGCTCCTCGCTCTCATCCTCCAATAGAGGAATGCTCGTCAGGGTATTCAGTCCCAGATATTTTTCGATATCATCCGAGCTCTTCACGGAATCATCAACCATGTAAACCACTACCACCACTGCCGACATGACAAAGATGCCAAGCAGCACACCTATAATGATATTCTTTAACAGATTCGGGCTTACCGGCTTGTTTGTAATATACCCAAGCTCCACGACGCTCGGCTCTTCGATCTTCATAATGGTTGAAATATTGGATCTGGCCACCTTCGCAAACTCATCCACAATATCCTTTGCAAGCACAGGATCAGGGTCCTCCGCCGTCATTACCAATATTCTCGTATCGTTAGGATTGGAAAAAGTCATCTGTCTTAGTACTTCTTCATAAGTGCGGTTTAAGTTTAAATTTCCGATCACTTCCTCCACCACGGGTCTGCTCTGCACCAGCTCAATATAGTCCTTGGTCAGAGACGTACCCACCTGTATATCCGCCAGCGACGTAATGGACGTCGAAGTGGACAGGATGTACAGCTTTGAAGTCGAGCTGTATTTTTCCTCAATCCCGTAATGGGTCACAAGTCCGGCGATCGCTCCTACCATGACGCCGACCGCCAGTATACTCCATATCCGTCTGCCAAGCAGGTACAGTATTTCAAGCAAGTCTATTTCAACTGTTTCTTCCTGATTATTCATCCGTTCCTCCCAATGTCCGTAACAGGCCTGTTCCCTTCCTGTTGCCGCCGTTTCTTCTATAATAAAATCCGGGCTTTCCTTCATCGTGTTGACATTCACACCTGAATACACAGTGCCAGATAAATACCGCTCCGTCCTCTGCCCTTCGCCACAGTCCGCACCCACGCCGGATTCCGCATCCGTTTACAACTCTTTCGGCGCAAATTGCAGCATCCGGACGCGCCGCCCTGCCGCAGGCACATGGCCACTACAGGTATTCCCCGCGCAGAAGTCTGGCCGGGTTGTCGGTCAGAATCCTGTTACAGGCCGCCTCGTCCAGATGGTCCCGCAGATAATCCGCCGCCTGCTTTAGATTGGGGCTGCGATCCTGCGTATTGTGGGCGTCGCTTCCGATAAAGTGCATAAGTCCCTCTGCGGCCAGCCTCAGACACCACCGCCGCTGCGCGGAGAAAAATCCGCCCATGAAGTTCTCTGCATTCACCTGCATGTATGCCCCCATCCGGACCAGCTCCCTGACATTCTTTTCATTTTTCCAGAGGCTCTGGTATCTCTCGATATGTGCGAGAATGGGATAAAATCCATCCTCCAGACATTTGCGCACCGCGCTGCAAATGGCGTTATACTGTGTCCCCGGCGAAAATTCCAGCAGGACATACGGGGTATCAGCCAGCGTAAAAATCCTTTTATCGCGCAGTTTCTCCAGCGCACCCTCTCTGTAATAAATTTCATTGCCGCGAAGGATCGTAAAATCTTCATATTTATTCTTCACCGCTAAGACGGTCTCGCCAAATACGCGTTCCACGTATTCTTTTGCGTATTTCACGTGTCCGGGATAATAATGGGGCGTCGCAATCATCACCCGCACACCCTGACTGTACGCCATGTCTATCATTGCCATTGTCATTTCCATATCCTTTGCGCCGTCATCCACACCGGGAAGGATATGGCTGTGTATGTCTATATAATGTTCCATCTTTCTGCATCCGGCTCTGGGTTACCGTTTCCCGGATCTGCTCTTCTTTTTATGGTAGAAAAGAACCCCGCCAAGCGCGGCAACACATACAACCACAATCCCCAGCGCAATCATGCCCAGATTAATGGACTTTTCGACAGGCTGCGCATTCGAGTAGTCTTTTGCCTGCTGTGCCTCTTCGGCCGCTGCCGCCTCCTCGGCTTTTTTGGCTTCTTCGGCTTTTTTCGCTTCCTCTTCGGCCTGTCTCTTTGCTTCCGCCTCAGCCTTTCTTGCTTCCTCTTCGGCCTGTTTCTTCGCTTCCTCTTCGGCTTTCTTTTCCGCTTCCTTTTTATCCATATACCCCTGCGTGCGCAGATAAGCGGCAGATACATAACCTGTCTTTTCTCCGAAGGCGATCTGTGCCCAGCCGGTGCTTGCCGCTCCGGTGACTTTGACCGGTTCTCCCTCTTTGATCTCACCGATGACAGGGGCGTCTTTATAGGCTTCCTCGTGGACGGAAAGTTCCTCTATGCCCTGCACATACATGGTCTCCTCCTCCATGGGAAGAACCACATACTCTACAGCCCCTTCTGATGTGGAACCTTTGGTGTTATCAACGACCGGGCCGTCTTCCACAGGGTCTGTGCCTATGCCCGCCACGGCTCCTGTTCCGGCGGCGTTTCCGTCATTAGCCGTGCCGTCTCCTGCCTCAGCGGCCGCCTGATTATCCGCACCTGCATCAGTATTACCGTCCGTACCTGCACCATCGCCTCCGTCCGCCTGTGTTTCCGGACCGGCAGCTTCTATCTTTTCCATGTAGCCCGAGGCGATTCCCACGGCGATATTGGCATGAAACTGAGCAACGTATTCGTCCGCCTCCCGCTGACTCATGTCGATGCCGTCTCTGGAAAGGTACTCGGTTACCTTGGCAATATAGCCATCCGTCACCTTATAGTAGGCCCCCTCGTATTCCTGCTTCTGCGAAATGGCCGACAAAATACCCTGCTCTGCCCCGTTTAAATCTCCGGCATACGCCTGAACCGGCACAAACAGAGGAATTATAAGCGCCGCAAAAGCAGCCGCAAGCGCCCGTGCCGGCCTTTTGATAAAGCGCTGTCCCTTACATTCGTTTCCTGATCTATCTTCACGTCTGATCGTTATTTTCCCGTTCATATTTTCTGATTTCCCATTCTGTTTTCTTCTTGTTTCCGCTTCCGTTTTCTGTTTCCTCTCAACAAAATTTCCTGTCTGTCTTTTTGCTGTCCGTCCTTCTCTGTCCTGCCCGTCAGATCTTTATTTTCCGGACCTTTTTGTTTTTCCCGTTTTGGCGTAAAGATAGAGGGCGGATTACCGGAAGGCTCTCCGCCCTCTCATGTCTTTACTTATTGCTTTTTACATCAGTTCTCTCTTCTTACCTATTGGATCTCAAAACCAAGCGTGTATATGCGTGCCGGCTTCTGTGTATTCCGGTACTTCACCTTTATCCCCAATGTCTTTCCGTCAAGGGAGCCGTAAACAGCAGGTTTATTGTCCGACCCCAGTTTCTCTACAACTCTGTTCGTCCAATCGTCTACGAGATCGGAAATATACGTCTCATTTGACTCATGATTCTCTCTCTTAACGGTTATAAAATCATTTTCATAGGTGAATGTCACTTCGCTCACTTCATCCATGTACTCATCCATTTCATCCAGAAGAATCCTTACGATTGTATCGCGGCTTTTATTCTTGGATGCCATGATATCCTGTTCGGCGTTGTTACCTGTAATTTTGATCGCTTTAGCGGATAAATCACAGGTAATGCCGCCTACGCCCGGTATCTTCGTCCAGTTCAGTCTTTCGACCGCACTGGTGATTGCAGCGTCCAGTCCTGTCAAAGGCGCATCACACGCAAACGCAATCTTATATTTGATGTTCTCCTTTGATGAATCCGTGAACTTCGCTTCCACAAACAGCTCTCTCCCGCCAAGTCTTCCGAAAGCGTTCGGATTGCCGTCTCCCTCGTATCCGCTCTCCATTAATTTGTCTACCAGCTTATCCGTCCACGTATCTACCAGGTTGGCAATATACTGCTCGCTCGTTTCCCTGCCTTCTTTTCTGACTGTCATGAAATTCTTCACGCCATCTGCCGCCACATAAGAGAATGTGAGCGACTCTACGCCGTCCATATGCTCTCCCAACTCACTCAGGAGAATCTGCACGGATTTATCTCTGCTCTGGTTCTTAGCGTCGATGAAATCCAGCTCAGGGTCATCACCCGTAATCGTGATCGTATGGTTCCCAGAATCGTATGCTCCGGTAACAGACTCTATTACAGGACCCATGTTCATCTTTTTGATGACTCTTCTGATGGCATTGTCGAGATCATTCCCTGCTTCCGGATCCACGATAAACTTCACCGTGCAGCTTTCCGTTCTCGGATCACCCGTCTTCGGTGTCGCAGTAATCGTCATGTCGATCTTTTTCTTGTCAAGGTCGCCCCATGTAGGCCTGGTAATGCCATCCTCCTCTAACTTCTCGGTAAGCTTCTCCATGTACTCATCAACTATCCTGATCAGGAATGCCTTGCTATCCCCATCGTTAGGAATCGTTGTCCCTCCCGAGATGGAAGCCTTCAGACCTTTGTCCACTGTAATACTATCGAGCTTCTCTACCCAGCGCTTCACGTCGGGATCAGCAAGCAGTTTCTCTGCCATAGCCTCCTTCTGCGCATCTACTGCACTCTGAATCTCTACAGTTCCGTCGTTCGCGGTAACAACAACCGTTCTCGTGGCCGGATCGTAGGAGCTGCCTGCAATGCCGTTGATGTCTCCGCCGTTAAACTTCGCAATAATCTTCGCGAGGATTGCCTCATTCACGGACATGTCACTCCAAGGGTTGGGCATCGTGAGATTGAATTTGATTGTCTCTGCCGCTGCACTCTCGCCGACAAAAGGCACTGTCATCTCAATCTGCTGGAATACCGCGCCAGACCACGCTTTGTCATCAGCTACTTTTAACCTGAATGCCTCCGCATCGATATAGAGTCCGAGCGCATTTTTGTTGTTAACTTTTCTGACCTTGATCAGATTTTTCTCTGTCAATTCTGCAAAGACTACCGGATCTTTAGCGGTTTTCTTGCTTGCCAGTGTAATCTTGTCATTTTTGTCGTCGATCTGCGCAAAAATACCTACCGTGTAGGGAAGCTCTGCGTAGTAGTACATTTTTCCTTTGCCGTCCACTGCCAGTTTCTCCGGCTCGACGTTCAGGAAGGAAACGCTCTTGGCAGGGCTCTTGATCTTGCCCTTGCTGTTAGGCGCTTTCAGGCTCACATTGCACTTAAGCTCGACGCCGTATTTCCGCCACTGCCCGACTGTCCAATTCATGTAATTATTGTCATACGCATACATACCGGAAAGCGGAAGCACATAGAGCTTTCCTTTGTTATAGGTTGTATTTTTGCTGTTTCCCTTTATGGTAAGGGTGACACTGTTGCCGGTGACCTTACTTACCTGTACATCAGAATTTTCCCCTTCCAGTTCGTAGGTTATGTTCTTACCGGAACCGCTGCTATACACCATCTTCGCAGCCCTTATGTCCGCCGGAACCTTACCTATGGTCACCGTGGAAACGCCTTCTGTCACTTTGCCGGTACCGGGGTTCAGCACGCTTACTGCGCTGGCCGCATACTTGTTTGCTGTAGGAACGAAACCATTTTTGTCCGTCTTTTTCAGGTTCACCTGAATCTTGGTAACAAATGTCTCCTTGGACTCATCCTCGTAAGTTACCGTATACTCCACAAAACCAATGAAATCGTTCTTCGTCCAGTCAGCCTTTTCCGCTACCGCCCTGGTTTCCCCAGCGCTCTCATCATAATATGTCCTAAGCTCAAGGTTTCCGTCCGAGAGCGTAAAGCCGTTTCTGAACTGATTGATCTTACCTTTTATGTTGGCGTTATAAAGTTTCTTAAACGCAACTGCCGTTACACCGCTGCTCTTTCCGGAAAGCGGTACTCTGTAAGCGTCCCTTGTGGACAGGGTGTACTTCGCATTGAGCTTATAGCTCTTTTTCAGCGCCGTTGTCTTGATCTTTACGGTGTTGGTCGTCTTGGTAATTACCTTGTGGTCTCTGTCAAGAAATACGAACCCAAGGGACGCGCCTTTCTTTAACTCTTTGTCATACAAATTCAGGCCAAATGCAAACTCTTTTACGTTGGCATTCAAAATTGCCTCTTCATCCGTAATAGCCAAACGGAGATTCCGTGTATCCTCCTCATTATTCTGCCAGGATACCTTCACATATCTGGCGCCTTCCACCGCTTTATTCATGGTAAAGCAAAGTTCCTGATCCAAGGAAGTCGGATAAATCTTCGTGCCCTTCTTCAAGCTTACCTTGGGCGTCTCTTTCAAATCGTCATTTGTAAGATCAGGAATTTCGATCTTATATGTGTTTACTACTTCCTTTCCCTTTTTCAGGGTGATCTCCGCCGGATTCTTGTTCACAATCACATCGAGGGCCAGACCATTGCCGTACTTCTTCACAACTTTTGCGTTCTTTGCTGATATGGTGTAGTCGAAAATGCTGTCATAGAAGTCAAATAACGAATCTCCATCTTCGTCAGCTACACTCAATGTAAGTACGGTACCGGCAGGTACATCATCCAGCTTAACCGTGTTACTTTTCTCCAGGACCCCCTTGGTTATGCCAAAGTTCAGTTTCGTCTCATAGACAACTTTAACCTGATCCTCCGGTACAGAATTGTCGTATACGATATTGAACTTATTGCTCGTCACACTCACCTTGCTGCCGTCTGTCGCAGTCGCCTTGAACACAAGATTCTTTCCAAGCTTGGTGCCCCTGACATTGATACAATTCCCTTCCTCACTAGCGTAAATGCTGGTTCCCTTAGCCGGTGTCAAAGTATAGAGCGCAGGATCGACGATATCATCTTCCATATATATACCATGAATCGTATTCCTGTCGGGCCTGACAACAACTACTTCCGCATCCTCTAACACATTGATCGGAATGTCCGTTCCGTCAGCAGGCGCTAAATCCTGATAGCCACCTTTCAAATCGTCATATTTTACCAGCGCTGCTTTTCCGAAGGAAGCCGTCGTTCCTGTTACCTCGAAGGTTACGAAGTCTTCCGTCCCGTTACCTGCATAATCCGCCGCCTTTACCCAAACCGTATATTTATTGGCATCGGGATCATCTTTGGTGCTCTTGATCCGATAAGATTTATCAATCTTAATCGTTCCGTTCGCTACGGTAATACCCGGTACAGTTATTACCTCCTCAGAGTATTCACCCGCAACCAGGTCGTAAGTTACTTTCTTTGTCTTGGGTGTTTCCTTCTTATTATTATAATTGTACGTAACCGCGATCTTTGCCGTTGCCGCCTTATTATCTGCCTTGTAAATCTTCGCCGGAGCAGTTGCGTCTATCTCATAAATACCCCGCACCACCGTCAACGGAAGGGTAGCTGTCGCCTGCACGATACTGCCGCCCGCGTTGTCTGATTCCTTATTATAGGTCGTCCGTGCCTTGAGTGTATATTTGCCCGGTGCTGCATTATATTCATCTACACCTACAAACACTTTCAGGTCATCCTTGAGAGTGATGCTCTCGCCTGCGCCTGCAAACTCCTCACCGTCACTATTGGACACATAGAGACCATCCGGAACATCGTAAATCTCTACATCAATTCCGCTGTTATAACTTGCGCTCTTGCCGAAATCCACGGTTGCCACATGGGCATACTGACCCGTGTAGAGGGCGGATGCCGCCTTCTCTTTCTTAAAAGTAATTTTATCGGCATAGTAAGGGTCCCTGGTAGCAGGCTTTAACACTGCCGACGACACACTCTTCGCAATCTCCGTTCCATCAGGCTTCGTATTTTCATCACTCCATACGCCATTATACAGGAACAGCGCTGCAGTCACTTCGTAGGTCGCCTTTTTACCTTTGCCAAGTTCCGCCTCGTTCACTTTGAAAGTAAACCGGGTGGTCTGGCCTGTTACCGGAACATACATGATTTTCTTGTCGCTCTTGCCCTGCTCATTGGCAGTCACTTCGTAAAAGAGCAGCGCCTCGGGATCATACGCCTCATCGGGCAGAACCACGCCTTTAGGCGCTGTGATATCCAAAATCAGTTCCGTGTCTGTCGCACCGGCCTGTTTCAGAACAGGTTTAGCCGTTACCCATGCGGGAGCCTTTGTTTCCAGCGTCACTGCCGCTACTTTCTTCCCGCTTGCATTATTTATGATCGCGATGGTACCTGCACTCGCTGTTTCCTTGACAGCCGCCTTTGTCCTTACGACCAGACTGCCGTTTTCAACTGCGACACTCGCAATACACTCATTAAACTTCTCACTGTAATCAAACCTGTCACCGTTTTTCTTTTCAACAGCCGCAGACAGACTGTCCCTGGACGTTTTGTTATCAAGGACGAGTGCATATTTTGCAACCGTACCGGTCTGCTGTGTGATCTTGTCACCCGTCGCGCCTTTTATGGTCACTTTTTCAATTTCGGGCGCAACCTTAAGGGTGAGGGTGTCAACCGGTTCCGCATCGGCAGCATTAGCGTAAAGCTCAACCTGCAAAGTCTTATTATTCGCGGTTCCCGTTACATTCAGCCACCATTTGCCACCGCCGGCTTCCTCCGTTGTGATGGCGTCGGAGTCCGCACCGTTTTCCTTTACTTTTACTTTGCCGATCGCAAGATCAGTTTCGTCGGCTTTTACAGCACTAAGCTTATAGCTCATGTAGGGAGCTACGTTGTAAATCCCTTGCCTATCGGGTACAACGTCTTCCCACTTATCCAATTCGTCATTATGTCTCCCAAGCATAGCACGCTGGTAGCTGGCGGTACCGTCGATAGTGAGTGTGTAGTCGTCCACGATATCCTCAGACACCACAAAAGCAGATGTGCCATCTTCGCCTATCGCCTGTTCCGCTACAGCCTCATCGCCCTTCTTAAGAGTAACCTTGTCAAGCTGCATATTCTGACCCGCAATAGGGCTGATTGTCAGCCCGACCTTGGTATTTTTGGGCGCATAGATCTTGTTATCATATGCAGGCTCGCCAATCCGGTCGCCAAATACGATCAGGTTTCCATGGTAATTGCTGTCTTCCCTCACGGCCCAGGCGGATATTGTAACCGAATCCCAATTCGCTCCGCCCTGCCAGTCTAAGGTAATCTTTCTCATATTAACGACCTTGAGCTGGAGGTTCTCATGCAGTCTGCTGTCCGGAATCCTGTAGAGTTCTTCCCCAGAGACTTTCTCGCGATATGCGCTGGTCCATTTCTCCTCTTCGCCCTCGCCGATATACATCACCTCAAACAGTGTGTCAGCAGTCTTAGGTTCAACTTTAACATAAACTCTCTGCTCCGGATCCTCGATGGAGTAAGGCGCATCCGCACCGAAAGCATACTCGTTACCAGCCGAGTAAATTGTTATCGTTGCCTCCTCCGACTCACCCGACAGGGAAATCGTCTTCGTATCGGCTGCCGGTTTTGCCGCAAACTTAACAGTCACGGTCTTAACGTCAGAAACCTGCGTTTCGCCGCTATCAAGAGCAGCTACCGCGATTACATTAATTTTCACGGTACCCTCCGCATCCTGATCAGGAGCAGCTACGGGAACCGTATCGCCATAGGTGGTTCCTGTTTCCGCAGTGGGCGCCGTGTCGCCAAATGTATACCTAAATGTAACACCTTCGACCGCCGTGATCTCGAAAGTAACGCCTGTGGCGCGGTTCGGAAGCGCATTCGTAAGATCAGTCACCGCACTGTCGCCATTCTTCACCGTGATTACAGGCTCCGCAGGCTTGACAGGCTCAACATCCCCTTCCGCGTCTACCGATGCATCCTCATCAGAAGCAGAAGCGTCATCCTCTGTCACAGAATCCTCCGCAGGCTCTTCCACGTCGGGCGTCTCCTCCGTCGGCTGATTATCGTCGGAGATATCTTCTCCATCAATAACGGGTGTATTGTTATCGCCCGGGGTCTCTTCGGAATTGTCTCCCTCCTCCGGGGTTGTCTCGCCCTCTGTGGTGTCAGAATCGCCGGAATTATCGGGTTCATCTGCATCCGCCACAATTTAGGAGCCGTCCGCCTTAAAAAATCCTCGTTTTTCGTTTGCTCAGTATTTATGCAGGTTTCCGGAGTTCCTTCACGGAATTTTATGCGTAAATTCGTGCGAGAACAATTGTAATTTAATCAAAACCACCCGATTTGTCGCTAATTTGTTATTAATTAAATTTTTATTAAATCGTAAAACCCGCATGAACAGGGCGATGGGAACGGTTCCGGCCAAGAGAAATCTGTCACTAATCTGTTGCTAATGCGGAAAGTGCGGGTGTTATTGTTTGGTATGACGTTCGTCTCCGTTTCGTCCGAAATGAGCTGCGTAACAAGTGTGATTTTTATAAAAAAGAAGATAAAAAAGAAAGCCTTTTAAGTTGACAAACCTTCTAAAAAACAGTATACTGAATAAACCGTGCAGCCGGGGCGTTAGCGGTGTCCTGTACCCACAATCCGCTCTAGTGGGGGTGATGCTTTATCGAGGGCTGGCGCCTGCGTAGCTGCCCTTTATAAGTGGCGTTGAAGTTTGGGTCTTACGCAATGAGAA
>CARQVR010000031.1 GCA_949051815.1 uncultured Lachnospiraceae bacterium
CGCGCTTCATGCCCCATGTGAGCGCCATTTTTACGCCGCTGCCGACGATACCGCCTCCCACCGCGCGCAGGCCGAATGCGCCCTTAAAGATAGCGGAGAAAACCGCGCCGCACTGATCAATATTCAGAAAGAAGAGTACCAGAGCGCCTGCCACATAGATGATAGCCATGAAAGGCACCAGCTTCTCCGTCACGGAAGCGATACGCTTCAGGCCGCCCACGATCACGAGAGCCGCGAGAATCAGAAGCGCGATACCGGTCACATAGGTGGGGACGCCGAAAGCGGACTTCATATTGCCGGAAATAGAGTTGATCTGGCTCATATTGCCGATGCCGAAAGAAGCCATGACACAGAAAATGGAGAACAGGACGGCTAATACCGCGCCGATCTTCTGAAAACCCTTGTAGGAGCCGAGTCCGTCTTTTAAGTAGTACATCGCGCCGCCGCACCATTCGTCCCGCTCGTTTTTACGGCGGTAATAGATGCCCAGCACATTTTCGGAATAGTTGGTCATCATGCCGAAGAAAGCCACAATCCACATCCAGAAGATCGCGCCGGGTCCTCCGGCAATCAGTGCGCTAGCCACGCCGACGATATTTCCCGTGCCGATGGTAGCGGCCAGCGCCGTGCACAGCGACTGGAACTGTGAGATGGACTGGTCTTCCTTGTCCGTGTGTTTCGTAATATGTTTGTCGTGAAAAATACCGCCAATGGTATTTTTAAACCAGTGTCCGATGTGGGACAACTGAAAAAATCTGGTAAGGGCGGTCATCAGAATACCCGTACCGACGAGCAGCACCAGCATGGGAATACCCCAGACAAAGCTGTTTACGGCGCTGTTCACATTTGTAATCAGTTCAACCATGATACATTTCCTCCTTTTGCTGTATTCAAGTATACCATATGACATAATATATGGAAAGAAAAAATTGTATACATGGATAACAGGGATTTTCCCCAGAAAAGGGAGGATGCCAAGTAAGGTCTCCCCTACTTGGCATTTATTATGAAAAAGTTTTAAATTAATCAGCTAACTTTGCTATCAGCTCGCTGTGTTGTATCTTATGGTCTTAGTATACGGTGCAGAAATGTCTGAATCATGATTATAAAATGAAATTTTTTAAAATTAATTATGAACATATTATGAACGGGACATATGTCATTTGGAAAGGCGGATCACGTTCCAGCTTGTTTTCCCAAAGACTGCTTCCAGTGTTCCGTTGTCCACTTTGGCGTTCCCGCCTGCCTTTGGCACCACGTTATCCGGGTCTGCTTCCGTATTGACCGCTTTCAGGTCATCGTTTTGCATAACGATGTGCTCCTGTACCCGGTAGCCTGCGTACTGGCGCAGATCCATGGTTACCGCCATGTCTTCCTCCAGATCTTTGTTGACCGCAAAGATAACAAGCTCCTCTTTTTCCGGATTCTCCACTACCACGCAGTCGAGATAGGGCGCCTCGCCGTACTGTTTCGCCTCATAGACGGGAGATTTCACAATCGTGTTTAAAACCGTTCCCTGTCCAAGAGTAGCCGCGTGCATATAAGGATAGAAGATGGTCTGTCTCCATGAGCCGGTATCGGAGGTCATGATCGGCGCGATTACGTTTACGAGCTGCGCAAGGCAGCCGATTTTCACGCGGTCCGCATGGCGCAGAATCGTAATAAGCATACTGCCCACTAACAGCGCGTCCTCGAAATTATAAATGTCCTCAAGCTGGTGAGGCTTCTGCACCCACTTCTCAAGCTGCTTGTCCGCTTCCTCCGAATGGAACCATACATTCCACTCGTCCAGAGAGATGTTGATATTCTTTTTGCCGTGGTGCTTGCCCTTCACAAAATCGCAGATGGCAATGACTGACGAGATGAACTGATCCAGATCCACGCTGCTTGCGAGGAAGTTTGCGGAATCGTTATCCCTGTTTCCGTAGTACTGGTGCATGGAAACGTAGTCTACCGTGTCGTAGCACTCGTCAAGCACGGTCGCTTCCCAGTCGCCGAAGGTAGGCATCTGGGAATTGGAACTGCCGCATGCCACCAGTTCGATGGAAGGATCTAAGATTTTCATGGCTTTTCCTGTCTCGTTAGCGATTCGGGCATACTCGGTGGCCGTTTTATGACCGGTCTGCCACGGGCCGTCCATCTCATTGCCAAGACACCATGTTTTGATGTCGTGGGGCTTTTCGTAACCGTGGGATCTGCGCAGATCGCTCATCAGCGTGCCGCCCTTAAAGTTACAGTACTCCAGCAGCTCCTTTGCCTCCTGCAATCCTCTGGTTCCCAGATTGACAGCCATCATGACATCGGTTCCGGCCTTCTTTGACCAATCCGCAAACTCGTTGAGGCCGAACTGGTTGGATTCTACGACCTGCCATGCAAGGTCAACCTGTGCGGGTCTTTGCTCCTTCGGCCCCACGCCGTCTTCCCAGCGATAGCCGGACACGAAGTTGCCGCCGGGATAACGCACGATGGGCACATTGCACTCTTTCACCAGCTCCAGCGTATCCTTGCGGAAGCCCTGCTCATCCGCAAAAGGACTTTCGGGCTGATAGATTCCTTCATAAACCGCCCGCCCCAAATGCTCGATAAAGGATCCGTAGACCCTTTTGTCGATTTCACTTACGATGTACTCCTTGTCGATAATAACCTGCGCTTTTTTCATTTTCCGTTCCTTTCCTTAATCGTATGATATGTTGGTACCGCTCTCAAATCTTAAATATATTCTAGCAAAGGGCAGAAAAATAACCATATCTTTTCTTGCGCCATATTTGACTTTTCTTCCGGTTTTAAATTAGAATATAACTATATCCGCATGAGGAAAGGGAGCTTTCTTATGTTTCATACAGGCTACTGCGACTACAACCGGGTGAATCCGGACTGTGATATCATCAACCGCCCTGAGGGAAGCGGAGATTATCTCCTGCTCTATTTTATGACGCCCATGAAAGTACAGCTTTGCGGCAGGACACAAATGGCGAAGGAAGGGGCATTCCTGCTGTATACGCCCGGGCAGGCGCAGATTTATCAGGCGGTCGGACAGTTTAAAAACAGCTTCGTACATTTTACATGCGACGACGACGGGTTCCTTGCGGCGTACGGCCTTCCCGTCAACAAAATAGTCTACCCGCCTTTTCCCGACGCCCTGAACGCCCTGTTTAAGGCCGTCTATATGGAGAGCGTGACCAAACAGAGCTATTATCAGGAACAGATTGACAAACTGATGCATCAGCTTTTTATTCTTTTTTCCAGACAGCTCCAGACGTTTCCGGATGGAAAGGGTTTTCAGGCGGATCTTTTTGAGGAGTTCAGGAAAGCGAGAATTGAGATTCTGACCCATATCGAGAGAAAGTGGGACGCGGACAGCATGGCGGCATTGACGAATCTGGGGACAAGCCAGTTTTACCGCTATTACAGGCTGTTTTTTAACCGTTCGCCAAAGTCTGAGCTGCTGGACGCCCGTATGGAGCGTTCCAAATACCTGCTGCGGGTGGAAAAACTGCCGGTGGCGCAGGCGGCGGCACAGGCCGGATTTGACAGCCTGCCGCATTTTACGCGCTATTTTAAGAAGGCGTGCGGGATGCCGCCGTCGGAATACAGATTGTAAAGGTGGTTCCCTCCCCTTCTTTGGACACCGCTTCGATCCGCCCTGCATGTTCTGATACAATCGCGTGGGTAATGGCCAGCCCCAGCCCCTGACCGCCCTTGTCGCTGCGGGTGGTGTACGAGCGGTGGAAGATATTGGAAAGCTCTTCTTCCGGAATGCCGCAGCCCGTATCTGAAACGGCGATACAGGCGGTGTTTTCATCCGCAGAGAGGGAGAGCGTTATACTGCCTTCCGGCGGCGTGAAGTCGGCGGCATTGTATATAAGATTTTCCAGCGCGCGGGAGAGCTGTTCGCGGTTGGCCATAATATGGCAGGGGCGGGGCGTGATGTCCGCGAAAAAATTCGGCCCGTAAAGCTCTATAATCGGGCGGCAGTTGTAATAGAAATCCGACAGGAAGGTATTGAGCTGCAGAGGCTCCAGTCTGGCAGGAGCGCTTGTCTGAGCGGCAATTTCCTGAATCGTTTTCAGGCGGTCGGACAAAATATTGCACTGTTCCTCTATGTGAATCATTCTTTTGCGCGCGTTCTCATCCAGCATAATATCATTCAGCCGTATAATCTGCGCCATGTTAGAGAGGGAGGTCAGGGGCGATTTCATGTCATGTCCCAACTCCGCGATCAGTTGGCCTCTTTCCATGAGCAGCCTGCGCAGATGTTCTGTCTTTTCTGCGACCTCTTCTTGCAGATGAAGATGCAGTCTTCTGTTTTCCGCCGTCATTTCCCTGCTCCTTTGTATCATCAGAAAGGCAAAGGCGATTACCATACAAAAGGAGCCGTACTCCTCGGGATATGCGCCGGCGAAGGGTTCATAGAAGCCGATGGAGAGGACGCTGTAAATCAGGCAGATGCCGTTTGCGACAGCGGCGGCAAGAACGATCTTAATATGGTGCATCCCCATAAAACCGCCGTACACCGACAGACTGATCAGAAAAAGTGCCATGATGGCTTTATACCATGAAATAAGCGGGCCGTACCACTGCACAAGGCCGGGCATCGCGGGGAATACAAACAGAGGGGCGGCTGTGACGATGACGCAGGCCCCTGAAGTGAGCGTGCGCAGTATTCTTTTCAGGCGGGCAGCAATGGCGCCGGCTCCTGATTCCGGCATAAACAGCATAAGGGCAATCTGCATGGCAAAGTAAATGCCGGACACAGCGGCAGCGTCTTCCACGGCATAGAGAAGTCGGACGAACGGCACACCGGACAGCCTTAAGAAAGGATAGCAGATCCGCAGCGCAAAGGACAGGCTTAAGAGACCGAAGTAGAAGGCGCCGGTCTTGTCGCCCTCTTTTCTGCGCCCCCAGAGTACGATGCAGAACAGGGAGAGGGTGAGGGATGAAAAAAACAGCAGTCCATAGAGGAGCATACGGACGGCAATGAGACGACTGACACTGTCCGCTGTCCCGATCACGGGCGCATACCAGATGCCCCCGTAATAATGGGAATAGTTGGCAGTCTGGATAATCAGCTCCGCTTCCCCGTCAAGAAAAAAGGCATAGGTCCTGTCCTGAATCAGTGGAGAATAATGGTCGGGGAACACTTCGCCGGTTTTGCCAAGACAGATGCCGTTCACAAAGACACTGGAGGCGCAGAGCGGCTCCTGCAGATAGAGAAGGACATTGCCGCTTCCGGACAGACGCATACGCCACGTCGAGATTCCGTAAGGGCTTTTGTCTTCGTGGAACATAGTCAGATTGGGATATTCGCCTGCCCATGTGCGGTAATACCTGTGCGCTGTGGAAGAAAAATCCGCAGGGGAAAGTAAGGTATCCGGATAAAACTCCCATCCATCCACAAGGGCACAGTATCCTTTTTCTGGAATCATATAAAGTTGCCCTTGTGCGTTAGCCGCCTTTATTATATATTTATTATCATACTGCGTGACGACAGACAATCCGAGCAGGCATAAAGCAGTGGTGCCTGTGATGATCAGAAGGGTCTGCCATGCGGATTTGGTAAATAGTGTTTGTTTCATAATACATATTCCTTCCAGAGAAGAGTGAAAACAATGAAAAAGAAGCGTGCATTCCTGTTTATACTGAGTTTCGTAATTGTGTCTCTATTATATAGAGCTGATTTTATTGTCGCAATGGCCGCCTGGCAAAATACAGAGGGCCTGCCTGCCGCCGGTGAGGAGCCGGGCAGCGAACCGGGCGCCAGTAGGAACCCGGAAGAGGAGGCAGGGAATGAGTCTGCTGCCGGACAGCCGGAAGAGGAGCCGGGCAGCGAACCGGGCGCCAGTAGGAACCCGGAAGAGGAGGCAGGGAATGAGCCTGCTGCCAGTCAGCCGGAAGAAGAGGCAGGGAATGAGCCTGCCGCCGGACAGCCGGAGGAAGAGCCGGACAGCGAACCGGTCACCGGTGGGAATCCGGAAGGGGAGGCAGGGAATGAGCCTGCCGCCGGACAGCCGGAAGAGGAGCCGGGCAGCGAACCGGCTTCCGGAGAGAAACCAGCAGAGGAGGCAGGGAATGGGCCTGCTGCCGGATCAGCGATGGGTCTGCCGGAATCCGTCGTCATGTCGGAACCGGAGGAGAGCGTTTCCACGGGTCCGGCTTTCATAGACTGGCTGGAATCCCATAAGTACACCGGAGGTACGGTAAAACTGGCGGACCACATCGTTTTGGATGGGGATTACAGTTTCTATCCGGGTATGCCGGATATGCCGGAAATTCTTGTCGATACGGATCGCTATACCATCACTGTGACCGGAGAGATCGGACTTTCGGGCGATCACAATCTCCTGTTCTCGGGTCATCCGGATGGCAAAAGCCTCTTCCATGTGGTGGAAAAAGGGCTGCTTTCCATGCAGGGCGTTGCGGTGGAGAGCGGCCATGGTGCAGCGTGGCAGGAGGAGGGCGCCGGGCTGGTCCTTTCCGACTGCCGGATATCGGGAAGCGTTCATTATGCCGATACGCCGTTTGTCATGTATTTCAGGGATGATATCTGCGCTGTCGTAGAAAAAGGGCAGACAATAAATGAGGCCCTTCCCGCGCGGATCAACTGTACGGTTAATTATCAGGGGCGGCTTGGCAATGATGAGAAGGTTCCCGTTTCGTGGCATCTGGAAGGAACCGAAAAGCAGCAGGAAGAAAGGCGGCGTTTCAGGGTGCAGGGTTCTTTTTCAGGTGCGGCATCTGTGGAACCGGCGTCATGCACAGTGGTTTATAATGACTATCCGCTGACCTTTACGGATGTGAAGGCGGAGGCAAGAGGCTGTCTGTATACATTTCACGGCGGATTTACGTTACCGGAGGAAAATCTGCCGTTCACGGTGCGGGCAGAGTATTCTTTTGAAGGAGAAAACTGGCTTCTGTACGAAGAGCAGCGTGTAACACATGCGGGTTCCGGATTTTATATTGCCTGCAAAAGCGAACAAAGCGACGGGGAATACACCGGCAATATATATATCCGGCTGCATTGGAACGATAACGGAACCGGATATTTTTCCAATGTGCTCTGCTATGCCGCTGACAATTTGGACGCAGGGGAGGATATAGGCGGCAGCAGGGGCGGCGGCACTTCTATTACTAACCCGCCCGACGAGCCGCAGGAGGAACCGGGCGGCACATCTCCGGAAGAGGAAAATCCGACGCAGGGAGCAGACCGTGACCCGGACAAGACCGATCCGGAGAATACCGATCCGGAGAAGACGACAGGTGCGGGCCGGTCAGAAAGCAAAGCGGGCACATATGCTGACACGACAGACGATAACGCGGGACAGCCGTTACAGGCGGAACCTGCAAACAGCGGTGCAGGACGCCGGTCAGGTGCGGAAGTTTCCGAAATAACGAAGAACCGGCCGGCCGGTATGAAGGCCGCGGATACCAATGCCGGTCAGCAGCCACAGGCCGGGGCCCCGGAAACCGGAGAAGCGGCGGCGCTGTATGCACAGACAGAAGCGGGCGATGCGGAAAGCATAAACCATAACGGTTTTGCCGCCTCTGAACAGGGGGAGGCTGTGGACGTTTTCTCTCCATCCGGGGAAACCGGTGAGGGCCTTGCCGGTATACAGGAGAGGACAATGCGCGCAGACAGCCGCAGAGCCGGGCATATGGCGGCTGCGGCAGGGCTTGTCCTGCTGGCGGTTATAGCCGGAATAGCCGGTTTTTATGCGCACACCCGTTATTCCCGGTCGGGGACAAACAGATAACCTTTGTAGCGTTTGGTCTGGATGTAGTCATGATCGGAGCAGACGGCATAGAGCTTCCTGCGGATGCGCCCCATAATGACCTGCAGTGATTTCTGCCCCTTGTTGATCGGCGCTTTCCAGACCGAATCGTAAATTTGTTCCGGCGTGTAGATTTCGTTGGGATGTCTGGCAAGAAAATACAGCACATCAAATTCGTAGGAAGAAAAATCTACGGAATGTGTTTCATAAACGACGCTGCAGGAGGCGGGACAGATGGAGAGCGGACCGTAGGTAAGCGTTTTGGGCGGCTCGGCGGCCCTGCCGGAACGGATGCGCGCCCGCACCCGCAGTTCCAGCTCCTTTAGGCTGTAAGGTTTGCATACATAGTCGTCTCCGCCGATGGACAATCCGCGGATCCGGTTTTCCTCCTCGGTATAGCCGGAGAGGAAAACAATGGGCAGACCGGTCTTGGAGCGTATTTTTTCACATAACGCGAAGCCGCTCATGCCGGGCAGATCGACGTCGAGAATCACGCAGTCCAGCGCATTGGATAAAATGATCGTTTCTGCTTTCTCCGCGGTATCGGCGCAGACAACTTCATAACCCATTGCATCGAAATATGTCTTATTATCTTCTAATATCATCGGATCGTCATCCACCATCAGAACATGATACATAGCCATCCCCATATCTTGCTTTTTTCTTTAGTATAGCATAAAAAGATTGGCCGGATTGTCCTTTTTATGCCAAAATGGATCGCGAAAATAAACGTCAGGTAACAATCGCGCAATGACGCTTTTTTCTATAAAAAAATATTGTAGAATAGTGCTGTAGAAACTGGAAATCTGCTCAGACTGAGTCGTGAGGGAGAGAGGAAATGAAATGTTAGGTGGTTCCGTGTACATAGCATTTATTCGGTTCGCAATCAGCCTTACAGGGACGATTGCGCTGTTTTCCATACTCGCAAAGTCCCGGTTTGACAGGGTGAAGGCGGTCGTCTGCTATAGCTGTTTTTCGGCAGTGCTGCTTACGCTGGCATGTGTGTGGTATGTGACGGACTGGGAAAGCTGTGCGCGGATGGTGGCCTTTGTCATGTATCTTTGTTTCGCTGTTTTTGCCATTTTTATGAGCAGGGATTCCGTTTATCTGACCATATATAAGCTGGCGGTGGTTTTTTATCTTCTCGCCGTATTCCTGGTCGGAGCACTGGAAATCTCCATTTTATTCTTTGACCGCAACGTCTGGGCGGACATTGTTTCGCGCATTGCGCTGATCGGACTGATTGCCTTTTTGCTCAACAAGTATGTCAGAAAATCGGTAAAAGATTTTGGCGATTATGTGGAGAGCGAGGCGGATAAGTTCAGTGTTGCCGTGATGATTATATGTATGCTGTTTGGAATCGGCTACATTTTAAACCCGGGCCTGAACAAAGAAATGACGTTTCACAGGATTTACCAGATTCTGATGAACTTTTTCCTGACGGGAACCTTACAGTTTCTTGTCTTTCGTTTTTATCTGCATGTCGGGAAGGAAAGAGAGTACGAGAGGGAAAACCAGTTGATCCAGATGAACTACAGGCTTTTGGAGCGGCAGTTAGAAATTCTGGAAGAGTCGGTGGAGTCCGGCAAACGGCTCCGTCACGACATTAGGCACCACAATGCGGTGATCGCGGAGAGCGCCCGCAGGGGGCAGACAGAAGAGCTCTTACAGTATTTGCAGGAGTATGACCGGGAACTGGACCGGGGGACGCAGCAGGTGATCTGCGCCAACACGGCTGTCAACAACATGCTCTGCGCATACACGAGAAAGGCCGAGCGTGAGCAGATTAAGGTGATGCTGGATGTGGAGCTTGGTAAAAATCCGGAGATACCGGATATCGACCTGGTGGCCATCCTTGCCAACGCATACGAGAATGCGATTTACGCCTGCATAGAAGTAAAAAAGAGGCTGGAGGAACGGGAGTGCTTTATCGACCTGATGCTTAAGCGGAGAAAGAATAAACTGATTATTACCTGCAGCAATACGTGCAAAAAGGAGACGGCGCCAAAGGGCGGAAAAACCGGAGGCGGATTTAAGGGAGGCGTGGGCATTTCCAGTATCATCAGGACGGCGAAAAAATACAATGGGGAATATGATTTCAGAAACGACAACGGTGTGTTCGTATTCAGACTCATTTTAAGTATGCAGGAATAGCGCAGCGAAGGTCCTGCGGCAGATATGCAGGAACGGTAAAACCATACAGAGAAAAGCAAAAAGCCGGCGATCCCGGGATGGGATCACTGGCTTTTGTACACAGATTTTAAATATGTCACTGCCTTTCGGCCGGGTCTGTTTATTTTACAGAGGATGACCGTTTACAGCTTCTCCGGTTCCGGATAATCCACGCCGAACGTATCGACGGTAACCGTCTGCATCACCTGATCCTCCATCGGCCGGTCCTCATAATCGGTCGCTGTCTCCGCGATCTTATTCACGTTTTCCAGCCCTTCGATCACCTTTCCAAAAGCCGCGTAAGCGCCGTCTAAGTGCGGGCTTGTCTTGTGCATGATGAAAAACTGGCTGCCTGCGGAGTCGGGCTGCATACTTCTTGCCATGGAGAGAACGCCCTCCGTGTGCTTCAAGTCGTTATCAAAGCCGTTCTGCTTAAATTCACCTTTTATGGAATAGCCGGGGCCGCCCATGCCGGTGCCTTCCGGGTCGCCGCCCTGAATCATAAAGCCTTTGATTACCCGGTGGAAAATCAGACCGTCATAGAAATGTTTCTGAATCAGGCTGATAAAGTTGTTGACGGAGACAGGGGCGGTTTCGGGATATAATTCCGCTTTGATAACGTCACCGTTTGCCATGGTAAAAGTTACGATTGGATTTTGTTGTGCCATATTGATGGTTCCTTTCTTTTCTCTGAATTTCACTGACTTATCTCCTATTCTATAAGAAAGAGGCGGAGAGGTAAAGGAAAAATTGTGAGATTGGAGGAATTGTGTTATAGTGATAGCTATGTTGAAAAAAATTTGTCTTTCATCCTGGGAACAGCCTTTATATGTGACGGATCAGGCAGAGGTCTACAATGCCATGCGTAAGCAGGGCTGCTATGTACTGCCCTGTCTGCACGAAAACAATCGGAATGAATCCTTTCCCGGTGCGCTTTACGCGGTGGAAAATCCGGAGGAGATGGACGAGGAATCTTATGATCTGGCGTACCGCCGTCTGGCCGGGCTGCCGTGGGAGATTCTTGAAACGGGTCGCTGCGCTCTGCGGGAGACGACGGTGGAGGATGTGGACAGTTTCTACCGGATTTATGCGGAGCCTTCCATTACCGAATACATGGAAAATCTGTTTGCGGACAGGGACGAGGAGATCGCTTACACAAAAGATTATATAGAGAAAGTATACGCCTTTTACGGGTATGGCATGTGGACGGTGCTGGAAAAGGAGAGCGGCAGGGTGATCGGCAGGGCGGGAATAAGCTGGCGGGAAGGCTATGATCTGCCGGAGCTGGGCTTTGTGTTCGGCGTGCCCTGGCAGGGGCAGGGATACGCTTACGAGGTGTGCAGCGCGATTCTCGCTTATGCCGGAGAGACGCTTTTGATGGAGCGTGTGCAGGCCCTTGTGCAGCCGGGAAATGAGAAATCTCTGAGACTGTGTGAAAAGCTGGGATTTACACTTTCCGGGGAGACGCGGCTGGATGGGAAAAGGCATTTTCTGCTGGTGAAAAAATTGTAAATCTGGGAGGAGAATATAATGAAAAAACCAATGATAAATTTAAAGGCGCGCAATTCCATGCTCCTGCTTCTCACCGCCCTTGTCTGGGGCGTTGCCTTTGTGGCGCAGAGGCAGGGCGGCGCGTCGGCGGGGCCGTATACCTTTAACTGTATACGATCTTTTATGGGCGGGCTTGTGCTTTTACCGGTGATTCCTTTTCTGGACAGATACACGGCGGGTAAGAAACCACAGTCGGCACAGGACAGACGCAGGCTGGCGCTTGGCGGCGCCATTTGCGGACTGGTGCTGTTTGTGGCGAGCACCTTTCAGCAGATGGGCATGTATTACGGCACCACGGCGGGCAAGGCCGGATTCCTGACGGCATGTTACATTCTTCTGGTGCCGGTGCTTGGCATCTTTTTCGGAAAAAAATGCGGTTGGAATGTCTGGATCAGTATTCTGGTGGCGGTAGTGGGGCTTTACTTTCTCTGTCTCACCGGGGGCTTTTCCTTTCAGTTCAGCGACGGGCTGGTGCTTTTGTGCGCTGTGTGCTTTTCCGTACATATTATGGTGATAGATCATTTTTCTCCGCTGGTGGACGGGGTGCGCATGGCCTGCATCCAGTTTTTTGTGTGCGGGGCATGGGGGATGATTCCGATGTTTAGTGTGGAGATGCGGCAGATGGGAGCAGCGGCGTGGATGCAGTCTCTCGGGGGTATTGACGTGTGGATTCCGCTGTTATATGCGGGTGTCATGTCCTGCGGCGTGGGCTATACGCTGCAAATCGTTGGCCAGAACGGGATCAACCCGGCCATAGCGTCCCTGCTGATGAGTCTGGAGTCGGTTTTCTCCGTGCTGGCGGGTATGCTGATTCTGCACGAAACGATGAGCGGCCGGGAAATTCTGGGGTGCGTGCTGGTGTTTGCCGCGGTAATTTTTGCGCAGATGCAATTCGGGAAAAAGCAGGCGGAATAATGAAATGAGACGGGCTTTACACTTTTTCGGCCATCTATTATAATAAAAATGTATCACATAAAAATCATCATTAAAAAAGGACGGTGAAAGGATGGTACAGGATATGACAGAGAAGGAATTAATTACAGTAACGATTGATAATTATATGAATCTGCAGCGTATAAAAAAAGCAAACGGGGATACCGTTAATAAGGAATTGGACTATCAGTTGAGGGGGCTTGTAGCCAAGCTGTCCAGTCTTGGTGTCAATATTGAGGATTTAACACTGTAGAAAACAGATCCGGGGAGGAAATCCCGGAAAGACGGACAGCCAATGCAAAATAGTGGGAAGGAGTAAGTCCGGAGACGGTATACAAAAATACATTTATACAAAGATACAAAAAATGCTTGACATGGTAAAATGCCAGTGCTACAATCCAAGACATAAGAGCGAAGGCGCTTTGAGGAAACTCAAGGCGCCTTTACTTTTATGCTCTGATATATCATTGCAACAAACTGTTTGGAAGAGGAGGAAAAATTATGGAAGAGATGATGGAGGTTTTAAGCGGACAGATTTTCGGCGTCTGGTTTCTGATCGGCGCCGCGCTGGTGTTCTGGATGCAGGCCGGATTTGCGATGGTCGAGACAGGATTTACCAGAGCCAAGAATGCGGGAAACATCATTATGAAAAACTTGATGGATTTCTGTATCGGTACAGTAATGTTTATTCTGATCGGCTTCGGTCTTTTGCTTGGCGAGGATCTGGCCGGACTGATCGGCAGGCCCGGGTTTGACATTTTCACGGCTTATGAGAGTTTCGACTGGTCAAATTTTGTATTCAATCTGGTGTTCTGCGCGACTACGGCAACGATCGTTTCCGGGGCGATGGCGGAGCGCACAAAGTTTCTGAGCTACTGTATTTACTCCGGCGTGATATCCGCATTGATCTATCCGATTGAGGCGCACTGGATCTGGGGCGGCGGCTGGCTTTCGCAGATCGGTTTCCATGACTTTGCGGGTTCCTGTGCGATTCATATGGTGGGCGGCATTTCCGCGCTGGTAGGAGCGAAGATTTTGGGACCCCGTATCGGCAAATTCAATACGGATAAGAGCGGCAGGGTTACTAAGGTAAATGCCTTTCCCGGACACAGCCTTCCACTTGGCGCGCTTGGCGTGTTTATCCTCTGGCTTGGCTGGTACGGCTTTAACGGTGCGGCAGCTACGAGCGTGGAACAGCTCGGCTCCATTTTTGTGACGACGACGATCGCGCCTGCGGTGGCAACGGTGGCGTGTATGGTGTTTACATGGATCAGGTACGGAAAACCCGATGTTTCCATGTGCCTGAACGCGTCTCTTGCAGGTCTTGTGGCGATCACCGCGCCCTGCGATGTGACGGATGCTTTCGGCGCCATTGTAATCGGAGCGGTAGCGGGTCTGCTGGTGGTATTCGGCGTCTGGCTGCTGGATTATAAGCTGCGGATTGACGATCCTGTGGGCGCGGTGGCGGTACATATGATGAACGGCATCTGGGGAACGCTTGCGGTAGGTCTTTTTGCGACCAATAGCGCGCCGGGGTATTCCATAGCTGACGCTTCCGGCACGGAACTTACAGGGCTGTTTTATGGCGGTGGTCTGAAACTGATGGGATTACAGTTGATCGGTTTTGCTTCGGTGGCGGCGTGGACGCTTGTGACCATCACGATTGTATTTCTGGTGATTAAGGCGACGGTGGGACTGCGCGCTTCTCAGGAAGAGGAGATTGTGGGACTGGATGCTACAGAGCACGGGCTGGCTTCGGCATACTCCGGATTCAGTATTATGGACGTGTCGGGAGCGATGGTTATGGATGTGAATGAAAATACAAGCCTTGGCGTGGAGGAGTATGATGCGGCATCCGGGATCCAGAAGGACGCGGCGGTGAAGGTGGCGCAGGTACCGATGGCATCCGCTACGGGCATCTATAAAGTGGCGATCATTGCGAAGCTGTCCAGATACGATAAGCTGCGCAAGGCCATGAATGATCTTGGCGTGACAGGCATGACAGTGACGCAGGTGATGGGCTGCGGCATTCAGAAGGGCGCGGGTGAAAAATACAGAGGAGTGGAGATGGATGCTACCTTGCTGCCGAAAGTAAAGGTCGAAGTGGTTGTCAGCAAAATTCCTGTGGATACGGTGGTGGAAGCGGCCAGGAGAGCGTTATATACGGGTCATATCGGAGACGGAAAGATTTTCGTCTACAATGTGGACAAGGTTGTAAAAATCCGCACCGGCGAGGAAGATTTCGACGCGCTGCAGGATGTGGAGTAGACTTATGCTTATATTCCCTGTTAACATATAGTTGTGTCTGGATATCCCCCGCGGACACCGGGGGATATCCTGCTTACGGCTTTACATGATACTTATATTTTGCTATGCTTGTATCGTGAAACCGACAAATCTGTAAATTCCTTTTCCTGCACCGCGGGTATGACAGAGGAAGACATACAGGGAAAATTGTGGTACTGAGAACAGACAGACGGGGGAAGATTACAAATGGCGGCAAGAAAGAAGCGGGAAATGGAATTTCGTTATTATGAGATTCCACAAAATGAGCCTTGTATTGCTCTTCTGGGAGAGGCATGGATACGCCCTTACGGCGAAGATATAGACTGTCTGCATTTTCATAATTATATGGAAATCGGATACTGTTATGACGGGAGCGGAGAGGTTATGCTGGAGGATGAGGCGGTATCCTACAAGCCGGACATGTTCACGATCATTCCCAAAAACTTTCCACACAATACGAACAGCTATCACTTTTCCTTAAGCCGCTGGGAATATCTGTTTGTCGATGTGGGGGCGCTTTTGCGGGAAGTTTACAGAGAGGATTCGCTCTATGCGGACAGTCTGGGCGAGATCATTAATAACCGTGCGTGGGCGGTGGAGGCTGCGGCGTATCCTGTGATGACGGCACTGATCAAGACCATCATGGACGAGATGCGGTATAAGAAAGATTATTATGTGGAAAGCGTGAAGGGGCTGCTTTTGTCACTTCTTACAAATATCGCCCGTATGAATCAGGGAAAGCAGGTTAAGGTCAGGCAGCAGAGCCGGGGCGTTTCCCAGATTTCTTTTGCGCTGCATTACATTGGCGCCCACTATGCGGAGGAGCTGACCATAGGGGATCTGGCGCAGGAAAGTCACATGTCGGAGACGCATTTCCGAAGGGTGTTCCAAAAGATTATGAATATGACGCCGTCCGATTACCTGAATCTGGTGCGCGTACAGATGGCGTGTGAGTATATGAAGAAACACGAGGACAGTATGGAGCTGGTGGCAGAGCGGTGCGGGTTCCAGTCAGTGTCCACCTTTAACAGAAACTTTAAAAAGGTGCTTAATATTACGCCTTACCAGTGGAAAATTCATCCGGAGAATTATGAGACAAAACTGCTGGATTATAAGATTTCCGCGTATAAGGGATGGTAACCGGTAAACGAGAACAAAGTGCAACTTAACAAAAGAGTGATAAATTCTGGAACGTAAACGTTTAAGATGTAAATTCGTGGTCGAATTTGCATCTTTTTTGCCTTTTAACGATAACACATAAAGAGAATGCAGAGTTATAATGCATATACAATCAGTCAAAAAGTGCGCGATGGATATACAAATTGACGAAAGCATTTTGTGGACTGATGGGAAAAGAAAAAGTTAGTGCACAATGTGCACAAAAAAGAAGAATGGGAGGAAACAGAAATGAAAAGAAAGATTTTGGCAGCTTTATTGGCATCTACCATGGTTCTTTCTCTGGTTGGATGCGGCGGTGGTTCTGCTGAGACGCCTGCGGCTCCCGCAGCGGACGACGGTGCGGCTGAGGAGGCTCCGGCGGCAGACAGCGGCGCAGCAGAAGAGGCTCCGGCTGCAGATGCGACAGCAGGCGGCGATGAGACACTGACAGTATGGTGCTGGGATCCGGCCTTCAACCTGAACGCTATGTACGAGGCGGAGAAGGTTTACCAGAAAGATCACCCGAACTTCAAGCTGAATGTAGTTGAGACTCCTTGGGATGATATCCAGACGAAACTTACCACAGCGGCTACATCCGGCGATCTGAGCACACTGCCTGATATCTTCCTGATGCAGGACAATGCGTTCCAGAAAAACGTGCTTGCATTCCCTGACGTATGCATGGATCTTACCGGCAGCGGAATTGATTATTCCCAGTTTGCAGCAGGCAAGACAGCTTACTCTGTAATCGACGGCAAGAACTATGGCGTACCTTTCGATAACGGTGCAGTAGTGGCATGTTATCGTACAGACCTTCTGGAGCAGGCTGGTCTGACCATTGATGATTTCACGGATATCACCTTTGACCAGTATCTTGAGAACGGCAAGAAGGTTCTGGAAGCGACAGGCAAGCCCCTCATCTCCATGCAGGCAGGTGAGTGTGACCTGATTATGATGATGCTCCAGTCCGCAGGCGCTTCCCTCTTCAACGAGGACGGCACGGCTAACATCGTGAACAACGAAACCTTAAAGATTGTTATGGAGACTTACAAGGGTCTCAAAGACGCAGGCGTACTTACCGAGGTTAACAGCTGGGATGAGTATGTAGGCGATTTCGTAAGCGGTAACGTTGCAGGCACCATCAACGGATGCTGGATCATGGCTTCCATCCAGACAGCAGAGGACCAGAAGGGTAATTGGGCGATCACCAATATGCCCAGTCTGGTGGGTGCATCCGGTGCAACCAACTACTCCAACAACGGCGGTTCTTCCTGGGCAGTAACCACGAAGTGCGCAAATCCGACACTGGCATGTGATTTCCTTGCAAGCACATTTGCAGGCAGTAACGAGCTGTATGACAACATCCTTCCCAGCGGCGCTCTTGCAACATGGGCACCCGCAGGTGATTCCAGCGCATACGGCGAGCCTAACGAGTTCTTCGGCGGCGACGCAGTTTCCGCTAAGATCGTGGACTTCGCTACCAAGGTTCCTACAAACATCACAGGCGCTTACTACTACGAGGCGCGTAACGCGGTTGCAACCGCTATCACGAACTACATCAACGGTTCCGATCTCGCAACAGAGCTCCAGACCGCAGAGCAGACCGTGAACTTTAACATGGGTCAGTAATGAGCCATGCAGATACATGGCAGAGAAGCCGTCGAAAGCTTGCTTTCGTAAGGCTGAACTGACATGTATCTATAGGGCGAATGCCCGTCAACCGACGAAGCCGCGAAGCGGGTTTGGCGGTTGGCATGGCGGAGGCAGCCAAAGAACAAAAGACTGCGAAGCAGGATTTTGTGAGTGGGCACAGCGAGACTCAATAGGGCGAATGCCCGTCAACCGACGAAGCCGCGAAGCGGGTTTGGCGGTTGGCATGGCGGAGGCAGCCCGATCTGATTTATAAGCAACAAGTAGCACAGGGGAATAGTTTCTGTAAGCTGTTCCCCTTTTTTACTCCAACGGTAGAGAAGGAGGGGGTTTTTTGAGCAAGTCAAACAAAATGACACTTAGCAAAAAACAGAATCTGACGGGGTGGGTATTTCTCGCTCCCGGTGCGTTATTGATTTTCATTATGAGCTTTGTGCCGATGTTCAGAGCTTTGCTGTTATCATTTAAAACAGGTATTGGCGCGAATATGAAGTGGAGCGGCGTCACGAATTACGTCCGGATGTTTCAGGATACGGTGTTTGTCCAATCCATTAAAAATACATTTTTCTATCTGATTATTCAGGTGCCGGTGATGCTGCTTCTGGCGTTGATCCTGGCATCCATTCTGAATAATAAGGATTTGAGATTCAAGGGTCTTTTCCGGACGATGATTTTCCTGCCCTGCGCAACCTCGCTGGTGGCATACGCGATCATCTTCCGCTCCCTGTTTGCCAACAATGGTCTGGTGAATCTGGTTTTGGTAAATCTGGGTATTTTAGATCAGCCTTATGCATTTCTGACGAATACAACGAGCGCGCGTATCGTTATTATCATTGCGCTATTGTGGCGGTGGACGGGTTATAACATGGTGTTCTACCTGTCGGGATTGCAGAATATAGAGTATTCCGTGTATGAGGCGGCCAAGATCGACGGCGCGTCGGCAGTGCAGTCCTTCTTTAAGATTACGGTGCCGCTCTTAAAGCCCACGATTCTGCTGACGGCAATCATGTCCACCAACGGAACGTTACAGCTCTTCGACGAGTCGGTCAACCTGACAAACGGCGGTCCGGCGAATACATCAATTACCATGTCGCATTACATATATGATATGTCCTTTAAGTATGTGCCGAACTTCGGTTATGCGGCGGCAATGTCCTTCTTAATTTTGGTTCTGGTTGCTGTTCTGGCATTCCTGCAGATGAAAGTAGGTGATAAGCGTGACTAAATTGAGAAAATCCGGTATGTATCTGTTTTTGTGTATCGTATCCTTTATCTCTGTATTTCCGCTGTACTGGATGGTAAGCGCGGCGACGAACAAGAGCGCTGACGTCATTTCCGGACGGCTGATTCCGGGCGGTTATTTTATGGAAAATTTAAATAATCTGCTGGCGGCGCAGAATATAGGAAGAGCTTTTGGGAACTCTTTTAAGTATGCGGCTATCCTGACGATTGCATCACTTCTGGTCAGCTCGCTGGCCGGTTACGGGTTTGAGATTTTCCATGATAAGGGCAAAGACTTGCTGATGAGCATTATCCTGCTGGCGATGATGGTGCCTTTCGTGGCGACGATGATTCCCCTGTTCCAGATGTGTTCGAAAGCGGGCTGGTTAAACACGACAATCGGATTTATTCTGCCGACGATTTCCACGCCGTTTCTGATTATGATGTTCCGGCAGAGCGCGAGGTCGTTTCCCCATGATATTATGGAGGCGGCGAGAATTGACGGGTTATCCGAAATTCGTATTTTCTTTCAGATGTTTATTCCGACCATGCGTTCCACCTACGCGGCGGCTATGACGATTACCTTTATGAACGCGTGGAACAGTTACCTCTGGCCGAAGGTTATTATGACAGACTCCGCCAGCCAGACAATGCCTATGGTGGTGGCGAACCTGACAGAGGGCTATGTGACGGATTACGGTATGCTGATGCTGGCAGTATTGATTTGTACCCTGCCTACCGCAGTCGTATTCTTCTGCTTGCAGAATGCGTTCGCAGAAGGTATTACAGGCGCGGTGAAGTGACGCAGGCATTGAGCCGTGCAGATTTACGGTGAGGAAGACGGAAGAAAGCTTGCTTTCGGACGGATGCATCAGCGGAAATCTATAGGGCGAAAGCCCGAACATGAGCAAAAGAAAAGCTGCGGAGCAGCGATTTTGCGAATGCCCACGGCGGAGAGCCGTGCAGATTTACGGTGAGGAAGACGGAAGAAAGCTTGATTTTCAGACAATAAGGTGTCAAAAACATCAGGATATTTGTGGTGCTTTTGGCACCTTTGTTGTAAAATAACGAAGTAAGAAAGGAGAGTGGAATATGACGCAGTCTGATTATAACAAAGTAAAAGATCCGGAATTTTTTAAGGAGAATGTGCTCCCGGCGCACGCCGCCGTCAATCTGTATGCCAGTGAAAAGGAGGCGGCGCAGGAAAAAAGCAGCCTGAAACAGTCTCTGGACGGTCTCTGGAAATTTTCTTATGCGGCGAATATCGCTTCGGCGGTGAAAGGGTTCGATCAGGAATCCTACGATTGCAGATCGTGGGCGGACATCCGGGTACCGGCGCATATCCAGATGGAGGGGTATGATATCCCGCAGTATGTCAACACACAGTACCCGTGGGACGGCAGGGAGGAAATTCTGCCGGGAGAAATTCCGGAGCGGTTTAATCCCGTGGCAAGCTATGTGAAATATTTTGAAGTTCCGGCGCACATGAAGGGAAAGGAAATCCGCATTGTGTTTGAGGGCGTGGAGAGCGGAATGGCGCTCTGGTGTAACGGCGCTTATGTAGGTTACAGCGAGGACAGCTTCACGCCTTCCGAATTTGATCTCACCGCTTTTTTGAAGGACGGGGAAAACAAGCTGGCGGTGCAGGTTTATAAGTGGACTTCCTCGAGCTGGTGTGAGGATCAGGATTTTTACCGCTTCTCCGGCATCTACCGGAGTGTGTACCTGTATGTGGTGCCTTCCGTGCATGTGGAAGATCTGACAGTGAAGACGGTCTTTGAGGATGATGGGTTTGAGCGGGTGAAGCTGTCTGTAAGCTGCAGGACAAAAGGAAAAGGCGTATATAAATTCTGTTTAAAAGATGGCGCTGAGACCTTGGCTGAAAAGGAGCAGAGGGTAGAATCGGGAGCGGACAGTGCGTTTGCTTTTGAGGAAATGATCGGGAACCCTGTACTCTGGAGCGCGGAGAATCCGTACTTATATCAACTGGAGATCCGATGCTGCAAAGAGAACGGCGAGGTGACAGAGTATGCGTCACAGCCGGTTGGCTTCCGCAAGTTTGAAATGAAAGACGGCAGGATGCTCCTGAACGGCAAGCGCATTGTATTTAAGGGAACGAACCGCCATGATTTCAGTTCCGTGTCGGGCAGGCATGTCTCATATGAAGAGCTGGTTAAAGACGTGGTGACCATGAAGCGCAACAATATCAATGCCATCCGTACCTCTCATTATCCTGACGATGAGAGGCTTTACGAGCTGTGCGACCGCTACGGGCTGTATCTGATTGCGGAGAGCAATCTGGAATCCCACGGCACATGGGACGCCTATCTGAAAGGGAAAAAGGACATGTCCTATGTGGTGCCCGACGATAAGGCGGAGTGGAAGGAAATGATGTACGACCGCATCCGTTCCTGTTATCACCGGGACAAAAATCATCCGGCGGTGCTGATCTGGTCTGTGGGAAATGAATCCTACGGCGGCGAGACGATCTATGAGATGTCGGAGCTTTTCCGCAAGCTGGACGACACCAGGCTGGTGCACTACGAGGGCGTGTTCAACGACAGACGCTACAACGATTCCTCCGATATGGAAAGCCGTATGTACGCGAAGGTGGCGGACATAGAGGCATATCTGGAGAACGGTGACGGCAAGCCTTTTATCTGCTGTGAGTATACCCATGCAATGGGCAATTCCTGCGGCGCGATGCACAAATACACGGAGCTTGCGGATCGGGAAAACTCCGCTTATCAGGGCGGCTTTATCTGGGACTATATCGACCAGAGCATTTACAAAAAGGACCGCTATGGAAAGTGGTTTCAGGCTTACGGCGGCGATTTCGGCGAGCGGCCGACAGACTATAATTTCAGCGGCAACGGTATTGCCTATGGCGGTGAGCGGGAAGCTTCGCCGAAGATGCAGGCGGTGAAGTTTAACTATCAGAATATCGCCGTGACGGTGAAAAAAGACGGCTTCGAGGTGTGGAATAAAAACCTCTTTGTCTCCACGGACAGTTTCCGGTGCGTGGCGGAACTTTTGCGGGACGGGATCAGGATGGAACGCAGGGAGCTTGCAGGAATCTGTGTCGGACCGGAGAGCAGAAGCGATTATCCCGCGCCGTTTGCCTTACCCGACGAGCCGGGTGAGTATGCGGTGACGGTATCATTCCTCTTAAAGGAGGATACGCTGTGGGCAGAAGCGGGCCATGAGGTGGCCTTTGGACAGGCGGTGATCGGAAAAGTGGACGGGCCTGCGGAGGAAAAGAAGAAACCGTTCACGGTCATTCATGGCAACGATAACATCGGCGTGCGGGGTGAGAGTTTTGATATTCTGTTCGCGGAACCGGCGGGCGCTTCGTCAGCCTTTGGGCTTGTGTCCTACCGGTATGCGGGTAAGGAGCTGATTGAGACAGTTCCCAGACCGAATTTCTGGCGCGCGCCCACGGACAATGACGAGGGCAATAACATGACGGGCAGACAGGGTCAGTGGAAGCTGGCAAGCCTTTATGCCACCGGCAAAGGAATGGGCCGGAAGCTGGATGTGCCGGGAAGGGCTTTTGAGAATCCCGTTGTGAAGGAGGAGGCGGATCATGTCAGCGTGACCTACCTCTATAACCTGCAGACGACACCGGCGGCTTCCTGCCAGTTAAATTATAAGGTGTACGGGGACGGCGCCGTGCAGACCACCCTCACTTACGATCCTGTGGAGGGACTGTCCGATATGCCGGAATTTGGCGTACTGTTTAAACTGAACGCGGATTATGACCGCCTGGAGTGGTACGGCAACGGTCCTGAGGAGACTTACGCGGACAGGGAGCAGGGGGCGAAGCTTGGCGTTTACCGCAACCGGGTGGCGGACAATATGGCGGCCTACCTTGTGCCGCAGGAATGCGGGAACAAGACGAAGGTGCGCTGGGCGAAGGTGACCGATATGCGGGGACGCGGTATGCTCTTTAGCGGGGAAGACTTGAGCTTTTCGGCTCTGCCCTACACGCCCCATGAGATAGAAAACGCAAGGCATCCTTATGAACTGCCGCCCGTGCATTACACGGTGGTGCGTGTGGCGAAGGAGCAGATGGGTGTCGGCGGCGACGATAGCTGGGGTGCACCGGTGCATCCGGAGTATCATCTGGATGTGAGCGGGAAGATGGAATTTTGCTTTACGTTCCGGGGAATCTGACAGGCGGCCTCTCTGTTTTGTTTTTGCGGGTTTTGTGGTATGATAGCGAAAACGAAACCCTTATGGCCGGAACCGGCGCGGGATGAAAGCGGCGGGTTTGGCGTAAAATAGGTGTAGGAAAAGAGAAGAGAGGGCGGGCAAAGCGCCCGGGACGGAGGTAAGAATGTGCAAAACTAAGATTGTATGTACCCTTGGACCATCCACAGACAACGAGGAAGTGCTGCGGCAGATGATGCTGGAAGGCATGAACGTTGCCAGATGTAATTTCTCCCACGGCGTCCACGAGGATCACAAGAGAAGAATGGATGTGGTGAAAAAACTCCGGAAGGAAGTGGGCAAACCGGTGGCGATTCTGCTTGACACCAAGGGGCCGGAAGTTCGTGTGAAGAATTTCAAGGAAGGCAGGGTGGTTCTGGAAGAGGGACAGCTCTTTACCCTGACTGCCGACGAGGTGGAGGGCACGAAGGATATTGTGAGCGTGACTTACAACAGGCTCTATGAGGATCTGGAAGAGGGAATGCGGGTACTCATTGACGACGGACTGATTGAAATGACGGTGGAGAAGGTGGACAAAAGCAACATTGTCTGCCGCGTCATAAACGGCGGCGTGGTATCTGACCACAAGGGCGTCAACGTGCCGGATGTGGATTTGTCCATGCCTTACATCAGCGATAAGGACAGGGAGGACATACTTTTCGGTATCGAGCAGGATGTGGACTTTATCGCGGCCTCTTTTGTGCAGAAAAAGGAAGATATTTTACAGCTTAGAAAACTGCTCGAAAAGAACGGTGGTCAGGACATCAAGATTATTTCCAAGATCGAAAATGCGCAGGGCGTGGCAAACATTGACGATATTCTGGCGGTGTCCGACGGCGTTATGGTGGCCAGAGGAGACATGGGCGTGGAGATTCCTTATGAGGAGGTGCCGGTGATCCAGAAGGAGATCATCAAGAAGGTGTACCGCGCCGGAAAGCAGGTTATCACGGCCACACAGATGCTGGAATCCATGATTAAGAATCCGAGACCCACCAGAGCGGAGACGACGGATGTCGCCAATGCGGTTTACGACGGCACAAGCGCGATCATGCTCTCCGGGGAGACGGCGGCGGGCGCCTATCCGGTGGAAGCCGTCAGAACGATGGTCAGGATTGCGGAGCGCACGGAGCAGGACGTGGATTACCGCAAGCGGTTTTTCCTGTTGGAGCGCGAGGCGAATCCCGACGTGACTGACGCGATCTGCCACGCAACCTGCACGACGGCTCTTGACCTGAATGCTACAGCCATCGTGACGGTTACCAAATCGGGCAGATCGGCAAGGATGATTTCCCGCTACCGCCCGAAGAGCGATATCATAAGCTGCGCCACCACGGAAAAGGTGTGCAGACAGCTCTCCCTGACGTGGGGTGTGACGCCGCTTCTGATTAAAGAGGAGAAGGACGCCTACGGGCTGTTTGACAAGGCGATTGCGGCGGCAGAGAAGAAGGGCCTTCTGGCGAAGGGCGATCTGACGGTTATTACATCCGGGGTGCCCATCGGTATTTCCGGTACCACAAACATGATTAAGGTACAGATCGTATAGGCACCGGCCCGGAGATAACCTCTCTCGCCACATAGAGGGTGCTGTCGAAACGGGCGTTCATGCTCCACTTGACTAAGGTCATAAGGCCGCGCTCAATCTCGATGCAGGTGATGCAGCGCGGGTGAACGCAGCTTCCCGTGTTATAGTAGCGGGCCGGTTCCGTGGGCAAAATGGGCCGGTGTGTGTGTCCGGTAATCAGGATGCGCCGGTTTTCCTGCGCCCAGCGTTCTAAGCGGACTTCGCATTTGTTTTTGACATGATAATTTTTGGCGGCGCTGGTGGGGTCAAGTATGCCCAGATTTTCCAGCGGCTGCCAGATATACCGGACGAGGAAACGGGAAATGGGCCAGAGCGCAGAGTTGAGCAGACTGGCCTGATGCCCGTGCGTCAGGTAGAGGGACACACGAGACCTGCTTTCTTGAAGCAGGTCTGTGGTGAGAATGATTCCCTCGTGAAAAGTGAGGGAAGGAAACAGGGGCTGCATCTGCTGGGACTGCGTACAGAAAAAAGTATCGCAGCTTTTGGCGGGGTAGCCCCGTTTCCGTTTCACAATGTCGTGATTGCCATAGAGAAGATACAGCCGGTTTTCCTGGTAGAACTGTTTGAAGAGCCAGAAGACATTGCTGTGCACGTCAATGATATTTTTCATGTTTCTGTTTTCCCAAAGCTCATCCCCGTCACCCAGCTCGATATAGGTAAATCCCTGACTGTAGTAATGCTCCAGCGCGGCAAAATATAAGTGCTGGTTTTTCAGAAAGTTGTCGGAAGAGTTTCCTATGCCCCTGTGGCAGTCGCTCATCAGGACATAGCGGGAGCGGTTGGTGAGAGGCAGCAGGGGAGCGTTTTGAAAAGCGTGGTCAAGACGCGAGAACGTACTCATAGTCAGCGCTCCTTACGGTGACGTTTGTGACAGCGTTTGTGAAACCGGCGCAGTCTGAGAAGCCTCCGGAAGGCAGACGGGAGGCAGTAGTACAGCAGCAAAACCCGGTCTTCGGTACAGAGGAAGGGTCTGGTAATCCACAGGTAAAGTTTGCAGAAAAGTTTGTTTTTCCACTGGGAGAACTTTCGAAAGAAACGTGTGATGAGATTGTATTTCGTGCAATCTCTGTGAAACATAAAGCAGACGGTGAGCCCTCTGACACAGAGGCCGTCCTCCGGGTAACCGGTCCGCTGCAGACCGTGCACGAAGGCGGAGAGCATTTCCCTGTTGGGAAAGTGGATGCAGGACTCCATGGTGAGAGAGGAGGGCCTGGAAAAGTATCCCACGAGAAAGGCGGTCAGCCACCAGTGCCGTCCGGAATTGCAAATGCACTCGTTCTCACACTTGCATAGCCGGAAAGAGCAGTCCAGCATTTCGCTGTCTTCGGCGCAGGAGAACCAGGCGGTTTTATAATCCGCTTCGGGAATGATGCCGTCTGCATGGTAGATACCGATTTCCGCTCCGGTATTGATCCCGTACTGCCCTTTCCAGAATTCAATCAGCCATGTGCGGCCCCGGTAATCAAAATAGACGGGAAGAGCGTCGAAAACCATCTGGAAGCGGGGCGCCATATAATCATAGAGAGAGGCGTAACCGGCCTGCCGCTGCGGGGCGTCCACCGTGGTGGAGAAGAAACCGCAGTCACAGTGGAAATCGTAACCGAAGGGATATACCAGCTCGTTTAAGAGGGAGCATTTGGTACAGCAGTCCATGGCTTTTATCTTACAGATTATTTTTTTCCTCCGGAATTGAAAGAAGATACAGCCGAGAACGGCCATGAGAAGTAATGCTAAGAGTAAAAAGTACATAATAAATATCCTGTGTCGTTTTACTCTATTTTATGTCGAAAGAAGAGAAATAGTTCGGGGGAAACGGCCTTTACGGAACGGGAAACAGCGACCGCGGACGTTTCGACGTCGAAACAGGATCAACGGGAAACAGCCTTTACGGAACGAGAAACAGGCAGGCCGCCGGTACCGTCACAAGACTTAAAATGGTAGTCAGAATAATGCCCTGTGAAATGGATCCGGTTTCCATATCCATCTGTTTGGCGAGCATGAGGGGCATATTGGCGGCTGGAACCGCAACCATCAGAAGCATGGTATTTAAAATCAGCGTGTGATGAAAGAAACAGCGCATCAAAAGCATACAGCCGATGGGCACGAGAACCTGCCTGAGCAGGGTAAACGCGTAGAGCCTTGGATTAGAAAAGATATCCTTTGGCGCCATCTGCGCTACAGACACGCCGAGAACCAGCATGGATAAGAGCGTGGTTGCACGTCCGGCGTAAGTGAGGGTGGAAGATATGATGACGGGCACATGAAAGTTTCCCAGATAAAAAATAATGGTAACTGCCGCGGAAATGGTACCCGCGTTCACAAGCATGCGCAGGCGGCCGCAGGTCCGGCCTGCGGGAGCGGAGGCATTCTTTTGCGTGTGCGAAACGGGAGCCTCAGCGGCTTCTGCCGCCTGCTGTGCGGCGGCCCTTTGCAGGAGTGAAGTGCCGAAGGTGTAAACAAGCAGGTTAAAGAGCAGATTAAAGATAGATACAAAGATCAGAGACTGACTGCCAAGCACCGCGGAGGCCAGAGGGATGCCGATAAAACCTACATTGCCGAAAACGGTCAGCACCTGATAGGCGTAGTGAAGGCGCTTCGGTACGCGCAGAACATAGGGAAGCACGAAGCCGGCGGCGATCAGAATGGCAAAAACGGCGGCGTAGGAGGCAAGGGCAATGCCAAGCTCCTGTAAGGACGCTTTGGGACCGTCTTCGAGGGCGGAACAGATTAAGAGGGCGGGGTTCGTGACATTGATAATTAAACCGGAGATCTGCCTGGAGCATTCCTCCGAAATCATTTTGCGGCGGTACAGGATCATGCCGATGCCGATTAAAATAAAGATAATGATCATTTGCTGTAATACGATTGCCATACTCATACAGTGTCCTCTTTCCTATTATGCTCATCCCGAACTATTATAGTACATTTTTACAAAAATGGAAGATTGTTTTTCTCCTGCACTCGTTATATACTTATTTAGAATGAAAAGGCATGGAAGATTGTGTCTGCGCATTGCCTGACACAAACCCGGTTATGCGCAAAAAAAATGCGCAGAAATGGAGCAGAAAATGCAAAAATATATTATGGCGCTGGATCAGGGGACGACCAGCTCCCGCTGCATTTTGTTTGATAAAAGGGGTAATATCTGCAGCATGGCGCAGAAGGAGTTTACCCAGATTTATCCGCAGGCCGGATGGGTGGAGCACAATCCGCGCGAGATATGGGCTTCCCAGCTTGCGGTGGCGATCGAGGCGATGGCGAATATCGGCGCGGACGCATCGCAGATCGCGGGCATCGGCATCACGAACCAGCGCGAGACGACGATTGTATGGGACAGGGAAACGGGCGAGCCGGTATATAATGCGATTGTGTGGCAGTGCCGGAGGACGGCGGAATTTATCGACGGATTGAAGGCGCAGGGCTATACGGAAACGATACGGAAAAAGACCGGACTTGTGCCGGACGCTTATTTTTCGGGGAGCAAGATCCGCTGGATTTTAGATCATGTGGAGGGCGCGCGGGAGAGAGCGGAGCAGGGCGGACTGCTGTTTGGAACGGTGGATTCGTGGCTGATTTGGAAACTGACCAAAGGGGCCGTTCACGCGACCGACTACACCAATGCCTCCCGCACGATGCTTTACAATATCCACACACTGGAATGGGATGAAGAGCTTCTTTCCATACTGCGGATCCCCGGACAGATGCTGCCGGAGGTGAAGCCTTCCGGGGAGGTGTTTGGCGAGAGTGACACAAGTATTTTCGGTGCGCCGGTTCCCATTGCGGGTGCGGCGGGCGACCAGCAGGCTGCGCTCTTCGGACAGTGCTGTTTTGCGCCGGGACAGGTGAAAAACACTTATGGGACAGGGTGTTTTCTGCTGATGAACACAGGAAAGGAAGCGATTGCTTCATCAAGCGGCCTTCTGACCACGATTGCGGCGGGAAATGATGCCCGGCCGGACTATGCGCTGGAGGGCAGCGTATTTGTGGCGGGCGCGGCGGTACAGTGGATGCGGGACGAAATGCGGATGATGAAGATTTCCGGACATTCGGAGAAGTACGCGATGCGTGTGCCGGACACAAACGGCGTCTATGTGGTGCCTGCTTTTGTGGGCATGGGAACGCCCTACTGGAATCCGTATGCGCGGGGCACCGTGGTGGGCATTACGAGAGGCTGCCAGAAGGAGCATTTTGTGCGTGCGGTGCTGGAGTCTGTTGCCTACCAGTCGATGGACGTGCTAAAGGCGATGGAGGAGGACGCCGGCATACCCCTGGCGGAGCTGAAAGTGGACGGCGGCGCCAGCGCCAACGATTTCCTGATGCAGTTTCAGGCGGATATCACGGGGCAGGCGGTACACCGCCCAAGCTGTATAGAGACGACGGCTCTGGGCGCGGCTTATCTGGCGGGACTTTCGGTGGGCTACTGGAAAGACAAGGGAGAGATCTGCGAAAACTGGCAGCTTGGACAGCGGTTTGACGTGGCGATGGAGGAAAAGATAAGGGAGCAGCTTGTGAAAGGATGGAAACGCGCTGTCAGATGCGCGCTTGCATGGGCGGATGATGCGCGATAGCAACGGGCGGTGCGTAGACAGAGGAGTGAGTGAGGCGGAGAGCTTGATCCGATGGATGCATAGGGCTACTGCCCGCGAGCGGGGAAGCCGACGGCTTTCGGGCTGCACGGCGAAAGATTTAAGAAAGGAACCGGAATATGAACATTACCTATAATGAAAAAAACAGAATATTTAAACTGGACACACCCCACACGAGCTACTGTATCGGTGTGGTAGATGAGGAAAACTTTTTGGGACATGTGTACTACGGAAGGCGCCTTTCGTCGGACGATCTGGCGTATCTGATGCGCACAGGAGAGCCGCCCTTTGTCCCTTCGGAAAATAATCGGGAGAGAACGGCCTTTCTGGACACGTTTCCGATGGAATACACGGGGCACAATCTGGGCGACTACCGCGAGGGAACGCTGTCTGTGCGCACACTGTCCGGGCATACGGGAGTATCGCTCTTCTACGTGTCGCACCGTATTTACGACGGCAAGAAGGCGTTAGAAGGGCTTCCGGCCACATTTGGCGGGGCGGATGAATGCAAGACGCTGGAGATTACCTGTGAAGATCCGGTATTAAAATTACAGGTAGTGTTGTCCTACAGCATTTTTGCGGATACGGACGCCATCGCCAGAAGCGTGCGCGTCATCAATAACGGCGGCGAGGCAGTTTATCTGACGAAGGTGCTTTCCGCCTGCATTGATATGGACAATGACGATTACGACATGATTACCCTGCACGGCTCATGGGCGAGGGAGCGCGCGATACAGATATATCCGGTCAGAAAGGGAAAGCAGAGCGTCGGCTCGGTGCGCGGGGAGTCCAGCCATCAGGAGCATCCGTTTATGGCCTGGAAGAGCAGGACGGCGACGGAGGAAGCGGGCGACGTTTATGCCATGAACTTTGTGTATTCCGGCAATTTCATCGCGCAGATCGAGGAGAGTCAGTTTGGCAGCATCCGCGCCATGATGGGGATTCATCCGGAGGACTTTTGCTGGAAGCTGGAGTCCGGCGCAGGTTTTCAGGCGCCGGAAGTGATCTGCATGTATTCCGCAAACGGGCTTGGCGGCATGACCAGAAACTTCCACGAGCTGTACCGCAATCATTTGATCCGGGGTATGTATAAGGATAAAAAGCGGCCGGTTCTGATCAATAACTGGGAGGCCACTTATTTTGACTTTGACACGGATAAGCTGCTGGATATTGCCAGAGAGGCTTCCGCGCTCGGCATAGAGATGTTAGTCATGGACGACGGGTGGTTCGGCCACAGAAACGACGATAATTCCAGTCTGGGAGACTGGTTTGTGAATGAGTCCAAGATTAAGGGCGGGCTTAAGTTCCTGGTGGACGAGGTGAATAAGCTGGGCATGAAGTTCGGCATCTGGGTGGAGCCGGAAATGATTTCCCCCGATTCCGATTTATACCGGGAGCATCCCGACTGGGCAATCCGGATCCCGGACAGGGTGGGAAGCCTTTGCAGAAACCAGTATGTGCTGGACCTGACCAGAAAAGAAGTGCGCGACTGTGTTTATGACAGGATCGCGGCAGTGCTTAGAAGCGCGAATATTGAGTATGTGAAGTGGGACATGAACAGACAGCTTTCCGATCTGGGGAGCTTTGGCCTTGCGGCGGACAGACAGGGCGAGCTGGTGCACAGACAGACGCTTGCGCTCTACGAAATGCAGGAGAGGCTGATTACGGATTTCCCGAAGCTGCTTTTGGAGAACTGCTCTGGCGGCGGTGCGAGATTTGATCCGGGTATGCTCTATTACAGTCCCCAGATCTGGTGCTCCGACGATGCGGACGCGATTGAGCGGCTGTCGATTCAGGCGGGAACGGCGCTTATTTATCCTCTTTCCACTATGGGCGCGCATGTGTCCGACTGCCCGAATCATACGGTGGGCAGGACGACGCCTTTTGACACGAGGGGATATGTGGCGCTTGCGGGCACGTTCGGTTATGAGCTGGACGTGACGAAGATTCCCGAGGCGGACCGGAACATGATTCCCGATCAGGTGGCAATGTACCATAAATATAATGATCTGGTGCGGCAGGGTGACTATTACCGTATAGCGCGTTATGCGGAGAATCATTTTTATGACTGTTACGCGGTGGTGGCGAAGGATCAGAGCGAGGCGCTTGTCACCTATGTGCAGGTGCTGAACCGGCCAAACTTCCACAGCAGAAGAATCTGCATTCCTGGACTTGATCCGGAGAAAACGTATGTGATTGAGAATGCGGCGGACTGGCCGGAGATCGGGCAGACTGAATACAGGGGCGATACGCTGCACTACGCGGGGATCAATATACCGCCGATCAGTGGGGATTTCCGGGCACGGTTAATGCATCTTACGGAAGTGAAACAGGCGCACGCGTAAGTTTGGCCGACACGCCGGAAGCACATGCTTCATATCGCGTCCGGGCGGGTGAATAATGGTCTGATAAGTTGACAGAATATGGGAAGAAATGGAGAATCGAGTATGATCGTACAAAAATACAAGGATATGTTACAGGGTAAGTCCGTGATCCGGCAGCTTTCCGAGTTCGCGGTGGCAAGGGGGCAGGAAATCGGGTATGAGAACGTGTTTGACTTTAGTCTCGGAAATCCTTCCGTGCCGGTGCCGCAGGCATTTACGGACACGATGATAAGGATGCTGCAGGAGAAGGATTCCATGGAACTGCACGGCTACAGCCAGAGTCTGGGCATTCCCTCTGTCAGGGATAAGGTGGCGGCTTCTCTCAACAAGAGATTCGGGATGAACTACACGGGGAACCATATCTTTATGACCACCGGCGCGGCGGGCGCGATTGCCCATGCGCTGCGGTGTGTGACGCAGCCGGGGGATGAGGTGCTCACCTTTGCGCCCTATTTTCCGGAGTATGCGCCCTATGTCAATCTGACGGGGGCGGTTCTTAAAGTGGTGCCTGCGGATACTGAGAATTTCCAGATCAATTTCGGGGCTTTTGAGGAAATGCTGACGGAGAAGGTTGCGGCCGTTTTGATCAATACGCCCAATAACCCTTCGGGCATGGTTTATTCTACGGCGACCGTGAAAGAGCTGTCCCGTATCATGGAGGAGAAACAGAGACAGTACGGCCACGACATTTTCCTGATTTCCGACGAGCCTTACAGGGAGATCGTCTTTGCGGGTGTGGATGCGCCTTATCCTTCCGCGTTTTATGACAATTCCCTTTCCTGCTACTCGTTTTCCAAATCCCTGTCTCTGCCGGGAGAGCGGATCGGCTATATAGCGGTGAATCCGAAGTGTACGGATGCGGAGCTGATCAGCGTGATGTGCAGCCAGATTTCCAGAGGAACGGGGCATAACTGTCCGCCCTCCATCATTCAGCTTGCGGTGGCCAAGGTGCTGGATCTGACGTCCGATCTCTCGGTCTATGAGAGGAATATGAACATATTATATAAGGAGCTTACAGGGCTGGGCTTCGAGTGCGTGCGCCCGGGCGGCACCTTCTACATGTTCCCGAAATCGCCGGAGCCGGATGCGGTGGCCTTTTCCGGGAAGGCGAAGAAATACGATCTGATTCTGGTGCCCGGTGACAGCTTTGGCGTGGAGGGCTATTTCCGGATTGCTTACTGTATCGACACAGAGAAGGTAGAGCGGTCGCTGGAGGCATTTAGGAGACTTATGAAGGAAAATTATTAGTGTACCATTTACTGAATGCATACACTTTTAAGTATAGCTGATTAGTAAACGGCACACTGGATTCCGGAGAAAGGAAACTTTACTATGATCTATCAGGCAGGACTGATTCTGGAAGGCGGCGGCATGAAAGGAATTTATACCGCCGGTGTACTGGATTTCTTTATGGATAAGGAGATTGCATTTTCCGACTGCTACGGGGTGTCGGCGGGCGCGTGCCATCTTTGCAATTTTATGTCGGGACAGAGAGGGCGGTCATACCGCATCAGTGTGAACTATCTGGATATGAAGCAGTATTGCGGAAAGTGGAGCCTTTTCACAACAGGCGATCTTTTCGGTGTGGATATGAATTACAATCTGATTCCGAACTATCTGGATCCGTATGATTACGACGCGGCGGCGAAATATGAGGGCAGGGCTTTCGCGGTGGCCACGGATATTGAGACGGGAAAGCCCGCTTATCTTCCGCTCAGGGATTTGCGGGAAGATCTCATGGCAGTGAGGGCGTCAAGCTCCCTGCCGCTGGTATCCCGGAATGTAAAAATCGGCGACAGGGTCTATCTGGACGGCGGCATCAGCGATTCCATTCCGGTCAGAAAGTCCATAGAGGACGGGAACAGGAAAAATGTGGTCATTATGACCAAGGAGGAGGGCTTTGTCAGACAGCCCGCCGGAGCGGAGCTTGCGCTGGTGAAGGCGCGCTATCTGCGCTACCCGAAAGTGTATGAGCTGATGCGCGAAAGGCATTTTTCTTACAACGCTGCCGTACAATATATTGAGGAAAAGAAACAGACTGGCGGGCTGTTCGTGATCCGTCCGAAGCGAAAGAGCGGGGTCGGAAGGATCGAGAAGGACAAGGAAAAGATGCGGGCGCTCTACGAGGAGGGCTACCGCGACGCGCAGGAATGCTATTTAGAACTTTTGGAGTATTTGGGTTAGGCATGAGCAGTGCGCAGACTTTTCGAGCGGGCGCTGCATGTATGAGAAAGGAAACGATATGGATATTATAGAAATTTTAAAGGCGGTGCTCTTTGGCATCGTGGAGGGTATCACGGAATGGCTTCCCATCAGCAGCACCGGACACATGATTCTTCTGAATGAGTTTGTGACTCTGAACGTGAGCGAAGAGTTTTGGGAAATGTTTCTGGTGGTGATCCAGCTCGGAGCGATTCTGGCGGTGGTTCTGCTTTTCTGGAATAAGATATTCCCCTTCCGCTTTAAGGAAAAGCCGGTGGTGCAGGCGGACATTTTTGTACTCTGGTTTAAAATACTTGTGGCCTGCGTTCCGGCAGCCATTGTGGGACTGGCTTTTGATGATGTGCTGGACGCGCTCTTTTACAATCCGTGGTGCGTGGCCATCGCGCTGATCGTGTTCGGTATCGCCTTTATTCTGATTGAAAACAGAAATAAGGAAATGACGCCGAAAATTACAGAACTGAGCCAGATTACTTACCAGACGGCGTTGATGATCGGCATTTTCCAGCTTCTGGCGGCGGTGTTCCCGGGGACTTCCCGCTCCGGCGCAACCATAGTGGGGGCGCTTTTAATCGGCGTGTCGAGAACCGTGGCGGCGGAGTTTACTTTCTTTCTGGCGATCCCTGTTATGCTGGGTGCGAGTCTGCTAAAGCTTCTTAAGTTCGGGTTTTCCTTTACGGCGCAGGAGATTGTCATTCTGGCGGTGGGAATGGCGGTGGCCTTTGTGGTGTCCGTGGCGGTAATCCGTTTCCTTATGGGGTATATAAAGAAACATGACTTTAAAGTTTTCGGTTGGTACAGAATTGCGCTCGGCGCACTGGTGCTTTTGTACTTCACCGTGGCCTGACGGCATAAAACGGGGCATTTGCGGGGACCGGTTCGGTCAATTCGTATAAGATTTTATAATAAAAATTAACTATTTGATACAGATTGTTAGTTGACAGCCCTGTTTTATTGAGATAATATACAAATATCGGAGTCATGCAGCAGGCAGATTCTGCGGGGATGCATGGCGTTACAGCTAACATATCGGAATTATGAAAGAGCAGTTTTAGTGAAAGTGGGGAAGGAGATTACTCATGGCAGAAACCAAGAAGCCGGTTGTAGAATCGGAAGCTGACAAAGCGGCAGATACAAAGACAACGACAGTAGAGACATCAGTGGCAGCACCTGCAGCAAAGACCGGGTCTGTAGCAGACAAGGCGAAAGAAACAAAGGAGACCGTGGAGAAGAAGAAACCAGGCAGAAAGCCCGGTGCGAAGAAGCCTGCGGCGGAGAAGAAGAAGCCGGGCAGAAAGCCCGCAGCGGCGAAGAAGGAGACGGCTGCTAAGACCACTACGACAAGAAAGACAGCGGTCAAAGAAACCGTACATGTACAGTTCTCCGGTAAGAACTACACCACGGAGGAGCTGGTAAAGATCGCCAAGGATGTATGGAAGTATGATCTGAAAAAGAAGGTTGGCGATTTCAAAGCGGTAGAGCTTTATGTGAAGCCCGAAGAGAGCGTAGTGTACTACGTGATCAACGGCGAGGAAAAAGGTCAGTTCAATATCTAATCGCATCAGGCAGAAAGAATGCAGGCGGTCAGTTTAGGGTATGCTAAACTGACCGTATTTTTGGTTTGCGCGCCATGGGCACGCTCTAGCGGGTGCAAGTCCCGAACATGCC
>CARQVR010000032.1 GCA_949051815.1 uncultured Lachnospiraceae bacterium
TGGACACCCTGATTAAGAGTCAGGTGCTCTACCAACTGAGCTAGCGGTGCGTGTCTTCTTTTGTATCAGCAAGAGTTATTATAGTATAATGTTTTCTGTAATGCAAGTGTTTTTTTAAAGAAATTTTAAGAATATTTCAAAATTTTTTAGTATTTGCATTTGAACGGCTGAAATGGTACATTATTCAAAGACTGAAATGGTTGGATTTTGCCGGATAAGGAGAGGTTTTATGATTTTTGAAAGCCATGCGCACTATGATGATACGGATTTTGACGCGGACAGGGAGGAACTGCTTTCTTCGCTTGCGGGAAACGGAATCGGCACAGTGATTAATATAGGAGCCAGCCTTGCCGGGAGTGAGGCGACCGTGAAGCTGGCGGAGCGGTATCCTTTTATATACGGAGCGGTCGGCGTGCACCCAAGTGAAGTGGAAGAACTTTCGGAGGAAGGCATGGAGCGGCTGCGGGAGCTGTGCGGCCATGAGAAGATCGTGGCGGTGGGCGAGACCGGGCTGGATTACCATTACCCGGAGCCTGCGGTACTTTTACAGAAGGAGTGGTTTGCCAGACAGCTTGTGCTTGCGGCGGAGGTTAAACTCCCCGTCGTTATCCATTCCAGGGAGGCGGCGAAGGACACGCTGGATATCATGCAGGCGCACCGGGCGGGGGAGATCGGCGGCGTGGTGCACTGCTTTTCCTACGGGAAGGAGATGGCGAGAGAATATCTGAACATGGATTTCTATTTCGGCATCGGCGGCGTCATTACCTTTAAGAATGCGAAGAAGCTGAAAGAGGCGGCGGCGTATATTCCGATGGATAAGATTCTTCTGGAGACGGACAGTCCCTATCTTTCGCCGGAGCCGCACCGGGGGGCGCGCAATTCCTCGCTGAATCTTCCCTATGTGGCGGAGGCGATTGCGGAACTTAAGGGGATTTCCTGTGAGGAAGTGGTGGAGATTACGGAACAAAACGCGAGGCGGCTGTTCGGGCTGTGAGGGATGCGCCGACGGCTGTTTGGGGTTTTGCGCGGAAGCGCAGCACAATGGCTTATGACGGGAAAACCGGGAGAGAGAAATTTATATGGCTGATTTGGGAAATTTTACGAAAACGTCGGAGATACTTGGAAAATATCAGTTCCGTATGCAGAAGAAATACGGGCAGAATTTTCTGATTGACGCCAATATCCTCGCAAAGATTGTGGAGGCGGCGCAGATTACGAAGGAGGACTGCGTTTTGGAGATCGGGCCGGGGATCGGCACCATGACGCAGTATCTGGCGGAGGCGGCGGAGCGGGTAATCGCCGTGGAAATTGACAGGGGACTTATTCCGATTCTGGAAGATACGCTGTCTGCGTATGATAACGTGACCGTTATGTGCGAGGATATTTTGAAGGTGGATCTCGCCGCGCTGGCGGAGGAAAACGGCGGGCGGCCCCTGAAAGTGGTGGCGAATCTGCCTTATTATATTACGACGCCGATTATTATGGCGCTTTTTGAGAGCCGGATGCCGCTTGCGAGCATCACGGTCATGGTACAGAGCGAAGTGGCGGACCGTATGCAGACGGGTCCTGGTTCCAAGGAGTACGGGGCGTTGTCGCTGGCGGTGCAGTATTACGCGAAGCCGGAGATTGTTGCAAGGGTGCCCGCATCCTGTTTTCTGCCGCGTCCAAACGTGGACAGCACCGTGGTGAGGCTGACGAGATATGAGAAGCCGCCGGTGGAAGCGGATGACGAGGCGTTCCTGTTTGCCGTAATCCGAGCGTCCTTTAACCAGCGGCGAAAAACCCTTGCCAACGGCCTTGCCAATGCGGGGGGCTTAGGGGTGACGAGAGGACAGGTGGAAACGGCGCTGGCGGAGATGGAACTTTCGCCCACGGTGCGCGGAGAGACATTTACTTTAGAACGGTTTTCGGAATTGTCCAACCGGCTTTTACGGCTGCGGAAGTGAGAGAAATATTCAGATAAAATACAAGATAAGGTAATATGATAACAGAACGGTTCCATATATTGGGAGTGGAGGTACTATTTTTCGACGGATTTTGTTTACATTGACAAGGGACTATGGTAAACTGAAACAGATAATAGGGTCATTGTGTAGACGGATAAAACGGTTAAAGTACGTTGATGAGGTGGGTACCTTGGATAAGTTTGAATACAAAGCCAGCGCGGACGAGATCAAAGCGCTGATAGCAGAGGGAGAGTACGCGGAGGCGGTAAAGATCGCGGATAAGATTGACTGGCGCAGGGTCAGGGGCGTTATGATGCTGTGCACGATCAGCGATCTGTATAAGATTAACAGGCGGTTTCAGGAGAGTAAGGACATTCTGCTGATGGCTTATGAAAAGCACCCTACGGGCAGACTGATTATTTATTCTCTGTGCGAGCTTTGTATTAAAATGGGTGAGTTCGATCAGGCAAGCGAATATTATAAGGAATTTGTGCAGATCGCGCCGAGAGATACGGGGCGCTATGTTTTGCAATACCGGCTTTACGAGGCGCTGGACGTCAGCATAGAAGAGCGGATAGCGATTCTGGAGGAGTTTAAGAAGCGGGAGCCGAGAGAAAAGTGGGTGTATGAGCTGGCTTATCTCTATCACCGTATCGGCCTTACCACGAAGTGCGTGGAGGAATGTGACGAAATGTTCCTCTGGTTCGGCGAGGGGCGGTATGTGATTAAGGCGTTGGAGTTAAAGGCGCTGCATCAGCCGTTAAGCCCCGAGCAGCAGGAAAAATACGATGCTTACATAGAGGGAAGAAGCGCGGGAGAAGACGTGGACAACGTGGAGGAGGAGCCGGAAGAGGAGGATTTGCCGGACGAGATTTCCGGGGACACGCAGGTGGCGGAGGAGATTAGCCACGGACAGCCGGATATTGACGGGGAAGAGGAAGAGGTGCTGGCGGCGCCCACCACAGAACTGCCGGAAGTCAAAACGGTGGATGTGGGGCAGTATAACACCATTAATTTGCAGATGGCTCTGGCGGAGAGCATGAAAGAAGTTCTCGACGACGGGGAGGATCTTCCCGACAGTGCGTATGACACGGAAGCGCTGACGGATATGTCGGAGGATGTGGGTGAATTTGAGGAGGAAGAAGCCCCGGAGGATTTGGCGGCGGCGGAGGTCCGGACAACAGAGGAACCGATACCTTTTGAGAGAGAAAAGGAGCGGAAAGAAGAACCGTCCATCACGGATGCGATCATCGCGCCTCTTCTGGAGGAGACGGCGAAGTTACCCAATGTAAACGCCTTAAATGAGGAAGAACTGCAGGCGGCTAACGAAGAGATCTTGCGGGAAGACACAGCGGTTTTTGACGCACAGAAAATCATAGAGGAAATGACGAGAGAGGCCGAGAGGCTGCAGGCCAGAGCGCTCAGGGAACAGGCGCTGGCAGCTTCCAGACCTACGGAGTATGATAAGTATCTGGCGCAGGAGTACGACGGACAGATCAGTTTTGTACTGCCTGACGCGGAGAAGGTGGAGAAGCAGATCACCGGTCAGCTCAGTATCGACGATATTATGGCTGAGTGGGAGCAGTTGAAAAAGAACAATCAGGAGAAGCGGATGGAGGATGTCCGCCAGCATATTATGGCGCAGACGGGCAGCCTGTTTGCGAGCTTCGACGAGGCTACGAAGAACGGCCTGTTGGAAGAGCTGGAGAAGGCCTTTATGGCGGCGATTATGAAGGAATCCAGCAAAAATCCCCATGTGAAAAAAGTGATTTTCCCGGAGGATGTGCCGGATGAGAAGGCGTCTCCCAAAAAGACGGCGGCTCCGGTTCAGGAGAAGCAGGAGACGGCAAGAGAGCCGGAGGAGACAGACGCTTTAGAGGACGCGGAGGCTTCAGAGGCGGACGTGAAGAAGTCTCCGGAGAAACCGGCAAGAGAAACGGCTCCGGCAAGAGAGCCGGAAGAGACCGAACCCGGGGGAGAGATCGCGAAGGACAGGGAACTCAGCCCGGAGGAGCAGGAGCTGTTTGGAAAATATGTGCATCAGCGCAAATCAAAGAAACAGTTGATTCATGTGCTGGATAATATGAGTCTGGCGTCCTGTACGGGGAATATCGTCATCACAGGTGAGGAGGAAACCACCACCATTTCTCTGGCGAAGGCGCTGATTCGGGAAATGCAGTACAATGACAGTAATTTTTCCGGAAAAGTGGCGAAGATTGAGGGTCATGTCCTGAATAAAAAGGATGTGGAGGCAACGTTCTCCAAGATGGACGGCGGTGCGCTTATCATAGTGGAGGCCGCCAAATTGAAAGCGGCTACCGTGGCGTCCATGGTGAAAGCGCTTGAGAGGGAAAATATGGGTCTTCTGGCGTTGATCGTAGGCGGCAAGACGGAAGTGAACGAGCTGCTTTCTAAAAACAGCGCGCTCGCGGCGATTTTTAACCTGAGAGTGGATATTGAACCGCTGGACAACGAGGCGCTTGTGGCTTATGCGAAGCAGTATGCGGAGGATATGGAGTATTCCATTGATGAATTTGGCATTCTGGCGCTTCACACGAGAATTGCGGACAGACAGACAAGCGATCACGAGGTGACGCTTGCCGAGGTGAAGGATCTGGTGGACGAAGCCATCGAGTACGCCAATAAAAAAACGCCGAAACATTTTATGGATATTTTGCTCGCCAAGAGGTATGATGAAGAGGACATGATTATACTGCGCGAAAAAGACTTCATGCATTACTAAATGAAGCAGCTTATCATGGATTCTTAATGGATAAAAACAGGGGGTTAGGTTATGGCAGTAAAGAAAGCGGCTAAGTCGTCGGGAGTGCAGAAAAAGCAGGTAAAGACGGCGCCAAAAAAAGCAGAGAAGGCAACGACGGAGGAGGTATTTATCTCCGAGGCGGACCAGTATGTGTTTGCGCAGGGAACACATTATGATATCTACAAAAAGCTGGGAGCGCATCCTTCTGTGGAAAACGGCGTGAAGGGTATGTTCTTCGCTGTGTGGGCGCCCAATGCCGCCAGCGTTCATGTGATCGGAACCTTTAACGGATGGGATGAAGAAAAGCATGAGATGGAGAAGCTGGGTCCCGGCGGGATCTATAAGCTCTTTATTCCGGATGTGGGCGAGAATGAGCTTTACAAGTATCTGGTGCGGACGCCTGCGGGCGAAAAGCTTTATAAGGCGGATCCCTTTGCGAATTACGCGGAGATGCGCCCGGGCAATGCGTCAAAGACGTATGATATCAGCAAATTTAAGTGGTCGGACAGCACATGGATGGCAGACAGAGAAGGCAGGGACTATAATCAGGAGCCTATGGCGATTTACGAGTGCCATATCGGTTCATGGATGAAACATCCTGACGGCACGGAAGAGGGATTTTATAACTACCGCGAGTTTGCGGACAGGATCGTGGAATATTTAAAGGAAATGCATTATACCCACATAGAGCTTATGGGTATTGCGGAATATCCCTTTGACGGTTCCTGGGGGTATCAGGTGACCGGTTACTATGCGCCCACCTCCAGACACGGCGATCCGTCGGACTTCATGTATCTGATCAATAAGCTTCATAAAAATAAGATCGGCGTTATTCTGGACTGGGTTCCGGCACATTTTGCGACTGACGCGCACGGGCTTGGCTGCTTCGACGGACAGTGCATTTTCGAGCATCCCGATCCGAGGATCGGCGAGCACCCGGACTGGGGCACAAAGATTTTTAACTATGCAAAGAATGAGGTCAGGAATTTCCTGATTGCGAATGTTCTCTACTGGATCAGAGAGTACCATATCGACGGCATCCGGATTGACGCTGTGGCGTCTATGCTTTATCTGGATTACAGCAAACAGGAAGGCCAGTGGGTGCCGAATAAGTACGGCGGCAGAGAAAATCTGGATGCGATTGAGTTCTTTAAGCACTTAAATTCCGTGGTGCACGGCGCATATCCAGGCTTCCTCACCATTGCGGAGGAATCTACGGCGTGGCCGAAGGTGACCGGCAAGGTGGAGGAGGACGGACTTGGCTTCAGCTTTAAGTGGAATATGGGATGGATGCACGACTTCTGCGAATATATGAAGCTTGATCCGTATTTCCGCAAGAATAACCACTATGCCATGACCTTTGCCATGAGCTACAACAACAGCGAAAATTATATTCTGCCGCTCTCCCACGACGAGGTGGTGCATCTGAAATGTTCGATGGTCAACAAGATGCCCGGCTATCCCGTGGATAAGTATGCAAACCTGCGTGTGGGCTACGGCTACATGATGGGGCATTCCGGCAAGAAGCTGCTCTTTATGGGACAGGATTTCGGTCAGGAGAGAGAGTGGAGCGAGACAAGGGAGCTTGACTGGAATCTGCTTGGCGAAGAGCAGAATAAGGGTATGCACGAGTATGTGAAGGAGCTGCTTGCCCTGTACCGGAAGTATCCCGCTCTGTATACGATTGATAACGACTGGGCGGGCTTCGAGTGGCTGAACGCTGACGATGCGGACCGCAGTACATACAGCTTTTACCGCAAGGACAAAACCGGCAAGAACAATATCATGTTCGTCCTCAACATGACCCCTATGAAATGGGAAAACTATAAGGTCGGGGTGCCGAAGAAGAAAAAGTATAAGCTGCTCTTAAACAGCGACGACAAGCGGTTTGGCGGAAACGGAAATGTGATTCCCGCTGAGATCACGGCAGTGAAAGAGACATGCAATTTTAAAGATTACAGTATTTCGTTTGACCTGCCGCCTTATACGGCTGCGATATTTGTATTCTAAATTTATGATGGCGACGGACGACCGGGTGACCGGCCGTCCGTTTTTAGGTTGGAGAGCGGCGCTGATACTTGACAAAGATAAGCTTGCGTGATAATCTGGTTTCATAAGAAGCGGTTTTGTACCATTTGCCTACATAGTAGGTTTGAATGGGTTACTCGCTTCTTTTTTTATATCTGCCAAGTCATAGAGATACATTTTTCCGGTAGAAGTATGGTTAATGACTAAACGTCCGGAGTAAACGTTGTATAGATTTGTTTTTACATCGTTTTCATAAATTGGCAGAGCAAAATATGTAATATAATAGTACCATCCATTTTGGGCATCCGAACTGTGCTTTGTTTTGCGATTTTGACAATATGTTTTGTCTGTAGCAATTTTTACATTTCCGGAATCGCCTGTACGGCATTTGCTTTAGCCTTAGCCCTTGCTCCGCGTAAGGTTCTGGTGTATTTTGAGGATGAAAATTCGTTAGGAAAATGTTTGCCGACATATATAATATCTTTGCTTTCAGTTATTTCAACAACAATGCCTATGTACTGTTTTAAATAGTTTTCTACGTCATGCCAATTAATGTTCTGCTTGTTAACAAAAATGATATCGGGAATCAGAATAATAGATTTTCCCCTTTCATCGTGTGTAATTATTGAATTTGGCATATATTTGTATCCACCTTTCGTTTGGGTTTTTTATTGTAGTACACATGGGGATTGTCAAAGCGAAACCGGAATGGTTTCATAAAAGATGATATCCCAGATATGCTGGGTAAAGTGTAGCAGAGGGGAATTGTTGTGTCAAGGGCGGATTCCTGTTTCTTTTGCATTGACAGGTCTACGGGCATGTAGTACCATGAAATAAAGGAGGGTCAGATCATGAATGAAGTACTGCTTTCCGACTCCGAAAAAGAGATTTTGGAGTGGATGTGGAAGGAAGACAGAGAGTATTCCTACAGGGACATTGCGGCACAGTTTGGGGAGAACTCGGAAAAGGGATGGAAAAAACAGACTGTGTCCACATTTTTAACGCGGATGGAACAAAAGGGTGTCATATCTGTCCGGTGTGAAGGGGAAGAACGATTCAAGAAAAGACGGTATTTTAAGGCAGCATTAAACAGACAGCAGTACGAAAGGGAACGGGCGAGACGTCTTCTGGATTTCTATTTTGACGGATCCCTGAACCGGTTTATAGCTGCACTGAATGGAGGTGAGAAGCTGCGCGGTGAGGAAGCGGACGGACTGAGAAAGTTTCTGGAGGACATGTGATGCTTATTCTGGCGATGTCTTTTAGTGGAAGTGTGGTATTTCTCGCCATTTTGCTTTGCGCTGTTTTGGGGAAAAGAGTGTGTGCCCCGTCATGGATATACAATATGCTCAGACTTGATCTGATTTTCTTTTGTCTGCCGCTTCCTAAATACAACAGCGAGTTCAGGTATAGACTGTTTCGCACATTGGGCATTCAGCGGAAGTGGAGTGCAGCGGATGTGGCGGCGGATAATGTAATCGGAATAGAAGGAAGCGGGAGGCTGCATTTCAGCTTTCAGGCATACATACTTGTGATCTGGGCTGTCTGGCTGTGCGGATTGTTGTTTGTCAGCATCAGAAATATGTATTTTTACCAAAAGGTGAATGCGCTGAAAGAGAACCCGCGGGTGAGTCTGTCAAATTATCTGACAATATTTGACAGAGTGAAAAAGGAAGTTGGTATTAAAAAGAGCGTAATCTTACTTTGCGACGATAAATTTGATATGATCTGTACAATCGGAGTATTCCGGAAATATGTCGTCATAACGGAAAAGGGATTGACTGAGGAGGAAATTTATTACAGCCTTAAGCATGAACTGGTCCATGTGAAGAGATCGGATGTCGCCTGGCGGTATCTCAGTCTGCTGGCCGTTCTTCTGCACTGGTTTAATCCGCTGGCATATCTCTATTTTTATGTCATGACTGTTTACTGTGAACAGAGTTGTGACGCCATTGTGGTGAAAGATTTTGATAAAGCGGAGAGAAAGAAATACGGCAGGCTGATAATCAGTTTGGCACAGGTGGACAGATTGGGCAAATGGAAGTACCAGACTCATTTGAGTGGAAGTAAAAAGATGATTGAACGGAGGTTAATTAATATGCTGGAGAGTGGAAAGAAGAAAAGAACGGAAAGAGTAGTGTCGCTGCTGCTGGGAGCGGTTATTTTGTTTGGGGGTTCGTTGACGGTCTGCGCTTATGAGAATCCGCAGGTGATCAAAGTGGAAGAGAATGATTTTTTTGAGACGTTTCAGGATGATCAGAGAATAGAGGAATTTGTTGCAGAAGAAATAGGGCATTCTGAAGTAGAGGCACTGAAGTTTGCGGAATTTTTGGGCGATGACGGCAGTTGCTATGTGTTGTCAGATGCTGAGAGTGATAATATAGAAAGGGCGGGGTGTATACACGCTTATGTGAGTGGACACTATAAGGTTCATTATAAAAATGATGATGGAAGCTGTAAGACGGATTACTATTACGCACAAAGATGTGATAAGTGCGGCAGGATAGAAGTAAAGGAATATTCCCATACAGAAACATCGACGAAATGCACTCATTAAATTTCACAGGAGAAAGGATGACGGAGATGAAAAAAGGAACAAGAACAATTGCGTTAATTTTAGTTTTTTCTATGATGTTTTCAAGTGCAGCGTTTGCGGCGGAAAAAGAAGACGAAACAGCGCAGGGCGATTTTTCGACTTACGCGGCGGCGCCTCCTCTCACACAGTTTTATGTACACGAAGTTTATTCAGAGGACCAGCCTGAGGGAGAAATTATACAGCATTCGTCTTCGTTCTATCCTACGGCAACCGTGTTGGATCATGGCGGATCATGGCTGCGCATTACTACATTTGAGCTGGGGTATGCGAAAACACGGGTGGCAACTTTTAATAATTCTTCCATGAAGCGTGAAAGTATTCAAAGCGTTGATTTGGATGGGGATAGGATTATAGACGGGTATTTTGTTACGTGGTTGTATGAGGGAGATATCACAAGCGGATATTTTTCGGCAAATTCTAAATCCGCTAACTCTCCTTGGAATACCATGTACATTACTAATTTTAGAATCCGGTAATGCAGGAGGGAATTATGCAAATTAACAATCAATATGGTGCGTCATATGTGGCTTCTGTAAACAAAGGCAGGCAGAACACGGCAGACGGCACAAAACGCTCTTTTTCCGATGTTGCGGCTATGAAAGCGGAAGAAGCAGCTAACAGCGAGGCGCTCAAAAAGATTCCGGCTGTCCTGGATTCAATCGGTTCTCATGCTCCGGATGAAGTGAAACAGGCGTGGATGGAAGCGGAGGAAGAGACCGGTGCATTTTTTACAGTGGGCGGTCAATATGTAACCAGGGACGGTAAACACGCGCATATGACCCAAATGGGAGTAGACCGTTTTGTAAGATGGTACCGGGGGCAATATAATCAGGATGATCTTCTGGGAAATTCTGTGGAAAGCGCAATCAAAGCGGTAAATAAATGGATTTATGATGTGGATCATCCGCTGGCGGGTTCGCCGGCAAAAAGCAGGGAAGACGAGCAATTTATCATGAAAGAACGGGAATTTTATGAAGTATTCCTCAATAAGCTCATGCAGTTAAAAAATTTATAAGACTTCCTATACCGGGGATTTGCGGATGTTATTTGAATTGCGTGCGCAGAAAATGACCAAAAAGGTTAAGAAACCGCCTGACCTTGCCGAAATAAAGGGTGAATGAGAAATCATTCGCCCTTTGTTGTATGACTATATAAGAAAGCACACTACATTTTGTATGAGGTTGATTTATGAAGATTACGTTTGATCACAGCAGTGCAAACCAAAATGTAGACAGGGCGACAACTGCATATCGGGACACCCGGACGACCAGGACGGAGCGTGCGGGTGATTACGCATTAGACATTTCTGGCACAGTTATGGATAACAACGCTTACGGAGGTCACGGAAAGACCGCAGAAGAGGTTATGCAGGATGCGGCGGCTATTGACGTGGCCACGCAGACAGACTTTATGACAGTTATGTCTAATACTATGTCCGGGGAAGATTTTTCCCGCTTACAGCAGGAAGGATATCATCCCGGCGATATGGAAATTGAGGAAGTTGTCACCATTGTCGACAAGATTAAGGCAGAGCTTGTAAAAGGCGGCACAGAGGTTGTGGGTTATACCGACGATCTGGATGCGGAAACGTTGAGCCAGATCACGGGAAGCGCGGCCTTTGCGGAGGAGCTGGCCAGACAATTTCAGGTGCATGACATTCCGCTGACCGGTGAAAATGTGCGGGCGGTGAAGGATGCGTTTGAGAGGGCCATGCAGACGGCGCAAATCAGTGAAGGCACGGTAAAGTATATGGTGGAAAACCGCATGGATCCGACCATTGACAATCTTTATCTGGCAGGACACAGCGCCGCTTCTGACAGCAAAAGGCAGGCGCACGGCTATTATGCCGCGGACGGCACGGGCTATTACGCGAAGAAGGCGGAAGATTACAACTGGGAGCAGCTTCGTCCGCAGATCGAGCGCGTGCTGGAGGAAGCCGGACTTGAAATCAATGAAAAGAATATAGAGAGCGCACAGTGGCTGATCGGCGTGGGCGTACCGCTGACAGCGGAGACGATGCAGAGACTGTATGAGATCGGGCAGACCGGACAGCCTTGGGAGAGAGAGAAGATTCTGTCTGCGGCAGCGGCGGCGATTGCAGACGGGAAAAAGGCCGGAGAGGCGAATATGGCTGATGGCAAAAGCAGCCTGGAGCGTGCGGCCGATTATGCGGAGCGTTACGGACAAATCAGCGATGAAGCGGTCGATCTGACGGTGTCGGAGGACAAGGAAGTAAATCTGCGGAATCTGACGAAGGCGCAGGAAAAGATAAATGCGGGTGAAGTGGCGCAGGAAGTTCCGGTGGCAGTTACCCAGAGGCGCCAGATGGAAGAAGTCCGGCTGATGATGACCATTGAGGCGAACCGGCAGTTGATGGCCCGCGGATATGCGATAGACACGACGGAGCTGGAAGCGCTGGTGGAAGCTCTGAAAAAGCTGGAAGAGGAGCTGAATCAGAAGCTTTTCGGGGAATCCGACGCAGCGGCGGCAGCCGGGAAAGCGGCGCTTTACGAGGAAGTACAGGCCAAAATTTCGGAGATTCCTTACCTGCCGGCGGCAGTCCTTGTGCAGTATATTGACGGCACGGAGGCCTTTACGCTTGACAGCGTACATAAGAACGGTACGACGCTTAAAAATGCCTATGACGCGGCCAGAGAGTCCTACGAGACACTGATGACCGCGCCCAGAGCGGATATGGGAGACTCCATACGCAAGGCTTTCCGCAACGTGGACGATATTCTAAGGGATATGGGTCTTGAGACGAGCGAAGAAAACCGCAAGGCGGTGCGGATTCTGGGCTATAACAGCATGGACATCACCGACGAAAATATAGATGCGGTGAAGAAGTACGACATGGAGCTGCAGCAGACCATCCGCAGAATGACTCCGGCGGCGTCTTTACAGGCGATCCGGGACGGCAAAAATCCGCTGGCCATGTCCATGGAGGAATTAAACCAATATCTGGACGAGAGCGGCGTGGACGATGCGGCAAGAGAAGAAAAATTCAGCAAATATCTGTATAAGTTAGAAAAGAGCCATGCGGTCACCGAACAGGAGAGAGAGGCTTATATCGGAATTTACCGGTTGTTCCGGCAGTTGGAAAAATCGGACGACGCGGCGGTGGGCAGTCTCTTGAAGGAAGGGGCGCAGATCACTTTCAGTAATCTTCTGACGGCGATGCGCAGCACCAGAAAACAGGGCATGGACTATAAGGTGGACGACGGTTTTGACGGCGTGGACGGCGTGGCGAAAACGAAATCCATCACCGACCAGATTCTGAGCGGATTCCCGAATCTGGGGCAGGAGAGCGCAGAGTCCGGCAATCAGGAGAGCGGGCACGGGCAGCAGCCTTCGGAACAGGCCGAGAGCTATTACCATATGCTTGCGGGACAGATTGCGGACGGTCTGGAGCCGGAAATGCTTGCAAAGACGGAGGTTAAGGCGGACACGACCATGGAAGCGTTCGCGGATGCGCTGCGGCAGCAGGCGGCGGACGATTCTCTGGAACAGTCATATATGCAGGAGCAGATACAGTCCTACCGCGGGATGGAAAATATGGAAGAGGCCGTGGTGAGGGAGCTTGTGGCATACAGACAGCCTGTGACGGCCAATAATCTGGAGGCCGCGGCGGCGCTCCGGAAAAAGCCCGGCGCACTGTACCGGAAACTGCGGGATTTAGAGGACGGCGCAGGCACTGCGGAAGGAAAGCAGAAAGCGGAGACGCTGATAGAGAGTCTGACGGATAAAGAGAGTGCGCAGGAAGCTTATGAGCAGATGCAGGAAACATTTTCCGGTCTGTTAGACGAGGCTGCGGAAGCGGCGGAGAATTATCTGGATCTGCGCACCTTACAGAGCTGTAAAAAACAGCTTGCGCTGGCAGGGAGCCTTTCGCGGGAGGAAAATTACCAGATTCCCGTGGAGATCAACGGCGAGCTGACGGCCATTAATTTAAAGGTTCTGCATGGAACCGGGGCGGGGAAGGTAAACGTCACGGTGCAGACGGAAGAGTACGGGCAGATCACCGCTAAATTTTCCCTCAGGGAACAGCGCGTATCCGGTTATATTGCCTGTGAGAGCAGCGAGGGAACGGCATGGCTGCAGGGCAGGCAGGAAGATCTGGAAAAGGCGCTGGGAGAAGACGGTTCTGGCAGAGAAACGGCCAGTCTGGTTATTTTGCAGGGCAGAGAGGTAAACGGCGGAGATTACACGCAGGAAGATATAAACGGCGGGGAAAGACAGCAGACGGCGGCGCTTTACGGAATTGCGAAAGCGTTTATTACGACCCTGACGGCATAAGAAGGAGGAAACAGATATGAAAATCAGTTATAATGCGGCGGCAATGCGCGCAAGCAATGCATTAAATGCGTCGGACAGTAAGGTATCCCAATCTTTGAAGCGCCTTTCTTCCGGCTTGAAGGTAACGGCGTCAAAGGATAATCCTTCGGGTTATGCCATTGGCAGGAGAATGAATACGCAGATTACAGGAATCGGTACGGCGACCCAGAGTTCCCAGAACGGTATTTCGGTAATTGAGACGGCGGATGGCGCGCTTACGGAAGTGCACGAGATGCTGCAGAGAATGAACGAGCTGGCAGTGAAGGGCGAGACGGGAACGCTTACCACCAACGACCGTATGACGATTGAGTCGGAGGTAAAACAGCTTAAGGCGGAGATCACCAGAATTTCCACAGATACGCAGTTTAACGGACAGACGCTCCTGGACGGTACTTTCGACCTGAGAGGTTACACGGATAATAATCTGGTCAAGGTGGATTATTATGCGGATGAGGTGATGGCGAAAGAATATACGATTGACCAGCTTGATGTCGTTTATGACGCGGAGGGAAGGATTGACAAGGATAAGACGACCATCAGTCTTGGCTCTGGATTCCCGAAGGGTGTGGAGATCTCTGAGGTGACAAAGACGAAGATTACGCTGACGGGGCCTCTGGATTTTAAACTGACGATTGAACTGTCCAAAGAGAATATGATTCCCGGTCTGGAAGCGCCTTATGAGTTTGTGGATGACGGAACGGACTGGGTGCCGCGTCTGGATGAGGATGCGGTTAAGGCTAACTTTACCAAGATGCTGCAGGAATCCGGAAAAACAGCCATTCCGGAGGACGCAGAGGTTACGAATATTATCTCCGACGATGCTGCCGGGACGGATACTATAGTTATTGAAGATGCCAAAGGAACATTCAGGTTTGAGTATGTGTGCAACAGACCTGCGACGGTGCCTAATACGGATCCGAAGCCGGAGCCAGAGACTGTCTCTGCGGATGGGGGAACGTGGAAACCGATTCAGGATTTGAAGATTGATATTACCGGTATCGGCACCATGGATATCCAGACCGGTGCGAACGAGGGGCAGCAGCTTGCGATCCGTGTTCCCACGATCTCTCTGAACAGGATGGACATGGAAGACATGACTATGACTACGTCGGAGGACTGCGCGGAAGCGAACAAAACAATCAGGAAAGCAATCCTTTATGTGTCGGATGCGCGCAGCAGACTCGGTGCATATCAGAACCGTCTGGAGCATACGATTAACAATCTGGCCGTGTCCAACGAGAACATGACAGCTTCCTACTCCCGCATTATGGACGTAGATATGGCGGATGAAATGACAGCGTACACGACAGAGCAGGTGATTTCCCAGGCGGCGGTTTCCATGCTGGCGCAGGCGAATGAGAGACCCTCACAGGTGCTGCAGTTATTACAGTAGCCGCGTATAAGCAGAGCCAAAACCGGCACAGGCAGAATGTATGCCTGCACGGCAGCCTGTCTGAGACGGCTTATACACCATAGATGAATAATAATGGGAAAGGCAGATTAACCATATGACTAAGGAATTAAAACAGGAATATACCCTGCGGATCACGCAGGCGAATAAAACGCAGCTTATTACCATTTTATACGAAATGGCGCTGCTCTATGTGGACGAGGCGGAAGAGGCGCTGGCCGCAGACGACCGGACAGGTCTCAAAAATGCTGTCCGCAGGATTCAGGGCTGTATGTGTGAGCTTATGGACTCTCTGCATATGGAGTATGAGATAGCGCAGAATCTGCTGCAGCTCTACCTCTATGTCAACAGGGAGGTGGCGAAGGCAGCGCTGCATAGCGATGTAGAAAGTCTGAAACATGTCCGTCCGGTGCTCGAAAAGCTTTTGAAAGCGTATAAGCAGATTGAGACGCAGGACACCTCTGGCCCTGTTATGGGTAACACCCAGACCGTGTATGCGGGGCTTACCTACGGCAGAAGCGATCTGATGGAAAATGCCGCAGACCCCGCCGCAAACCGGGGATTCTGTGTATAACAAATTGTCGCTTGGAAGCGACAATCGGGAGAATGCTTCGCATTCTCTGCCATGTATAAGCTATGAGAGCGTCAGGGGGCGGTAAGCCTCAGCACGCGCTTCTTCGGGCAGCGGATCATTTTCCGCTGCCTTTTGTAACAGGTATTTATACCGTTTCATAACAGCGTTCAGCTCATAAATGTAGCAGTCGATCAGATCCGGGTCCGTCGCGTTATCGAATCCTGCGTAAGCGTTTTCCAGCGCGTTTCTGGTAAGGAGCAGTTCTTCTCTGAGTGTCATTTTCTGCCTGTCCACGATTATCTCACTTTCTGCCGGTATACAGGGGCTTTGCCTGAAAATCATTCTCATATTGACCATCCTTTCGAGATTTTTACTATAACCGCCATGTCACAGTTTCGGTGTAACTCAAATCCGTGCGGAGAATGCCGCTTCTAATTCTAGTTTAGGTAAAAATTTCCAGAAATATTCATGTAATATTATGTATAGCCCCTTCATATGCTTTAGGGAGACAGGCAGAGAAATGTTTCGCAGGGCGGCGGGACGGACTGTGGGGGATCGGATTATGGAAAATATGAGCGGCGCTATTGTTATACTGGCAGTATGTCTGATTGTGCTGGCGATAGGCGCAATGGGCAGAAAGGTAGAATGGCTGGTCAATTTTGTTCTGCGCGCGGTCATGGGCACCGTAGGTATTTATGCGATCAATTATATGCTGGCGGCCAGACAGTTTCAGGTGGCGGTAGGCATCAATCCCTTTACTGTTTTGACATCCGGAATCCTTGGATTTCCTGGGGTTGCGGTACTTTACGGCATTCATTTTTTCAAAATTTTGTGAATAGTTTACAAAAATAGTTTTTTTCACGAAGAGCTATAGACAAGATTTTTTATTGTGCTATAATTCAAGTCACAACTCATGAAATTCTATGTGCGGTTCCTTTCTGCGGAATGCACACTTCTCGCTTCAGGGCATCGGGAAGATCTTCCAATTATTTCGTTGAGTCATTTTAAATCTATATTTTGGATGAGGAGGTGGTCTTATTGGACTGACTTATTGTCAATCTTTTTTGCTTCTCCTGCTATTGCTTTCTGCTTTGGCAGATCTTAAGACAGACAGAATTCCGAACGGTTTTATTCTTTTGGGCACGATAATCGGCATTTCGGGCGGCGTCTTATCCGGCCGCGGATTATCAGATATTCTGGCATCTGTGCTTCTGGCGTTTCTGCTTATGTACCCTTTGTATATGATAGGCGCACTCGGGGCGGGTGATGTGAAGTTGTTTGCCATGATCGGAAGTTTTGTGGCGGCAGGAGAATTTCTGGCTATATTGGCGGGCGCATTTGCCATCGGCGCGGGATTTTCGCTGATAAAACTGTCTGCAGAGAAAAACGGCAGGGAGAGATTTCGCTATTTCTTTTCGTATCTTCACGAGATCCGGCGGACAGGCCATTGGAAGGTTTATGGGGAGGACTTGAAACAGGATTATCACACCTACTGTAAAAACAAAATCCACTTTGCGGTGCCGATTCTGTTCAGTGCGGTGTGCAGGATAGGAGGATTATTTTGACACATAAAATTTTGGCAATCTGCGATGCGGAGGAAGGGTATGCCTTCCGCATGGCTGAGTATCTTCTGGACAAGGTTAAGCTGCCCTATACGCTGCATCTGTTTACGGCGGTGGAGGAGCTGGAGAAATTTGCGGGAAGGGAGGAGATAGAAATTCTTCTTATCGCGGAGAGCGCATGGCGGCTGATCAAAGAGGAGTATATCAGAAAACAGGTGGCGCAGATGTTTATTTTACAGGAGAGCGGCGAGACAGTACAGGAAGATATGCGCTGTATCAGCAAGTATCAAAGCCCCGAACTGGTAGTGCAGGCAATGCTAAACGTGATTGCGGATGGCGGCGGCTGGAAGGACTGCCAGAAGGCTGCGGACACGGACGTGAAAATGATTGGGATTTACTCTCCGGTGAAACGGTGCCTGCAGACTTCCTTCGCCCTGTCGCTGGGGCAGCTTCTGGCGAAGGAGCACAAAACAATATATCTGAATTTTGAAATGTATTCCGGTCTGGGAGAGCTTTTGCGGCGGGAATACCAGACAGATATGCTTGACGTGATGTACTACTTCCAGAGCGCGCGGGAAAAACTGGCGCTGCGGCTTCCCGCAATCATTCAGAATGCGGGTGGACTGGATTACATACCGCCCATGCAGTACTCGCTCGGAATCAGGGAAGTGCCGGGGGAACAGTGGCTGGCGCTTTGCAGCGACATTGCGGCAATCGGCGGATATGAATACATGATTCTGGATCTGGACGACGGGATAGACGGCTTGTTTGATCTGCTGAAAAGCTGCCAGAAAATATATACCATCACGAGGGAGGATCCCTTTGCGCAGGCCAAACTCAGACAGTATGAACAGATGCTGCAGCAGGGGGAGCTGGAAGAAATTTCGGAAAAAACCGTGAAATGCCGGTTTCCGATTTTTCAGGAGCTGCCGGACAGTCTGGAAATGATGACACACGGAGAGCTGGCGGGATATGTAAAATCCATCATAAAAGAGGACATTTATGGCTGACGTGGAAAAGAGACGGAACATTTTAAAAGAGAGACTTTTAGAGAGCATCGACTATTCCAGAGAGAGCAGCGATGAGGAGATCAGGGAGCTGATCGACGAAATGCTTGTCCGCGAGGGGAAAGAAAGTCCTTTGTCCTTAACGGAGCGCGCCAGGCTCAGAAGAGAGCTTTTCCATGCGGTCCGGAAGCTGGATGTATTGCAGGAGCTGGTGGATGATCCGCAGGTTACGGAGATTATGATTAACGGGCCAGACAGAATTTTTGTCGAACGGGGCGGCAGGCTTACGGAGAGCGGGCTTTGCTTTGACAGCGGGGAAAAGCTGCAAAATGTGATACAGCAGATCGTCTCTGACTGTAACCGGGTGGTCAACGAGGCGTCGCCGATTGTGGACGCCAGACTGGAAAACGGCGCCCGCGTCAATGTGGTGCTGAATCCCGTGGCGTTAAACGGTCCTATCGTGACGATCAGACGTTTTCCGGACAAACCGATCACCATGGAGGATCTGGTATCGTTTGGTTCTGTCACGGAGGAGGTGTGCGGGTGGCTAGGCAGACTTGTACAGGCGAAATACAACATTTTTATCAGCGGTGGGACAGGCTCCGGAAAAACGACCTTTTTAAACGCGCTGTCCAACTATATTCCGGCGGAAGAGCGCATCATCACGATAGAGGACAGCGCGGAGCTGCAAATACAAAATATACGCAATATTGTACGCATGGAAACGAGAAACGCCAATGTGGAGGGATGTCGGGAAATCACAATACGGGATTTGATTAAGACATCTTTGAGAATGAGGCCGGACAGAATTATTGTTGGCGAGGTGCGCGGAGGCGAGGCTTTTGACATGATGCAATGCCTGAATACCGGTCACGACGGCTCCATGTCCACAGGACACGCCAACAGCTCGCGGGATATGCTGAGTCGTCTGGAAAATATGATTCTGATGGGAATTGAAATTCCGCTGGAAGCCATCAGGCAGCAGATTGCCTCGGGTATCGACGTCATTGTCCATCTGGGACGGCTTAGGGATAAAACGAGAAAGGTACTGGAAATAGTGGAAGTGCGCGGTTTTGAAAACGGGGAAATTATCTTAAGCCCGCTTTACCGTTTTGAGGAGGAGGGGGAGACGGGCAGCGGGAAAATCCTCGGTACGCTTCGCAGGAAAGGAGAGCTTGCCTATGTCGAAAAGCTACAGGCTGCCGGATTATGCTGAATATCATTTTTCTTTCAAGGAGGGGGCGCTCGCTTTTTTGGAAGGCGTGCTTCTGGTGGCAATGATCGGATATTTTTTCTACCGGTCCTGGGTCGCCTGCATTTTCCTTTTCCCCGTGTTTGTCTTCTTTGTGAGGGAGAAGAAAAGAGATATGGCGAAAAAGCGCAGGCAGGAGCTGAGTTTACAATTTAAGGATCTGGTGCTGGCGCTCTCGGCCAATGTCAAAGCCGGATATTCCATTGAAAATGCCATGCGGGAATCTTACCGTGATGTGGAGCAGCTTTACGGGACGGAAAGCCCCATCTGCCTTGAAGTGCGGCATATTCTGCGGGGCTTGGAAAACAACGTGATTTTGGAAAAGCTGCTGTACGATCTGGGGGTGAGAAGCCGGCTGCCCGATATTATGCAGTTTGCGGACGTTTTTCTGATCGCGAAAAGAAGCGGCGGCAATCTGACCGAAATTCTGGAGAAGACCGCGGGGGTGATCGAGCAGAAGATTGAGACGGATAAGGAGATTCAGCTTATGATCGGAGCAAGAAAAATGGAGCAGAAAATTATGAATATGGTTCCCTTTTTGATTATTTTCTATATCGGAACGACCTCGCGGGGATTTTTTGATGTGCTTTATCATAATCCCGTGGGAGTGGCGGTGATGACGGTGTGCCTGCTCTTTTACGGCGCGGCCTGTCTGGTTTCAAGGAGAATTGTGGAGATTGAGGTCTGAGAGGTTCAGGGAAAGGAGTGTCTGATGATTTATGCGTATTTTGCGATTTTTGCGGTTTATCTGATCCTGTTTCTTGTGTCACGGGGAGAAAAAGGAAACCCGTTTCAAAAGGCGGCGGCCCATATTTTCCGAAAACAGCAGGAGCGTCAGAAGAGAACGGATAAGGGGAGGGGAGATTGGAAGAGGGCGCTTTATACAAGGCAGCTTGGACAGAAATTGAAAACGCTGCAGCCGGAAACCGGGGTGGAAAAGCAGATTCGGGAGTACTATCTTTCGCTGTATACGCTTTTGCTCATGGTGGTGTTTGTGGGAAATCTTTTCTGCCTGGCGGCGTGGTTTAGCGCGCACGGCGCCGCAAGGCTGGTTGACGGAGGGTACCTTTCCAGAAACGCCTATGGGGAGGGGGACGTGGAGGTGGGGTTGAAAGCGGAGATTCCCGGGGTGCAGGAAGAAATGTTTGACTATCTTCTGAAAGAGCGGAAACTGACGGAGGAAGAACTGGAGAAAAGCTATGAGGAAGCGGCGGTCCTGTTGCCGGGGGCAATTTTGGGGGAGAATGCCTGTCTGGAAGATGTGCGCAAGGATTTGGAGCTGGTGTCTTCTCTGGAGGGGTATCCCTTTCAGATCGGTTGGGAGAGCAGCGCCTATTCGCTGGTCAATACGGAGGGGACGGTACATAACGGGGAACTTGCGGACAGTGAAGTGGTTATCCTGACGGCAAAGCTCTGCTGCGAAGAGTGGTTTCGGGAGTTACAGATTCCCGTGCAGATCAATCCGGTTATATATACGCCGGAGGAAGCGCTGCGGGCGCGGATGGAGGAAATGCTACGGGAGAGGGAGGAGAGCAGCAGAAGCGGAGCGGTTATGGAACTGCCGGAGCAGATCGGTACGGAGCCTGTTATCTGGAGCGAGATCATAGAGGACAGCAGCGGTTATTTTCTGTTGTTAATCATACTGGCGGCAGGAGTGCTCTACTGGGGAAGAGGAAGGGAAGTGGACCAGAAGCTGGAGGCGAGAAAGAGAGAATTGCTATTGGACTATCCTGAGATTGTCAATAAGCTGGCGCTCTATATGGGGGCGGGGATGACGGTCAGAAACGCTTTTTTGAAAATGGGGGAGGATTATAAAAAACAGAAGGAGGAGAGAAAAAAGTATGTCTATGGAGAAATTTTAATGACCTGTTATGAGCTGCAAAGCGGCAGGTCGGAGACGGAGGCTTACGCGCATTTCGGAAAAAGGTGTCAGGTGCAGTCTTACATGAAATTGTCTGCGCTGCTTTCGCAGAATATCCGGAAGGGCAGCAATGACCTTTTGCGGATGCTAAGACAAGAAGCGGATAATGCCTTTGCGGAGCGCAAAAATCAGGCGAAAAAGCTGGGAGAGGAGGCGGGAACGAAACTGCTTTTGCCAATGATGATGATGCTCTGCGTGGTTATGGTAATTATTATGATACCGGCGTATTTTTCTTTTACGCTAAACTGACAATCAAACTTAAAAGGAGGAAAACAAGATGTTGAAAAAAGGAAACGACAGACGGCTCAAAGGGTTCGGAAACTTCCTGCGGGAGGAGGAAGGCATGGGAACGGTGGAAATCATCCTGATTATTGTGGTGCTGATCGGTCTGGTCATTATTTTCAAGACACAGCTTCGCGAGCTGGTGGAGAAAGTTTTTGAGAAGATAACCAAAGACAGCAACACGGTAATGAAATGAGGCGGGGATACATAACGGTATTTTTATCTTTATCCCTTACATTGATCCTGTCCCTTGTATTCACTGTAATAGAAGGGGCACGGATCAGTGCCATCCGCATGAAGTTTGAATGTGTGACGGATATCGGTATGAATTCCGTTCTGGCTGAATATCACAGAGAACTTTTGAAACAGTATGAGCTGCTGTTTGTAGATACCTCTTATGGCGGTTCGCGTCCCGAAATCGCCAATACGGAGGCGCATCTGCAAAATTATGCGCAAAAAAACTGTCGTCCGGGAGCGGGTGGACACCTGTTCGGCGGCAGGGACTTTCTGGCCATGGATATGGGCACGGTGGAAATTCCCGAATATTCCGTGGCGTCGGATGACAACGGCGCGGTGCTGAAAAGGCAGATTACCGATTATATGAACGACTATCCGGTGGGTGCGGTTCTGGATAAACTCAGCGCCAATATCGGATTGCTGCAGGGAGCCGGAATTGACACAAAAGATATGGAAGCGTGGCGGGGGCAGTATGAATCGCAGATTGCGTCCATAGGACTGCCGGAAAAGGAGACGGAGGATGGCGGGAAGGAGGAAGTGGCGCTTAACAATCCGGCGGATCCTGTCAACGCCACCAGAAGCAGCGGCGTGTTAAACCTTGTGCTGGAGGATCCCTCTGCGGTCTCTCCGGTAAAGGTAAATTTGGGAGATTATATTTCCCACCGTCCCGGCCGGATGGCGGGAACGGGTTTGTGCGCGGATGCAGCAGAGGCGGGCGGAGAACCGAACGAACTGGTATTTCAAATGTACTTGTTTGAAAAATGCGGTTACTACGGGGCGGAGATGGATAAGTCCCTTTTAAAATACCAGATGGAATATATTCTGGCTGGCAGGGACACGGACTGGCAGAATCTGGAGCAGGTGGCCAAAAAGCTGCTGCTATGGCGGGAGGCGGCAAATATGCTGTATCTTCTCTCGGACAGCAGAAGGGTGGCGGAGGCGCAGGTGTTAGCCCTGGCGCTTACGGCAGTGATGCTTATGCCAGAGCTGGCGGAGCCGGTGAAATATACGATTCTTTTCGCGTGGGCCTATGTGGAGAGTTTGCAGGACGTCAAGACACTGTTTAGCGGCGGCAGGGTTCCGATTTTTAAAACCGCCTCCGACTGGAAAACGGGAATAGGTTGTCTTAAGAACGTGCGGGGAAGTCTCTCGGAGGATTCCGGGGGAAAGGGACTCAGTTATAAGGAATACTTACAGATCATGGTCTTTTTGCAGGATGCGGGCACCAGAACAGAACGCGCCATGGATATCATGGAAATGGATATCCGGCGGACGCCGGGCAACGCGGGCTTTCGACTGGATGGCTGTTTCGACGCCTATCAGGCCCGTCTGGAGGTGAAAAGCCGCTTCGGCTATTCCTATGAAATGACAAGAAGATATGGATTCTATTAATGCGGGAGGTGATAAAAGATGCCCTTTTTGCGATCACGTAACTTAAAATTCAAAAAATCGACAGCACATTCTCTCCGGGCATATCTTGAGGCACATCAAGGTAGTCGCATTCTTCAGGTTGGACATCGATTGTTAAAAGGGGCATCTTTTATCCTCTCCCGCAGGAGGGGGTCCATGACGCTGGAAGCCGCCTTTGCCCTGCCGTTTTTTCTCTTCGCGGTGCTCAACATTCTTTTTGCGGTAAACATCATAGGGACGCAGAGCCGGATTAACGCAGCTCTGCATCAGGTGGGAAACAGGCTGGCCTTTGCGGGGTATGTCTATGAAAATACGGTGGGCGGTACGCTGCCGGACGGACTTGCCGGTGTGGTGGTTACGGAAGCATACGCCAGAGGGCAGGTTGTGGAATATGTGGGAAGATCCTATCTGGAAAATTCCTGCGTGAAGGGTGGCGCGGGAGGGCTGTCCTTCGCCGGATCTTCCGTGATGGGCGCGGAGGATATCATCGACTTGAAAATATCATACCGGGTGAGACCTTTTGCCGGGCTGATGGGATTTGACGGATTTTTCATGTCGCAGCGCTATTATGGCAGGGCCTGGACCGGATATGACGCCGCCGGATCGGTGAGTGACGACACACAGGAGGATCCCATGGTGTATATTACGAAAACGGGAACGGTCTATCATCTGGACAGGAACTGCACTTATTTGAATCCGAAGATAGAGACAGTGCCTGTACAGTCTGTGCCGGACAGACGCAACGCGTCCGGCGAAAAATATGCGTCATGCGGTTCCTGTGGGGCGGGCGGAGGCGGCAGTCAGGTGTATATTACAAGCTATGGCAGCAGTTACCATAAACGGCTGGACTGTCCGGGACTGAAAAGGACGATTTATACCGTGCCCCTGTCGGAGGCCGGTGCGAGAGGGAGGTGCTCGAAATGTGGATAGAGATCGTATTGTTTTTGTTTCTGGCGGTCTGCGCCGTGTCTGACGGATGCAGGCGACAGGTTCCTCTGGCTGTCGTGTGGCTGGGGATGCTGACCGCAGCCTGTTTTCATATCGGCGGAGTGATGGGAGAGACAAGCCTTATGTCGGCAGCCCTTTCCCTCCTGCCGGGCGCGGGGTTTCTTCTGCTCGGTTTCCTGACAAAGGAGAAGGTGGGATACGGGGATGGCTGGACACTTTTGATGATTGGTCTGTTTACGGGCCTTTACCAGTGCTTTCTGATTCTGCTTGTGGGACTTGTGGCGGAGTCTGCTGCGGCAATTGTACTGTTGGCGGCCGGAAAGGCAAAGCGTGACCGGGAAATTCCTTTTTTGCCATTTCTGCTTCTCGGAATGGGGGTGGTGGTATGTTTTTGAAAAAGACGGCGAAAGGATATATGACGCTGGAGGCTTCATTTCTCATTACATGGACATTGTTTCTGTTTGTTCTTTTGATTTATTTATCCTTTTATTCCTATGACAAGTGTGTGCTTTTTCAGGATGCCTACACGATCTGTTTCAGGGGAAGCGTCCAGAAGGACGAGGGACAGGTGGTGCCTTACATAAGCGCAAACATGCAGAAACAGTTTGGCAGGAAATATTTCGGCGTGGGAAAGGTGCAGGGAACGGTGGACAGAAACGGGAATACGACGAGCGTGACCGGCGAGTGTCGTGTGAAGGTGCCGATCCGGCAGTTGTTTACCATGCACGGAAAAGAGGGGTGGCATATCCGCACCCGGGCAAAGGCGCAAATCATCAATCCGACAAAGATGATACGCAGATGCCGGTGGGTGGGAAATATGTTTTCGGATGAAAAATGAGAAAGGGGTAACTATGCAGATGCTGAATAGTTACGAAGGTAGATACAGATGCTTGAGGCAAAATTTTTCAGAGATTATAAACATAGTTACATGATTTTACCGTGTAAAAGCATACAGCCGGAGAAAAGCTATCAGTGCAGGCAGCTTACTTCCAATAAGATAGAAGAGATTCTGCGCTGCTCCATGCGGCATGTAAACGGTATGACATACTTTTATTATGATATCAGCTCCAGAACGACCATGGAAAGCCTGTATCGGGACAGGCAGATGACTTACCGTCAGGTCAGGGAACTGTTTGAACAGCTTTACGGCATGTATTGCAGAGTCGGCGATTACTTTATGGATGAGACACGGCTGGTATTTTCACCGGAATATATCTTTTATGATCTGTCGCGCAAAAAATATATCGGGCTTTACTACCCGGATTACGAGGAGGACAGACCGTATGAGGCGCTTATGGATTATCTGCTGGAGCATATGGACAGTGGGGACGAGCGTCTTTCGGACTGTGTCTATCAAATTTATGAGAGAGCGGAGGACAGCGGGTTTTCACTGTGGGACGCACTACAGATTCTGGGAGAATCGGAGGAGCGGGGCGAAGAGCCGGAAAAAGAGACGAAAGAGCCTGGCGGGCAAAAGGGGGACCTTTATCTGCTTTCCGGCCATGCTCTTTCTGAAAACCAGAGGGAGGAATCCGCCCGTGTACAGACGGATACGCAGGATTTGCAGGAGGATGACTTTGATCTGTGGGAGGAAAAGGATGACGCGTCTGCGCCTGAAAAAAAGAAGAGTCCGTTTTCGCTGTTTGTCGCAGCCTTCTCGGCCCTTGGAATCGCTGGAATTGTCTATATATACGGGACATATGAGCTGGCGGATGAAGAGATTATGACGCTCCTCGGATGCGGCGCACTGTTGGGCATCTGTCTGATTGCGGGCCTTATGGGGATCATAAAAGGCGGTGCGAAAAAGGGGTGCAAAGATAAGGCAAAGGAGGAGACAGGGAAAAAATGTCCGGAAAAGGCGAACGATCTGTATCCGTCGATGCAGGAGACATTTTCTCCGGGAGCGGTGCGAAACAGGGAGACATTTTCTTCGGGAGCGGTGCAAAACAGGGAGACATTTTCTTCGGGAGCAGTGCGGAACAGGGAGATGGTTTCTTCGGAATATGTGCGAAACGGAGAGCCGGTATCGCTGGAGCATGTGCTTAACCGGGAACGGGAGCCGGGGCTGTCCGCACCGGTCAGAAAAAGAAGCGGCGCGCCGGATGAAGAGGAAATCTGTGGAAACACAGTCTTTTTCGACAGCGCAAAAATAGCGGAACATAAATTGTATGCGCTGGATAAGAAAAACAAGAAGCATATTGAACTGACCAAATTTCCGTTTACGGTAGGAAAGATGGCAGGGTGTGTGGACTGCGTTCTGGCGGATGATTCTGTCAGCCGGATTCACGCCAGATTCGAGAGGGTGGGAGACGTGATACAGTTGACCGACATGAACTCCACGAACGGCACCTACAGAAACGGCCTGCGGATGCAGCCGCAGGAGACGGTGGAGATCGAGCCGGGGGATGAGATTCGGTTTGGGAAGCTGAATTATTGCTACCGGTGAGAGGCGGATTTTTTGATACTATGGTAATGTGCATTATGTCTGGTGTACTACGAAGTTTAATGATTTAGAGCAGCCACCGACATTGAATCCTTCTAAAATATGTAAGAGATATTTGGAACAGATTATGACAGGGGACCGTCATGCCAAGGAAATAGAAAACAATATTGCGGGTATCTTAATGGGCGCAGAAAAGAAATATAATGTTGGAATTATCGATAAAAAAGAGTATAATGCAATCAAGGAAATGGTTTCGACATCCGACTACGAACTGTTCTTTCCTGTACTGTATATCATTGATGGAAGGAAAGCCAAAAGTAAATGTATGGAAGTTCCGGAAGCTGACAGGGCAAGTGATAATTCCGTAGAGTATGTCATCGAAAATCTGGAGGAAAATGAATTTGAAACAATTTTTATTAAGGATATTTTGAGCGGGATAGTTGTTCCGGCTGATGAGAAAGCAGGTGAATAGTAATATGGAAGAATTGATGAATTCGATGGCGTTAGAAGAACTGCTTGATGCGTCGTGGGCGGTGCAGATGAGCATGAAGGGGATGAAGATGCCTGATGTGAGATCGGCAAAGGCACAGGAACTTGTAGAGCTCATATTGCGTGCAGGTACAAAAGAGCAGATAGAAGAGATGCGAGGCGATCTCAATGTGAAGATTGTCAAGGTGAACAAGGAAATGTCAGATCCTGTGGAGGCGGAAAGGCTGCTTCGTGAGTTTATGGAAGAGGATGATTAATGTGATAAACTGAAAAGGAATACACTATGGATAAAAACGAAAAATGGTTACAGTGGGCGGTCGAACTGCAAAGTCTGGCGCAGGCGGGACTGTTTTACTGTAAAGATAAATATGAGCTGGAAAGGTATGAGCGCATCAGAGAAATTTCGGCAGAAATGCTCAGTTTAAAGACGGATATACCGCTTGAAAAAGTAAAGGATTTATTCTGCGGCGATGTGGGATATCAAACACCTAAAATAGATACGCGGGCGGCGATCTTTAAAGACGGAAAAATATTGCTTGTGCATGAGGTGAACGGTACATGGGCATTGCCGGGCGGCTGGGTGGACGTGAATGTTTCCGTCATGGAAAATACGATAAAGGAGGTCAGGGAAGAGGCGGGACTCGACGTTACCGTCAAACGGATTATTGCCGTGCAGGACAGGGAAAAACACAATTTACCGATTTACGCTTATAAAGTATGCAAAATATTTATGCAGTGCGAGGTGACAGGCGGCGCGTTTGTGCCCAATATTGAAACGACGGGCTTTGACTATTTCGGAATGGATGAGCTGCCCTGCCTTGCGGAAGAAAAAAACAACAGAGAACAAATAGAGATGTGTTTTCGGGCAATGCGTTCGGAGATCTGGGAGACTTTATACGATTAGCCATTTCCTGCTTACGCACCCTCCCGTAACCCTGCAGGTAAATATTTCATCTTTACACAAGAACGTACGTTTGGTAAGATGATATTACATTCATCGGCAGGGAGGAGGTGAAGGAAATGGAAGAGAAGCTTCATAAGAAGATGCTGTCGGACGGACAGGCTGATATTCCGATCCAGATGATGTCGCTGACAGAGCGGGACGGCAGAATAACGCCGCAATGGTTCCGCCTCGAGACAGAAGAGCACGAAGTCATGCTGTGCCGGATTGAGCAGGTTGTCTCACGGGATGAAAAGAGGTACGTGGGCATCAGGGAGAAACAATTTATCTGCAAAATCAGAATGGGGAATATCTGTAAAACCTTAGAGGTGCGGTATAACGTGGAAACCCAGCGATGGCGGATCTTCCAGTTCCTGTAATGATGGGTAAATATGTATTTCATATAGATGTGAACAGCGCCTTTCTCGCATGGACCGCGGCTTACCGGGTGGAAGTGCTGGGGGAAAAGGAAGATATCCGGCTGATACCGAGCATTGTGGGCGGAGATCAGGAGAAACGCCACGGGATTGTCCTTGCAAAGAGCACCCCTGCAAAGAAATACGGCATACAGACGGGTGAACCGGTGGTATCTGCACAGAGGAAATGTCCGGGACTGGTGATCGTGCCGCCGGATTACGGGCTATACGTCAAATCCTCCAGAGCTTTTATGAAAATATTAAAGGAGTACAGCGACAATGTAATCCAGTACAGCATTGACGAGGCGTGGGTTGTGTTTGAAGGGTTTGAGAAGCTGTATGGCCGCGGCCAGATGGTGAACATGGCCTATGAATTAAAGGACAGGATCAGAGACGAACTGGGCTTTACGGTAAACGTCGGCATTTCCCAAAATTTCCTTTTGTCTAAAATGGCAGGTGATTTTTCCAAACCGGATAAAGTTCACACGCTGTTTCCGGAAGAGATCAGGCAGAAAATGTGGCCGCTCCCTGTTTCAGACTTATTTCTGGCAGGGCGGGCGACGGTGGAGAAGCTGCACAAGGTTGGCATACGGACGATTGGGGAACTGGCGCAGGCGGACGAGGGAATGATACGCTCCCTGTTAAAAAAGCACGGGCAGACGATACAGGGTTTCGCAAGAGGTGGAGATCTGGAACCGGGCATGGTTTCCCATGAAGCCAATAAAGGTTACGGAAACAGTATGACGGCTCCGGTGGATGTGGTGACGGAGGAGTATGCGAAGCACCTGCTGCTCTCCTTAAGCGAGACGGTGGGGACGAGGCTGCGGGCTGACGGCGTGATGGTCAGCGTGGTCAGCGTACACCTGACAACCTGTGAGTTTCAGCGGATGAATAAGCAGATGCAGTTAGACTCGCCGACAAATATCACGGAGGAGATTTATGGGGCAGCATGTCAGGTGTTCGACAGGCTGTGGGATAAGAAGACGCCTGTGCGGCAGCTTGGCGTCCATACATCGAAGGTACAGGAGAATGCCGGGCGGCAGTACAGTATTTTTGATTTGGAAAAAAGTGACAAATTGGAGAAACTGGACAAGGCGGTGGACAGGGTTCGTGAAAAATACGGGGAGGACGCTATTTTCAGGGCCAGCTTCCTGAAAGGAAATGTATCTCATATGAGCGGCGGCCTGAATAGAGAGAGGCGCAGCGGAGTTACGTTAGGAATAGACGTGGAGGGTGAAAACGTCAGGGACTTGTGAGCGCGTTCTGTATGTTTGACATCCCCTATTGAAAATGATACTCTTTTCTCATGGACATTTTAACGCTGGAACGACTGGAAAATCTGTTTGCAGGGCATGACTATGGCAAGATACCATCTAATTTGCCCGAGTTTAATTTTTACTGCCGAAGAGAGGTGCAGGGAATCACGGTGCTCCATGTGATTGACTATAGGCAGGGACTCTATATTTCTAAAGACCAGTATACACATCTGAAAAAACAGATAGAGACGTTTTTTCGTGAGAGGGGAGAGCGGGAAGTCCACATAATGACACTGATTTTGTGTGACGATACGGAGAAGGCGAAGCGGCTTTGTGAGGAGGATCCCTTTTGCTGGATTATTGATTCGCGGGAATACAGGCTGCTGGTTCATGAGACCCGGGCGGCGGACTTTTATGGCTGGAAGGATATTCTGGAGGAGTATCTGTTTGCGCTGGCGCGGGAGAGCGCGGCGCAGAAAAAACCGGCTGCCGGAGCGGCTGGAAAGCCGGACTGGCGGGCGTTGTCGTGGATCAATGTCATTTTGGTATCGGTGAATGTAATTATATTTCTGATATGTACATTTACGGGAGATTTGTTATATAATAAGTTTGCGTTCAACGTGACGAAGCTTTGGCAGGGAGAATGGTACCGCCTGTTTACAAGCATGTTTTTACATTGGGACGTGGAACACCTTTTCAGCAATATGGTCGTTCTGTATTATGTGGGTGCCATTGTGGAGCGCAGGCTGGGGCCGGTTCCCTATACGGCGCTCTATATGCTTTCCGGGCTTGCGGGGAATGTTTTTTCCATGGGGTACGAGTTTTTTGCACATGGCTATGGAAATTCGGCGGGTGCGAGCGGCGCGGTTTTCGGCGTGGAGGGTGCGCTGCTGTTTCTGGTTATGGCGCATCAGGGGAAGCTGGAATCCATGACGGCGGGGCGCGTGGCCTTTGCGGTTGCCTTTTCGCTCTATTGCGGCTTCACCAGCGCGGGGGTGAATAACGCGGCGCATGTGGGCGGTGTCCTGATGGGTTTTACAGCGGCGGCGGTCATAGAGGCATGTAAGAAAATGCAGGTGTTTTTCCACCACAGATGAGAAAGGAAAGGGTCGTATGCAGATCAATATTTATTATGGCGGAAGGGGTCTTATGGATGATCCCACGCTGTTTGTGATAAAGAAGATGAAGGAGGTGCTGGAGGAGCTGCGCGTGACGGTGGAAGTCTTCTATCTTTATGAGCAGAAAAACAGCATTCCCACGCTTCCGCAGACGTTGAAAAATGCGGACGGCGTGATTCTGGCGACGACGCTGGAGTGGTACGGAATCGGCGGCTATTTGCAGTTGTTTCTGGATGCCTGCTGGCTTTACGGTGATAAAGAAAAAATCAGCCGGATTTATATGTGCCCCATTGTCATGTCCACCACTTACGGAGAGCAGGAGGCTAAACTGAATCTTGCTACGGCGTGGGAAATATTGGGCGGTCTTCCTTGCAGCGGCCTTTGCGGCTATATAGCGGACACGTCGCTCTTGGAGGAGAACGGGGATTATATCAGGATTATTGAAAAAAATGCGGAGAATCTTTACCGCACGATCAATCAAAAAATGCCCTGTCTGCCCGCCAGCAATCAGGCGGTGAAGCAGAAGGTGGCGATCACGAAAACGGTTAACTTTACCCCGCAGGAGTCGGAGCAGCTTTCTCAGTATGTGGCGGACGACACTTATGTACAACGCCAAAAAGCGGATATTCAGGAGCTTGCAAGCCTGTTCCGCGATATGATGGGCAGCAGCGAGAAAGAGGATACCACAGAGTTTGTTGAGGAGATTCGTCAGCACTTTGTGCCCCAGCCGGGATTCGCTGCGGGATTTAAGGTAGTGATTGAGGAGAAAAAGACGCCGCTTATGATTCAGATAGACGGGACCAGCCTTGACTGTCATTATGGGGAGGGCGGCCGTGTGGATGTGGAGATACAGCTTGACCGCGCTTCTTTTTCAGACATTGTTTCGGGGAAGACAAGCTTTCAGACTTCCTTTATGGCCGGTGATATGAAGATGAAGGGTGACTTTAAGGTACTGCGCTCGCTCGATCAGGTGCTGCGGTTCGGGGCGGTCTGAGCAGCGGATGTTAACCTTATAAATGAGTGTAATAAAAAGCGGATTTATAAATGGAGGAGCCGAAAAGTGGATAATTGTATTTTTTGTAAAATTGCAAACGGAGAGATTCCCGCAAAGACATTGTATGAAGACGAAAAGTTCCGCGTCATTCTTGATCAGGGTCCGGCAACCAAAGGACATGCACTGATTTTGCCCAAAGACCACTACGCGGATTTGTTTGAACTGCCGGAGGAGAGGGCCGGGGAGGTTATGAAGCTGGCCAAAAGGATGATGCTTAAGATGCGGGAAAAGCTGGGATGCGAGGGATTCAATCTGGTGCAGAACAATGGGGATCTCGCGGGACAGACGGTATTTCATTTCCACCTTCACCTGATACCCCGCTACAGCGCGGACGGTCAGAAGATCGGATGGAAGCCGCAGGAAGTCGAGCCGGAGGAGCTTGAGGCAGTCAGGAAACAGGTTGTTGACTGATGCGGCGCGCGCGTTTGGGAACGGAGGAGACATGAGGACGATAGAAACGGGAGAAATCACCCGGAATATCAGGGAAATGTGTATAGAGGCGAATCATTTTCTCTCAGCGGATATGGCGCACGCGATGAAATGCGCGGCGCAGACGGAAGAAGCGGCGCTTGGGAGACAGATTCTGGGGCAATTGCAGGACAATCTGGAGATTGCAGGAAGGGATATGATTCCGATTTGTCAGGATACGGGAATGGCGGTGGTATTTCTGGAGATCGGACAGGATGTGCATTTTGAAGGAGAGAATCTGACCGATGCGGTCAACGGAGGCGTGCGGCAGGGATATGTGAGCGGTTATCTGCGCAAATCTGTGGTGGGCGATCCTCTGATCCGTGAAAACACGAAGGATAATACCCCGGCGATCATACACAGTGAAATTGTTCCGGGGGATCGGGTGAAGATTACGGTGGCGCCGAAGGGCTTTGGCAGCGAGAACATGAGCAGGATATTTATGTTAAAACCCGCGGACGGTGTGGAGGGCGTGAAGGACGCTGTCCTGACAGCCGTAAGAGACGCAGGTCCTAACGCATGTCCGCCTATGGTAGTGGGCGTAGGAATAGGCGGTACTTTTGAGAAGTGCGCGCTGATGGCGAAACATGCGCTGACCAGACCGCTCGAGGAGCGTTCGGAGATTCCGTATGTCAGGGAGCTGGAAGAGGAAATGCTTTTACAGATTAACAAAACCGGAATCGGGCCGGGAGGGCTTGGCGGTACGACGACAGCGCTGGCGGTTAATATAGAAACTTACCCTACGCATATAGCGGGACTGCCTGTGGCGGTTAACATCTGCTGTCATGTGAACAGACATGCGGTGCGTGTGTTGTAGAGCGGTGCCTGTATGACAAAAGAGCGGATCTGATTTATCAAAGTTTCGAATGGTGTTTCTTCTATATATAATAGATATAGTGTTTTTGGTTTCGTATAAACACAATATCTATTTATTCCCCTTTATTTGACAGGGAGAGAAAAGAAAGGTCTGAATATATGGAGCGACATGTAAAAGTGCCGATAGATAAGAATACGGCCAAAGAATTACGGGCGGGAGATTATGTGTACCTGACGGGAACGATTTATACCGCGCGTGATGCTGCGCATAAAAGAATGTACGAGGCGCTGGAAAAGGGGGAAGAGCTGCCTCTGGAAATGAAAGATAATGTCATTTATTATATGGGGCCGTCTCCGGCAAGGGAAGGCAGGCCGATCGGTTCCGCAGGGCCTACTACAGCCAGCCGCATGGACAAGTATGCCCCGGCGCTTTTGGATCTGGGCCTGACAGGCATGATTGGAAAAGGAAAACGCGCGGAGACGGTGAAAGAGGCGATTATCAGAAACGGCGCGGTTTACTTTGCGGCGGTAGGAGGTGCGGGCGCACTTCTGGCCGGTTCCATCAAGGCTTCGGAAGTGATTGCCTATGATGATCTGGGGACAGAAGCGATCCGTAAACTCGAAGTGGAAAATTTTCCGGTGATCGTAGTGATTGATTCCACAGGACAAAATTTATATGAAACGGCGATTCAGGAATACTGCAGATTATAATTGGAAATATAATTTGTAGACAGGTTTATGAAAGAATCCGCGAAAAGGCATTGACAAACAAAAATACCTTATGTATAATTACTTTGCGTTGTGGAGACGTGGAACTATATATTTGGTAGAGGAATAGTTCAGACTGTGGAGAAATACTCAAGAGGCTGAAGAGGCGCCCCTGCTAAGGGTGTAGGTCGCTTACGCGGCGCGAGGGTTCAAATCCCTCTTTCTCCGTTAAAAAAGAATCTTAAGAGATTGAGATTTCTTTTTTTTCCCAGTTTTTAATTTTTCAAAATGAGCGATGAAATAAAAATTTTAAAAAATTAAAAAAAGGGGTTGACGATGCCAAACGGTTGTGTTAATATAAATCCGTTGCGTCGGTGAGAACTTACACAACAGCGAAGAATGCGAAGCATTCTTCAGGAGTCAGTCCCGAGGGGATTTACTCAGGAGTTAATCATGTAGTGATTTACTCCGAAGCACCTTGACAAATAAACAGTAATGCAACCCTGAAAAGATTCCAAAAGAAGATTTTCAGAAAAGTATCGAACGATACAACCAAGTAATGGAAGCAGATCTGAAAAGA
>CARQVR010000033.1 GCA_949051815.1 uncultured Lachnospiraceae bacterium
CAAAGCAGACGGATAGAAAGAAAAAGGAGATTCAGTATTTGGTTTTGAAGGTATGTGCCTTCAGAGACTTTGCAGAATCAGTGCGGAGAATCGCGGAGCGGTTCTCTGACGATTAATTTGCGGAGCAATACTGCATTCCTCGATAGCTCAATGGTAGAGCACGCGGCTGTTAACCGCGGGGTTGTAGGTTCGAGCCCTACTCGGGGAGGTAAATAAGAGATCGGATAAGCCCCTGCAGACAATTATGTTTGCAGGGGCTTTGTTTCATCTAAAAAGTGATCCGTTTTTTACATTCTGATCAGAATATAAGAAGCCGGCGATAGCGACTTGATAAAAGCAGGCTAAAAGTTTATAATAAGTTAACTATCTTTGCAATCCGAAACATGAAACCAGAAAATCAAGGGAGGATTATCATGCAGTATCGCAGACTTGGGAAAACGGAATTGATGGTCAGTGAGGTCGGCTTCGGAGGAGAGTGGCTGGAGCGGCACAACTACGAGGAATGCAAGGCCATGATTGATCGGGCGGACGAGCTGGGCATTAATATTCTGGACTGCTGGATGTCCGAACCAAATGTCCGCACGAAAATAGGAAAAGCGCTGGAGGGCAGGCGGGAACATTGGTTTATTCAGGGACATATCGGGTCCACCTGGCAGAATGGTCAGTATGAAAGATCGCGTGATGTGCAGAAATGCAAAGAGGCTTTTGAGGATCTGCTGGCGCGTCTGCAAACGGACTACGTTGATCTTGGCATGATACATTTCGTCGATCAGGAAGATGACTGGGAAACCGCCATGAACGGGCCTTTTATCAAGTACGTGAAGGAGCTTAAAACGGAGGGGAAGATCAGGCATATCGGCATGAGCACGCACAATCCCCTTATGGCGAAAAAGGCAGCCGAAAGCGGGCTGATAGAAATGATTTTATTCAGCATTAATCCGGCCTTTGATCTTTTGCCGCCTACGGATAATATTGATGACTATTTTGTGGAGGAATACGAGGACGGATTCGGCGGCATTGATCCTGCAAGGGCAGAGGTTTATAAACTGTGTGAGCAGAACGATGTGGGCATTACCGTTATGAAGCCTTATGCAGGGGGACGTCTGTTTGACGCGGCGCGTTCGCCTTTCGGTGTTGCGCTGACGCCGGTGCAGTGTATTCATTATTGCCTGACCAGACCGGCAGTTGCGTCTGTTTTGGCAGGGTATGACACACCGGAGCATGTGGAACAGGCAGTGGCCTATGAAAACGCTGCGGCAGAGGAAAAGAATTACGCGGCAGTTCTGGCGAAGGCGCCCAGAAATACCTTTGGGCGGGGGGAATGTACATATTGCGGACATTGCAAGCCCTGTCCGAAAGAAATTGATATAGCCATGGTTAATAAATACTATGACCTGGCCGTTATGCACGAGGATGTTCCCGCCACTGTGAAGGAGCATTATTTAGCGCTGGAACACGCGGCGGACGAGTGTATTGGCTGTAAGAGCTGTGAAGGCCGCTGTCCTTTCGGTGTGAAGATTGCGGAGCGGATGGAAAGAACCGCAGCCTTATTCGGATAAACAAAAGCATTTTAAGTGCTGACTTTATGAACAAGAAGGAATATAATAAGAGTAAGAATAGTAAGCAATGCTGATCGGGTGCAAAGGCGAACAGCGAATTAATGTAGTTGGTTATCAGAGCGGAACGGAGATCAAAATGAGAAAAAAGCATGATGAGAGTAGGAAGGACAGAGGAATTTCATTGCTTGTTTCAATCATTTTGGTCTTTTTGTTTTTGGCGATAGTCGTTTTTTCTGTCTCCCATAAGATTTCCAGAGAGATGGCGGCATCGGCTACCCAGAATTTAAATGAAAGTCTTGACTTGATCAAATGTACGATTGAGGCGATTCTGAACAAGGAAGCGGAGTACCAGAGACTCATGGCGCAGGGCATTGCCGAGATGGAGGAGCCGGAGGAATATATTCGCAAGTACAAGAGAAGCGGGACGATGATGAAAATTGGCCTGATCCGTTCGGGAGAAACGGAGGGCGTATGCAGCACGGGAGAAGTGTTTACGGAGGAGGAACTGGACTTTTCGGCCGGCGGCACAATCGACGGCCTGCCGGTATCCCAGTCGTATTTGAACTATATGGGGACGTGGGCTTACTGTATTAAGTGTCCTGTGGTGAAAGACGGACGGGAAATTGCCATGCTCTATATAGAGTATATCTATGACTCTTTTGACAAGTCGCTTCCGGAAGGATTTTATAATAAGAAAGCAATGCTCTATATTATGGATGCAGAGACGGAACGGTTTGTCTTAAAGCCCAAGGGAATGGGTGAGCGGAGCGCTGGACATCTGAATCTGAGCGATTTCTACCGGGCGAATGATATTCAGGAAGAGAATCTGCGGGAAGATGTGGATGCGTGTCTGGCAGAGAATAAGAATATCATGTTTTACCATGACATCAGAAATAAGGACTCGCTGAATTATATGTGGTCGGTAAATAATGGCACCCTGTATCTGATCGGCTATGTGCCGATTGACGCGATACAGCAGGAAGGACGCTCTGTCAACCAGAACATTCTGATTGTCGTCGCAGTTATGCTCATCGCATTTTTCTTATGCTGCCTGATCTATTATTTGAATCAGAGACAGCAGATCAAACTGAGAAAAGAGCGGGAGGAGGAGAGGGAAATCAGCAACCGCAGACTGGCGGAGGCTTTGCAGGCGGCGCAGATTGCAAGTAATTCCAAGACCATGTTTCTTTCCAACATGTCCCACGATATCCGTACACCGATGAATGCGGTTTTAGGATTTACCACGCTGCTTGCCAGAGATGCGGAAAATCCGGATAAGGTGCGGGAGTATACGAAAAAAATCATGGCTTCCGGACAGCACCTGCTCAGTCTGATAAACGACATTCTGGACGTGTCAAAAATTGAGAGCGGCAAAGTGGTACTGAACGTGGAGGAGTTTACTCTGAATGATCTGGTATCTTCCGTGGACGCGATTATCCGCCCTATGGCGGCGGCGAGGGAACAGAAATTTTATCTGGAAGTGGCGGGCATCAAACACGAAAGTCTGATGGGTGACGAGACGCGCATCAACCAGATTCTGATCAATCTTTTGTCTAATGCGGTGAAGTACACGCAGACAGGAGGAAGCATTTGGCTGCGGATTATCGGGTTGAAGCAGCGTTCCAATCAGTTTGAGCATCTCAGAATAGAAGTGCAGGACAACGGATACGGGATGACGCCGGAGTATCTGGAGACTATTTTTGACGCGTTTACGAGAGCGGAAAACAGCACCACCAACAAGGTGCAGGGTACGGGCCTTGGAATGGCGATCACAAAAAACATCATTGAGCTTATGGGCGGCACCATTGAAGTGACCAGTGAGGTGAATAAGGGCAGTCTTTTCCGGGTGGATCTGGAGTTCCGGATACCGGAGGGACAGGCGGATAAACTGTTCTGGGAGGAAAAGGGCATTTCCCGCATTCTGGTGGCGGATGGAGATGCAGGAGTCTGCGAGAACATGCAGGCGCTTATGGAGAATGTGGAAGTGGAGGCAGACCCGGCGCAAAGTCTGGAAGAAGTATTGTCTCTGCTGAAAGCGTGTGAACAGGCGCAGAAGGGATACGATGTGCTGCTGCTGGGAAGTAATCTTCCGGAAACAGATACGTTGCAGGCAGTGAAAAGGATCCGGGAGGAGGCTGGGGATGCGCTTCTTATCCTGATTTTGGCAGAGCATGAAGAAGCGGGATTAGAGAACATCTTACAGACAGAGAACACAGGCATTCTTATGAAGCCTTTCTTCGCCTCAGCGTTTAAAGAAAAGATAAGGGAAATGCGTGCGGAGCCGACACAGACAGGGGAGGCTGACGGGAAGGATAAGAACAATCTGGAAGGGCTGTATTTCCTTGCTGCGGAGGACAATGAGATCAATGCGGAAATATTGCGGGAAATTTTGTTGTTTGAAAATGCCCGGTGCGAGATTGTGGAGAACGGGCAGATTGCGGTAGAACGGTTTGCAGAATCAAAAGAGGGTGAGTTTGACGCCATCCTGATGGATGTGCAGATGCCGGTTATGAACGGATATGACGCCACGAGGGCAATCCGGGCATTGGAGCGCGAGGATGCGCGGACCATACCGATCATAGCCATGACGGCGAACGCGTTTGCGGAGGACGAGAGGGAAGCGCTTCATGCGGGAATGAACGTCCATCTTGCAAAGCCGGTTGATATAGATATGTTAAAAAAGGTTATTCGGGAATATACGAAAAGGGAGTAAGAGAAATCTGAAAGCAGAATAAGAATAGATGGGCTGGAGGAGTGTATGTGTTTTTTTAGAAGGGTTGATATTAAGAAAGCGGGAATGCTATGTATTGTCGGGATGGCAGCTTTGGCTATGACGGCATGCAGAACGGACAATAATTTGATTGTCGTGGAGAATGAGGAAAAGCGGATCGTGGAGCTGTTCAGTCCGATGGAAAAATCGGAGGCGTATGTGGAAAATACGGCCAGAAGCGCAGCCGATAAGACCGTCATGCTGGCGGAGGAAAAACTGGATGTGAGTGTAGGCTATGTGACCTATACGGCGGAGGACTATCAGGATAAGACTTATGATGACGTGACGCTGGACAGGGCGCGCAACGATATGGATGATATCTACCTGTTGAATCCGGATACCCTTCGCGTGCTGGGCGAAGAGGGAAAGTTAAAGGATTTGTCGGGACTGGACTGCGTCAAAAATCTGAGAGAAGTGGTGATAGCGGCAAACATGGTAGACGGAAAGCTGGTCGGGATTCCGCAGGAGGTGGTAGCCTATGGTCTGTTTATCAACAAAGATATGTTCGACCAATATGGGCTTGCACTGCCGGAAACACCGGACGATTTTTTGGAGTGCTGCAGGGTTTTTAAGGAGAATGGCATTGAGACGCCGGTAGGCGCGAACAGATGGTGGCTGGAAACTTTCGTTCTGGCGCAGGCTTACGCGGATTTATATAATGGCGGTAATACCGAGGCGGAAATTGCGGCATTAAACAGCGGCGAGAGCAAATACAGTGATTACATGCGGCCGGGATTCGAATTTTTGCAGGAGATGATTGACAAGGGATATGTGGATGCCGAAAAAGCCCTTGTGAGCGAGGCGATAGAGGGGGAAGGGGCGGAATTTCTGGCCCGGAAGACGCCGATTGTCATGGCGTATTGGGGAGCGGCGAATACGGACACCGCCTACGGCAGCCCGGATTTTGAGATGCAGGTTATCGGCTTTCCAAGCAGCCGCGGGCAGATGCCGGTGATACCCATGACAGGGTTTGGTGTGGGAATTAACGCGGAACATGGCGAGGACGCGCTGGCGGTGCTGGATGTGATGCTTTCTGACGAGGCGTTACAGATTTATGCGGAGACGAACAGAGTCATTTCCCCGTCCAAAAACGTGGAGGTAGAGTGTGTTCCTGCGCTAAAACCCCTGCATGACAAGATTCACAATAATGTCTATGTGCTTGGCTCCAATGCGGGGATGGAAGTGGAACAGTGGGGAAATACATGCCTCATCGTGAGGGAGCTGTTAGGCGGCGCTTCCGTGGATGAGTGTATGGCGCAGTTTGACCGGTTACAGGAAGAGGCACTGGAAAAACAGCGGTAAGCGCGAATCAATGGTGGTGGGGATGAAACATATTTACAGTAAATTTGTGTTGGGCGATATGTGCGCATATTATGTGCAGGATGAAGAAACGGGGAGCATGGAGCTCGTTCTGCTCCCGGTGGATATGGCCTGTGAGGTCGCTTACCGGGAAAAACCTTACCCGGATTCTCTCGTGCAGGTGAAACTGGTGGGGGATAGTTATGCGGGCGCGTATGCGGGCGGCAGAACCATGCGTCAGAGCGCGTCGGTGCAGCGCCTTGTATTCGGGGGACAGGAGGTGACTGAGGGGTGCACCGGGGACGGAGAGTGGGAAGCCGGTGTGCCGCGCCAGACGCTGAGGAGTCAGGAAGCCGGTGCGCCGCGTCAGGCACAGGAAATGCAGAGTGAAAAGAATGGGAGCGGCGGGACGGTGATCTGCACGCTCTTTTCGGACAGCAGAGGATACCGTTACCGGCATTACCTTGTATGGAAACAGGGGAAGAAAAGCCTGCGCTCCTATACGGAATTTGAAAATGCCTCCGGTCAGACGGCAGGTCTGGAAATGCTTTCGAGCTTTTCGCTGGGCGGCATTTCTCCGTTTGTGGGTGCGGATGAGAGCGGCTGTTTAAAGTTACATCGTATCCGCAGTGTGTGGAGTATGGAGGGCAGGACGGAGTCACAGCTTTTGGAGGATTTACAGCTCGAACCCTCATGGGGAGGACACGCGGTTCGCTGTGAGCGTTTCGGTCAGGTTGGCTCCATGCCGGTGAACGGGTATTTTCCCTATGCGGTGATAGAGGATGCGAAGTCCGACGTTTTCTGGGGCGCGATGATCTGTCACAATGCAAGCTGGCAGATGGAGGTCTACCGGAGGGGCGATGATGTAGCTCTTTCCGGCGGATTGGCGGATTATGATTCCGGCCACTGGATGAAGCGGGTGGAACCGGGGGAAAGGTTTGTGTCGCCTGCGGCAATTTTATCCGTATGCAGAGGCGGCGGTATAGAGGAGATTTCCCAGAGAATGACGGCGGCTTTAGAGGAAGCGGTGGACAGGGGGCCTGAGTCGGAACAGGCGCTTCCCCTTATATTTAATGAGTACTGCACCACATGGGGCTGTCCCTCCCACGAAAATATATGTGGGATTCTGGAAGTAATCAGGGATAAAGGGTTTTCGTACTTCGTGATCGACTGTGGCTGGTTTAAGCAGGAAGGCGTTCCGTGGGATATTGCCATGGGGGATTATCAGGTGTCGAAGGAATTGTTTCCGGAGGGGCTTGACAAGACGGTGAACGCCATCAGATCGCACGGTATGAAGGCCGGAATCTGGTTTGAGATAGACAATGTGGGGGAGCGGGCGGAGAGCTATCACGATACGGCGCATCTGCTCAGGAGAAACGGCGCGCCGCTCACCACTTCCATGAGAAGATTCTGGGATATGCGGCAGGAGTGGGTGCAGAAGTATCTGGAGGAGAGAGTGATCGGCACCTTGGAGAAGTATGGCTTCTCCTATATGAAGATGGATTATAATGATACGATCGGCGTGGGCTGTGACGGCGCGGAGTCTCTGGGCGAGGGGCTGCGGCAGAACATGGAGGCGTCGCTTGCCTTTATCCGGAAGGTGAAGAAGAGGATTCCGGACATTGTATTGGAGAATTGTTCTTCGGGCGGACATAAACTGGAGCCCCTTCTGATGAGCGAGTGCAGTATGGCGTCATTCTCGGACGCCCATGAGTGCGAGGAGATCCCGATTATTGCGGCTTCCCTGCATCGCGTGATCCTGCCGGGACAGAGCCAGATCTGGGCTGTGATCAGGGAGGCGGACTCCCTGAAACGGATAGCCTACTCGATTGCAAACACCTTTTTAGGCAGAATGTGTCTGTCCGGCGATGTGACGAAGCTGTCGGAGGCGCAGTGGGCTGTGATCGACAGGGGAATTGCCTTTTATAAAAAGGCAGCGCCCATTATCAAGGACGGCTACAGCAGGCTTTATGGACCGAAGGTGGTAAGCTGGCGGCATCCGGAGGGCTGGCAGTGCCTTGTGCGGACACAGGGCAGTGTGGAGCGTGAGAAAAAGGACGGGCTGCTGGCCGTGTTCCACAGCTTTAACGGGGCGCATGAGGGCGGGCTGGAAGTACCCGTTCCCGGGGATGGGACGTATCGGATCGAGGAAGTATACTCCGATGCGGAGGCGGATGTCAGGATAGCCGACGGTAAGCTGGTATGCAGGATTCCGGAGGATATGCGGGCGGTGGCGGTTCTGGCGAAAAAAATGTGATGACGCCAATGTAAATTTCTTTGAAAATGCCCTTGTCAAATGTCCTGAGATATGGTATTATATCATTCGTTAAGGCTACATGAAGCCTTTCGTCAGGCTCCATGGTCAAGCGGTTAAGACATCGCCCTTTCACGGCGGTAACACGGGTTCGATTCCCGTTGGAGTCATCGGTCAAAAGACCGGAGAAAACGAAGAGTTACGCGGTAATTCTTCGGGAGTTCTTCCGCAGGGAGTTACTCCGATATATTACGGCGCAGTAGCCAAGTGGTAAGGCATGGGTCTGCAACACCCTGATTCACCGGTTCAAATCCGGTCTGCGCCTCTTATTGAGAAATGACTCAACCCTCTGCAAACAGTGGGGTTGAGCCATTTTTTTGACATTTTTGTGAGTTTCCAAAGTTAATGTCCGTTTTTCCTAATGACGAAATTCTATAAAGTATTTGCTGAATATGTCTTTTGGAATGTTCATTCTTGCATTGCTGACCTTGATCGTTTTGATTTTTTAGATAGAAAAACCACCCTTGTATACTTGGCAGTTGCAGGGTGGAGTTTCTATCGTCTTGTAATGGGCAACCTCTTGTGGGCGGTTGTTTCCCTTTATGGTTATAATATAGTATATTTGCCCGGAACATGCAAGCTACAGGTGGGAAGCCGGGGGGTGAACCCTGCGATAGGACGGTCTCCTCCCCCCCCTTTTTCTGACTTACCATATTTATTTTATCTCCTGATCATCCACGAGGAAGGAATCTCCGTCCTCCACGATGCACACCATCGTCTTGCCGGTGTTTAATTCGATTTCATTTCCGGCGTCGTCATAGTACCTTGTGGCGCCGTAATCGGAGGTCTTTTCCCAGGTTACATGGATGCCCTTGCCGTTTGTGAAAAACCAGCCGTCCCTTGTGTTGTCATGGCACTGGAAGGCGAGATAGCCTTTGGCGTCGCGCACTTCATAGTAGGTGTTCTGTACCAGAATATTTTTAAAGGCAAGCTGCTTTCCCGTAGCCATGTCCGTGTGAGGTCCGTCCGAGGAACCGGAGAGATGCTGGAATCTCTCATAAAGTCCGGTATCGCTGTTGTAGACGAAGTAGCAGTTGGTGACGGGGTAAGCGGGGGACATGTCCACCCGGTTAGCCGTGATGGCGTCGTTGTACTGTGACAGGTCGTTTGGCTCGTTTTCGGGAGCGAAACGGTAATGCTGTCCGTCGGCGTAACCGTCGCGCATCTGGATTGAATAGCCAAGCTTATCTGCATCGGCGAGGACGCCGGCCGCGTCTATGTAAGCGTTGTCGGTTGCGTTTTTCGCGTTCTTATCCCGGAAAAAATTGCTGCTGGTTTTGCCGTCAATGTGGTCCGTGCGTCGGATTACCTCGTCTATGTAGAAGGGGCCGCCGAAATGAACGTAGAGGGCGTCCCACTCAAAGGCCCAGTACACATAGTAGTCGCGGCAGCTTCTGATGTTGCCGAGTTTGTCGGCGTTTTTCCAGTCCTGAATAATCCACATCAGTCTGGTAATGCTTCCTTCCACATTACATTCATACAGAACATCGGCGTTAGAAATGCCGTATTGGGAAGCGGTTTTGGTGTTGGGGGTCATAATCGCAAGGGGCCTTGTATTGTCTGTCTCCTCGTCGACCCATTCGTTGGTGACGCGGCTTCGCACCATGCCTTCTTCCGGCGGTACATCTTCGCCGGTTGTTTCAGGTTCGGTTTCTGCCGGTTCTTCTTCCTCCTCAGGGATATCGTCGATGATCTGTTCCACGACAGGCGCTTCAACCTCCGGTTTTTCCTCCGCTTCCTTGCCGCAGCCGGTCAGAAGCAGGGCAGAAGACAGAGCGACGAGAAGTAAAACTTGTAATCTTTTCATGCTTTGTTTAAGTCCTCCTTTTGTAATTGCAGTGTACACAGCAGTGCGTGTCCGGTTCCGTTCCACCGCATCTTGCACGCGGGCTTTTCCCTGTACGGACACAGGGATCATTGCCAACGCGTACATTTTAACATAACGGGTAGGGCGAGTCACTAAAAAAATCTAAAAAAATTCCCGTGCATGTTTGGCGCTGTATGTGTTAGAATAAAAAAGATAAATCCAGTTTCCTCATGATTGGCAGGAAATCGGGGAAAGGATGAGACGGACATGAAGAAAATAATCGTAACCGGCTGCAACGGGCAGCTTGGGCGGGCTGTTAATCTGGAATATGCGGGCAGCACGGAATACGAGCTGGTCAACACGGATGTGGGGGAACTTGATATCACGAAGGTAGACGAGGTGATGCAGTTCGTCAGAGAAGTCAGGCCATACGCCATTATCAACTGTGCAGCCTACACGGCGGTGGAGGCCTGTGAGAAGGAGGAGGATCTGGCCTTTCGCATCAATGCGGTCGGCGCGCGCAACTTAAGCATAGCAGCTAACGAGACGGGCGCGAAGCTGATGCATATTTCCACGGACTATGTATTTGACGGAAACGGGACAAGACCCTACAAAGAAACCGATCCCACCGGCCCCCAGGGCGCCTACGGCAGAACAAAGCTGGCGGGGGAAGAATTTGTGAAGGAGTTTGGCGACAGGCATTTTATCCTGCGCACGGCGTGGCTTTACGGGGACGGAAAGAACTTTGTGAGGACGATGCTGCGTCTTTCCGAGACAAACGATAAGGTCAGGGTGGTGCGGGATCAGGTGGGATCGCCCACCAGCGCGGCGGAGCTTGCGAGAGCCATTGCCTGTCTGCTGCCTACAGAAAACTACGGGGTGTTCCATGCTACCTGCGAGGGCGATTGCAGTTGGGCGCAGTTTACGGAGGAGATATTCCGTCTGGCGGGGAAAAAGACGGTGGTGGAGGCCATTACCTCAGAGGAATACGGTGCGGCGGTGAAGCGTCCGGCTTATTCCATTCTCGAAAATTATATGTTTAAAATGACGACGGATTTTATGTTTGCGGACTGGCATGACGCCATCGCGGCGTATCTGAGAGAAGAAAAATAGGCGGAAAGGATAGAGAATATGCAGAATATAGCACTTATTACAGGAATCACGGGACAGGACGGCTCTTATCTGGCGGAGTTTTTGCTGGAGAAGGGATATGAGGTGCACGGCCTGATCCGCAGGCACAGCATTGCGAACACGGGAAGGATAGACCACCTGATCGAATCGGATTATCACAAGGTCAAATTTTTCCTGCACTATGCGGATACGACGGACTCGAGCAATCTGATGCGGCTGATCGCGGAGATCCGGCCCACGGAAGTTTATAATCTGGCGGCGCAGTCCCATGTGGGCGTGTCCTTTGAGGTGCCGGAGTACACGGCGGAAGCCACAGGCGTGAGCACCTTAAAACTGCTGGAGGCAATTCGCGTAAACGGCGGAACGTGCAGATATTATCAGGCTTCCACGTCGGAACTTTTCGGCGGCATTCCCGAGACGGCGCCTCAGAGTGAGAAAACGCCTTTTTACCCGAAGAGCCCGTACGGCGCGGCGAAGCTCTACTCTTACTGGATTACGGTAAATTACAGGGAATCCTACAATATGTTTGCCTGCAACGGCATTTTGTTTAATCACGAGTCGCCCAGACGCGGTGAGAATTTCGTGACAAGAAAGATCACGCTGGCCATTGCGAATATCATTGCAGGTAAGCAGGATAAGCTGTCCCTCGGAAATATGAACGCGAAGAGAGACTGGGGTTTTGCGGGAGATTATATAGAAGGCATGTGGCTGATGCTGCAGCAGGACAAGCCGGACGATTATGTGCTGGCGACCAACGAGACGCATACGGTGAGGGAGTTTGTGGAGGCAGCTTTTGCAGAGCTTGGCATTCAGGTCCGGTGGGAAGGCACCGGTGTGAACGAGAAAGGCTATGATGCGAAGAGCGGCCGCCTGCTTGTGGACGTGAATCCTGAGTTTTACCGTCCGGCAGAGGTGGAGTTTTTGTGGGGCGACTGCGCGAAAGCCGAGAAGGAGCTGGGCTGGAAGCGGAAGGTAGATTTCAAGGGGCTGGTATCCATGATGATGGATGCCGATTTGAAGGAAATCGCGGGAATGAGCAGCGGGGAGTACAAAGCGCAGGGCGAAAAATGACGGATCGTTTGCGGGCTCAAGGATATGCCGTAGGAAATCAGCAGGCCGGAACGTACCGGATGAAGAGAAAGACAGAGGAAACGTATAGCTGAAATGTTGTCGGTAATTTTGATCTGGCTTTACATTGGTGCAACTACATTTACAATCGGGTATGGTGTGCTGCGTGTACTCACGCGGCACCTTCCTTATTATGCACATGACTGCGCAGGGAATCCTGGCACTGGCGGGGAAAGCAGGCATCCCGTGGACAGGGAAAGCGGGCATCACTGCCGGATGATTTGGAGCGCGGACGCGTATTTTATGTGCGGGCTTGTCTGTGTGACGGTTCACGCGCAGTTTTTCAGCCTGTTTGCAGGCGTGGGAATGGCGGCCAATATCATACTTTGTTTATTCTGTATTCTGACTGTGCTTGCGGATAAAAAGGGGATAGCGGCTGCAGCGCGAAAGCTCTTTCCGGCAGGGAAGCGGGCGGGAAATGGCGGCAGCGTTTCAGGGGACGGGCAGCCCGGCTGGCCGGGATTTTGTGCGGTGGCAGTTCTGTTTCTTCTCTTTGCCTACGGCGCGTCCCGCGGAATGATCCACTACGACACGGGGCTGTATCATGCCCAGAGCATCCGGTGGATCGAGGAGTATGGCGTGGTGAAGGGGCTTGGCAACCTGCATTGCAGGCTGGCTTACAACAGTTCCTCCTTTGCACTGTCAGCCCTCTACAGTATGGCTTTTTTAGGCGGGCAGTCCTATCACTGCGCGGCCGGGTGGCTTTCTTTTCTGCTGGCGGCGGTCTGTCTGCCAATGGGGAAATCCCTGCGGGCGGGGCGGCTTCGGACGAGCGATTTTGCCAGAGTGATGTGTGTGTATTATCTGGTGAATATTTTTGATGAAATGATTTCTCCGGCTTCGGATTATTTCATGGTACTTGTGGCATTTTATATAGTGATAAAGTGGCTTGCGTTTTTGGAGAGCGGGGAGAAGACGATCCTTCCTTACGGGCTTTTGTGCGTGCTTGGCGTGTTTCTGATGACGGTAAAGCTGTCGGCGGCGTTTACTCTGCTGCTCACCGTTTATCCGGCCTGCCGCCTTTTGCGGGAGAAAAGGTGGGGTGAGACGGGGCTTTATCTGGGGCTGGGTATCGTTACGGCGCTTCCCTTTTTTATCCGGAATGTGGTGATATCGGGGTGGCTGGTTTATCCGTTTACCGGACTGGATCTGTTCGATGCGGAGTGGAAAATCCCGAAAGGGCTGGCGGATTATGACGCGAGGGAGATACAGGTCTGGGGCAGGGGGTACACGGATGTGGCACAGTACGATCGGCCCATGCGGGAGTGGCTTTCCGGCTGGTTTTGCACACTGGCGGGGAGTGATAAGCTGTTCGTGCTGGCGGCGGTGGCAGCAGTGGCCGCGCTGGTCTTTTGGGCAGGCTTTCTTTTCTGGCGGTGGTGCAGGCAGCAGGCGGCAGCAGGGCCTGGCACTGCATCTTTTCCGGCAGAGGACAGGGATTTATGGAACGGTTTCTGTGGGCAGGACGGGGTGGTGATGCCCGCGCTTCTTGCGGTGCAGGCAACGGTGGCGGCTTCCTTTCTCTTCTGGCTTTGCACCTCGCCGCTGATCCGTTACGGCTGCGTCTGGGTGTATCTGACGACGGCGGTGGTCTTCGGGGGGATATATGACGCGGTGATGTGCCTTGCAGTGCGCGGGGAGCGGCTTTTAAAAGGCGCAGCAGCGGGGGACGGACGCAGCAGCGCGGGGGCATGGAGCGATTCTGGCGGAAACGGCGGCTGGCGGCTGGTGGCAGGGCGCGTGGTATGTGTTCTGGCCGTTCTGGTCCTTGCATATAAGGGGTTTGCACTTGCGCGTGAAACCACCAGCCTTTATGTGAATGATTACTGGCTTGTCCAGAAAGATTACGAAAACTATGAAACCTGTGCTTACGAGATAGAGGGCGTGGCCTTTTACTGTCCCGTGGAGGGCGACAGGGCGGGGTATGAACCGTTCCCCTCCTCACCGGCCAGGGCGCAGATTGCGTTTCTGGGGGAGGGAATTGCCGGAGGGTTTCGTGCGGCGGAGTAACCGTTGCAATCTATCTGTTTTTCTTCTATAATACAATAGAAACAGCGGAAGAAAGCATGTGACACAGCAGGGTATCAATAGGGAAACGGAGACGGATGTTATCATGAATAAGACAGACAAAATTTATGTGGCGGGACACAGAGGATTGGTGGGCAGCGCGATTGTGCGGTCTTTACAGGAAAAGGGATATGAGAATATCATCGGCAGGACGCACAAGGAACTTGACTTAACAAGTCAACAGGCGGTGCGGGATTTTTTTGAACAGGAGCGGCCGGACGTGGTAGTGCTGGCGGCGGCCAGGGTGGGCGGTATCAATGCGAACAATACCGCGCCTGCGGAGTTTGCCTACGACAATATGCAGATTCAGTGTAATGTCATTCACTGTTGTCATGAGTATCAGGTGAAGAAGCTTCTCTTTTTGGGGAGCACATGCATTTACCCCAGAATGGCGCCTCAGCCGATACCCGAGGATGCGCTGCTGACGGGTCCTTTGGAGGAGACGAACGAGGCATATGCCATCGCGAAGATTGCGGGGCTTGAAATGTGCAAGTTTTATAAGCGGCAGCACGGTGACGATTTCATAAGCTGTATGCCCACGAATCTCTACGGGCCGCACGATAACTATGATCTGGAGGGTTCTCATGTGATGCCCGCGATGATCCGCAAGTTTCATGAGGCGAAGGTGAACGGGGATCCTACGGTTATGCTGTGGGGGACGGGCACGCCGCTTCGCGAGTTTCTGTACGTGGACGATATGGCGGACGCCTGCGTGTTTTTACTTGAAAATTACAGTGGTGAACAGCATGTCAATATCGGAACAGGCAAGGAAGTTACGATCAGGGAGCTGGCGGAGACAGTGAAAAAGGTGACAGGCTATACGGGACAGATTGTCTGGGATCAGACGATGCCCGACGGTACGCCCAGAAAACTGACGGACGTCACGAAGCTGCACGGACTCGGCTGGCAGCACAAGGTGGAGCTTGAGGAGGGCGTAAAGCTGGCCTACGAGTGGTTCAAGGCGAACGAAAGTAAGGCAAGGATGTAGTACTGTACTAAAAAGAATGCCTTATCGTGCAAAAATATTCCTCCGCGCGATAAATTACCGTTTACAACGCGATGCTTTTTTGATATGATTGTCGAAAGAAGTATGGAACTATATTTGTCTTAATATATCAAAATTGCAAAGGAGTAAGAGGGGAATGGCACAACAGAATATGATTAGTCCGAAGGAGCTTGAGAAAACAATCTCCGATATGATGCTGGAACTTGGGATACCGGCACATTTGCGTGGCTACCAGTTCTTGCGAAGCGCGGTGGGAATGTGTGTGGAAGACATGGAACTGGTGGGGAGTGTGACGAAACTGCTCTATCCTGATCTGGCGAAGATGTACCAGACGACAGACACGAAGATTGAACGGGCGATCCGCAACGCAATCGAGGTATCGTGGGACAGAGGCAACAGCGATCTTTTTGAAGAACTGTTCGGTTATGCCAACACGGTGGAGTACACCCGACCGACGAACAGTGAATATATAGCCGTTGTAGCGGACTACATACGGTTGAAAAACAATTTGATATGAATTGAATTTTCAGGGAAGAGACGCGTCTCTTCCTTTTTTTATGTAAATATGGTACACTTATATCGGTATGCACGAAAGGAGAGCGCTATGAAGCTACTCAGCGTCATCGTACCCTGCTACAACGAAGAGGAGAATGTCAGGGATTTTTATGATGAGTTATGCAGGAATACGGATTTTTTCCGCGACAAGCAGTTGGAGTTTGAAATTATATATGTGGACGACGGTTCCAGAGATCAGACGGTTTCCGAGGTGAAGAAGCTTCATGAGGAGGACGGGCGTGTGCGCCTGATTTCCTTTTCCCGCAATTTCGGCAAGGAGGCTGCGATTTATGCCGGTCTGCAGAAATGCCGGGGGGATCTGGCTGTGCTGATGGACGCGGATTTGCAGGATCCGCCTGCCCTCTTGCCGGAAATGTATTCTTACATCGAGCAGGGGTACGATTCGGTGGCGACCAGACGTGTGACCAGAAAAGGAGAACCCGTTATCCGTTCCTTTTTTGCGCGGATGTTTTACAGACTGATGAATAAGATTTCCCGGACGGAGATTGTGGACGGCGCCAGAGATTACCGCCTGATGACAAGACAGGTGGTGGAGGCAATTTTGTCCATGTCCGAGTATAACCGCTTTACCAAAGGGATTTTCGGCTGGGTTGGCTACAAGACCAAATGGCTGGAATATGAAAATGTGGAGCGCAGAAAGGGCGAGACGAAATGGTCGTTCTGGAAACTTTTTCTGTATTCCCTTGAGGGCATCATCGCTTTCTCCACAGTACCGCTGACCATAGCGTCAGTGGCGGGCGTGTTTTTCTGTCTGGTTGCGTTTGTGATCATAATTGTGACGATTGTGCGAAAACTATTGTTTGGCGATCCGACTTCCGGCTGGCCGTCTCTGGTCTGCATCATTATGATGGTCAGCGGCGTGCAGTTGTTTTGTCTGGGGATTGTGGGGCAATACTTATCAAAGACATATATGGAAGTGAAGAGGAGGCCGATCTATCTGGTCCGGGAAGAGATCGGAGGACAGGAAGTTGAAGGATAAAGAAAAGGGGCTGGTCAGCATTATCGTTCCGGTGTACCGGGCGGCAGCCTACATTGCAGATACCATCGGGATGGTGTTTTCGCAGACCTGCGGGAAATGGGAGCTTTTGCTGGTGGACGACTGCTCCGGGGACGACAGTGTGGAGGTCATGGAAAAAGCACTGTCTTCATACGAGCATCATCCGGTAGAGACTGTCCTTGAAAATACGGGACATATTGAGGAGTACCTGTGCGGCGGGGGAAAAAAAGTATATCTGATCCGCAAGAATAAAAACGAGGGCGCCGCCGCGGCGCGCAATACGGGAATGGATTTGGCGGGCGGACAGTATATCGCCTTTCTCGACGCCGACGATATCTGGGTTTCGGACAAGCTGGAAAAACAGCTTTCCTTTATGAGACAAAAACGGGCGGGTTTTGTGTTTTCCGCTTACGAGTTCGGGGATGAACAGGCCAGACCTACGGGCAGGGTAGTGCATGTGCCCGAAACCCTGACTTATAAAAAAGCGTTGTCGCGGACGGTTATCTTTACAACCACGGTAGTGCTTGACCGGAATGTTATACCGGATGAACTGATGCGTATGCCGCTGGTGGAGAGTGAAGACACGGCGACATGGTGGCAGATTTTGCGGGCGGGATATACGGCCTGCGGGCTTGACGAGGCGCTTGCAGTCTACAGAAGGCCGCGGGGGTCTCTGTCCTCCAATAAATGCAAGGCGGTGAAGCGGATTTGGAATCTGTACCGCAGACAGGAGAAGCTCTCTGCAGCGGTCAGCGCATTCTATTTTGTGTTCTGGGCGTACAGAGCTACGGTGAGGCGGATATAAGACCATGAGAAAAGTGGAGACATTTAAAAGACTGATTATTTTACAGCTTTCTTTTATCGGGCTGATCTTCCAGTTGGCAGTCTATGCGTACTTCTGGCTGACTGCGTACTACCCGTTTCTGAAAGTGTACAGGAATTTCCGGTTCTATTTCAAAGGGCATGTGCTGATCCTTTTGATTTATTTCGTGCTGCTGTTTTTCTTCGCGAATACATACGGCGCGTTAAAAATTGGCTATCTGAAGCCGGTGGATGTGTTCATTTCGGAGCTGTTTTCCCTGCTCATTGTCAACGTGATTTCCTATTTTCAGATTTCCCTGATGGCAAACTGGGTGGTGGACGTGCGGCCCATTGTGTGGACCATGCTGATTCAGACCGCGCTGGCGGGATTCTGGGTGTTTTTCTGCAATATCTGCTATTACAAGGCTTTTCCGCCAAGAGAGATTCTGATTATACACGGGGAACGGCCCATTGATGATATTGTGACGAAATTTGAATCAAGAAAGGACAAATACCGGATCAGGAAGTGCCTGAACATTTCCTCGGGGATGGATGCCGTAAAGGAGGAGATCGGGCGCGGCTACGGCGCGGTGGTGCTGTGGGATATTTCTGCGGTAGACAGGAACATTCTGTTAAAGTACTGTTACAGTCTGTCGGTGCGCGTTTACACGATGCCGAAGATAACCGATGTGCTTATCCGGGGGGCGGATCAGCTCCATCTGTTTGACACGCCTATTTATCTGACGCGGGAGTACTCCCTGAAAGTGGAGCAGCGGGTGGCGAAGCGGCTGATTGATCTGGTCTGCTCGATCCTGCTTTTGGTGATTGCGTCCCCGTTTATGCTGATTACGGCGGCGGTGATTAAACTGTATGACGGCGGCCCGGTTCTTTATAAGCAGATCCGCTGCACGCGTGACAGAAAAGAATTTTATATCCTGAAATTCAGGAGTATGCGGGTGGACGCGGAGAAAGACGGCGTGGCAAGGCTGGCGGCCAAAAACGATTCCCGCATTACGCCGGTAGGTCATTTTATCCGCGCTACGAGAATTGATGAACTGCCGCAGCTTTTTAATATTTTAAAGGGGGAAATGTCCTTTATCGGCCCCAGACCCGAACGCCCGGAAATCATTAAGCAGTATATGGAAGAAATGCCGGAGTTTGCATTCCGCATGAAGGTGAAGGCGGGGCTTGCGGGTTATGCGCAGGTTTACGGGAAATACAATACGACGCCCTACGATAAGCTGAAACTGGATCTGACTTATATCGAGCAGTATTCCGTGTGGCTGGACATAAAGCTGATGCTTTTGACGCTGAAAATTCTGATCAAGCCGGAGAGCACGGAGGGAATCGGGGAGAACCAGACAACGGCGATGAAGTAGAAGTGGAAGGATTTGTGCTATGAGGGACAGGCGCTATGCCGATGACGGCATGGATATAAAAAAATATTTGATCTGCCTGATGGGAAAACTGCCGCTGATTTTCGGGGCGGTGATCGGGGGCGCGCTTCTTGGGGTGATTGTATATGCGGTCGTGCGCACGGTGCCGGAGTCGGAGCGGGAGTATACGGCTTATGCGAAGGTGTATCTGGATTTTGCGACGGATGAGACGGGGGAGGTCTATCAGGCGTACAACGGCTATACATGGAACGATCTGATGGCGGCCGATCCGATTATGGAGCTGATGCTTCGGCATCTTCCGGCGGATTTTACGCGGGAGGAGACGGCGGCGGCAGTCAGGGCGGAAATTCTTTCGGATATCCGGCTTTTGACGATTACGGTTACGACGAACCGGGCACAGCGCACGGACGCGATTCTCGGGGCGGCGGTGGGGGCCCTTGAAACCTATGGCGGGCAGGCGAAGGAGTTTCTGGAAATTCACGCGATTCAGAAGACGGAGGCAGCGCTTGTGGTGGCGGACAGCCGGATGGCGCAGGCGGCGCTTGTGGGCGGCTTTCTTGGGCTGTTTCTCAGTCTTTTCGGTTTTTCTCTCTACTATGTGATGGACGACCGGATTTTTGTGGCGGGGGATGTCAGAAAAGTGACAGATTTGTCATTTGTTGGTTATCCTTCCGGCGGGGAGAGATTGCAGCAGGATTATCAGGCAAATCTTGCCTACCTGCGGGAAAAGCGGGGGGATGTCCGGATCTGCGAGGTGGATCAGGACAAGTCTTTTTCCGGGGAGGAGCTGCAGGAGCTGCGCAGGGCGGACGGCGTGGTATTGTCGCTGCCTTTTGGACAGATACACGGCACTTTCCTTTTCTATGTGTCAGAGCAGTTAAAAACGCAGGACTGCGCGCTGTGCGGCGTGGCGGTCAGGGACGCGGACGAGCGGTTTCTGAGGAAATATTATGGGAAAAATAAAGCTTGAGGTGCTGATCTCTGCGGTGGATAAAAATGCCGCAGAGCTTATCCCACAAATGCATATAGCTACGGATGCGGTGCTTGTAAACCAGTGCGGCCGCTATGGCTATGAGACGATTGCGGTGCAGGGCGGGCGCGTGAAATGTTTTTCCATGCCGGAACGGGGCGTGGGCTTAAGCCGTAATACTGCGCTTTTACATGCGTCCGGGGATGTGACGCTTTTTTCTGATGAGGATATTATACTGACTTCGGATTACGGGGAAAAGATTCGCAGGGCTTATGAGTCGCTGCCCGATGCGGATCTGATTCTTTTTAACGTGGAGGTCGGAGCTTCCCGCAGAACATACTGGAACCGGGAGATTCGCAGGATCACATACCGCAATTACGGCAGGTATCCGGCTTACAGTATCTCGGCCAGACTTGACGCGCTGCGCAGAGCGAATGTGCACTACTCGCTGCTTTTTGGCGGCGGAGCGAAATACAGTAACGGGGAGGACAGTCTGTTTTTGCGGGACTGTCTGAAAGCGGGGCTTCGGATTTATGCGCATACCGCCTGTATCGGCAGGGAGCAGGAGCGGGAATCCACCTGGTTTTCCGGTTATCATGAAAAGTTTTTCCGCGACAGGGGTGTGCTCTACCATTATCTCTATGGGAAACTGGCGCTGCCGCTTTCCCTGCGGTTTCTGCTGGCCCACAGGAAAACCATGTGCCGGGAAATTCCGGTCGATAAAGCGTTTCGTATCATGCGCGCAGGCGTGCGGGAGGCGCGCGGCAGATGATTTTATATATCACGATTGCGGTTGTCACGGCGCTCCTTGCCAGTCTGGTGGACAGCCATCCAATGAGACAATCCCATACGATTACGAGACAGCAGCTCTGTAACCGGGTCTGTCTGACGGCGGTTTTTCTGATTCTGTTTCTGTTATCCGCGTGCAGGCTCAATGTGGGCAATGACTATGCGAAGTACGTGGAGTTTATGCATCTGGTCAACTGCGATGCCTATGTGCCTACGGAAATCGGATTTAATCTGCTGGTTAAGCTGATTTACGGCCTGTCGGGTTATGAGAACTTTTTGCTTGTATTTGCGTTTTACTCTTTTGTGACGGCGCTGTTTTTCCTGCTGGCCATGTATGAGCAGAGCGACGAGTTCGGGCTGACTTTTTTCCTCTTTATGACGCTCGGCTATTATTTCCAGACATTCAGCACGGTGCGCTATTATCTGGCGCTTGCCCTTGCGCTCTACTCGATGAAGTTTGTGCTTCGGAAGCAGTGGGGCAGATTTGTGGTTCTGGTGTTTTTGGGCGCGGCTTTCCACAAGTCGCTTCTGGTAGTGATTCCGCTCTATTTTCTGGCGTCCCTGTCATGGAAAAAATGGCAGCTTGCCATAGCGGCGGCTTTTTGCAGTACGTTTTTGTTTTTGCAGGATTTTTATCTGAAACTGGTGGTTTTTCTCTATCCGACTTATGAGGATACGGAGTATCTGGAGGGCGGCACAAGCTACATCAGCATACTCCGGTGCGCGGCGGTTCTTTTCTTTGCGGGAATTGTGTATCTGATGCGGCGGCAGGACAGCAGAAAAAATGGTGAAAGCGCCGCAGACAGAACCGCGAAACCTGTTTATGCCGCAAAAAAGGAAAGAGCAGACGGGACAGGCATAAACGGCGAAAAAGGTGGCATGAATATAGAGGAAGAAAGGGCGTGGAACCGTCGTTTCCGGTTTTACACTTATTTAAATCTGGGCGCCCTCGTTCTCTACGTGTTCTGCTCCTTTCTGCCCATTATCTCGCGGATCGGGTATTACCTGATGGTAAGCCAGATCCTGTTTTTGCCGATGCTTTTAAAAGCGGTGCCGGATAAAAAATGGCGGCGGCTGTTCCGGGCGGGCATTCTTCTGGCGGCTGTGGCGTACTTCGCCATGTATTTGAAAAAAGGCGCCAACGACGGCGTGCTCATCCTGCCCTACAAGACATTCTTCTTCCACGAAATGGTTCCCATTTTGTCAGACGTGACGTAGGCGCGGCATATATCTACAGGGTGAGAGGCCGATCATGAGCAAAAGGGAGCATCGAGGATAAAAAATATGACTTTCAGCATCATCGTAGTCTGCTATAACGCAGGCGAAAAACTACAGAAAACAATCGCGAGCATCCGGCGGCAGACGGAGACGGACTACGAGATCATCGTGCAGGACGGCCTTTCCACGGACGGCTCGGTGGAGCAGTTGTCCGCAGGGGCAGATTTAAGGATTTTCAGAGAGCGGGACGAGGGGATTTACGACGCCATGAACCGGGCGGTTTCCCATGCGGCGGGAAAATATCTGTTTTTTCTAAACTGCGGCGATTACTTTGCGGATGAAGGGGTGCTTGCCGGAGTAAAGCGGACGATAGCGGAGCACGGCGGGCTTCCGGTTTCCGGGACAGACTGGGGGGAGCGGGAGAACGGGAAGGCGGCGGACAGCTGCGGCGGCGTGAAAAAACACATAAGGCCGATGGTTTTTTACGGCAATATCACGGAGCGGGCCACGGGTGCGTATGTGGCGTCGAATCCTGTGATAGACGACTTTGCCTGCTATCGCAATGTGCCCTGCCATCAGGCCTGCTTTTACGACAGACGACTTCTCGTGAAGAGGGGATTCCGGACATGCTACAGAGTCCGGGCGGATTATGAGCATTTTCTCTGGTGCTATTATCGGGCGCGTGCAGCCATGGTTTATATGCCTTTGACTGTGGCCTCCTACGAGGGAGAGGGCTTTTCGGAAGATCGGGAGAACAGGAAACGATCTGCCGCAGAACATGCGTATATTGTGAAAAAATATATGAGCTGCGGGCAGATTCTCAAGTACAGGACGGTTATGCTTTTGACGCTTGCGCCGCTTCGGACTTTTCTTTCGTCCCATGAGGCGACGGCGGGCGTCTATCAGAAACTAAAGGCGGGACTGTATGGAAAGACACAGGGCAAAGGACAGCGGCAGGTTTGAGCCGCCCGCCGTAAAAGATGCGTAAAGTGAGAAGGAATACGGAGGTACGATCAGATGAAGGTTTTGTGGGTGTGCAATATTATGCTGCCGGCCATCGCCAAGAGATTAAATCTTCCTTGCAGCAACAGGGAGGGGTGGCTTTCCGGGCTGTTGGACCGGGTGGTGATGGAGCAGGAGAGAAACCGTATTGAGCTGGGCATTGCGTTCCCGGTGGAGGAATCTTTGGGAAATTTTGACCGGATGATGCCTTTGGGTGAGAATATTTCCTGTCATTGTTACGGCTTTGTGGAGGATCTGACTGCGCCGGAGCGCTACGACACGGCTCTGGAAAAGCATTTTGAGCTGATCATCAATGATTTTGAGCCGGATATCCTGCATGTGTTCGGCACGGAATTTCCCCATGCGCTGGCGTCGATCAAGGTGTTTGACAGGCCGGAGCGGACGCTGATCGGCATTCAGGGGCTTGTTTCCGCGATTGCGAAGGTATATATGGCGGATCTTCCGGTGAAGGTACAAAGGCAGAGCACTTTCCGCGACAGAATCAGGAAGGACAGCATCAGGCAGCAGCAGAAGAAATTCGAGAAACGGGGAGAGTACGAGATCGAGGCTATTAAACGGGTGGGGCATATAGCGGGCCGCACGGATTTTGACCGCGCGGAGACGGCGAAGATGAACCCGGATGCCACCTATCATTTTTTAAACGAGACGCTGCGCAGCGTGTTCTATCGGGACAGATGGAATAAGAATAACTGCCAGACCCATCGGATTTTTCTGAGTCAGGGGGATTATCCGCTCAAGGGTTTCCACTATCTGCTGCAGGCGATGCCGAAGATTCTGGAGCAGTTTCCGGACGCGGAAGTTTATGTGGCGGGCGCGGATATTCTGAAGGCGGAGACGTGGAAGGAAGTGTTGAAGCTCCCCGCATACGGAAAATATTTAAAAAAGCTGATCCGGGAAAATCAACTGGAGGAAAAGATAAATATGCTCGGGCGGATTGACGCGGAGGAGATGAAGAGACAGTATTTAAGCTGTCAGGTATTCGTCTGCCCTTCCGTTCTGGAAAACTCTCCCAATTCCGTCGGTGAGGCGATGCTTTTGGGCGTGCCCTGTGTGGCGGCCAACGTGGGCGGCATACATAACATTCTGACAGACGGCGGGGACGGGTTCCTCTATCCGCCCGGGGATGTGGATGCGCTGGCGGACAGCATTATTGAGGTGTTTACCAAGGAGGCGATCGTGGACCGGCTCTCTGACAATGCGAGAAAGCACGCGCGGGTGAACCATGACGCGGATCAGAACTATTACCGGCTGATGCATATTTACAGGGAGATGGCGGAATGACATTTACTTTTGTATCAAACTACATCAACCATCATCAGCTTCCCTTCTGTGAAGCGCTGTATAAGCGGCTTGGAAAGGGGTTTGTCTTTATCCAGACGATGCCCATGGAGGCGGAGCGCGTGGAGATGGGGTGGAGCGTTGATGTGAACGAAATACCTTATGTCATGTGTCTTTACAAGGACGAATACGAGTGCCTGAAACGGATTATGGAGAGCGATGTGGTGCTTTTTGGCTGGACAGGCAGGGAGGATATCGTGACGCCGAGACTGCAGTCGGGCAGGACCACGCTTCGCGTGAGCGAGCGGCTGTACCGGGAGGGACAGTGGAAAGCGGTGTCGCCGAGAGGGCTTGCCGCGAAGTACCGGGAGCATATCCGGTACCGGAAACAAAATATTTGTATGCTCTGCGCGGGCGCGTATGCGGCGTCGGACTTCCATCTGATCGGCGCATATCCCGGCAAGCTTTTTAAGTGGGGGTATTTTACCGCGCTGCGGACGTATGACGAGGAGACGTTTGCGGCGATGAAGCCGAAAGAGGGGGCGCTTGAGATCGTCTGGGCAGGACGGTTCATTCCTTTAAAGCATCCGGAATATGCGGTGCGGCTTGGCAAAACGCTGCATGAGAGGGGCTATGCTTTCCGTATGCATATGCTGGGAAACGGCGAGCTGATGCCCGTGGTAAAAGAAGAGGTGCAGCGGGAAGGACTTTCGGAGGCGTTTTTGTTTTACGGGTATACGAAACCGGAGCAGGTGCGGGACGTGATGGAGCGGTGTCATATCCATCTCTTTACCAGCAACCATTTGGAGGGCTGGGGTGCGGTGGTCAACGAGGGCATGAACAGCGGCTGTGTGGAGGTGGTTGACGCCCGTGTGGGGGCGGCTCCCTATCTGATCCGGCACGGGGAAAACGGTCTGCTTTATTCAGGCGGCCGCTATGAGAACATGGAGGCGCTGGTGCTGGATCTTTTTGAAAACTGGGAGGAGAGAAAGGGTATGGGACGGGCCGCCTACGAGACGATCCGTGATACCTGGAATGCGGAGCACGCGGCATCCGCCCTCCTTCGGTTTGTGGACGGCATGAGGCGGGGAAGGATCTGTCCGGAGGCGGAAGGGCCGCTGAGCGAAGCTCCCGTTATAAAGCCTGACAGGTCTGGTGTGCGGTATCATTAGAAGGGGCGCAGCATGGTGTGCGGTTACGGCCCGGCCAAAGGAGGAACCGTGACACAGGAAGAGAAGCGGAAAGGAAGAGCATGTCGAAAAAGATCAGCGTGATCGTGCCGGTTTACAATTCCATAGAATGTCTGGAACGGTGTGTGCGTTCCCTCTGTGCCCAGACATACAAAAATCTGGAGATCCTTTTGATCGACGACGGCTCCACGGACGGAACGGACCGGCTGTGTGAGCGGCTGGCGGCGGATGACGGGCGCATCGTCGTTCGTCATAAGGAAAACGGAGGCGCTTCTTCCGCCAGAAATGTGGGACTTTCGCTGGCGTCAGGAGATTATATCGGGTTTGTGGACAGCGACGATTATATTGACTCCTGTGTGTATGAGGAGCTGGTTCTTGCGCTGGAGCGGGGGAAGTACCCTGTGGCGCAGATATCCAGAGACGAGGTGGACGAGGAGGGAAGGCGGATGCCGGATGTCTGTGTGCCGCCGGAAAAAGAGCGGTTTTGTGACGCGGAAACCTTTATACGGGAGCTTCTTTTACACCGTGGGGACAGCTCCTTTTGTACGAAGCTGTTTCCGCGGGAGATCTTTGAAAAGCACCGGTTTCCCGAAGGCGAGCTGAATGAGGATTTCCGTCTGCTTTTAGACATTTTGCAGGAGATTTCCGGCATCGGGATTTTGCCCCGACAAGGTTATCATGTGGTGTGCAGGCAGGAGAGTACCACCAGAAAGCGGACGAAGGACAGCTTCTCACGGGTGTTTCTGGATATAGTGGAAAACGCAGACAAGGTGCAGGTGCTTGTGGACCGGAAATACCCCGCTTTGCACGGGTACGCGGTGCGCTTTAATCTCTATCAGAGACTGGACTATATGCTGCATGTGCCGCTTTCGCAGATGAACGGAAACAACGCATTTTATCAGCAGGTGAAACAGTATCTGCGGCGGCATGTGGGTGATACCATAAAAAATCCCTACCTGACGGGGAAAAACAGAGCATATCTGCTGCTGCTTACAGTAGCGCCAAAAACGGTCAGGGGCGTGCACGCGGCAAAAATGAAGTTTAGGGAGAAGGCGGGGCGGCGCTAGATCGCATCAGATGAAACAGGGCAGATGCGGCGGACGGTGAAAACAGGAAAAAGGGTATGGGAGAGCGGAAGGAAAGCAGAGAGAAAACAAAATATGTGATATGCTTCGTCGTTCTCTGGATTTTGCAGATGACGGCGGCGTTCTGGTTCTGCACAAGAAAACAGGGATTCCATGAGGACGAGTTTTACACCTATTATTCCACTGCGCGGACAAACGGATTTTATGTGGAAGACGGGGCGTGGATGGAGCGGGATGCGTACCGGGACGAGTTTGTGGTGCGGCCGGAGGAGCGGTTCCGGTACGGTCTGGTTAAACAGGTGCAGTCCTGGGACGTGCATCCGCCCATGTATTACTGGGTGTTTCATACGGTGGCTTCCCTGACGCCGGATGTGTTCTCGAAGTGGACCGGATTGTCGGTCAATCTCTTTTTTCACGGCATCAATCTGATTTTGCTGACATATTTGTCCCGGTTAACCGCGGGAAGGGATAAGTACCTGCCTCTTCTCGTGACTTTTTTGTATGGATTCAGTCCGGCGGCCATGAGCGGCGTGGTGTTTATCCGGATGTATGAGATGCTGACGACGTTTGTGCTGCTCTGCGCGGTTTTGCATGTGCGGGCCGTACAGAGACTGCAGGGCAGCCTCTGGCAGCGCGGAAGCAGGATTTCTTTTGGTACACTGTTTGCCATGGCGGCGGTGACTTATGTGGGATTTTTGACACAGTATTACTATTTTATTTTTCTGTTCTTTCTGGCTGTTTCTTTTTGTGTATGGCTGTTATGGCGGGACAGGGGGATCGGAAACTGTCTGCGGTACGGTGTTTTTCAGGGATTTGCGTTTGTGCTGGCGTATTTGACCTATCCGGCGTTTCCCGGACAGATGTTTAAGGGGCAGCGTGGCGCGCAGGCGACGGAGAATTTTTTTCATCTGTCAAATACCTTTGAGCGCCTTCGTTTTTTCTGGGATCTGATGAACCGGTATGTGTTCGGCGGACTGCTTGGGCTGACCCTTCTGTTTCTCGCGGCGGCGGCGTTTGCGGGCTGCATGGGGAAGCTGTCGAAACGGCGCCGGGCGCACGCGCAGGCGGCGGAAAATGCGGGGAGCAGGCAGCGTGGAGAGCGGCCGGGTTCCGGCAGGGCGCCTTTTTATATGCTGCTCTTTACGGTATCCGGCTATTTTCTGGCAGTGTCCAAGACGGCGCTTTTGCTGGGTGATACTTCCAACCGTTACCAGCTTCCGGTTTACGGGATTGCAGCGCTGTTATTGCTCCTTGGCGCGTCCTTTCTTCCGGGTCTGCTCTCCGGGGCAGGGGAAGCGTCGGGGGACGGCGGGCCGTTTTCTGCCTTTGCTGTCGGAAATGGAAAGAGGATGGCTTGTGTGGCGGCGTTTTTTTGTGTGGCTGTCGTTGGGATGAGCTATGTGCGGGCGGATGTGGTGTTTCTCTATCCGGAGTCCGGCGAAGCGGTGGCCCTTGCCAGAGAGCGGGCGGCGGCGCAGACGCCGGCGGTTTATATCTATAAACCCGGGGAGGAATGGTGCATCTGGGCCGTGGCGGATGAGCTGATGGAATATGACAGGGTGTACTTTGTCAGTGCGGCAGGCGGGGAGCCGGTCACAGAACCGGCGATTGCGGAGGCGGACGCGGTGGTGGTTTATCTTCCCCTGTATGACGACGCGGAGGAAGAGGTAGCGCAGCGTATGAGGGTTCTTTCCGGAAACGGGAAGCTGTCGGAGGGTTATCTGCAGTTTTCCCATAAGTACTGCACCGAATGGTATTACTGCGGTGACGGGGGAGTCCGGTGAAACGCGGGGGATTTGACGGAATGAAGAAAATCGGGATAGATCTTATAGAGACGGGAAAGAGCAGAGCGCCTCTGACATGGGCGGCGGTGCTCGTTTTTGTTTTAAGTCTGGTGCCTGTTCTGGCGTTGGCGGGCGTGGACAGGGCATCGGGGGACGACTGGTCTTTCGGCCTTCTGACCCATCTGGCGTGGGTGGATACGCATTCGGTGTGGCGGGTGTTGCAGGCGGCGTTTGCGAGCGTGAAGAAATATTACTTCTCGTGGCAGGGAACATGGTTTTCCGTTTTCCTGTTTTCCTTACAGCCGGAAGTTTTTTCCCATGATGCATACTGGATTGTCCCCGTTTTGATGACGGGACTTCTCATCGGCGGCGTTTCTGACTTTCTCTACTGTCTGCTGGTGCGGCTTCTGCATATGTCAAAAAGGGACTTTCTGCTGCTGGACGCGGTGCTTTTGCTTACGCTGATTCAGTTTGTGCCTTATCAGACCTCGGCGATTTTCTGGTATAACGGGGCGGCGCACTATACGGTTCCGTTTGTGCTTGTCATGCTTGCCGGCGCCTGTTTTATCCGTTATGTGCTGGATTTGCGGAAACGGGACATTGTTCTGGCGTCTCTTTGGATGACGCTTCTTGGCGGCTCCAATTATCTGACGGCGATTTTCGGGCTTGGCTTGTTTTTCCTGTTTGTGATATTGTTTTTCCGCCACAGCCGCAAAGTGCTTTTCATGCTGCTTCCGATGGCGCTGGAGGCGGCAGGGCTTTTGGTCAGCGCCCTTGCGCCCGGCAATGCGGTGCGGGGCGGTTCCGGGTATCACGTTACGGCGGCGGGGATGATACAGGCGGCGGGCGAGGCTCTGGCGCAGGGAACGCGGGGGATTTGGGAGTCTTTTGGAGATTATCCCGTGGCGGCAGCGGCTATGATTGTGACGGCGGTCTTTATGTGGGACATACTGCGGGAGAAGGTCCCTGAGCGGCACCTGCATTTTCCCTGTCCCGTGCCGGTGATTTTGTGCTTCTGGGGGATATACTGCGCGGTCTACTGGCCGGTGCTGTTCGTGGGCGGCTCGGTCTCTGACGGGTCCGTTTCCGTGGGCGTTCCCAATACCATTTTCCAGGTGTTTTTATTTGCGCTGTTTGGAAGTCTTCTTTACGGGATCGGATGGATTTGCGAAAAAAGCGGGGGTGCGGGAGCGCGTTTGCGTCTGCCGGTGTACGGTGCGGGATTTGCGGCGGCGTTTCTGATTCTCGGCGTGTGCCGCGCGGATCTGAAAAACAGCACGGACTATGTGTGCTATTACTATATCCGGACGGGGAGGGCGGCGGTCTACAAGGAGCAGATGGATGAGCTGACCGGAATTTTAACGGATGAGAGTGTGGAGGATGCGGTGGTGCCCTTTATCGTGGGGGAACAGGAGCCGCTTGTGCATTTGCCCGTTACGCTTGACAAGGATGAGTGGACGAACCAGAAAATGGCGTTGTTTTTCCGGAAAAAGTCGCTGGTGGCCGTACCTCGGGACGAGTGGGAGGCGCAGGGGGAAATACGTTGACACACCCGTGGAAACTGCCTATAATGTAGGTATTGCCAGTTCAGCCAGAGAATCGTTTGACTGGCAAATCGGGCTTGCACGAATTTGACAGGCGGATGATTCTCTGAGGGAACGCCTGTTTATGAGCAAAAGAAGCTGTGAAACAGCGGAGAGCATCGAAGATGCGATTTTGCGAATGGCGTGTGCTGATTGACAAATACAGAGGAGCAGATATGGATGCATTAAAATTGGACACAGTCCGTCTCTCTGAGGACAGGAGCTGTCTGGAAATATTGGACCAGACGCTGCTGCCCGGCACGATAAAGGTGCTGCGGATTGAAAAGTTAGAAGAGATATATGAGGCGATCCGGTTTCTCCGCGTCAGGGGCGCGCCGGCGATTGGCGTCTGTGCCGCTTACGGGATCGCGCTTACCGCTTCCCGGATCGAAACGCAGGATTACGAGGCTTTTCTTGCGGCGTTTCGGGAGCAGAAAAAAGTGCTGGCTTCTTCGCGCCCGACGGCTGTCAATCTGTTCTGGGCGTTAGACCGGATGGAGCGCGTCCTGTTGGCGCAGGCGGGCAGACCGGTGGATGAGATTAAGGAATGTCTCTTTGTGGAGGCCCAGGCCATCAGGGATGAGGATGTGGCGATCAGCCGCAGCATCGGGGAGATTGGCTTCGGCCTGATGAAGCCCGGGAACGGGATTCTGACCCACTGCAATGCGGGGACGCTGGCCACGGCGAAATACGGGACGGCCACGGCGCCCATGTATGTGGCGCTGGAGCATGGAATGACGGACTTCCGGGTATACTGTGACGAGACGAGACCTTTGCTGCAGGGAGCCAGACTGACGGCCTTTGAGCTGCACGGCGCGGGTATCGACACGACTTTGATCTGCGACAACATGGCTTCCACCGTGATGAAGAGCGGTCTTGTGGATCTGATATTTGTGGGCTGTGACAGGGTGGCGGCAAACGGCGATACCGCTAATAAAATCGGCACTTCGGGGGTGGCCGTGCTGGCGAAGCATTACGGGATTCCTTTCTATGTGTGTGCGCCAGGCTCGACCATAGACATGTCGCTTGCGGCGGGGGATCAGATTCCCATTGAAGAGCGGGAGGCGTCGGAGGTTACCGAGATGTGGTACAAGGAGCGGATGGCGCCGGAGGGCGTAAAGGTATATAATCCCGCTTTCGATGTGACGGATCATTCTCTGATTACAGGCATTATTACGGAAAAAGGGCTTTGCAGGGCGCCGTATGAGAAGGCGTTTCGTGCGCTAGGCATAGAGTGAAAAGAACTTCTAAAGCTTAGCAGCAGAGGCTGCTTCGCAAAGTCAGCATAGCTGTGATATGGCGGTTAAGGCGGGAAACAGGAAGGAGAGTTATGTTAAAAGATAAAACCATACTGATAACCGGGGGTACGGGATCTTTCGGAAAGTGCTTTACCAGATACGTGCTGTCCCACTATGAACCGAAAAAAATTATCATCTATTCGAGGGATGAGTTTAAGCAGTGGATGATGGCAAACGAGTTTAAGGAGCACGAGGAAAAGCTGCGGTTTTTCATCGGCGACGTGCGCGATATGGAGCGTTTGAAACGCGCCTGCGAAGGGGTGGACTACATCATCCACGCGGCGGCTTTAAAGCAGGTGCCTGCCTGCGAATATAATCCCAACGAAGCCATTAAGACCAATATCCACGGCGCCATGAACGTGATCGACGCGGCGCTTGACACGGGTGTGCGCAAGGTGGTGGCGCTGTCTACGGACAAAGCGGTGAATCCGGTAAACCTTTACGGCGGCACCAAGCTTGTCTCGGACAAGCTCTTTGTGGCGGCCAACGCTTATGTGGGCACGAAGGATATCAATTTCTCCATCGTCAGATACGGAAACGTGGCGGGAAGCCGGGGGTCCGTCATTCCCTTCTTCCATAAGCTGATACAGGAAGGGGCGAAAGAGCTTCCCATTACGGATCTGCGCATGACCCGGTTCTGGATCAGCCTGACGCAGGGCGTGGAGCTGGTGATCAAGGCGCTTGCGGAGGCCAACGGCGGGGAAACCTTTATCAGCAAGATTCCTTCCTTTAAGATTACGGATCTGGCCGAGGCGATGCTGCCAGGGTGCAAAATAAAGGAAACCGGTATCAGACCGGGGGAGAAACTGCATGAGATCATGGTGACGACTGAGGATTCGGCGACCACCTACGAATATGACAAGCATTTTATCGTCTATCCGCAGATGACATGGAACAACAGACAGCAGCCGGATCTTTCGGGCAGGAAGGTGGCGGAGGGCTTTCATTACAGCTCCGACAACAATACCGAGTGGCTTGGCGTGGATGATATCCGCGCGCTGTTAAAAGGGGTAGAACTGGAAAAATAGAGCGGAAATGGGAGGGACATGTGTGGAAATGCGTGTCCCTCGTTTCGCAGAGGGAAAACCGGACGGAGGATGACACATGGAAAAACCGGCGATAGAGGGCGGAAAGCCCGTCAGGGAGACACCTGTTTATTACGGGCATCAATATATAGACGAGGCGGATATTCGGGCTGTGGTGGAGGTCATGAAAAGCGATTACCTGACCTGCGGGCCGAAGATTGAAGAATTGGAGGAAAAGCTCTGCCGGCTGACCGGGGCAAAGTATGCGGTGGCCTGTGCAAACGGCACGGCAGCGCTGCATATGGCGGCGATGGCAGCAGGCGTGAAGGAGGGGGACGAGGTTATCACCACGCCAGTCACCTTTGCGGCTTCCGCGAACTGTGCGCTCTACTGCGGGGCAAGACCTGTCTTTGCGGACATTGATCCCGAAACTTACAATATTGATCCGGAGAAAGTGGAAGCGGCCGTCACACCTGCCACGAAAGCGGTAGTTGCCGTTGACTATACAGGTCAGTCCGTGGCCCTTGATCCCCTGAGAGCGATCTGTAAAAAGCACGGGCTGGTTCTGATCGAGGACGGCGCCCATGTGATCGGCACGAAATATAAGGGGCAGCCAAACGGTTCCCTGTCCGATATGACCACGTTCAGCTTTCATCCCGTGAAGACGGTAACCGGCGGCGAGGGCGGCGCGGTGCTGACGAACAATGAGGATTACTATAAAAAATTACTGCTTTTCCGGTCGCACGGCATTACGAGAGACGAAAGCCTGATGGAGCATGAGCCGGACGGAGCGTGGTACTATGAGCAGATCGCGCCCGGCTATAATTACCGCATAACCGACATGCAGGCGGCGCTGATTATCAGCCAGCTTGACAAGTTGCCCATGTTCAGCCGCCGCAGAAAAGAAATTGTGAAGCGGTATGACGAGGCGTTTTCAGGGATGCCAGCGCTTTTTGTCCAGCGTGAGATTCCGGAGTCGGATACAACGAGGCATCTGTATATTCTGCGTCTGGTGCCGGAAAAACTGCGCATTGACAGGAAAGCATTTTTCGAGGCGCTGGCGGCGGAAAACGTGTGCTGCAACGTGCATTACAT
>CARQVR010000034.1 GCA_949051815.1 uncultured Lachnospiraceae bacterium
GCTTCAAGTCTCTCGAAGAGGGCGCTGAGGTTGAGTATGAAGTAGTAAACGGCGAAAAGGGACCTCAGGCCGTAAACGTAACAAAGTTATAAGAGCTTTCGCTTCTTATGACATCGATAATCAGTATCACGATGTGCCTGTTCTTAAATATAATGTTCTTAGAGTCAGCTAAGTAAGACTTTGTTATTTAGAATCAGCTATTGTTGTAACGGATTAGAGAAGAAGAAAAACCTGTCTGCGCGGCAGGTTTTTTTCTTTTCCTCTATGATCTTTCCATGTACGCCAGTACATCTCCGAAAGCCATCTCTCCGCCGAAAAGATCAAGCGCGCTCCCAATCGTCACGTCCACTCTCCCTTTTCCCAGCTCTTTTAACCGGTTCAGATCCGCAAAGCTGTGCACGCCGCCCGCATAGGTAATCGGAATTTTTCCCCAGTCTCCCAGCAGTTTTGCCACCGGCGCCTCGATCCCCGCGCTTTTGCCTTCTACATCCACCGCATGAACGAGAAATTCATCGCAATATGCGGAAAGCTCATCAAGAATCTGCCCGGAAAGCGCCACCGAAGTATATTTCTGCCACCTGTCGGTCACAATATAGTACCGGCCTTCTCTGCTTCTCACACTCAGATCCAGAACCAGCTTTTCCTTTCCCGTCTCTTTTACAAGCGACCGAAGCCGGTCATACTGAATCCGGCCTTCTGAAAAAACATAAGAAGTCACTATCACATGGCTTGCACCCGCCTCCAGAAAGGCCGCCGCATTCTCCGGCGTGATGCCGCCGCCCGCCTGCATTCCCTGCGGGTATGCCGAAAGCGCCGAAAATGCCTGTCTCTTCGTCTCCTCGTAATAGGGAGAAGACGGCGGATTTAAAAGAATGATATGTCCTCCGTTTATTCCCTTTTCCCGGTAAAGCCCGGCATAAAAGGCGGCGTCCTGACCGGACACAAAATTTTCCTGCGCCCTGTCCCCCGCATCCTTAAGGCTTCCCCCAACGATCTGCTTGACGCTGCCGTTATGAATATCTATGCAAGGTCGAAATTTCATAATTTTTCCTCTTCTTTTTTTCTGCGCAGAACCAGACCCGGTTGTCCGGCTCTCGCCAAATAAATTTCCATAATGCATATTTTCATTTCTATCTGACATAATAACATAAGAACAGGAAGTTTATCAAACATTCTGTTCTTATAGCATATAAGATTCAACAATCGAGCAAAGGAGTGAAATCATGAAAAGAATAAAAACTTTACTTTTTGTCTCTCTCATGGTTCTGAGCATGGCCGCTCTGACCGCTTGCGGCAGCAGAAACGCAGCCGAAAACTCAGATAACGGCACAGGCACGCAAAACGGCACCGGTACAGTCGGTACGGATACAGACAACGGCACGGGCACTGGTACTGCCGGCACAACCGACAACGGCACAGGCGTCACAGACACAGGCGGTACCGGCACGGGCACAGACACCACAGGCACTGGCATGAACGGCACCGATAACACCGGTCTGGACGGTACGGATACAGACGGCACCCTGAACGACAACGTGAACGACGCTACGGCGGGCACCAGCGGTACGGATGACGACTCCATCGCCGACGATGTAGGCAACGCCATCGGAGATGCCGGAAATGCGGCCTCCGATATCATTGACGATGCCGCTACAGGCGTGGAAAACATGGTAGACGACGTAACCGGCAATAACAACACAGGCGCTTCCTCCAAAGTGCGCTAACCCTATCGCAATTTCCTATACAGCGATAAAGAGTTCCCGAGGCATCAGCCCCGAGAACTCTTTTTTATCCTTTTTCTATTAAAATGCCGTCCCGATACGCCTGCAAAAGCTCTTCGAGCTGATGAATGCTCTCCTTTAACTCCGCACCGATCTCCGTATCCGAAATTTTCTGCCGCAGGGCCGTTGTCTCTAAAATAAAGGAATCCGAAAAAATATCCGACTCGTGGAGAATCGCCGACTCCGTGGACTCGAACGGCTCGTGGGCCACCAGCCTCATACCGTGGGAATTTACCACCAGCGTATATCCGGCAATTCCGGTCTTGTCCTGATACGCCTTGGAAAATCCGCCGTCGATGACAAGCAGCTTCCCGCCGCACCGGATAGGCGTCTCCCCCTTTTTCCGCTCCACGGGCACATGGCCGTTCACGATATGGGAATGAACCTCGTCCAGTCCAAATTCCTGCAAAATGCGGTTTACTACCATCTCGCTGTCGAGAAGTCTGTAATAAGCGTTCTTCGTCTCCTTGTGAAGCTCCTTGTCCTCCACCAGATACCGCTCAAAGGTGGCCATCTTGTCCTTGCCGAAAACCGGAGAGTTCGGTCCCGCCCAGATATACCAGATGATATCCTGCCCCTTAAGTTTCTCTTTCAGATCATGAGAATAATACCCTTTTCTGGCATAATGCTCCAGCACGTCATAAAGCTCCTTGCCGCTGTATTCCTCCCCGTAAACATTGACCTTGTTAAAATTTCCTTCCTCGTCCATCGGCACGCAGCCGTGATAGAGAAGATTGGAGTTATAAACCTTGTACAGACCGCCCTTGGAAAACAGAAAACGCACATGCTTTTGCAGCTTTTCGCATTTGACAAAGGCCTGCCTCAGCCGCTCCATCACCTGCTCCTCCTCACCCGTCAGCTCATAGGGTCTGTTTCTGTTTATGGTCGGGAAATCCACGTCTTTCAGGGGATAAGAAATCCCTTCCAGAACAAGCGCCTTATTCTCATAATCAATGTGTTCCAAAAGCAGCCGGTCCTGCATGGCAAATTCGGGACGCCGCATAATCAGCTGCCCCTCCAGCTTAAACTGCAAAACGGCAATCGCCTTGTGCATCTTCATGTCCAGACTCAGGTCTTTGGTGTCGTAATCCGTATTGTACTTGATGGCAAAAGCCTCGCAGTCCGCGTCTTTATAGGCGTCCAGCGCAAAGGTTGCAAGCGGGATCAGATTGATGCCGTAGCCCTCCTCCAGCGTGTCCAGATTTCCGTATCTGGCCGCCATGCGGATCACGTTCGCTATACATGCCAGATGGCCGCTGGCGGCTCCCATCCACACAATGTCGTGATTGCCCCACTGTACGTCCACCGAATGATACTGACAGAGTGTGTCCAGTATGATATGCGGCCCGGGTCCCCTGTCGAAAATATCTCCCACGATATGCAGATGGTCAATCACAAGCCGCTGGATCAGGTTGCTCAACGCAACGATAAACTCCTGCGCTCTGCCGATGCGGATGATGGTGTGGATGATTTCATTGTAATATGCCTCTTTATCCTGCACCTCCGCCTTCTCCGTGATCAGCTCCTCAATGATATAGGAGAAGTCCTTCGGCAGCGCCTTTCTCACCTTGGAGCGGGTGTACTTTGAAGAAACCCGCTTCGTGATCTGCACCAGCCTGTGAAGCGTGATCTTATACCAGTCCTCGATAGAAACCTCGTCCTCCTGCCGGGTGACGATATCCAGCTTCTCCTCGGGATAATAGATGAGCGTCGCCAGACTCTTCTTATCCTTGATGCTAAGGGTATTGCCGAACTCCTCGTCGATTTTTCTGCGCACCGAACCGGACCCGTTTTTCAGGATATGGTTAAACTGTTCATACTCCCCGTGGATATCCGTCATAAAATGTTCCGTGCCCTTGGGCAGATTCAAAATCGCCTGTAAATTGATGATCTCCGTGGAAGCCGCCGCAATCGTCGGATACTGTTTGGCAAGGCTCTTCAAGTATTTCAATTCTAAATCGTCCATCCGTTCCTCCGTTTCGTTGACTCAGATTCCCAGACGCACAAGCCCGGGAAGTACTTTTCGCATTTCTCACCCGATCACATCAGCCATATCGTACAATCCCGCCGGTTTCCCCGCCAGAAATTTAGCCGCCTGAATGGCGCCTTTGCCAAAAACCGCTTTCGAGTAAGCCCGGTGGGAAAAGGTAACTACCTCGTCCGCCCCCGCAAAGATCACGTCGTGATCGCCCACGATGGTACCGCCCCTGACCGCGCTGATACCGATTTCTTTCGCATTTCTCTTCTCTCTTACCTGACTTCTGTCATAAACGTATGTAAAACTGTCCCCCATCGCCTCATTGACAGAATCCGCCAGCGCAAGCGCCGTGCCGCTTGGCGCATCTAACTTCTGGTTATGGTGCTTTTCCACGATCTCAATGTCAAATCCTGCCGGAGACAGCGTCCCTGCCGCCTCCTTTAAAAGTTTCAGAAGCATGTTGATGCCCAGAGACATATTCGCGGATTTTAAAACCGCCACCTGTTTCGACGCATCCTGCACCTTTTGAAGCTGCGCTTCGGAAAGTCCGGTGGTGCACAAAACGCAGGGCACCTTCTTCTCCGCACAGTAATCTAACAGATCGTCCACGGCAGAGGCCACGGAAAAGTCGATAACCGCATCCGCATCCACCGTGCATTCCCCGATTGCGGAAAATACCGGATACGGATTTTTCCCCTCGTCTCTCGCATCCACACCCGCCACAATCTCTATCTCCTCATCCGCCGCTATCAAAGAGAGAATCGTCTGTCCCATCTTGCCGTTGCAGCCGTGCATAATCACTTTTATCATACCCTGTCTCCTTTCCCGCTCTAAAATGATACAGTCCGTTTACTTTCCTATATGATGAAAACATCTGCCGGGGACTCTTCCCGGCAGACGTCTCGACATACTTTATGATACCGCAAACCGCACAGTCACGCAACTGCGCGCATTGCTCTCCCTGATCAGAGGATTCCGTAAGCCTGCATGGCTTTTTTCAGCCGCTCCACGTTCGCCGGTTCCATACCGGACAGAGGCATATGTAAGCCGCCCACTTCCTTGCCCATCAGATTCAGCGCCGCTTTCACGGGAATCGGGTTCACCTCGCAAAACAGCGCGTCACAGAGGTCGATCGCGCGAAGCTGCTCTTTCCTGCTGCCCGCTGCATCCCCGTCAAGGAACATCCGGCAGATGTCATGGGTCTGCTTCGGCGCCACATTGGACAATACGGAAATCACACCGATGCCGCCGAGGGCCATGATCGGCACGATCTGGTCATCATTGCCGGAATACAGATCCACCTTATCCCCCGCCAGGGACATCAGTTTGGCAACCTGACCGATATTGCCGCTGGCCTCCTTGATGCCCACAATGTTCTCCACCTCCGTGCACAGTCTGGCCGCCGTCTGGGGCTGGATATTGCATCCCGTGCGGCTTGGCACATTGTAGAGAATAATGGGCAGCTTCACAGCGTCCGCTACCTTTTTATAATGGGCATACAGACCGTTCTGGGTCGCTTTGTTATAGTAAGGCGTCACCAGAAGCAGGCCGTCCGCGCCGTACTTCTCCGCCTCCGTGGAGAGGTAAACCGCCGTCTTTGTGCAGTTCGACCCGGTACCCGCCACTACGGGAACCCTGCCCTTCACCGTCTCCACACAGAAACGGATCAGATCCAGATGCTCCTCGTGGGTCAGCGTGGAAGACTCTCCCGTGGTGCCGCAGACGATAATCGCATCCGTTCCCCCCTCGATCTGGAAATCCACCAGCTCCGCAAATTTTTCGTAGTTTATACTGCCGTCCTCATGAAATGGGGTGACGATCGCCACGCCCGCGCCTTTAAAAATTGCCATGAAAATCTCCTTTCACAGATCGCCTTTTTACATTTCCTGCAATCGGGCAGGGAAGAATCATCTTCTCCTGCTCGCCGCGCGGCCCGCACGCCGCCTTAGCGGCATATTCCTCTGTGCGGGTCTGCGCATGATAAAGGGCTCGCCACACAGGGCCAGCCCACAAATCTCCCGTTTCCGGTCTGGATAGCGCCCCATCTTAACGATGACAGTCATACAGCTCTTAACTGTATGCCCAAGGTAAAAACTCGCAGGCCGTCTCCCCTTTCGGCGTCCTCTCCTTTCCGGTCATTTCCCCTGTGCCTGTCACATCCATGCCCGTACTGATAGATAACGCAACCTCTATCAAACTTTATAATGTTATCGCGGGTAACATGAGAATTTCTGCTTTCTGCCTTGCAGAAATTATGCTGCCTGCTATGGTTCATCATATCACCGGGGCGCATCCGTGTCAATCCCATATCTTAAAATGCATGGTCTCCACTTTTGTCACCTGATCCGCCAGCGCGCACACCCTGTCGTTTAACGTGATACCCGTCATAATGATGTCCATCTCCTCCGGCTTTCCCGAAAGAAGATTCTTTAATTCTTCTACCGTGATGATGCCGTTGTCGATCAATCCCAGCACCTCATCCAGAATCAGCAGGGAGCACTCTCCCGTGTTCAGGATTTTTTTCGCAAAATTAAGGCCGTTTTTGATATTGCGGCTCTCCTCCTCCTTATGCTCGTCGGAAAGCTGTGCAAAATCTTCCGCCGACTTCTCAAAGCGGAAAATCTTAATCTCCGGCTCCAGACGCTTCACAAACTCCGACTCTGTCAGGCCCCTTCCCTTCAAAAACTGTATGATAACGACGTATTCCCCTTCGCAGGCCGACTGAATCGCACGCCCCAGCGCAGCTGGGGATTTTCCATGCCCTTCCCCGCTGTATATCTGAATCCTGCCTTTTTTCATGTAAATCTCCATTCCGGAGCGTTTACGCGACGGGGAGACCCAAATTTTATATTTGCGTCTGCCATCAGACAAATTTGTGACGCTCCGGCACAAATCTGCGTGTGAAAAATCACAATAGCTGTACATGCTCAGAATAGCACAATCCTTCCGGGGATGCAAGCCGTTACGTTCACAACCGCACCCTGCACCTGCTTTATGGGGCCGGAGCAGCCGCCATAATGCAACGCCATTCCGAGGGATTCTGCTTTACTCCTCCTCCACCAGTTCCAGCTTACTGACGGAAACCTCATAGGCGATCCGACGCTCCAACTGTTCCTCCGACAGTTTTTTCATGTATTCACGGCTCTGGATCCGGCCCCAGATGGCGCAGCGGCTCCCCACCTCAAAGTTACTTGCAAATCTGGCATTTCGACCCCAGCAGATGCATGGTATGTAATCCGATTTACCGTAAGGTCTGTTTACCGCCAGAAGCAGGTCAGCAATCTCTCTTCCCAGCGGGGTCTTTCGGTAAACCGGCGCTTTACAAATATATCCGTCCAAAAAAATCTGATTCGTCTTCGCCCCTTCCCCGATATCGTCCACAAACTCAATTTCGCGGGCAAAAACAGACAAAACCAGCCTGTTCTTTCTCTCCTCATGTCTGTTATAAGAGCGGAACTGTCCGGTGATGCATATTTTCACTCCCTTGTAGTCCTCATTGACGTCAATGAGCCTCTCGGACACCATCACCGGTATGATATCGGTTGACTCGCTAAGTCGATCCACGCTGATATCTACCATATAAAAGCCCTCTCCAAAAATCTCGTGGCTGAAAGAAAAATCGCTTACAATCTCCCCCATAACCGCCACCTGGTTGTTTTCAATTACCTTATCCGTCATGTTTTCCTCCATTCTGCTCAAGTATTTCAACGCCGTGCCAAATTCCGGCCCTGAACTGTTATTGTATTATCAATATATAAGATGCAGCGGGAAAATAGAACTGTAAGGGGTCGCGCGACTTGCCAGAAAGAGGCGCAGGTGTTATAATCTTCGAGGCTGCCAAAAGAGTGCAGTAACATCCAACATGGAAAACAGGAAAGGCACGGTAATATATGAAACAGAAAAGAGAAGATGTAAGAAATATAGCAATTATCGCCCACGTAGATCACGGCAAGACCACGCTGGTGGACGAACTTTTGAAACAAAGCGGCGTTTTCCGGGAGAATCAGGAAGTAGCGGAGCGCATCATGGACTCAAATGACATTGAGAAGGAGCGCGGCATCACAATCCTTTCCAAAAATACCGCCGTCACCTACAAAGGCACCAAAATCAACATCATCGACACCCCCGGCCACGCGGATTTCGGCGGCGAGGTGGAGAGGGTGCTTAAAATGGTGGACGGCGTAATTCTCGTGGTCGACGCCTTCGAAGGGCCTATGCCCCAGACAAAGTTTGTGCTGAAAAAGGCGCTGGAGCTGGATCTGTCCGTGATCGTATGCATCAACAAGTGCGACCGTCCCGAGGCAAGACCGATTCAGGTCGTGGACGAAGTGCTGGAGCTTTTTATGGATCTGGACGCCAACGACGAGCAGTTAGACTGCCCCTTCGTCTACGCCTCCGCCAAGACCGGCACCGCCACCACACAGCTCACCGTCAAGGGTAAGGACATGACGCCTCTCTTTGACACCATCATTGACCACATTCCCGCGCCTCAGGGCGATCCCGACGCGGGCACGCAGATTCTCGTGAGCACGATAGATTATAATGAGTACGTGGGACGCATCGGCGTAGGCAAAGTGGACAACGGCTCCGTCAAAGTCAATCAGGAAGTGGTCATTGTGAACCACCACGACCCCGAAAAGATGAAGAAGGTAAAGATCAGCAAGCTTTACGAGTATGACGGTCTGGACAAGGTGGAGGTAAAGGAGGCCGCAATCGGCGCCATCGTGGCGATCTCCGGCATTGCGGATATCCATATCGGCGACACCCTCTGCTCTCCCGATGATCCCAGACCAATTCCTTTCCAGAAAATTTCGGAGCCGACAATCGCCATGCACTTTTGCGTCAACGATTCCCCTCTGGCCGGAAAGGAAGGCAAATATGTGACCAGCCGCCATCTGCGCGACCGCCTGTTCCGTGAGTTAAATACAGACGTGTCCCTGCGGGTGGAAGAAACCGACACCACGGAGGCCTTCAAGGTGTCCGGACGCGGCGAACTGCACCTTTCCGTGCTGATTGAAAATATGCGCAGGGAAGGCTTCGAGTTTGCCGTAAGCAAGGCGGAAGTCCTCTACAAAACCGACGAGAACGGCAAAAAGACAGAGCCTATGGAGTTGTGCTATGTGGATGTGCCGGAAGAATTTTCCGGGACGGTCATCGAAAAACTCAGCCAGAGAAAGGGCGAGCTGAAAAACATGGGCATGGCGTCAGGCGGCTACTCCCGTCTGGAGTTTTCCATCCCCTCAAGAGGGCTGATCGGCTACCGCGGCGAATTTATGACCGACACCAAGGGGAACGGCATTATGAACACCATCTTTGACGGCTACGGCCCCTACAAGGGCGATATCCAGTACCGCAAGCAGGGTTCCCTTATCGCCTTCGAGGCGGGCGAGGCCATCACCTACGGTCTCTACAACGCGCAGGAGCGCGGCACCCTCTTCATCGGCCCCGGCGAAAAAGTATACTCCGGCATGATCGTTGGACAGAACGGACGCGGCGAGGACATCGAGCTGAACGTGTGCAAGAAAAAACAGCTCACCAACACCCGCTCCTCTTCTGCGGACGAAGCCCTGCGGCTCACACCGCCTAAGATTTTAAGTCTGGAGCAGGCGCTTGAATTTATCGACACCGACGAGCTTTTAGAGGTAACCCCGGAAAATCTCAGAATCCGCAAGAAGATTCTGGATCCGACGCTCAGAAAGAGAGCGGCGATTTCAGCGGCGGCGAAGAAATAGTTTTTGAAATTGAGCATAGAAAACCCCGCAGCAGACTGCGGGGTATTTCATTTTGCTTCTGTCAGTGGCGGATTCTGATATAATTTGCGCTCAATACATTTCTTTTCAAAAGCAATCTGCTGTTTCATTTTCTCATATCCGCCGTCCTGACCTGCCATCTCCAATCTCTCCAATAAATCCAGCTTGTCTAAAAGATTTACATTCAATTCCTTTTCACCCGGCATTTCATCACCCACTTTCATAATCGATACCACCGCTACAGCTTCATCATAACAGACTTAGAAAAAAGTGTAAAGTACCCGTCAGATCCCCAGCACAATCTCCGCCACACGGAAATAGATTAACAGGGAAATCGCATCCACAATCGTCGTGATAAACGGGCTTGCCATCACCGCCGGGTCAAGCCCGATTTTCTTTGCCAGCATAGGCAGCGTGGAGCCAACCATCTTCGCCACAATCACCGCCATCAGCAGGGTAATACACACCACGAACGCCACCTGTACGCCCACATGATCAAAAATCATCAGCCTCGCGAAATTGCAGACAGACAGCGTCAGACCGCACAAAACCGCCGTGCGGATCTCCTTCCAGATCACCTTAAGCCAGTCGCTAAACTCGATCTCCTCCAGCGAAATACCGCGGATGATGATAGCGGAAGCCTGCCCGCCCGCGTTGCCGCCGGTATCCATCAGCATAGGAATAAAAGCCGTCAGCACCACATAACGGCTCAGCTCATTCTCAAAGGAAGTGATAATGCTTCCCGTAAAGGTGGCTGAGATCATCAACAGAAGCAGCCAGGGAATCCTCTTTTTGTAGGCGTCAAACACGGTCATCCGCAGATAAGGCTTATCGGAAGGCATCACGGCAGCCATCTTCTCGATATCTTCCGTAGTTTCCTCCTCCAGAATGTCCACCACGTCATCCATGGTGATGATCCCCACCAGCCTGTCCTCATTATCCACCACGGGCATGGCGGTAAACTCATATTTTTTAAACTGTCTGGCAACCTCCTCCTGATCCATCAGGGTATGAAGGGATACCACGTTTCTGTGCATCATTTCGCCGATCACGGCGTCCGGATCGCTTAAGAGCAGATAGCGCAGCGCCACCGTCCCCACAAGAGTCCGCTTATAATCCAGCACATAACAGATATTGATGGTTTCGCTGTCAAGCCCCACCTTGCGAATCCGGTCAATGGCCTGCGCTACCGTGTAGTGCTCCTTCAAATCCACATACTCCACCGTCATAATGCTGCCTGCGGAGTCCTCCGGATAGCGCATCAAATGATTGATAGCCTGTCTGGTGTCCGGACTGGTGTTAGCGATCAGACGCTTGACCACATTGGCGGGCATTTCCTCCATCAGCTCCTTCGCGTCGTCGGACATCATGTTGTCGATGATGCGCGCCGCGTCCTTATCCGACAGGGAGGTAATGATGGACTGCTGCCTGTCAATCTCCAGATAGGAAAAGACGTCCGCCGCCGTGTCTTTTGGCAGGATACGGAAAATTTTAATGACCTCTTCCTCCTCCATCTCCTCCATATAATCGGCGATGTCCGCGTCGTTCAGCTCCTCAATAATCTTTCTGAGGCTGGTGTACTGTCCCTTTCTGAGAAGCTCTCTGATTTCTTCCACGCCAAAGTTGGCATAGTCTTCTATGATTCTTTCAACCCTTGTCTGTTCGGCTGTTGTTTCCCGATTCCCGTTTTCACCCATAGCCTGCCGCCTTTCCGCCGGAAAACCGCATTCCGGCAGCGGCCGGACTTTTATCAGCCAGACCTGCTTTCGGAAACCGCCTCCGCGCTTTTATATTTATAATAGAAAGGATCCGAGACACTCACCCGCGCTGCGCCGGCAGTGGCCTCCGTAATGTCCTTTATCAGTTTATCTTTCTCCTCACAGGGCACATGGAATCCGATAGACACCTGTTCCGTATAGACGGATTCCTCTATGGAAATCCCCCTCTGCCCCAAAAGATACTGTATCTTACCGATCCCGTTATAATCCGTCTCCACGGTAAGAGTGTACCCATATCTCATCACCGCCACACGGCTTTGCGCAAGTCCCGCCTGCGCCGCCTGCGTATAGGCGCGCACAAGCCCGCCGGTACCAAGAAGCGTGCCGCCGAAATACCTGGTCACCACCAGCGTCAATCCACGGATGCCGGAGCCTGTAAGCACCTCCAGAATGGGTCTGCCCGCCGTGCCGGAAGGTTCCCCGTCGTCCGAATACCGCACAGTCTCTCCCTGCTCCCCTATGATATAGGCATAGCAGTGATGTCTGGCGTCCCAATAGCGCTTCTTTTCAGCCTCGATAAAAGCAGCCGCCTCCTCCTCTGTGTGAGTGGCCTGCACATGGGCGATAAAACGGGATTTCTTTTCCACGATCTCCCCCTCGCCCCCATATTCAATAATTTTATACGGTGCATACTTATCCATGTAACCATCGTTGCACATTTCTCCCCTCAGTGCAAGTATAAATGTGCACAGAATCGTAAACAATTCTTAATAAAGCATAAAAACCTTTATTTACCAGAGGAATTTTGCTATAATCGTCACAGGTCAGGCAGATTATGGCCTGTTTTAAAAAGATTGACCATATCTTCATTTACGGCTATGATTACAAGTCGGGGAGGCAGTATCCTATGAACTACGGCAAAAAAGGCGTCCGCAGGAAACAGCAGGCGCTTCACTCTACAGGTAAAAAATGGAGTAGAAAGGTAGCTTTTACCTTTGTGCAGGTATTTCTGATCGCCATGATCGGTGCCTGCATCGTCTGCGCAAGCGCGGGCATCGGCGCTTTCAAGGGGATTCTGGCGACAGCGCCGGACATCAGCAACATTGACGTGACGCCCTCCGGATTTTCTACCTTTGTGTACAATATAGAAGGCACCCAGATTAAGAAGCTGGTTTCCACCGACGCCAACCGGATCCCGGTTTCCATCGACATGGTTCCGCAGGACTTAAAGGACGCTTTTGTAGCCATCGAGGACGCCCGTTTTTATGACCACAACGGCATTGACATCAAGGGCATCATCCGCGCGGGCGTAATCGGCATCCAGAACCGGCATTTTTCCGAGGGCGCCAGCACCATCACACAGCAGCTCCTGAAAAATAACGTCTTTACGGACTGGACCTCCGAGGATTCATGGGCGGATAAATTCAAGAGAAAATTTCAGGAACAGTATCTGGCTCTGGAGCTGGAAAAGGTCATGGACAAGGACTCCATCCTGATCAATTACATGAACACTATCAACCTTGGCTCTAACACGCTCGGCGTGGAGGCTGCGTCCAGACGGTATTTTGGCAAACACGTCAACGAACTCAACCTGTCCGAGTGCGCCGTGATCGCAGGCATCACGCAGAACCCGTCCCGCTATAATCCTATCACACACCCGGAAGAGAACGCGAAACGCCGGGAAAAAGTGCTGAACGATATGTTGGAGCAGGGCTATATCAGCGCGGAGGAATGCGAAGAGGCGCTTGCCGACGACGTCTATTCCCGTATCCAGATCGCTGACGCCAAAAATGAAGACAACGCCGTCAGTACATATTTTGTGGATGCGCTGACGGACGATGTGATGGAAGATCTGATCGCCCTTGGTTACAATGAAACACAGGCATATACCCTGCTCTACAGCGGCGGCCTGAAAATATATTCCACGCAGGATCCGAAAATCCAGGCCATCTGCGATAACGCCTTCGCGGACGAGAGCAACTTCCCTGCGAATACCAAGTGGTATCTGAACTACGAACTGACCATCGACCGTGCAAACGGGGATCGGGAAAATGTCAGCACGGAAATGTTCCGCAGCTACTGGAAAGAAAACCGTTCCCCAAGCTATAATCTGATCTACACCTCGCAGGAGGAGGCTTATCAGGATATTGAGGCGTACAAAGCCGATGTGATGCGGTCAGGCGATGAAGTCTTCGGAGAGAACATCAATCTGACCCCCCAGCCCCAGGTGTCCCTCGTGGTACAGGATCAGAGTACAGGCTGTATCGTGGCCATGGTGGGCGGCAGGGGCGCCAAAACCGCCAGCCGTACCTTAAACCGCGCCACGGACACGACAAGACAGCCCGGCTCCACCTTCAAAGTGGTTTCCACCTACGCACCGGCTTTGGACAGCGCAGGGCTTACCCTCGCCACGGTTATGAACGATGCGCCTTTTAACTACGCCACCGGCCGGCCGGTAGCCAACTGGTACGGCGAACAGTACCGGGGCCTTTCCTCCCTGCGGGACGGCATACGCGACTCCATGAATATCGTGGCCGTAAAGACACTGACGCAGATCACGCCCCAGCTCGGTTTCGATTATCTGAGAAACTTCGGCTTCACCACCATTGTGGAGCGTGAGGAGATCAACGGCGAAATATTCTCGGATATCCAGCAGACTACCGCCCTCGGCGGTCTCACCCACGGCGTGACGAACGAGGAGTTAAACGCCGCTTACGCCTGCATCGCAAACGGCGGTACCTATATCAAACCGAAGCTTTACACGAAAGTCCTGGATCACGACGGCAACATTATTTTGGACAATACCATGCCAAACTCCAAGCAGGTGATCAAGGAAACCACCGCCTTTCTTCTGACAGACGCTATGGTCGACGTGGTCACAAGCGGCACCGGCGGATCGGTCAACTTCGGCAACATGGCCATCGCGGGAAAAACAGGCACCACATCCGATTACAACGATGTATGGTTTTCGGGGTACACACCTTACTACACCGCCACCACATGGGCCGGCTTCGACAATAACGTGAAGCTGTCCGGCGACGAAAAGAATCTGGCGAAAAAACTCTGGCGCGCCGTGATGTCCCAGATCCACGAGGAACTGCCAAGCAAATCTTTCAGCGTTCCTTCCGGCATCGTGACGGCCACGGTCTGCGCACGCTCCGGAAAACTGCCCATCGCGGGGCTATGCGACGGAACGCTGCGCACGGAATATTTTGCGGAGAACACCATTCCCTCCGAAACCTGCGACGTGCACTACGCAGGACAGATCTGCCAGTACAGTACGCTTCCGGCCAGAGAGTTCTGTCCCTTCAAAGTGGAGGGCGTAGTTGAGCTGACGCCGATTGAAAACGCAGCCCTGCAGAGTGGTTCCCCCACGGCCACCACTGAGGTGGTGAACGAGGACGGTTCTGTCAGTCAGGTGCCCGTACCCGCACCGCAGAGCAATATGTGTCCCCACGACGACGTCTTTTTTGCAACGCCCGGCTTCGAGGGCACCATCGAGGCACAGCGGGCTGAGATAGACCGGAGAAACGCGGAGGCCGCGGCAGCCGCCGCACAGGCAGCACAGCAGCAGCAGGAAGCACCGCCCGCACAGCCCCAGACCGAACAGCCGCCCGCACAGTAAAAAACAGATAAAACGCCATGCATGACAATGCAGCAGGCTTAATAACGCCAAAACAGGCTGCTCCCGCCACCGTGCGGAAACAGCCTGTTTTTCATTCTCTGTCCGTATCAGATTAAATGCCTTTCACCCTCCGGATCTTCTCCTCCAGATCCTCAATGCCTGTCTTTGCATTGCTGATGGCCCGGCAGAACGCCTCATACTCTGCCCCCGGCTCCAGTCCCTCTTTTTCATAGTATAATCTGCCGATCTCAATATAGTTCTTCCTGATTACCTCCTCGCAGGTGCCAATCTGTCCTCGCAAATTCGCGATCTCAGCCAGATCCTTCGCCTTTCCCGATACTTCTTTTCCCTTTGAGGTGATGGTGTCGCCGATCTTTTCAAAAAAATCCATTCGCATTCTCCTTCATTATTTCCCTGATGACGGTTCTCTCATATATTAAACATACCGCATCCGCCGCCATTCGTCAACCCAAAAGCCATGCGGCCGTTCACTCCTCCTCGTAATACCGCACAAGCTCTGCCGCAATATGCTCAGCCAGAATCCGGTAGCCCGCCTTGTTGGCATGTACGCCGTCCGGCATGTAATCCGCCACAATATCGGCGTCATGGGAATCCAGCATATTGGAATTATACAAGTCTATCACCTGGAAATCATAGTTTGCCGAAAGCGTTAATATCATATCTGCTATGTTCTTCTGTGGCAGCAGATAAGTCCGCTCCCGCATGAGATAGTCCTGCAAAATATTCGGCAGCGGTGTTGCAAAAAAAATATCCGCATCGGGGTATTTCTCCTTAAGTCCCCGCATCAGCTCATCCAGATCCCCGCAGAATGTCCTGGTCTTTCGCTGTGTAAGGCTGCCAAACTCTTTTCCGGACAGACAGAACCCGTCGTTGGTGCCGCCCATAACAATAATAATATCCGTATCTTCCGGAATCTGCGTATACCGTTCCACAAAAGCGTCCGACCAGTAACGCCCGATGGAAGAACCGCCGATGCCCAGATTATATACTTCCTCTGCCCCCAGAATCTCTTTCAGCACAGAAGGGTAAGAACAAGCCGGATAGCCTTCTTCCTTTTCCAGATTGGCCGCCGCCGTAATGCTGTCCCCCAGACAGGCAATTTTCTTACCGGAGAAATCCACGCACCGCTCCTCCAGACACGCCTGATCCTCCCAGTTCACCAGGAGCGTCTCCTCCAGCGAACCTCGTATCTGCCTGCGCTGCGCAAGTGTGATCTCGGGGTACACCATCTCTATTTTCGGCAGCAGATCCTGCATATTTCCCGACACTGACGCGCTCGTATTGCCGGAAACAACGCTGTTTCCAGATGCGCTGAGCGCATTCCCGGACACCATATCGCTGCCGGACACACTGATTCCATTCCCCGACACCATATCGTTGCCGGACACACTGATTCCATTCCCAGACACCATATCGCTGCCGGACACACTGATTCCATTCCCAGACACCATATCGTTACCGGACACACTGATTCCATTCCCAGACACCACATCGTTGCCGGACGTACTCACCTCATTCCCCGACACCATATCGTTGCCGGACACACTCACCCCATTACCGGACACTGTGGCCGTATTATCTGACATACTTGTCGCATTATCTGACACACTAATCATATTACCCGACACAGTAGTCATATTGCCTGACACACGAATCGTATTACCCGACACAACAGCCGTACTGCCTTGGATACCGCTCTCATTCCCTGATCCGCCGATTGTATTGTCCGATATCGTATCGTCTTCTGACACGCCAAACGCATTCCCTGATACCGTATCGTCGACGGATGCCCCGTCATGCAGCGCGTTATCCGGCCACCTTCCGTCTCCCGGAAAGCTCTGGCCGCTCGCCGTCAGCTCATCCGTCTTCTCTGATGCATCCTCCGATCCATCCAAGGTATTCTCCGATATGATCCCATCTCCCGAGGCATCCGTCTCACCCTCAGAAGCAGAGGCGTTCTGCGCCTCCTCCATCTCCTGATTCCCGGTCATACCGCCGGTATCGAAATCCATCAACGCAGAAACAGGAACAGCCTCCTCGTAATCCATCCGGATCTCTTCCAGAAACTGTCCCAGTTTTTCCCTGTCCCCGGAAAGCGCCTCAATCTCCCTGCGCATCTCCTGCACACGGTCATGCGCTTCCCTGTTTCTCGAGAGCACTTCTTCCTGCAGCTTTAATTCCGACTCAATCTCTCTGTTTTCAGTATATGTATCATACAGCCGCATTCCCACCGCAGCCAAAAGCACCGACATCAGCGACAGGATCACGACCGCCATTATTTCATTTACTCTCTTCATTATTCCCATCCATGCAGGCGGAGAATGCCATTTTCAGGCTAGTCTCTGCCTGACAATCTCATAAGCTAAAATCCCCGCCGCCACGGAAGCGTTCAGAGAATCAATATCCCCGCGCATGGGAATCTGTGCCGTCATGTCGCATTTTTCCCTGACAAGGCGGCTTACTCCGTTTCCTTCCGCACCGACCACGAGGCCAATAGGCCCCTTTAAATTCAATCCGTACATAACCGCGCCGTCCAGATCCGCGCATACAAACCAGAGCCCTTCCTTTTTCAGCTCCTCAATGGTCTGCCCAAGATTCGTCACTTTCGCCACCGGAGTATAGTTCAGCGCACCGGCGGACGCCTTGGCCACCGTGGCAGTCAGACCCACCGCACGGTTTTTCGGAATAATGACGCCGTGCGCGCCCGCCTGATTCGCCGTGCGGATGATGGCTCCCAGATTGTGGGGATCCTCTATACCGTCCAAAAGCAAAACAAAAGGTTCCTCCCCCTTGTCCTTCGCCTTCTGCAATATATCCGAAACCTCCGCATAACCGTAAGCCGCCGCCGCCGCAATCACGCCCTGATGTTTTCCTGTCCCGGACATCTGGTCCAGCCGTTCCTTTGTCACATACTTAATCAGTGTTCCCTGTTTGGCCGCCTCCCGCTTGATCGTCATGACCGGACCGTCCTTACAGCCGTCCAGCACATAGAGCCGGTCTATGGTACGGCCCGCCCGGAAGGCCTCGATTACGGCATTTCTGCCCTCTATGATTCCTGTGTTTTCTTCCAAAGTGATTCTCCTTTTTCCGGATTTCTGTAAAATAGTTATGTAAGCCAAAATCCAAATCAATTGTCTCTTTGTCTAAATCATCATATCTATGAAACGAGCCATCTAATGGCATATCATAATCGTTTAACAAATGGACTTTATATGTAGAAACAAAGTTCTGCATGATTTTAGGGCGGCTCTCAGAGCGTCATCCCCACCAGCTCCACCGCCCTCCTGATCAGCAAAAGCATCCGCTCCTGCTTTCCTGTCAGGTACAGATATCCGCACAGCGCCTCAAACCCTGTCGCTTTCCGATACTCGATGACGGTGGCGTTCTTTGCCGTTGTATAGGATTTTGCATTTCGCCCACGCTTGTATACCGTCTGCTCTTCCCCGGTCAGCTCATCCATAAGCGCCTCGATCATCCGCGCCTGCACCCGCGCATTCACATAAGTGACTGTTTTATTGTGCAGCTTATTGGCAGAGGTATTGCCCCTCTCCACCACGACGGTACGGATCACCAGATCAAAAACCGCATCCCCGATATACGCAAGCGCAAGCGGCGAATAGGTGCGTATGTCAATTTCCCCGCAGGCAAAATCCCGTTTGATTGCCTCGAGGATCGTTATGCTCTCTTCCATTTGACTCCCTCGCGCGTATCTTCCAGAATAATCCCCTTTTCCAAAAGCTGGTCACGGATCTCGTCCGCCCTGGCAAAATTTTTCGCCTTTCTGGCGTCCTGTCTCTCCTGTATCAGCGATTCAATCTCCCCGTCCAGCATTTCCTGCCCACGCTCTGCCGTAAGACCGCAAATATCCATAAGTTCCACAATCTCATCCTTAAGCGCCCGGATAAAGGCTGCGCTTGCCCCCTCCCCGACGGAAGTATTGGCAAATTTTACCAGCTCAAAAATCGCGGAGACGGCATCCGCCGTATTAAAGTCGTCATCCATCGCCTCGTCAAACTTTCTCACAAAGTCTTTCGCCTGCACAAGCGCCTTCTCTTCCCCGTCAGTCAGATCCTGCGCTCCCGCCTTTTCCAGCAGGAAATTTAAATTCGACACGCAGGTGATAATCCGCTCGAGACCGTTTTTCGCCGCCTCCATCAGCTCCGCACTGAAATTTAAAGGACTTCTGTAATGAGCGGAAAGCATAAAGAACCGCAATACCTGCAGATCATACTTCTCGCTGATATCCCGCACCGTGAAAAAGTTGCCCAGAGACTTGGACATTTTTTTATTGTCAATATTCAGAAAGCCATTGTGCAGCCAGTATTTGGCAAAGGGTTTGCCGTTGGCCGCCTCCGACTGGGCGATCTCATTTTCGTGATGGGGAAAAATCAGATCCTCGCCGCCCGCATGAATATCTATCTCCTCTCCCAGATATTTCCTGCTCATCACCGAACATTCGATATGCCAGCCCGGTCGTCCCTCACACCATGGGGACTCCCAGAAAGGCTCACCCTCTTTCTTCGGTTTCCAGAGTACAAAATCAAGCGGATCCTGCTTCTGCTCCTCGCCGGAAACCAGCAGAGAACGGCCCCCGCTCCTCAAATCGTCCAGATTTTTATGGGAAAGCTTTCCGTATCCCGGAAAACTTCTGGTCTTAAAATAGACGGTGCCATCCTGCGCCGCATAAGCGTGTCCTTTTTCAATGAGCGTCTCAATCATTTCAATCATGCCGTCAATCTCGCATGTTGCCTTGGGATGTGTGGTGGCAGGCTTCACATGCAGCGCCTCCATATCCTTTTTACACTCCCCGATATAGCGTTCCGAAATCACGGAAGGGTCTGTCCCCTCCTCGTTGGCTTTCTTGATGATCTTATCATCCACATCCGTAAAGTTTGACACATAATTGACTTCATAGCCCTTGTGCTCCATATAGCGGCGCACGGTATCAAACACGATCATCGGTCTCGCGTTTCCGATATGAATCAGGTTGTAGACTGTGGGTCCGCAGACATACATGCTGACCTTTCCCTCCTCAATCGGCACAAACTCCTCTTTTTTCCCAGACAACGTATTGTAAACTTTCATAATCTCCTCCTGCCAAAGCAGCCTGCATTCCGCTTCTGCCTGTCATTTTAGTTATGTCAACCATTTCTGTCATTTCTCATTTATCCCACGCTTTTCTCTGCGCAGACTTTTCATTTCCTGCTCCAGATCAAGCAGTCTGTTTGTCAGCTCTGCGTTGGCACGCTGCAAACCCATGATGTCTTCCCGCACCGGATCGGGCAGATGGGTCTGATCCAGCTCCTCCTGCGGCAGCGCCATGTTGGCACGCTTGACGACGCGCCCGGGCACGCCCACCACCGTGGAATTGGGAGGCACCTCGTTTAGCACCACACTGCCGGCTCCGATTTTGCTGTTATCACCGATTTTAAAGGAACCCAGTACCTTCGCACCGGTGCTTATCATGACATTGTTCCCGATCGTAGGATGCCTTTTTCCCTGCTCCTTGCCTGTTCCGCCAAGCGTCACACCCTGATAGAGCGTGACGTTATCACCAATCACCGTAGTTTCCCCGATAATGACACCGTTTCCGTGGTCAATAAAAAACCCTTTACCGATCCGCGCTCCCGGATGAATCTCGATGCCCGTCCGGCGCGCGCCCTTCTGGGAAACCCATCGAGCCCAGAAGTAATGGTGATGCAGATACAGCCTGTGAGCCAGCCGGTAATAACACATCACCTTAAAGCTGGGATAGAGGAAAACCTCCATATTGGAGTGTATCGCCGGATCACGCTCCCTGATGATGCGGATTTCCTCCTTTATATTTCCGATAAAGCCCATTGAACTGCTCCTTCTATAACAAATATGCCGTCAATATTTTTCTACCATATTTAGAATATGCAACTCAGGACATTTTGTCAAGGAAACCCGCGCTTCACCTTACTTCCCTTTTTCGCTGTTACTTTTCAATCTCCTGATTTCAATGCGCAGCCGTTCCATTTCATCCTCCTGCTCTTTCCTGCTGCATTCGTATTCAGTCAGCAATTTCTCATAGTCGCGCGCCGCCTGCTCTTTTTCCTCTATCGCACGCGCCAGCTTCTCTTCTTTCTCCGCTATCGCTTCCTCATGTTCCTTCCTGTCTCGCGCTATCTTCTCCTCTTTCTCCGCTATCTTCCTCTCATAATTGCGCAGATCCTCCTCGTGTTCCTTCCTGTCCTGCTCTATCTTCTCTTCTTTCTCCGCTATCTTCCTCTCATAATTGCGCAAATCCTGATAATATTCCTCCCGGTCGCGACAGCGTTTGCGGATTTCATCATCAGCGCTCATCCGGAATATCGTCTGCGCCGCCTCCTTTAAATATTCATCCTTCGATGCAATCATTTTCAGTTCCTCCCATGTGACAGCCTTAAAAAGACATGCCCAATCGTGAATATGATACCGTTTATCCTCATCCGTGGCAAGATCGATGCGGGATAAATCCACCACATACAGGGTGAGATTATCACTATACTTCTGATGGTTTTTCACATTAATCAGCTTGTAAGACGCATAAAACTCGGGATACTCGTCAAACAACGTATAATCAAGAAACCCGATATGTACAGCCGGTCTTGCCTCCCTGTAATCCTGCCCGCGGTTTAGCTGGTCAAACGAACGGCATAAATACATAACCGAACGGTCTTCCCAATTCAGCTTATTCGTAATCTGCATCTCCATATTAATCAAAACAGAATTATTCATGATTACATTGATGTCCAGACGAAATTCTTTGTCCCTGACAGCTTCTCCCAGAATGATGGGATTGGTGATCTCAACCGCTCTTACCTCCGCTTCCGCAAGGTGGAGGAGGGAACAGATCAACCCCCGCAGCACCTTGTTATTCGTTTGCAGAACGGCGCGGAACATATAATCATTCGTCATATTGTAGGGGATGTCTCCGTTGGCATACTCATAGGATCTGCCATGGGAAGATGCGGCTGTCGGTGAAAAATTTGTCTGAACGTTACTTTCTTTTTGCTTCATAGATTTGCCTTCCTTTCTTAGATAAAGGTGACGGAGCAATGCTCCATAGAAACGGTTACAGGCTGGGATCCACAGCCCTGATTTATTGTATAACCCAGATATAACACAGTCGATCCGGAAATGCAACCGGAAGGACAGAATTGTCCTGTAGAAAAATTACGAACGAAATAACGATAATCGTACTTCTAAAAACAAGATATAGCGGAAGAGATAAAAATCTCAACCGCTATATACAAGATATGGTATTGTGCACTTTTCACGCTAACCCACGACAATCTCTGCACATTTCTTACCCGTAAGCACAGCCGTCCGCTGATCCGGCTGTCCGGTGCCCACATAGAGCACATAATGACCGCCGCCTTCGACAAAGACTCCCTCCTCATTTACCGCAAGAAAAGCATCGCCGGAAACGGTCAGGTCTGTCTCCCTGCTCTCTCCCGCTTTCAGAAATACCCGCTCAAATGCACAGAGACTGTGATTTGGCACGGCGAATGGCGATTCCGTATCCTTCACATAAATCTGAATTACGTCGCCTGTTGCGGTATCACCCGCGTTTTTCACCGTTACATGCACGGTTATATCGCCTGTCTTCTCATCCTTTGAAACAAGTTCTGCCTTTTCCACCTGCACATCGCCGTAAGTCAGCCCGTATCCGAACGGATAAAGCGCCTCCTGCTCCATATAGCGGTAGGTTCTCCCCTTCATGCTGTAGTCCTCGAAATCCGGCAGTTCATCCAGCGTGCGGTAGAAAGTCACCGGCAGCTTACCCGACGGAGAGCAGTCCCCAAACAGAATGTCCGCCACCGCCTTTCCGCCTCTCGCGCCTGGATACCAGAGCTGCAAAACTGCCGCCGCCTTCTCCTGCGCTTCGGACAAATCAATCGCGCTTCCCGCCATCAGACATACCACCACGGGCTTGCCTACGGCAAATACTGCCTCCATCAGCTTTCTCTGGGGCGCCGGCAGAAGCAGATCATCCTTATCCCCGGAAGCATAACTGTTGCCCGTATCTCCCTCTTCTCCCTCAAGCGTCTCATTTAATCCCACGCAGAGCACCACCACATCGCTGTGCTTCGCAACCGTAACCGCCTCTGCAATGCGGTCGTTTTCCCATGCCAGATTTTCCACCCGGTCTTTAAACAAGTGCGAGCCTTCTGAGTAGAGAACCCTGGTATTATGCCCGGCTTTATCCTGTATTCCCTCTAAAATCGTAATATATCGTGAGGAAGTGCCGTGATAATTCCCGACCAGCGCCTCCCTGCTGTTCGCATTCGGCCCGATCACACCGATGGTCTTTCCCGCCGTATCTTTTAACGGAAGAACCCCGTCGTTTTTAAGCAGCACCACCGACTCTCTTGTGAGTTTCTGCGCTACCTCCAGATGCTCCTCACACTCCACCTTTTCATAGGGAATTTCGTCGTACTTACTCCCGTCAAACAGTCCGAGCAGGTATCTTGCAGTAAAGGCGCGCACGGCAGCCTCCGTAATCTCTTCCTCCGTCACCAGCCCCTGCTCCAAAGCTTTCAGCAGATACAGATAAGTCACGCCGCAGTTGATGTCACAGCCGCTCTTTAAGGCAAGCGCCGCCGACTCCTCCATGGTATGGGTCACCATATGTCTTTCATGAAAATCCTTAATGGCCCAGCAGTCAGACACGTAATGCCCTTCAAATTTCCATTCCTCCCGGAGAATATCCTGCATCAGCGTCTTACTGCCGCAGCACGGCTCCCCGTTTGTCCGATTGTAAGCGCCCATCACGGCCTCCACCCCTGCCTCCTGCACGCAGGCTTTAAAAGCAGGCAGATAGGTCTCCGCCATATCCTTCTTTGTGGCCACAGCGTTAAACTCATGGCGCACCGCCTCCGGCCCGGAATGCACCGCAAAATGCTTGGCACATGCCGCGGATTTCAGTGTCTCTTTGTCATCCCCCTGCAGCCCTTCCACATAAGCCACGCCCAGTCTGGATGTCAGATAGGGATCTTCCCCGTATGTCTCCTGTCCCCTCCCCCATCTGGGATCCCTGAAAATATTCACATTGGGAGACCAGAAAGTCAGTCCTTTATAGATATCCCTGTCATTTTCCGAAGAGTAGGCATTATACTTCGCTCTTCCCTCCGTTGCCGCCACATCCCCGGCCTTTCGTAATAATTCCGTGTCAAAAGCGGCAGCCATACCGATCGCCTGCGGAAAACTGGTCGCCACGCCGGCTCTCGCCACACCGTGCAATGCCTCTCCCCACCAGTTATAGGCCGGTACCCCAAGCCTTTCAATCGCCGGCGCGTCATAGCGAAGCTGGGAAGCCCTCTCCTCCACTGTCATCTGACCTACTAATTCTTTTGCCCTGCGTGTCGCCTCTTTTCTCGTCATATTTCCTTATCCTTTCCGCCCGGTTTTGCCGGACTCTGACCTTGGAAAAAATCGTCCGGTTGCGACTTTTTTCTCCATAGAGTATAATAGACGCAGACTCGGCAGTCTGCGTCCCAAGAATTACTCCGTAATTCTTGTTGGCTTTGCCTAAGATTTTCGCGTCTGAGATATAACATCACTGACGCAGACCCGGCAGTCTGCGTCCCAAGAATTACTTCGTAATTCTTGCTGGCTTTGCCTAAGGTTTTCGCCTCTGAGATATAACATCACTGACGCAGACCCGGCAGTCTGCGTCCCAAGAATTACTTCGTAATTCTTGCTGGCTTTGCCTAAGGTTTTCGCCTCTGAGATATAACATCACTGACGCAGACCCGGCAGTCTGCGTCCCAAGAATTACCGCATAATTTACCCGATATTAATTACAGAAACTACAGTATTTAATATATTAGTTTATCATACCATACCTATCCTATAAATGACAGGAGTGAAACACGTGAAATATGAAAAACTTTACCCCCCCCCCCTCAATTTCGAGTAGTCTGAACCAGACCTCAAAAGAACGGTCGGTAAACGGCTCACGGGAGTATGTTGACTATATCGCTCAATCCCACCTGCGCATCTGGTATAATACCCAGCCCGAAGGCTATGCGAATCACTACCACAATGCCATGGAAATCATTGTCTGCGCGGAAAATCAATATATCATTACCACCAACAGCAGCACTTACACACTGAAACCGGGAGACATTCTGATTATCCCGCCCTATATGCTGCACGAACTGCACAGTGAGCCGTCCGGCGCGCGCTTCATCTTTCTCGTCGACATTGAAATGCTGCAATGCTTTCAGGACTACAAAGCGCTGAACCCGGCTTTCATCGAACCATATCTGTGCACAGCCGCTTTGCGCCCTGAAATCTACCGGCAGGTTTATGATGCCCTGATGCGGATGGCCGGTCTTTATTTCTCCCATCAGGTCTTTTGGGAAATCTCTATCTACTCCGTGCTGCTGGAGCTTTTTGCCGCCATCGGCGCCAATCACTACCTCCAGAACGCGGACCAAAGCATCGAAAACACCGGTGACAAGCAGTCGGAAAACTACGCGCTGTTCGCCAACCTGCTCAACTTTATCGACACCCACTACGCGGATGACCTGACACTGGAGCAGGCGGCGGAGTATATCGGCTTTTCCAAATACCATTTTACCCGCCTGTTCAAGCAGCACACCAACACAACGTTTCACAACTATCTGTGCTATAAGCGGATTCAGGCGGCGCAGTCACTGCTCACCGAAGACAGGAACCGTCCCATTACGGATATCGCTTTTCGCAGCGGCTTCAACAACCTGACTACCTTCAACCGCTGTTTCAGCAAATACACAAACTGTTCCCCCACGGAATACCGCAACAAGCTGCGCCACGAAGAAGTGTAAATTACCCTTTGACGCCGCCGAGCGCCACACCTGCTATGATATACTTGGACAAAAGCAGGTATACCACGATAAGCGGTAACACCGTCAACGTCAGTCCCATATAGACAGAGCCGTACTCGGTCTTGTAGATATCGCCCTTCAACAGGCTGACCATGATGGGCATGGTATATTTCTTCTGATCCGTCAAAAGTACTAGCGGTGTAAACAGGTTATTCCAACTCGCCACGAAACTGAAAATCGCCTGTGTAGCGATGGCCGGTTTCATAATAGGGAGCACAATCCTGTTAAAGATCATAAACTCTTTCGCGCCGTCAATTCTGGCAGACTGCACGATCTCCATGGACAGCGTCGGCTGTAAGTACTGTCTCATAAAGAATACCATGGTCGGTGACGCGATGGCCGGCAGGATCAGCATGGACAATCTGTTCGTCATATGTATCTTATAAACCATCTGATAGAAACCGATCATCGTCACCTGTGCCGGAATCATCATAACTACCATAATAAAGCTGAAAAACGCGTTCTTTAACTTCCAGTTATAAGCTACCTGCGCATATGCCGTCAGCGAGGAGAAATAGATCGCCAGCGCGGTCGCTCCTATGGAAATAATCAGCGAATTGGCAAAACCGACTGCCGGATTAAAGCTCTTGCCGAGCAGGATCTTAATATTGTTCATCATATAGGAGGACGGAATCAGCGAGATTGCATGCTGCTGGATCTCTGTCGTTGATCTGGTCGCGTTCACAATCATAATCCAGAAAGGCAGGACACTCAAAATCGCCAAAAAGGTGCATACCACATAAATCACAATCTTCATTACACGATTTTCTTTATTTTTTAACATGATGCATTCTCCTTTCCGGCTTTCAGTTTTTTCATGTAAGCCTTCTGTTGCTGCCTGATCTGCTTATTCAGCTTCGCCTCGTCCTTATCCCTCATAACAAAGAACATGATTGCCGCGAGAACCGCTATAATCAGGAACATAACCATGCTCGCCGCAGCCGCCCTGTTGTACATATAGCTTCCGCTGAACGCCTGCTTGTAGATAAACAGACTGGTTGTCAGCGTCGCGTCGTCCGGCTTGCCGTCCTGGAACAGTCTCGGAATATCGAACATATTCAGACCGCCGATCAGACTCGTCACAAGCGTAAACAGCAGTATGGTCTTAATGTTGGGCAATGTAATATAGAAGAAAGTCTGCACGCGGTTCGCGCCGTCCACCTCCGCCGACTCAAATATTTCCGGACTGATTCCCAGAATGCCGGAAATCAGCGTAATCATGGTGGAACCGTACCACATCCATGTCTGGATAAAGATCACAACGCCTCTTGCCACAGCCTTACTTCTCAATAATTCTATAGGCGCATCGATGAATCCGAACCGCACGAGCAGATCGTTGATCGGCCCCATCGGATACCCGAAAAATCCGCTGAACAGGATAGCGATTGTCGCCGCCGTAATGATATTCGGCATATAGAGCAGTACCTTAAACGCACCCTGTCCCTTTACCTTGCTCCTCTTATCTGTAAACCACGCCGCTAACAGAAGAGCGAGTAGCATCTGCGGAATAAAGTTTGCAAGCCATATGACTACCGTATTCCGAAACGCCAGCTGAAATGACGGACTCGACAATACCGTCTTAAAGTTCCTGAAAAGATCGTCTGTCAGGAAATGAATATCCGTCTTCCCCAGACCCTTCAGATCGGTAAATCCGATCACCGCCGTATACACGGTCGGATATAACGAAAACAATAAAAATGCGATCACAAACGGAATACTAAATAGATAACCGTATTTCGCATATCTGTCATAACCCGGTTTCTTACTTTTCATCCTTCCCCACCTTCCCGCAATCATTTTTATTACCCTTCATTTCAACAGGGCGGACGCTAATGTGTCCGCCCTGCCATAACAGTTATTATGATTACTCTATGTGTCTGTAACTTACTCTACAATAACATCCAGATTGTCAGCTACCTGCTGCTTAAAGTCAGCGATTGCCTGCTCACGGGACTTGTTGCCTGATGTATACTCACGAGTCTGATCTCTCCAGTACTGGTTGATGGTCTCGTCGTACTGTGTCAGGTTGGTACCCTTCGCATACTGGTTCGCAGGAACGAATGCATCAAACATGTTCTGTCCGCCAAGGAAATCAATGGAACCGTCGGACTTGGACATAACCGTGCCGCTTGCAACCGCGTCCTTCGTGCCGCCCTCACCGTTCAATGTGCCGTTCGCCCACTTGTACTGCAGACCTTCCTCCGAGCTGTCCAGCGTAATCCACTCGATGATCTTGCCGACAGCTTCCGCTTTCTGGCTGTCCTTGTTTGCAAGAATCCATGTGCCGCCCCAGAAGAAACCGATGGGAGGCGTGCAGACTGCCCAGTCGCCGTATGTACCTTCGCCTACGGCTGCGCCGCCGCAGTTAGGAGCCATGGTGTAGTTGATCAGCCATGCGGGGCCGAAGAAACCGAAGATACCCTTCTCGCCTTCACCCTTCATATCGGCAAACCATGCATCCTGCCAGTCCTGCGTATCATTATGGTAACCATTGTCCTTTAACTTCTTGGAGAGGTCAAGGAACTCCTCACGCTTGGGATCGATGGTGAGCTTACCGTCAACGATCCATCCCTGATCGGAGCTGTTCTCAACTGCGTGCCACATATCGCCGTCGCCGGATATAATGCCGTAGCCCTTTGCCTTCAGATCTTCTGCTGCCGTAAAGAACTGATCCCAGCCGGGGCCGATCTTCTTCTCGATCTCAGCCGGATCATCTGTGCCCCATACATCCTTAGCAATGGAACGACGGTAAATGAATGCGCCGCCCGTTGCCTGATAGCCGAGGCCTACTAACTGGCCGTCGGGGTTGGTTCCGATATCAACCGTGTACTGTGCGATATCCGCTTCCTTTAACTTCGCGTCCACATCAATGCCCATATCAGCGTAAGGCATTGCGTACTGGCTTGCATCGCCCTGCGTATACTTCAAAACGAATGCTGCCTCAGCGCAGTAAAGGTCGGGCGCTTCCGCACCGCCTGCTGCCAGCGCCTGATCGAGAGCGGGCTGGTAAGCGCCGTCTGTGGTCGCAATAATTGTGGTGTTAATCTTGTAACCGAATTCGGGATGCGCCTCGATATACTTCTCAATCATACCGGGCACCTCATCGGTAAACGCCCACACATTGATCGTATCAGAGCCGCCGCCGGATGTACCTGCGTCCGATGTCTCTGCGCTGTCGCTGCCGGAATCCGCTGCCGGAGTCTCCTGTGCTGCCCCGCTGTCGCCTGAATCTGCTGCCGGTGCACTGCTTTCACCGCCGCCGCAGCCCGTCAGAAGAGAAGCTGCCATACAGCCGCACAACATACATGCTAAAAACTTTTTCATCTTTCATCCTCCTTTTCTTTTACACGTTTTTTGCAGCCACTATCTTGTGTATTTTGATAGCGTACTTTTATTTTATTCAGTTACATTTGTTTATTCTTTACACTTCTTGCTCTCGGTTAAACAATTATTGCTAAATGAATACAAAAAAACAAGTCATTCATTTGTAATAATTTACAAAACCGGTCAAAAAATCCATGCATTTTTAGTCTTGACAAGTTTTTACCTTTTTGATAAACTGTAACACGGTGACAGAAGGAACAACCTTTTCGTCAGGCTGCTGTGGCTCAGTCGGTAGAGCGTCGCATTGGTAGTGCGGAGGTCACGGGTCCGATTCCCGTCAGCAGCTTTTGTAGAAGTCCTGAATATTCAGGGCTTTTTTATTTCTATATGATAGTTCATTGCGGTCTGTAATATGGAATTTGTTAGAGTTTTTGTCAGCTTCCTGCAAAACGGATTACAATCCTCCGAAAAGCCTATGAATCAACCATTTATATTTATATGCGGTATGTTCCGTACTGCGGTGCGGTGGCAGATAATACAAGTTAATCCATGCAGAGATGCGAAACTGGCAAAAAATAAGGACGAAGAAACCACACTGAAATATTTCACTCCCGAACAGTCGTTAATGTTCCTGCAGTCATTGGATATGGAATCAAGAAACCGAAAACATCTACATCCATCCGTACTGTAACATTTCCCGACGATTTGACGCCTTTGTTGAAGCAGTACCGAAGCGAGTACAATCAATATCGGTTCAGCCTCGGTACAGTGTGGCAGGGGGACGGAAATCTGTTTATACAGGACGATGCAGGCTGATTGGGCGTTCCACCTCATATCAAGCGTATAAGCGCCATATAAGGCGGTATAACAAATGGGTGAGGAAAACCCCGAAGAAGCGAAGAAACAGAAGCCAGAATCGTTACCAGAGATACCCTTGCATGGGTTACGGCATTCATGTGCTACCCTGTTGAATTATTTGTGGGATGAAAGAATACATGGTGCATTAGAATCGTCATTACAACAAGATGAAGATTTCCAAAAGGCAACACGGATTTCCAATAATGCTGTTGGTGCTGAATATGGACGTGTTGCCTATCGGCAAGGATTTTCAGACAGTCTAAAGTTACTGTCAGAATTATACCATTTGTCATAAGACAGGAGATTTACTCTTTGCCCTTAATCTCCATGTTGTCCAGGGCATATTGCAGAGCCATACCAATCAGCTCGTTTCGTGAACGGTTGGTTTTATTAGATAGTTCGTTATATGCTTCTTGCAATGCTCGGTCTATACGGATAGTCATGGTTACGGCTTTATCTTCCTTTGGTACGACAACAAATTTTTCCATAGTCTCAATACCTCCATACATTTTGAGTACATTATAATGTGTGTTGGTATTGCTAATCTATGGCACATAGTGAAATGTTATTCAATGCAAATATAATGTGATATATGTATTGCTATTTGATTTGCCGTATGATAGTATGTATCTATGAATATTCAGTATGAAACGTGCAGGGAGTTGATAGATACATGTTAAACATTCAGACCGTCGAACAGATATTAGCCGATAATAAAAAACTGTCTATCGGCATGAAGAAATACAAGCGTATTATGGACAGCCTTTACTGGACAGATGTTTCCATTAACAAAGACTTTCAGCGAGCCTTTAATGATTTCTTTGTTATGCGTTCCAGAAAGAGCGAGTATTACGACAGATTCTATTCATTTCTCGAACAGAAGAAGGACAAGGGCGTAACTTTTGAGGAAACACTGGATTATCTGAAAGAATCCGAGGGCGCGCTTGAATTATCATTTTCCAGTAAGCTGATCCACGTTATCAATCCGAACAGACCTATATGGGATAAAATTGTTGCAGAGAACCATTTCAAAATGAAACTACCCGGCTATGGCGGAGATACATCTAACCGCCAAAAGGAAATTATCAGGCTGTACCATGAGTATTGCAGCCGGTTTTATGAATTTCTGGATTCAGCCGACGGACAAACTATCCTCCGATTGTTTAATGAAAAATACCCTCACACTGGCTTTACGGACGCTAAAAAAGTGGACTTCATCATGTGGGTGGATGTATAATGGCAAAAGACCGGAGGGAAGCAGGAGGCTTCAATGCGGGATTTAAGTAAATTCAAAGGATGTTTAATTGGCGGAGCCGTTGGTGATGCGCTTGGATATGCGGTGGAGTTTTTGCCTGCATCAACAATATTCCAAAAATATGGAAAGAGCGGCATTACTAACTATGAACTTCATAACGGCATTGCTGAAATATCCGATGATACACAAATGACACTTTTCACCGCAACAGGGCTTCTGATCGGAACTACCAGAGGTATGACACGGGGTATTATGGGAAACTACGTCAGTTACATTGCTTATAGTTACACAGACTGGTATCGGACACAGATGGAAAAATATCCTCTGCCAGAGGAATATCATTACTCATGGCTGGTAAATGTCCCTGAGATGTTCAGCCGCAGAGCACCCGGAAATACTTGTCTGTCGGCTTTGGCGCAGGGTGAGGCCGGCACCTTGGACAGCCCATTAAATAACAGCAAGGGATGCGGCGGAATTATGCGTGTCGCGCCGATAGGACTGTATTTTAGTGACAAACGGTATGAGCCGGAAAAAATCGACATCATCGGAGCAAAGGCGGCGGCTCTGACCCACGGGCATGAGTTGGGATATATTCCTGCTGCTATGCTTGTTCATATCATTTTGAGGATTGCTGAAAACGGTGATACAATTTTCGAGGCGGTCAGTGACGCTATCCGTGTGATACCCTCCGTCTTTCCAAAAGCGAAACACATGGATGAACTATTGACACTGGTAAAAAAAGCCATTGCGCTGTCCAGTGAAAACGCGGATGACCTCGACGCGATCCGACAGCTCGGGGAAGGATGGGTGGCGGAGGAAACACTCGCAATAGCGATATACTGTGCGCTCAAATATTCTGACGATTTTGTAAACGGTGTTGCAGCCGCAGTCAACCATGATGGCGACAGCGACTCCACCGGCGCGGTTACAGGAAATATACTCGGAACGGCACTCGGCTTTGAAGCCATTCCACAAAAGTATCTTGATAAGCTGGAGTTAAAAGATGTCATTCTTGAAATTGCGGAGGATCTTCACCACGACTGCTAGATAACGGAGTACGGACCGGAAGATGATTTGTGGGAAAGCAAATACATCCGTATGTCATATAGCAGAAAGGTCTGAGAAAAATGAAAGGTAACTTCCAATCGCCCCGCCCTATCCTTTACGGATGGGGCTGTTTTCAATTTCTCTTCATTTCCAACATAAATCAATTTGACAGACGCATAATAACTATATATAATAAAAGTACGAAAAACCATACGAAATTATGAGGTGATACTATGTTAGCAGTAAAGAGCATGGATGTGCGTGAAAATTTTAAGGAATGGTGTAATAAAGTAATAAGCGGCGAAACGCTTATTGTGTCACGACCTAAAAATGAAAATGTAGTAATCGTATCAGAAAAGGAATATAACGAAATGGCAAAAGCCAGAAGAAACGCAGAATATCTGGCTATGCTGGACAGGAGTTATAAGCAGTTAGAAAATGGGGAATCCATTTCTTTCAGTATGGAAGAATTGCAGGCAATGGAATCTGATGACTGGGAACCTACTGAAAAAGTATTAAATTGGATGGAACGGATGAAACATAAAGATGAATGATTTTACTTTTACAGACAAAGGATTTTCTGATTACATTTATTGGCAGTCTCAAGACAGGAAAACAGCAAAGAGAATCAATAGTCTATTAGTGGATATTAAGCGAAATGGGGCAATGCAAGGCATTGGAAAGCCGGAGCCACTGAAATATCGTCCCGGATATTCCAGACGGATTGATGAAAAAAACCGATTGGTATATGATATTGATGAATTGCAAAATATTAAAATCATATCATGCAGAGGACACTATGATGATTAA